>NZ_CP144373.1:500000-1217770 GCF_040450955.1 Thermodesulfovibrio sp. 3907-1M
ACTCCGAAGCTCCAAACCGAAGCCCCGGTAAACGGCGGCCGTAACTATAACGGTCCTAAGGTAGCGAAATTCCTTGTCGGGTAAGTTCCGACCTGCATGAATGGCGTAACGACTGGGCCGCTGTCTCGGGGAGGGACCCGGCGAACTTAAGCAACCGGTGAAGACGCCGGTTACCCGCAGCTAGACGGAAAGACCCCGTGCACCTTTACTACAGCTTGGCAGTGAGTCCTGGCAATGCATGTGTAGGATAGGTGGGAGGCTATGAAGCAGGGACGCCAGTTCCTGTGGAGCCGTCGGTGAAATACCACCCTTGTGTTGTTGGGGCTCTAACCGTGAGCCGTTATCCGGCTTCGGGACACTGCCTGGCGGGTAGTTTGACTGGGGCGGTCGCCTCCTAAAGAGTAACGGAGGCGTCCAAAGGTCTCCTCAGGCTGGACGGAAACCAGCCGTTGAGTGCAAAGGCATAAGGAGGCTTGACTGTGAGGCCGACGGGCCGAGCAGGGGGGAAACCCGGGCTTAGTGATCCGGTGGCTCTGTGTGGAAGGGCCATCGCTCAACGGATAAAAGGTACGCCGGGGATAACAGGCTGATCGGTCCCAAGAGTTCACATCGACGGACCGGTTTGGCACCTCGATGTCGACTCATCGCATCCTGGGGCTGAAGTAGGTCCCAAGGGTTGGGCTGTTCGCCCATTAAAGCGGTACGTGAGTTGGGTTCAGAACGTCGTGAGACAGTTCGGTCCCTATCTGCTGTGGGCGTAGGAGACTTGAGGGAGGCTGCCCCTAGTACGAGAGGACCGGGGTGGGCGGACCTCTGGTGTTCCAGTTGTCGCACCAGCGGCAATGCTGGGTAGCTATGTCCGCAAGGGATAACCGCTGAAGGCATCTAAGCGGGAAGCCCGTCCCAAGATCAGGTCTCCCGTTCCTGGGGAAACTCAGGACCTAAAGGCCCCTGGTAGACTACCAGGTTGATAGGCTGGAGGTGTAAGCACCGTGAGGTGTTTAGCTTACCAGTACTAATAGGCCGTGTGTCTTGACTTACTCTTTTATTTCTTCTTGTCAAAAAAATATTTTTATAAAAAAGAGGAAGGGTCAATCCCTTTCTCTTTTTTATTTTATTTTTTAAAGGGTTGAAATTTTTTTAAAAATTGATAAGATTTAAATATAAACTACTTTGTAGAGGATTAATATGAAGGAAAGAGATATTTTTGAAGAAATTGTAAATCTCGGCAAAAAAAGAGGAAAACTTACATATGATGAAATTAATGAAGCTCTTCCATCGGAATACTATTCTCCGGAAGAGATTGAGGATCTTATTGATGTTTTAAGTGATATGGGAGTGAGAGTTGTTGATGAAGATGAGGAGGAAGTATTTTTAGAAGAAGAGGAAGAGCTTGAAGAAGAAGAGCATGTAGAGGACCTTGTCCAGGCTTATTTTAACTCAATGGGTGATATTCCAATACTTACCAAGGAAGAAGAAGTTGAACTTGCTAAAAAACTTCAAGAAGGAAAGAGTATAATTAAAGAGACAGTAATGGGATTAACTCTTTATCAAAAAATTTTAAGTGAAATAAACAAAGAAGAAGATGCTGAAACTTTAACTGAAGAAGATAAAGCAGAAGAGGCACTAAGTAGAACTATTATTCGCATGGAAAATTTAATTAATGACATTGGAAAAATTGAAGAAAAAATTAAAGAGTATGGTTCTTTCAAAGAATTACGGAAACTTATAAATGAGAAAAAGAAATTAGGTGAAAATACAAAACAATTGGAGAGTCTTTATAAAGAAGTTCATACAGAAATTAAAAAGATTGAAAACGAATCAGGACTCAAGATAGATGAATTAAAAAATATCTGGCAAAAAATATATAAAGCAAAATGTCTTGTTGAAGAAACGAAAAATGAATTAATTACCAGAAACCTTAGACTTGTGGTTAACATTGCTAAAAACTATGTGGGCAGAGGGCTTCCACTGCTTGATTTAATAGAAGAAGGCAATATTGGTTTAATGAAAGCTGTTGATAAATTTAAATATGAAAAAGGATTCAAATTTTCAACTTATGCAACATGGTGGATAAGGCAGGCGATCACAAGAGCTTTAATTGACCAGACTAAAACAATAAGAGTTCCAGTCCATATGATGGAGTTTTACAACAGAGTTACAAAGGCATCCCGTGAACTTACACAGCAACTGGGAAGAGAGCCAAGCAATGAAGAGATTGCTGAAAAGCTGGGAGTTCCTGTAAGGAAAGTTGAGGAAGTTTTCAGAGCTATACAGGATCCAATAGGACTTCAAACACCCATTGGTGATGAGGATACAGAACTTGAAGACTTTATCGGAGATAAAACATCTCCATCTCCTGTTGCAGAAGCTGAAAGAACAGAACTCAGTGAACATATTCAGAGAATTTTAAAAACTCTTACACCAAAGGAAGAAAAAGTTATAAAAATGAGATTTGGAATAGGTGAAGATAGAGATCATACGCTGGAAGAAGTGGGAAGATATCTTTCAATTACAAGGGAAAGAGTGCGTCAGATTGAGACTAAAGCTTTAAGAAAACTTAAGCATCCAAGCAGAATGAGACTTCTTAAAATGCTTATAAGCGAAACTCCAGAAAATAAAAAGTGAAAGATTTCTATGAATTATCAAAACTTGTAAGATACTATATTCTTTTATCAACAACCCGAGCAGGTTCAGGACATCCCACAACCTGTCTTTCAGCAGTAGAGTTAATGGTAAGCCTCCTGTTCGGAGGCTTTTTTCATTTTGACGCAGACAATCCCGATAATCCAAACAATGACAGACTTATATTTTCAAAAGGGCATGCAGCACCACTACTTTATTCTCTCTGGACAGTAGCAGGCAGAATTACTGAGGAAGAACTAACGACTCTAAGAAAGTTTGGCTCTCCTCTGGAAGGTCATCCTGTAAGGGCATTTCCATATGCAGAGGCAGCAACAGGCTCTCTTGGACAGGGGCTTTCAATAGGTGTAGGAATGGCAATTAACGGAAAATATATTGACAGACTTCCATATCGCGTTTTTGTTCTTCTTGGTGATAGTGAAATGGCTGAAGGCTCTGTATGGGAGGCAGTTCAGCTTGCTTCATATTACAAGCTTGACAATCTCATCGGTATAATTGATGTAAATAGACTTGGTCAGCGTGGCGAGACAATGTATGGATGGGATTTATCTGCCTATGAAAGGAGAGTTTCTTCTTTCGGATGGAAAACAATATGTATTGATGGACATAATTTCAATGAGATTTTTAAAGCCTACGAAGAAGCACTGAAAAACAATTCACCTTCAATGATAATTGCCAAAACAGTGAAAGGCAAAGGAGTTTCATTTCTTGAAGACAGGGAAGGTAGACACGGTGTAGCGCTCTCAGAGGCTGAATTTGAGGAGGCTTTAAAAGAGCTTGGAGAGATAAAACGGCTTACAGCTTCAGTGAAAAAGCCTGATAGCCTTAAGCCTGAACCCCAACCTCTGAAGATAAACGAGTTTACAAAGAGATATAACATTGGTGAGATGGTTGCCACAAGGCGTGCCTATGGTGAGGCACTGGTAAAATTATTCCCAGAGTTTTCTGATATTGTGGTTCTTGATGCAGAAGTAAGCAATTCTACATATGCGGAGATATTTAAAAAGCATTATCCAGAAAGATTTTTTGAATGCTTTGTTGCAGAGCAGAATATGGTTGGAATGGCAGTGGGACTTGCTCTTAGAGGTAAGATTCCATTTGTTTCAACATTTGCAGCCTTTCTTACCCGTGCTTTTGACCATATAAGAATGGCACAGTATAGCGATGCAAACATAAAATTTGTTGGCTCTCATGCAGGTGTTTCAATTGGTCAGGATGGACCAAGTCAGATGGGGCTTGAAGATATTGCAATGATGCGAAGCATTTTAAACAGCGTAGTAGTTTATCCCAGTGATGCGGTCTCTACAGAAAAACTTGTAAGAGAGGCAGCAAAACATAAAGGAATTGTTTATATAAGAACAACTCGTTCCGCAACACCTGTTATTTACAACTATGATGAAGAGTTTCCAATTGGTGGTTCAAAGGTGATCAAAAGGTCTGATAAGGATTTATGCACAGTCATAGCAGCAGGAATAACGCTTCATGAAGCACTGAAAGCATATGAGGAACTTAAAAAAAGAGGAATCTTTATCAGAGTTATAGATTTATACAGTGTAAAGCCTTTGGATGTAGAAACTCTAAAGGAGGCTCTCTCAGAGACAAAGGCAATTATTACAGTTGAAGACCACTATCCAGCTGGCGGTATTGGAGAGGCAGTTAAATCTGAAGTTGGCTCTGACAGAGTTTACAGTCTTGCATGCAGAAAAACTCCAAAAAGTGGCACACCTGAAGAACTCTTAGATTATGAAGAGATTTCTGCAAAAGCAATAGTTGAGTGCATTAATAAACTCAGTAAATTACTTTAATTCTCTGCCAAACCATATAACTTTGTCTCAGAGGAAGAAGTTACATCATAGGCAAATCATTGACAGTCAAAGTTTTAAAGCAGTTGTAGTGACAAATTTTTTCTCCATTACTGTAAAAGTGTTTTATTTTCAATAACTTTTAAAAATAAACTGATAAAATCAGAAGGTTTCTTCTTCTTCCGAGTCTGGTAAAAGACCGTGATTTTTCATTTTAGTGCGAAGTTGTTTCCTTGAAATTCCTAAAATCTGGGCAGCTTTTGTTTGATTCCATCCTGTAGAGGTTAACGCTTTAAGAATTAATGATTTTTCAATTTCTAAAAGATTTAAACTGTTTTCCTTTAAAAATGTCCATCCTGAGTGTTCTTGAATTCTTCTGGGTAAATGTTTCATTGAAATTATTCCGGAAGGTGAAAGTACAACAGCTCTTTCTATGACATTTGCAAGTTCACGAACATTTCCATGCCAGTCATAGTTTATCAGTGCATTTATAACTTCAGGTTCAAGCTGAGGAATGGGTTTATTGTTTTCTTTTGAATATTTGTTTAAAAAATGATTAATAAGCAGAGGTATGTCATCCTTTCGTTCCCTTAATGGAGGAATGTTAATTCTCACAACGTTGAGTCTCCAGTAAAGGTCTTCTCTAAATGTGCCTTCTTTTACCAGTTTTTCAAGATCCCGATTTGTAGCAGATATTACTCTTACATCAACTTTTATTCTTGTGTTACTACCGATTCTTTGAATTTCCTTTTCCTGTAAAAATCTTAAAAGTTTTTTCTGTAAAGACATGGGTAGTTCTCCAATTTCATCAAGAAACACTGTGCCTTCATTGGCAACTTCAAAGAGTCCGATTTTTCTATCTAAAGCACCTGTGAATGCTCCTTTTTCATGCCCAAAAAGCTCACTTTCAAGAAGAGCCTCAGGTATTGTTGTGCAGTCTATGATAATAAAAGGTTTTGTATTTCTTAGTGATTTTTTATGAATTGCTCTTGCTACAAGCTCTTTACCTGTACCTGATTCACCTGTAATCAAAACATTTGCATTGCTTTCCGATACCATTTGCATTATATAGAAAACTTCCTGCATTGCTTTGCTTTTTCCTATAATTTCAGGGAATGGACTAAATGATGTTTCAGTTTCTTTTAGATACGTAGATGATTTTTCAACTGCTTCCTTCAGGATATTTATTAAAAGTTCTGTATCAACAGGTTTAATTAAATAATGATAGGCACCTAATTTCATTGCTTCAACTGCCTTTTCTATGGTACCGTAGGCAGTAAGCATTACTGTTGGTATATTGATTCCGTTCAGTTTAAGCCATTTAAGCAGTTCTATTCCGTCCATCTGAGGAAGACGATAATCCAGCAAAAGACAGTCAACAGGATTTTCTTTAAGTATGGCAATTCCTTCTTCAGCTGTAGTTGCTGTTAGGACATTAAAATCTGCTTTTTTTAAAATAGCTGAGATTGCTTTTAAAGCACTGATTTCATCGTCTATATAAAGTATCTTTGCCATGTTTAAAATTTTAAAGGCAACTCTATTATAAATTCTGTTCCAGCATCTTTTTTACTGTGAACAGTGATACTGCCATCATGGTTCTTTATAATTCTTTCAACGCAAGCAAGTCCGAGACCTGAACCTGTTGTTTTTGTAGTAAAAAAAGGTTCAAATATTTTATTCAAAAGCTCTTCAGGGATTCCCATACCAGTGTCAGCTATTGTTATTAATACTTTACTGTCTTTTTTTAATGTTTTCACTGTAATACTGTCTCCATTTTTTGTTGCATCCATAGCATTAACCAGAAGATTCAGTATTGCCTGTTTTAACTGGTGATTGTCAAAGTAAAATTCAGGTATGGAGTTGTCAAATTCTATATTTAATATTTTACATTCTTCTTTAACTTCTGTTTCAATAAGTTTTATCACATCTGCAATTGCTCTGTTTAGATCAGCTTTTTCATATTTTAAAGGTACTGGTCTTGCATAGGAAAGAAAGCCTGTTATTAATTCATTAAGTCTTTCTGTTTCTCTATCAATTATGGATAGAAACTCTTTTAATACTTCGCCTTCAAAGTTAGATTTTATATATGCTGTGGATGCTTTTATAGCATTTAAAGGATTTTTAATCTCATGGGCAACTGTCATTGCCATTTCTGCCATTGCAGATGATTTTTCAAGTTTTAATTTCTCTTTTGTGGCTTTGTCAAGCTCTTCAAGAGAGTGTTTGAGTTTTATTATCATTTCATTGAATGTTTCAATCAAATATCCAATTTCATCACCGCAGGAGACTTTATAAACATAACAGTCCTGACAATCAATATTATGGCAGAGTTTACAATTTTCCTTTGCCTCTGTAATTAGCCAGCATCTTTCTTTCCCATAGGCTGGGCAGTCAGTTTTAGTGCATAAAAGTATATCTTTGCAGAGAACAATATAGGGATTTTGACAGACTTCAAGTTTGTCTGCCTGAATATTGGACATTTTCTCTTTAAGCCTTTGAAGAGGTTTTATAAGAGTTTTTGATAGCATAAAAGACATAAGAATAGTCACTCCAAGGGCTAAAAAGTTGAGAATAAAAATATAGTTTTTCAAGTTCTTTATGGCATCACTGACATATTGATTTATTTTATTTTCTGAAATTCCTGCTCTTAAAACTCCAATGAATGTATCTGCAGCCATAATTGGAATGTTTAAATGTCTTATTTCTTCACTGTCAATATACTGCCATTTTTTAAAGGTTTCTTCGTCAATTTTTATAAATTTTCCCAGTTCTTTTTTATTGCTATGACCGATAATTCTACCGTTTTTATCAGAAATCATTATGTAATCAATGCCTGGACTGTTCATAATAAGTGTAATTTTTTCATCAATTGCCAGGGGATCAAAAAAAACAATATGGTCTATAGCATCCTTTGACAGATTTTCCAGCAGTAGGGTAATGTTTTCATTAATCTGGCTTTTGAGAGAATTTTTCTGATAATTAAGGATAAGCAGATTAACAGCAAGGATAAGTATTATAAAAAGAATTAAGAATGAGAGAAAAATTTTTCTGACAATGCTCAGTCTTTGAAATTTATCTAAAACTTTATTTATTGCTAAGCTTTTTAAGTGTTGCGATATCTGCATCAGTAGCCTCTTTAAACCCTTTAATTCTGGCTTTTTTTAATATTGTAGAGTCTAATTCCAGAAGAGAGTTTTTAACCTTTGCTATTAGTTCATGGTTTTTGTTTTTAACCACTGCAAAGGGCCAGTTTGGAAGATACTCTCCGTAATCCAGAATTTTTAATTTTGAAAGATCCACTTCCTCAGACCATACACTTAATGCAGCTTCTCTTATAAATCCTGCATCTGCTTCACCTTTATAAACTCCTATGATGACTTTTTCTTGCCTTTTAGCATCAATTAATTTAAAATCTTTCGTTAGATTAAATCCCTTTTTTTCAAGATACAGCTTTTGTGATAAAAATCCTCCTGCAGAAGTTGGAGAAACAATCATTATTCTTTTACCTTTGAGGTCTTCTATTTTATTTATATTGCTATCTTTTTTCGTAATAATTATTCCTCTAAACCGTTCGTCTCCGCAAATACCATCATCCTGGGTACAGTCTTCTCCGATCGTGATAGCAACTGCTTTCACTGGATATTTTTTTGATATAATAGAAAAAACATAGGGATTTTGATAAGAAAAATCTACTTCTCCTTCGCTGACAATTTGAATAAATTCTTCAAAATTTTTAGGAATTACAAGCTTAAATTCATAACCTGTTTTTTCGGATAGATATCTCATTAAAGGATCATATCTTTTATAAATAGTTAAAGGGCTATAAAGAGGCAGAATTGCAACTTTTATTGTTTGAGGAGTATATTCAATGTAATTTTTCCCTTTTATGTTTCTTATTAATACTCTTATATAATCAAAATCTCTGTCTTCAGCATGAGAGAATTTTTCAATGCTTAGGGATCTGAGCATTTCTCTATTTGATTGGGTAAGAATAGAGTTTTTAATTTTTTCCAGCTCTTCCGTTGGAAAATTGTTAACATAGGCAATTAAAAATCTTGGAGTTGATTCGGAGTATCTCACAATTTTAAGTCCGTCATGCAAATATTTTTTGGCAGTCAGTTCACTCATCGCTCCAATATCATGATCGCCAATAAGAACTGAAAGTGCAATTCTTTGTTCTTTTTGTAACATATCCACTGCCTTAAAATCCTTGAGTGAGATATCAACATCCTTTAACATTGAAAGGGGGATTAAGTAGCTAAATGACGATTTTTCATCTCCAAGAGCCAGTTTTTTACCAAGAGAATCAAAAATTTTATCTATGTTTTTCCCTTTTTTTGTTACAAAAACGCTTCTTGTTTCAGCAGTTCCTCCTTCAGGTTTTACAAGGGGAAAGATTTTGTGCTTCATGAACCATTTAAGTTCACAATATATGGTAGGGTCAACAATGAGAAGATTAACTTTATTCTGTTTTATTTTATTTTCAAGGTCTGTGTAATCTTTTGCAATATCAATTGAAACAGGCTTTTTCAGTATGTTTTCTATGAATTTTTTAAGAGGATAAAATTTTTCATATATAGTTTTAGGAGACTCTTCAGAGAGAATTCCAATAGTGATTGGTTGTCCTTGAAGTTTTTCCTCATCAGTTTTTACTTTTTCTTTGTTTGTATTACTACAGGAAATAGACAGAATAAGTACTAAAATTAATACCTTAAAAAATTTCATGATAAAAAGGATTTGTTTTTATTTCTAAACCAATTTTTGTTTTCGGACCATGACCGGGCATTACAACAGTTTCTTCAGGTAGAGAAGCTAACTTTTTAAGAGAATTTAACAAATCCTTCATACTTCCTCCAGCCAGGTCTGTTCTTCCAACTGAACCTGCAAAGAGAGTATCTCCAGTAAAAATATAACCATCAATGTATATAGACATACTTCCGGGAGAGTGTCCGGGAGTATGAATAAACTTTAACTGGCTTTTGCATATCTTTATAGTTTTTCCATCATCAATCAGTTCATCAGGTTCAGGCTGAGGTTCTATTTCTATGCCAAAAAATTGCTCTGCCACCTGAGGCGAATTTCTATAAATTTCAATATCTTTTTCATGAAGCAATATTTTTGCACCAGTGTCATCTTTGATTTCCTTTACTGCACCAATGTGATCAAAATGTCCATGAGTACAGAGAATATATTTCACAGTTAACCCTTCTTCCTTAATAAAATCAAGAATTAAATCTGGCTCGTCCCCGGGGTCTATGATAATTGTCTCTCTTGTATCTTCATCGTACAAAACATAACAATTTACAAAAAGAGGACCAACCTCAAATTTTTTTATTTTCATCATTGCCTCCTTACCTTTTTTAAAATATAACTCAGTTCTTCATGTTTCATCAAATAGCAAAAGACAAAATATAGAACTATGGCTACAGCAATTGCAGCCCCAAGCCAGAGGAATTTTAAAAGCATTTTTCCACTATAAAGCCAGAGGTGTGGATTAATGTCGCAAATTAATTTAGCAATTCTTATGCTTAAAAAGGAAGCAATCGTACTTTTTATAAAAGATGAAGCAATAGAAGAGAAGACAATTTCTGGTATTTTTCTTTTTATGAAGCTTGCAAGCATTAAAAATTGTACAATTGCAGCCACAGAATAGGCAAGAGCTAATCCATTGTGTTTCATGGACTTCATCAATGCAACAGAAATACCGATATTTGTTAACATTCCTGTGATTGCACATATCACAGGAGTCTTTGTATCCTGAAGAGAATAAAATGTTGCTGTTATTGTTCTTGAACCAACTGTTCCAAGAATTCCAAGACTGTAGAAGAATAAGGCACTGGCAGTATTAATTGCAGCATTTAAATCAAAGGCACCTCTTTGAAATAATGTATTTACAATGGGTTCTTTAAGCATAATAAGCCCAATTGTTGATGGTATTGTTAGAAAAAAGAGAAATTTTAAAGCAAAAATAAAATCCTTCGTAAGTAGATCTCTTCTGCCCTCTGCAATATGTCCTGAGAGTGTTGGTAAAACTGCCATGCCTACAGCAACTCCAAAAATTCCAATAGGTAGCTGTATAAGTCTCATGGAGTAATAAAGATATGTAACACTTCCTTCAGGAAGAAAACTTGCTATTATGGTGCTTACAAAGATATTTATTTGATTTACTGTCATTGATAAAGTGGTAGGAATCACAAGAATGGCAATTTTTTTTAAAGCAGAATGATATGGAGCTATACCAAATCTAAAACCATTTTTATAAAAAGAGGGAATCTGTATGAGCCACTGGAGGATGCCTCCAAGAGTAACTCCTACTGCAACAGAGATTATGGGATTAAAGAAAAATGAACTAAGGCCTACTACGAGTATAATAATTGCAATATTCAAAAAACATGGAGCAAGGGCTGGAATAAAAAATACATTATTTGTATTAAGTGTTCCCATTGTAAGGGCGGCAAGACTTATAAAAAGTAAAAAGGGAAACATTATTCTCGTAAGTAAAACAGTTAAATTGAATTTTTCTGGATTGGTGGTAAATCCGGGAGCAATTAATGTTACAATCCATGGACTAAATACAATTCCTGCGAGGACTATTATTCCTACAACAAGGAGTATAAAAGTAAAAAGACTTTTTACAATCTTTTTTGTTTCTTCTTCTCCATTTTTTACCTGAGCTTCCTTTAACACTGGAATTACTGCAGAGGACATGGAGCCTTCAGCAAAGAGTTCTCTAAGTAAATTAGGTATTCTAAAGGCTACAAAGAAAACATCGCTCAGTCCTGTTGCACCAAAATACTTAGCAAGAATCATGTCTTTTATGTAGCCAAGAATTCTGCTAAAGGAAGTTGCTAAGGAAATAGCTCCTGCTGCTTTAACTATTTTACCTTTTGCCATTTTTAGTATTTTAATATTTCAAGAAGGTCAAGGATGTCTTCCTTTGACATAGTTGAATGCCCAGTTTTTAATTGTTCTTCAAGAGTTTTGGCAAACTTATCTACATCACCCTTAAAAGACGAATCTAATCTTATAGCATTTCTTAAAGTTTTAACTGCCTCTGAGTACTGATTAAGTTTTTGATAGGTGAGCGCCATGTAAAAATGTGCTGGAATAAGAAGAAAATTTCTTTTTATTGCTTTATCAAAAGCATCCCTGGCTTCTTTATACTGTCCCGTTCTATAATAGGATAGTCCCTGTCCCAAAAAAGCTTTATCCTGAGTTATAAATAAAGGATTGTTTAATGCTTTCTGGAAAGCTTCTATTGCCTCCTTATGCATGTTTAACCTTTGATAACAAATTCCGAGATTAAACCAGGCATCAGCATAATCTGGAGCTATTGAGAGAATCTTTAGAAATAAATCCCTTGCTGTTTCATATTCCTGAAATTCCATATGAACAAGGGCTAATCCATGAAGTGCGTTTTTGTTATCAGGGTCAATTTGCAAAGCCTTATGAAATTCCACAAAGGCAAGTTGATAATTTTTTTCAATATAATAGGCATATCCTATTTCAGTATGAAAATCTGACTCATTTGTTTGCCTTACCCTTTCTTCTGATGTGCAGGCAACAACAAGAAGAAAAATCAATAAGCTTAAAATTATCTTCATAGTTTTATAGTATATCATTTTTTCTCATTAAGCTTTCCAATTAATCGTTTAAGAAAGAGAATTAATTCATCTAGTCCTTTCATGTGCGCTTCAAAACCATCGGGAAAAAATTTTAAATTTTTTACTATACCCTTATTTTTAAATCCTGTTAACACATTTATAAGTGTTGTTATAAAATCTGTTTCAAGATTTTCTTCCATTGTAAATCTAAATTTATCTTTATTTTGTTTAATCTGAGAAATTTTAATTTTTGATGCAAGAATTCTTATTTGTGCTGTTTTAAAAAGATTTTCCACCTCTTGAGGTAGTATTCCAAATCTGTCATAAATTTCATTTCTGAGTTTATGTATTTCATTTTCTTCCAGTATCTGGCTCAGTTTTCTATAGATTCTTATTCTCATAGAAGTCTCTTTAATATATTCCTCTGGGATAAAGGCAGGTAAAGAAAGTTTAATTTCAGGTAGTTTTAAACTCGGTAAAGCTTCACCTTTTAATTCTTTCACTGCTTCATTAAGCATTTCTATGTAGAGATCAAAGCCCAACCTATTTATACCTGATTGCTCAACTCCAAGAAGCTCTCCAGCACCTCTTATTTCAAGGTCTTTCAGGGCAATGTGAAAGCCTGCTCCAAGATAACTCATTTCCTGAATAGCCTTTATTCTTTTTTTAGCATCTTCACTGAGACCGTCTGAAGGAACTATTAAATAAGCACTGGCTTGTATGGATGCTCTACCAACTCTTCCCCTTATTTGATAAAGATCACTTACTCCAAAGGTGTGAGCTTGGTCAATTATTATTGTATTTACATTCGGGATATCAAGTCCTGAGGCTATAATAGAAGTACAGAGTAAAATGTCTATTTTCCCATCAAGAAAATCAATCATGACTTTATTAAGCATTTTTTCTTTCATTCTTCCATGAGCAACTGCTATTTTTGCAAATGGGACAAGACTCTGAAGCTTTGATTTAACCAGTTCAATATCATGAATTCTATTATGAAGAAAATAGATCTGACCTCCTCTCTGAATTTCTTTTTCAATTGCTTCTTTAATTATTGAATCATTTTCATGAATAACAAATGTTTTAACTGCAAGTCTTTCCTTTGGAGGAGTTTGTATTATAAATATATCCCACAGTCCGCTCAGTCCTATCTGTAAAGTTCGTGGTATAGGAGTGGCTGTTATTGTGAGAAGGTCAACTTTTGGATATTTTTCTTTTATTTTCTCTTTATGAATTACACCAAATTTTTGCTCTTCGTCAATGATCAAAAGACCGAGATCAAAAAACTCCACTTCTTTCAAAATAAGAATATGAGTTCCGATTAAAATATCAACATTCCCAGATTTCACATCTTCAATAGTTTTTTTAATCTCTTTTGCTGAGCGAAATCTGCTGAGATATTCAATTCTTATTGGAAAAGCTTCAAATCTTTTTTTAAAGGTCCTGTAATGCTGCTCGCACAGAAGAGTTGTTGGAACAAGAACCGCAACCTGTTTACCATCATAAACTGCCCTGAAAGCTGCTCTCATTGCTACTTCTGTTTTTCCATATCCTGCATCTCCACATAAAAGAACTTCCATTGGCAGAGCTTCTCTCATCTTTCTTAAAATCGCATCTATGGCTGCTTGCTGGTCTTCGGTTTCTTCATAAGGGAAAAATTCATCAAAATTTTTATGAATTTCTGTATCCTCAGAGTAAATAAAGCCTCGTGGAGTTTTTCTTTGAGCATAAAGTTTTAAAAGTTTATCGGCAATCTCCTGTATTTTTTTTCTCTCTATTTCCTTTGCTTTCTGCCAGCGATTACTTCCAAGTTTATCAAGAGGTGGAACAAAGCCCTCTCGGGCAGAATATCTATAAATTTTTCCTATGTTCCATGTGGGCACATAAAGAATGTCTCTGTCTTTGTATTCAATTACAAGAACATCTTCTTCTGTGCCTTCATATTTTTGCCTTTTTATACCACGAAATATTCCTATTCCATGATCTTTATGAACTACATAATCACCTTCGTTTATTTCCAGTCCATCAACAGGAATTTTCTGTAAACTCAGCTTTTTCTTTTTAATTGCTTTCTCTCTAAAAAGTTCAAAATCTGTAATAATCATCAAGTTTTCTCTATAAAATCCTTCCTGAAGTTCAGATATGGTAACGGCAAATTTACCAGAATAATTCCCAATCTCGGTTTTGTTAATCAATGGTGCAATAATACCATGATTAAAGAGAATTTCTTTTACTGTTTCAGCTTTTCCGCGAGAGCTTAAAGAGAAGATTATAGGAATTCCGAGTTTCTTTAAATTTTCTGGGAAATCAAAGAGATTTTTTCTCTCATCTGGTAAAATGCCCAGTCCATAAAATGTTTTGTCTTTTCCATCAATTGCTTGATAAGAAAATTTAAAAGGTAAATGGGAGATTTTAATTATTTGTTCTTCAGTTTTAATTTTTAAATCTTCAACTTTGTTGACTACAGTAAAAATCCTGTCAAATTCAAATAAATCAAGTAATTCCGTTGTAACATTGTTCTCTTTTGCTGGTAGTATCCATATTTCGTTTTTATCTTTAAATGTAAGTTGTGTGTCAGGATTAAAAAATTTTATTTCCTCTATTTCATCACCAAAAAATTCCACTCTAACTGGATATTCTTCCCCGATTCCCCATATATCAAAAACCCATCCATGTTGCGAGAATTCTCCCTCCTGTGTTACTAATTCAGCTTGAGTATATCCTGATTCAATAAGATTTTGTCTTAATAGCTCTCTTTCAATGCTGATTCCTTTTTTCAGGTTAATGGTCTCAATATGAGAGGGAATTTTTCCAGATTCAACTGTTGTGATTATCTTTTTATTTTTCTCGTGAAGAATTTTAAATATTGCTACCAATCTCTCAGTGCTGTGTGAAGGCAATAAAACAACTTCGTTATGATTATTGAAAAACTCAGAGAAAGTTTTTATAGTTGAATAAAGTTTATAAGCCTGCTCTTCATTTTCTTCAAAAACTATGTAGTTTTCATCAAAACAAAGAAAAAGCGCAAGAGAGGTTATTGAAAGATTGTAAATTTCATTGTTTGTTTGAATTAAGGAAGATATTTGTTCTATCTCTTTTGTTAAAGCTGTATGAATGGATTCAATATGGCTCATTAATTATTTTATCATAAGCTTTTTAAGGAGGGGACACCCCTTAGGGGGCAGCTAAGGGGTGCGGGACATGTATGGGAGCCTAAAAAAGAAAAGCCATGAAGTTCACAGGGTTCATCCCTTTACCTTCATGGCTTTAAATTTGTAAATCCAACTTCTGTTGGACATTTAAATTTTACTTTAAAAAATTTTTTTATGTCAAGTTATTTCCGAAGTCAAAAAGCTACTTGACTTATAAACTATAAATAGTGTTTAATATATCTCATGGTTCCTAAGACAGAAAAAATATGGATGGATGGTAAATTTGTAGATTGGGATGATGCTAAGGTTCATGTTCTCACTCACTCCCTTCATTATGGCTTAGCAGTATTTGAAGGAATAAGGTGTTACAATACTGAAAAAGGACCTGCAGTATTCAGATTAAAAGATCATGTGGAAAGACTTTTTAAGTCTGCTCATATATTTACTTTAAGCATTCCCTTTACAGAAGAACAAATCTTTGATGCAATAAAAGAAACCATAAGAGTTAATAAAATTAGCTCTTGCTACATCAGACCAATAGTTTTTGTAGGTTATGGCAATATGGGTGTTTATCCTAAAAACAATCCTATTCAGGTTGCAATTGCGGTATGGAACTGGGGTGCCTATCTTGGCGAAGAAGGACTTCAGAAGGGAATAAAAGTTAAAACATCATCTTTTATTAGAAATCATGTAAATTCAAACATGTCAAGAGGAAAGGTTGCCGGATACTATGTTAACAGTCAACTTGCAAAGATTGAAGCAGTTTCCTGTGGATATGATGAAGCTGTTTTACTTGATACAGAAGGATATGTTTCTGAAGGAAGTGGAGAGAATATTTTTATAGTTCGGAAAGGAATTCTTAAAACAACGCCTTTGACTTCAATCCTTGAAGGAATTACGAGAGATACTGTTATTACCATTGCAAAGGATCTGGGAATTGAAGTTAAAGAAGAAAGATTTACCCGTGATGAGCTTTATATTTCTGATGAGGCTTTCTTTACAGGCACAGCAGCAGAGGTCACTCCTATAAGAGAAGTTGATGGAAGAACAATCGGCTCAGGTAGTCGTGGTCCAGTTACTGAAAAGATACAGAAAATGTTTTTTGATATAGTTAACGGAAGAGTTTCAAAATATCAACACTGGCTTGACTTTGTTTGATTTTATCTTAATTTCATCTGCTCTGCTGCTTCATTAATATCAATGTCAGTTAAATGCTGATGCAATTTTGCTTTTTGTCCTTTTCTTAATTTATCAAAAAGTTCCTGTCTGTTTTTTACTCCTCGTTCTTGAAATATTTTATCAAGAGACTTATCATCCCTGTGACATTTATCGCATTTTAATGCAAAGGCATTACTGAAGAGCAGGAAAAAAGATAGAAGAATGAAAAATATGATGCGCATGTTATTCTTCCTTCAAAAGTTTTAAAATAAGTTCATTTACTAACTTCGGATTAGCTTTACCTTTTGTAAGCTTCATAACCTGACCCACAAAGAATCCAATAAGTTTTTCCTCTCCAGCACGAAATCTTTCCACTTCTTTAGGATTTTTTTCCATAACTTCTTTAATTGCTTCAATTATAACAGAACTGTCAGAAATCTGTGTAAGTCCCTTTTCCTTAACAATTGTTTCTGCTGATTTTCCAGTTCTGTACATTTCTTCAAAGACATCCTTCGCAGTGTTTCTGTTTATCGTTCCTTTCTCAATTAACATGAGGAGTTCTACCAGTTTAGAAGGAGTTAAACTACATTCTGTAATATCTTTCCCATCTTCGTTTAATAATCTTAAAAGTTCAACCATGATCCAGTTTGATACTTCCTTTGGTTTTCCTCCTGAGTTTACCGCTTCTTCAAACCATTCTGCCAGAGCTCTTTCCTCTGTTAAGATTTCTGCATCATACTGTGGTAAGCCATATTCTCTGATAAATCTTTCAAATTTATGATCCGGTAGTTCAGGCATATCTCTTTTAATTTTTTCAATCCACTCTTCTGAGACGACTACAGGAACAAGGTCTGGCTCAGGAAAGTATCTGTAATCATGGGCTTCTTCCTTAGAACGCATTGATTGAGTTGTACCGGTTTGTGCATCCCATAGTCTTGTCTCCTGAATAATTTTTTCGCCCATTGACAGCAGTTTTATCTGTCTTTTTATTTCATACTCAAGAGCTTTTTCAACAAATCTGAATGAATTTATATTTTTAATCTCTGTCTTTACTCCAAACTCAGTAGAGCCTAAGGGTCTTACAGAAACATTGGCATCACAGCGGAGAGAACCCTGCTCAAGATTGCCATCGCATACGCCAAGATATCTTAAAATAGCTCTTAATTTTTTCATATAAAGAGCAGCTTCTTTTGGTGATCTGATGTCCGGTTCTGAAACAATCTCGATCAAAGGAACTCCAGTTCTGTTAAAATCAACAAAGCTGAATCCTGAAGCATCATGAATGTTTTTTCCAGCGTCTTCTTCAAGATGGATTCTTTTGATACGGATTTTTTTTCTTTCTCCATCAACCACTATCTCAAGATATCCATCCTCGCAAAGTGGAAGCTCATACTGACTTATCTGATAACCCTTCGGAAGGTCAGGATAAAAATAATTTTTCCTTGCAAATCTACTGTATGAAGCAATTCTACAGTTCATGGCCAAACCTGTTTTAATTGTATATTCAACAGCTTTTTTATTGAGCACAGGAAGCACACCAGGCATTCCGAGACAAACAGGACAAACCTGTGTATTGGGTTCTGCTCCAAACTTAGTGGAGCAACTACAGAATATTTTACTTTCTGTTAAAAGTTGAGCATGAACTTCTAACCCTATTACTGCTTCGTATTGCATTTTCGCTCCTTTATAACATTGGTTTCATTTTATGCCATGGAGTTGATTTTTCATAGGCATAGGCAAGCTGAAGTATTCCAGCTTCATCAAATGGTTTACCAATAATCTGAAGTCCTACAGGAAGTCCGTTTATACTGAATCCGCATGGTATTGATATGGCAGGAAGTCCTGCAAGATTAACAGAAATTGTAAAAATATCAGACAGATACATCTGGAGAGGATCATCTATTTTTTCTCCGATTTTAAACGCGGGTGTTGGTGCAGTGGGTGTGATAATAAAGTCAACTTTTTCAAAAGCTTTTTCAAAGTCCTGTTTTATTAAGGTTCTTACTTGCAAGGCTTTTTTATAGTATGCTTCATAGTATCCAGCTGAAAGAGAATATGTTCCGAGCATTATTCTTCTTTTTACTTCAGCTCCAAATCCCCTTGATCTTGTCTTCATATACATGTCAAGTAAATCTTTACCTTCTACTCTCAAACCGTATTTTACACCATCATATCTTGCAAGATTTGAAGAAGCCTCTGAAGTGGCAATCAAATAATAAGTGGCAACAGCGTATTCAGTATGGGGAAGAGAGATTTCCACTGGAATGCAACCAAGGGATTCAAGGTGTTTTATTGCCTCATTCAGTCTTTCCTCAACTTCTTTATCTATTCCTTCAATAAAATACTCCTTAGGAATGCCTATTTTAAATCCTTTAATGTCCTTACCGAGATATTCTGTGAAATCAGGTTTTTCAATGGGAGCAGAGGTGGAATCCATAACATCGTATCCTGCTATAACATTCATAAGAATGGCAGCATCAGCAACGCACTTTGTGATCGGACCTATCTGATCTAAGGAAGAAGCAAATGCAACAAGTCCAAAGCGGGAAACTCTTCCATAGGTAGGTTTTAAGCCTACGACTCCGCAGAATGATGCTGGCTGTCTGATACTGCCTCCAGTGTCAGAACCAAGTGCTGCAATGCATTCATCAGCTGCCACTGCAGCGGCACTTCCTCCTGAGCTTCCTCCAGGAACTCTTTCTAAGTCCCAGGGATTTTTAGTTATATGAAAGCCCGAATTTTCAGTGGATGAACCCATCGCAAACTCATCCATATTGGTTTTTCCAACAAGAATGTAGTTATTGTTAAGCAACTTTAATGTAACTGTGCTTTCATATGGTGGGATAAAATTATACAGTATTTTTGAAGCACATGTGGTAAGAATACCTTTAGTGCAGATATTGTCCTTAACAGCTATTGGAATACCTGTCAAAATATTTTTTTTCCCAGCAAATATGGCATTTTCAGCATCTCTTGCCATGTTATAGGCTTTTTCAACAGTTAAAGTTATAAATGCTTTGACTTTTTCTTCCACTTCCTGAATTCGTTTAAAAACATCTATTAAAATCTCATGGGGTCTTACATCTCCACGATTAATCATTACTACAAGCTCAGCAACTGTTAATTTATGAAGCTCCAAACCAAACCTCCTTTTAAACAATTTTATCAATTAAATTAAAGCAATTTATCTCTTTTTTTCAAGCTGACTACATTTAACATGGTCTAATCTCATGAATCTCATACATTCATTACAGGATATACAATCTGAGGTTTCTTTTCCTTCCATCCACTTTTTAGGTAGATCAGGCTCTCTTATTAAGGGTCTTGAAAGGGAAATAAGGTCTGCTTCTTTTTTTTGTAAGATTTCTTCCGCTACTAAGCGAGAGCGAATTCCACCTACCAGCATAACAGGAATTTTAAGCTCTTTCTTAAATTCTCTTGAGAACTCTCTGAAATAAGCTTCTTTCCGAGGGGAGTCAATTTTCATTCTCACAGGCCTTTCCTCTGGTTTTGATTCCACAATTCCGCCACTGACCTCTATTGCATCAATACCCAAATTTTCAAGCTTTTTAGCAATTCTGAGGCTTTCCTCTAATGTTAGCCCTCCTTCTATAAAGTCACAGGCATTTAGTTTTATCATTACAGGCCAGTCATATCCTACATTTTCTCTTATACTTAGGTAAACTTCTTCAAGAAAGTGAAATCTTCTTTCCTCATCACCACCCCAGTAGTCATCTCTTCTGTTTGTATAGGGAGATAGGAACTGATTTACAAGATATCCATGAGCACCATGAATTTGCACACCATCAAAATCTGCCTCTTTAGCTCTTCTTGCAGCTTTACCGAAGGATTCAATAATTTCCCATATTTCTTCCTGGGTGAGCTGTCTTGGCATTACTTTGTAAACAGGTTCATAAACTTCTGATGGTGCCACTGGTTGAGCTCCTCCAAGAAACAACGAAGCACACTGTCTTCCTCCATGACTCAGCTGGATTACAATTCTGCCACCCGCTTCATGAACAGCTGAGGTTAATCTTTTTAAACCATCAATGTAGAAATCATTGTGAATACAGAGCATCTTCGGAGCACTTCTTCCAGACACATGAACCAGAGCATTTCCAGTAATTATCAAACCAGCACCACCTTTAGCAAGCGTTACGTATAGATTTATCAATTGTTCTGTAACAAAGCCGTCCTCATCTGCCATTTTTTCATAGGTTGCAGAACGGACAATTCTGTTTGGCATTTTAATTGTTTTAATTTCAAAGGGCGTAAAAAGCTTCACTTTATCACCATCCTTGCAGCAAGTTTGATAGCCTCAATGAGGCTTGTTGGTGTGGCTTTCCCTTGCCATGCTATGTCATAGGCTGTTCCATGATCAGGAGATGTTCTTATAAATGGAAGTCCCACTGTAAAGTTTACTCCCTTATCAAAAGCAACGAGTTTAAAAGGTGCAAGTGCCTGATCATGATACATTGCAACCACTATGTCAAATTCACCATTGAAGGCACGCCAGAAAATAGAGTCCGCTGGATACGGTCCTGAAACATTTATTCCCAGTGCCTTTGCTTCTTTAACTGCTGGAGCAATTTCATCAATCTCTTCTCTTCCCATAATACCTTCTTCTCCTGCATGGGGATTAAGCCCACATACTGCAATACGCGGGGTTTCAATCTGAAGCATATCGCAGGCTTTTTGGGCAAAAAATATTGTTTTTATTACTCTTTCTTTCTTAACTAAATGGGGAACATCTTTCAAGGGAAGATGTATTGTTGTTAGAATCACTTTCAAAGACTCACTGTAAAAAGCCATTGCGTAATCCTCTGAGTGAGTAAGCTCAGCAAGCATGTCTGTATGCCCAAGCCAGTGCAGCCCAGCCATTCGCAAAGCTGACTTTGTAATGGGGCATGTAACAATTGCTTCCACTATACCAAGTCTGTAAAGCTCTACAGCTTTCCGTATATAAGAAAATGAAGCTCTGCCTGATTCCTCTGATGGAGCACATTTTAAAAGTTTTGCTGGATTCTGGATTTCATTTAGATTCAATATTTCTATGTTGTCTGGGTCAAAATCTATTCCGATGGTTTTAATTACTTCTTTTATAACACTTCTGTCTCCTATGACAAGGGGATTGCAAATTTTGTAGATATCTTCCTGGGCAAAAGCCTTTACAATAATCTCTGGACCAACTCCAGCTGGATCTCCCATTGTTATTGCAACTCTTTTTTTTGCCATTTTATTCCTCCTCAGCAATAGAACTTTTTAATATTTTAAAACCGTATCATCTTTCTTTGGGGTAAATTTGAATAGAGAGTTTTTGAGAGAGGTATTTATTTTTACATCGCTGAAATCAATTTTTACTGTATTAGACAGCATATCTATTAGTTTCATTGATTTTATTGGAAAATCACCCTCTGCAACTGTTATCTCAATGCTTTTTATGTTGCCCATTTTGCTTCTTGGGATGAGCATGATAGTGTTTTCTGATTTTTCGTTAACTTCAAAATCTTTTTTTAAATCTGCCATTCTCCGAAGAAGTGCCAGAGGAAGTTGACCATATTTTTCTTCGCTAAACTCACTCATTATTGCTTGTTTTCTTTTCTTATCATAGATAATGAGAGTTTTGTTATCGAGATAGATAGTTTGAGAGAACTCTCCTGTATATTGCCATCTTACTTTATCTCCCTTTATAAAAAATCTGCCTCTGAATTGCTGGACTTTGTTTATTTCTTTTATATGGCTTGTTTGAATGAAACTTCCAGCTGCATCATTTATATTTTTATAGGCATTTTCAAGCTTTAATAACGCAGTTTGGGCATAACAAAAACTAAATAGAAAAAATACTATTAAAAGATTAATTGCTAAAATTTTTAGCACTGCAAAAGTTTTCATAATTTTAATTATACCAGTCAAGACGATTTTTTGGCACATACCAGAAAATGTAATTATACCATATTCCTGCTGGAGCTGGCTCAATTCCTTTTATTCTTTTGTTTACAGCCACTATTGTATCAGGAACATAAAGAAATGTATAGGGTTGGTCTTCTGCGATAAGTTCATGAATTCTCCAGTAAAGCTTTTTCCTTTTTTCCCTGTCAAGAATCTCTCTTGCTTTTTCAATAAGACTGTCAACTTCTTTATTGCTGTAACTCACAAAATTAAACTCTCCTGGTCTGGTTTTTGATGAATGAAAAATATCATATAAATCAGGATCACGAGAGAGAGACCAGCCCAGGAGCACTGCCTGAAACTGTCTTTTGGTAACGAGTTCAAGAAAACTCTGCCATTCAAGAACCCTTATGTTTAGCTCAATTCCCACTTTTTTAAGCTGCTCTTTAATGATTTGAGCGGTCTTAAGCCTTACTTCATTGCCCTGATTTACGAGTAAAACAAATGAGAACCTTTTTCCATCTTTTATTAAAATTCCATCACTGCCTGCTCGCCAGCCAAGTTCATAAAGAATTTTTCTTGCTTTTTCAGGATTGTATTCAATGTCCTTTACATATGGATTGAATGCCCATGAGGAAGGGGGGAAAGGTCCTGTGCATGGAGTTCCATATCCAAGTAAAACTCCTTCAATGATTTCTTTTTTATTTATTGCATGGGCAATTGCCTTTCGCAGCCTTTTGTCTGAAAATAAAGAATCCTTAAGATTATAGCCTATGTAAGTGTATCCAAAAGAGGGATATCTATAAACATTGAAATATTTTCTGAAATATGATTTTTCTCCATAGTATTTATACTGAGCAGGATTAAGTGCCATAAAATCAATTCCTCCAAATCTTAATTCAAGAAACATTGTTGAAGGGTCCGGAATAATTCTTGTTATAAATTTTTCAAAGAAAGGCATTCCTTCAAAATAATTGTCATTTCTTTCAAGGATTACCCTCTGCCCTGTAATCCACTCTTTCATTTTATATGGTCCTGTGCCAACAGGCATCCTATTTAATGGTGAGTTAAATAAGTCTTTGCCTTCAAGAAGGTGCTTTGGTAGTATTCCCATTCCCCAGGACTCAAGTGCTGGTGCAAAGGGTTTTTCATAAACCACTTTTACAGTGTATTTATCAAGAGCTTTAACTTCCTTTACAGGACCGTAGTTGCTTCTATAAGGTGTTGGATTTTTGGGGTCAGTGATAGCTTTGTATGTAAAAACTACATCTTCTGCTGTAAATTCAACACCATCGTGCCATTTAACTCCTTTTCTTAAATAAAAAATTATTTCTTTACCATTCTTTGATATTTGCCATCTTTCAGCAAGATCACCAACAATGTTTAAATTTTTATCATATTTGGTAAGACCATTAAAAATTCTTCCACTTATATCTGCACTGGCAGAGTCTGAAGCAAAAAGAGGAAGAAGTCTTTTTGCATCAGCAGAGGAAGCAGCTGTGAGATTAAAGGGTTCTTTTATCTTAGGAGCTTTTTCACAGGAAATGTTAAAGGATAAAATTAAAAATAAAACTACAATAGCATATTTTTTTATCATTTATTTTGTTGAGGCTGTGCTCCTGATGGAGGTTGGGCAGGTTGACTCTGAAGTGGGACCTTTACATCAGAGACAACAGATTTGGTTTTTGTAGTAATGTAAGTCAAAAAAAATGATGAAATCATAAACAACACAGCGACAATTGTTGCTATTTTATTGAGAAATGTGGTCGCACCTCTTGGTCCAAAAAGCGTTTGAGAAGAACCTCCTCCAAAAGCAGGTCCCAGTTCTGCACCTTTGCCTCTGTGAAGCAATACAACAGCTATCATTACAATACATAGAATTATGTGAAAACTTAAAAGCAATGTTTTCATGATTCCTCCTTTAATGGCTTTTGCTTTTCGTAATTTACAATTTTTGCAAATTTTACAGGATCAAGGCTTGCCCCTCCAACCAGAACTCCATCAACATTTTCTGTATTCATTATAGAGTAAATATTCTCAGGGCTAACACTCCCCCCATAAAGTATTCTAATTCTGTCAGCTTTGTCAGGATAAAATTTTTTTAGTTGAGAGCGAATAAATGCATGGGCTTGTTCAATCTGTGCCTGAGAAGCTACAATACCTGTTCCAATTGCCCAAACTGGCTCGTAGGCTAAAACTATGGCTTCAGGATTGGCTATACCTTCAAGTCCTTTTTCTATTTGTCTTTTCAGAATGTCAAAAGTTTTATTAGATTGTCTTTCTTCAATTGTTTCACCGATACAGAAAATTACATTTAAATTTTCATCAATACATGCTTTAATCTTCCGATTTATTACTTCGTCGGTCTCATAAAAATACTTCCTTCTTTCAGAATGACCAATTATCACATATTCAACATTTAAATCTTTAAGCATAATTGGAGAAATCTCGCCTGTGTAAGCTCCTTTTTTTTCATAAAAGACATTCTGTGCACAGAGTTTTATGTTAGTATTTTTTAATGCTTTTTCAGCAGTTTCAAGACAGACAAATGTAGGAGCAATACCAATTTCTCTGTCGTTTATTCCTTTAGTTAATGGAATAAAATCCTGAAAAAATAGCGATGCTTCTTTAACAGTTTTATGCATCTTCCAGTTGGCAACGAAAAACTTTGTCCGCATAATTTAAAAGTATAATTAAATTACATCATTTCAGTCAAATACTTTAATGATGAAGCACTTTAAATATGCTGTTTCTGGCATACTGAGCAGAATTGGATGGTCTTTGCTCTGGATTCCCTTGTAGATTACCTTTCCCGTTTTTCTATTTTTTAAAAAAGCTTCTTTCACAATCTCATAGAATTCATTTTCAGAAATATGCTGGGAACAGGATGAGGTGACAAGAATTCCGCCTTTTTTTAAAAGTTTTATTGCTAAACTATTAAGATTTAAATATCCCTCAATAGCATCTTTTTTTTCCGCTTTTGATTTTACAAATGCTGGAGGATCAACCACTATAAAATCGTATTTTTTATTTTTCTTTATCTCCCATTTTAGATAGTCAAATACATCAGCTTTGACAAACTTACATCTTTCCAGAAGATTATTTATTTTTGCATTTTCCATGGCTAATTCTACTGCATTTTGAGAGCTGTCAATTCCTTTTACAACAGCACCTTTTTTTGCCATATGAATACTCCATGTGCCAATATAACAGAATAGGTCAAGAGCCTGTCCGGCGGTGATTAATTTTTTTAGAAAAATTCTATTTTCTCTCTGGTCAAGAAAAAAACCTGTTTTCTGCCCATAAAGAGGATCAAATAAAAACTTAACATCTTCTTCAATGATTAAAGGAAACTGCTTTAGCTCACCTTTAATTATATGTTTTTCAATTGGGAGCCCCTCCTTGAGTCTTGATTGAGAGTCATTTTTAAGAATTATTACTTCTGGACAGAATATTTCATCCAGTATTTTGATTATTACATCTTTGAATTGTTCCATTCCTGCAGTCAATATTTGAATTACAAGGCAGAAGTTGTATTTATCAACTATCAAACCTGGCAGAAAATCTGATTCGCTGAAAATCACTCTGTAAGTTTCTTTAAGTCCTAAAAATTCTTCTCTGTATTTTATGCTTTGAAAAATTCTAAATCTTAAAAAGCTCTCGTCAATGTTTTCATCCTGAAAACTAAGAAGTCTTACGGCAATTGTGGATTTCGGATTTATATATCCTGTGCCAATAAATTTATTTGTTTTTGATTCATATACTTTCACCACAGTTCCTGGAGAAAACCTGGAGATGTCAGAGACTATTTCATTTTTATAAATCCATAAATTACCGTATCTCTTTAAGTGTTTAACATAGATTTTTCCCATGAAGCTTAGTTTGAAAATAATGAATTTGAAAAGTCAAGGGGGTTGTAAATTTTCTTGAAAAAATCTCTTGCATCATAGTAATATGAATAGCTATTTAATAAAATTTAATAAAATTTTGTAGGAGGAACTCACAGATGGCTTTAAAGCCCAAAACCAGAATTCAAAAAAAATCAGTCAAGGTTGTTTCAAAAACTAAAAAATCAAAGCCTGAGAAAAAATATGTTTACTACTTTGGTGATGGAAAAGCAGAAGGGACAGGACAGATGAAAGACCTTCTTGGAGGAAAAGGAGCAGGACTTGCTGAAATGACCAATCTCGGAATTCCTGTTCCATCTGGATTTACCATTACCACTGAGGCATGCAGGGAATACTTCAGGCTTGGTAAAAAATTTCCTCAGGGAATGTGGGAAGAGGTCCTAAGAAATCTTAAAATGGTTGAAAAATCAATGGGTTGTAAATTTGGAGATGCAAAAAATCCGCTACTTGTTTCAGTAAGGTCTGGGGCAAAGTTTTCCATGCCAGGAATGATGGATACTGTTTTAAATCTTGGATTAAACGATGAAACCCTTAAGGGATTAATAAATAAAACAAAAAATGAAAGATTTGCTTATGATACATATAGAAGATTTATTACAATGTTTGGAAGCATTGTTACTGATATAGATAGAAAAAAGTTTGAAGATTTACTTGATGAGGTAAAGAATAAAAAGGGAGTAAACTTAGATACAGAGCTTGATACAAAAGATTTAAAGGCTCTTGTTGAAAAGTATAAAAAACTTTATAAAAAGGAAACGGGAAAAGATTTTCCCTCAGATCCCTATGAACAGCTTAAAATGGCAATAAAGGCTGTGTTTGACTCCTGGTATGGAGACCGAGCAGTAACATACAGAAGGCTTCATGGAATACCCGATGATCTTGGTACTGCCTGTAATATTGTTGCAATGGTATTTGGAAACATGGGTGAGAATTCTGGAACAGGTGTGGGATTTACAAGAGATCCTTCAACTGGAGAAAAAAGATTTTTTGCAGAGTTTTTACCAAATGCCCAGGGCGAGGATGTTGTAGCAGGAATCAGAACGCCTTTAAAGATTGAAGAATTGAAGAAAAGGATGCCCAGGATATATTCTCAACTTGAAAAGATATGTAATAAACTTGAAAGACATTACAAAGACATGCTGGATATAGAGTTTACAATTCAAGAAGGCAAGCTCTACATGCTCCAGACAAGGGTTGGCAAAAGAACAGCCAGGGCTGCGATAAAGATTGCTGTTGACATGGTAAAGGAAAAATTGATTGATAAAAAAACTGCTCTTTTAAGAATAGAGCCTGAACAGCTTAATCAACTTCTTCATCCCACTATTGATCCTAAGGCAGAAGTTAAAGTAATTGCAAAAGGGCTTCCCGCAAGCCCTGGTGCAGCTGTTGGTAAAGTTGTGTTTTCTGCTCAGGATGCTGAAGAATGGGCAGAAAAAGGAGAAAAAGTTATTCTTGTAAGAAATGAAACTTCTCCTGAAGACATTGGAGGAATGGCAGTTGCACAGGGAATCCTTACTGCAAGAGGAGGAATGACTTCTCATGCTGCAGTAGTTGGAAGAGGAATGGGTAAATGCTGTGTTGTGGGATGCGGGGCGATAAATATTCATGAAGAAGAGAAATACTTTACTGTTGGTGACATTACAGTTAGAGAAGGAGATTTTATTACATTAAATGGAACAACAGGAGAAGTTATTCTGGGGCAGGCACCTCTTGTTATGCCTTCTCTTCCTGAAGAGTTTTATACAATAATGAAATGGGCTGAAAAATTCAGCAAACTTCAGGTAAGAGCAAACGCTGATACTCCAAAAGATGCTCGTGTTGCAAGGGATTTTGGTGCAGTCGGAATTGGTCTTTGTAGAACTGAGCATATGTTCTTTGATCCAGAAAGAATAAAGGCATTCAGAGAGATGATTCTTTCAGATTCAGTTGAACAAAGAAGAAAAGCTCTTGAAAAAATTAAACCCTATCAGAAAGAAGATTTTATTGGAATATTTAAAGAAATGAAAGGATTACCAGTTACCGTAAGACTACTTGATCCTCCCCTTCATGAATTTTTACCAAAAACAGATGAAGAAATAGAAGTTCTCTCAAAGGAAATGGGAGTCTCAGTAAAGAAAATTAAGAGTAAAATTAAAACTCTTGAAGAGTTTAATCCAATGCTCGGTCATAGAGGCTGTCGTCTTGGAATAACCTATCCGGAGGTTTATGAAATGCAGGTAAAAGCTATTATGGAAGCAGCCTGTGAACTCGCAAGGAAAAAGATTAAGGTTATTCCAGAGATAATGATTCCTCTTGTTGCTCATGTAAATGAATTAAAAATAATGAAAGATTTAACTGTTAAAACAGCTGAAGAGGTTATGAAACAGTATAAAGTGAAAATTGATTATAAAGTTGGCACAATGATAGAGCTTGCCCGTGCTGCAATAACAGCTGACCAGATTGCTGAAGAAGCTGAATTTTTCTCTTTTGGAACCAATGATTTAACACAATCAGTTTATGGACTCTCAAGAGATGATGCAGGTAAATTTTTGCCATTTTACATTGATCACAAAATAATTGAAGAGGATCCATTCATATCAATTGATACTGAAGGAGTAGGTCAGATAATGGAGATAGCAGTAAAAAAAGGAAGAAGAACAAATAAAAATCTTAAACTCGGGATATGTGGTGAACATGGAGGAGATCCAAAATCTATAGAATTTTGCCATAAGATTGGGCTTAATTATGTAAGTTGTTCTCCCTATAGAGTTCCAGTAGCAAAGCTTGCTGCTGCCCATGCAAAACTGAAAGAAAAAGGAGCAGAGTTGATAAGAGCTACACTATAAAAAGTATAATAAACTATGGCTACTGTATCTAACATAAAAGACAAAATAAAAAAGGTTTTTCCAGTTAAGCAAGCCTCTGTTCTTCTTGAAGTGGTTGATATTGTAAATGAAACGGTCAAAGTAAAGGATTTTAATGAACTAAAAGAAATAGTAAGAGATCTTGCTCAAGCTCAAAAAGAGCTTGCGGAGGCGCAGAAGCAGTCAGAGAGCAGACTTAGCAGACTTGAAACAGCTGTTGCTGAGCTTACGGAAGCACAGAAAAGAACAGAACAAAGGCTTGAAGAGCTTGCAGATGCGCAAAAAAGAACAGAACAAAGGCTTGAAGAGCTTGCAGATGCACAGAAAAGAACAGAAGAGGAGGTCGCAACTCTGGCAAAAGGTTTAAGGCAGTTAAGGAAAGAGGTTGGTGGACTCAGTCTCACAATGAGTTATGCCTTTGAAAATGAATCTTATAGAATGTTACCTAAGTTTTTAAAAGAAAATTATGGGATTGAAATTAAAGAGAAACTTATAAGGGCAGAAATTGGAGGTAAGGAGATAAATATATTTGGCAAGGCAAGAAAAAATGGTAAAGAAGTTTTTATAGTTGGCGAATCCAAATTAAGGCTTGATGAAAGAAAAGAACAAAGTATTGAAGATGTTTTTAACGAACTTGAAGAAAAAGTTAAAGCAGTGCAGGATGAGTATGGAAAAGTTGATGTTTTAAGAGTATTAATAACTCATTATGCTACTAAAGGATTTCAGAAAAAGGCAAAGTCAAGAGGGATTATTATAGTCCAGAGTTTTGAATGGTAACTAAGCTTCCCCATTATGTTATTCTGAAAGCTTCTGCTGGCTCAGGAAAAACGACAGCGCTTACTGAAAGATTTGTATATTTTTTACTTTCCGATAACATTCCTAATAATTCATTACGAAATATTCTTGCTATAACCTTTTCTAATAATGCTGCCTTTGAGATGAAGTCAAGAATAATAGATTGGCTTAAAAGTTTATATTGTAAAGAAGAGAGTTCTTTAAGTAAATTTTCAAAAATTTCTGGACTGTCCCATGATGAAATCTCAGCTAAAGCTGGGCAGATAATTGATGAGATACTGAATCATTATTCAGATTTTCAGGTAAAGACAATTGATAGTTTTATGGCTTCAATTTTTAAAGCTTCTGCTCTTGATTTTGATTTCAATCCTGATTTTGAGATTCTTATGAACAATGAATCTCTTCTTAGGTTTAGTTATGACCTGTTTTTAAAAGATGTGCAGGAGAATTCTTTAAAGAGTGAGTTTTTTAAAAACATTATAGAGATTATAAGCTCAAACAGTAACACCTATCTCTGGAATCCATCAGAAAGAATTTTTGATGAAATTAAGGGTTTGCATCTTAAAATTCATAATACTCATAAAGAATTTATAGTTATTGATGAATACAGAAAATTAAAAGAAAAAATTGAGGCAAAGCTTGAAAGTAGAATTATGGCTTTTTTAAGGGAAATCACTTCATTAGGACTTGAAATAAATCGTTCAACGAGAATTCTGGAAGATTTCAACAGGATCATTGAAAACAAAAATTTTAGAGAACTTTTAACAAGGGGAATGAAAAAACCACCTGTAAACAAGCCTAAAAACAAGAACTTACTGGAAAAATACGAAAATGTTTTGAATTTGTGGAATGAATTTCTTGAAGAACTTAAAGAGTATGCTTTTTATTATGCATTAACTTTTTATCTGCCATATATTGAAGTATATCAAAGCTTTAAAACTTTATTAAATCAGATAAAACAAAAGGAATGTAAAATTTTCATTGAAGATATTAATAAAATTCTTTCAGTGTATTTGAATAACTCAATCGTTCCAGACATATACTTCAGGTTAGGCGAAAAAATACATCATTTTTTTATTGATGAATATCAGGATACATCACCACTTCAGTGGAATAATCTAAAGTTTTTAATTGAAAACGCTCTTGCTGAAAATGGAAGTCTTTTTGTTGTTGGAGATACAAAACAGGCAATTTACTCCTTTCGTGGAGCTGATTACAAGATAATGAAAGAGCTGGAAGAAAGCGATATATTTCCTTCAGCATACAAAATAGTTAAAACTCTTGATAAAAACTACAGAAGCAAAAAAACAATTGTTGATTTTGTAGTAAATATTTTCAGAGAAAAAGTTTTAAATAATCCAGTTTATGCCGAACCAGCTGAATTTGCAGGATTTCGTGAGTGCCATCAGATTGCAGAAGAAAGCTCGCAAGAAGGTTATGTGGAAGTGAGAGCTTTTAGTGAGAATGAAGAGGAAGAGTTTGAAATAAAAAAATATCTTTTAGAGTGTGTAAATAATATCACTCAAAGAGGTTATCTTTTGAAAGATATAGCAATACTCGCTTTTAAAAATGAGCAGGTTGTAACTATCAGTCAATGGTTAAACGATTTGCAGTTGCCTTTTATATCTTACAGCAGCCTTGATGTGAGAAAAAGAAAAGTTACATCAGAGATGTTAAGTCTGTTACGATTCCTTGATTCTCCCTTAGATGATTTCTCCTTTAGCTGTTTCTTACTTGGCGATATATTCAGAAATACAGTAAAAAGAGAAGCAATAAATTTCAAGCCCGATGAATTTCTCCTTAAATACAGGGATGAAACAGCCATTTATAAACATTTTGAGAAAGAATTTCCACAACTCTGGGAAAAGTATTTCAAGCAACTCTTTAAACTTTCAGGATATTTACCTGTTTATGATTTACTCTCAGTGGCATTAAATAATTTTAAGGTATTTGAAACTCTGCCTGATGAAGAAGCAACATTTCTTAAATTACTTGATCTTGTTAAGAACTTTGAAGAAAAAGGATATAACAACATCAAAGAACTAATAAAATTTTTTGAAAGTCCTGCGGATGATAACATATGGAATATAGCCACTCCAGCTGATATAGATGCCATACAGGTTATGACTATTCATAAAGCAAAAGGATTAGGGTTTCCGATAGTTTTTGTTTATTTAGAAAACGATGAAAAACCAAGAAATAAATATATTTTTCATGAAGTTGAACAGGGAGTTCATATTTTAAAAGTTACAAACCAGATAGCTGAAAAAAATGAATTATTGCTACAGATAAAAAAAGAACAAAAAAAATCAGAAATTGTAGATTTATTAAATACTCTTTATGTTGCCTTTACCAGAGCAGAGGATGAACTGTATGTTTTATGCAGAACTGATAAAGAAGATAAACTACCTTTTGATATTCTTTCAGAATACTACAATAAAGGGATGGGGCATAAATCAGTTAAAAATAAATCATTATCACTCACAGAGTCTTCAGAAATTAATGCTCATCATTATCTTGTATCATTTAATTTCTTAGTTTCCGACGAAATAGTGCATTTTACTGAAAAAAAGAGAGGAGATTTTATACACTTTATTTTAGAAGAAATTGAATATTTTGACGAAGGAGTTATGGAAGAGATAGACTTTAAGATAGAAAGATTAAACAGATACTGCCATACAAATTTTTCAGCTTCCCAGATAAAACCATTGATAGTTGATATGATAAATCATCCTGATATGGAAAAATTTTTTAAGCGAGGGTATGAAAAAATTCTTAATGAATTTGAGATTGTAGATAAAGAAGGTATTGTCCACAGAATTGATAGAGTTGTTGTTGATAAAGACTCGGTTAGTGTAATTGATTACAAAACAGGCTATCCACATGATGAGCATTTCTCGCAGGTAAAGCTTTATATGAAATTATTATCAGACATTTTTAAAGATAAAACAGTTAATGGATACCTTTACTATCTTGATTTACGAGAGGTGAAAGAGGTCGATGGATGAATTGGGCTTTCTAAAAGAGGCTGAGATTATTGCAATTAATAGCTCTGAAGATATAATTCAAAAAATCGTAGATATTATTTATGCTGATGGATATGATTATTCTGCAAATTTTATTGTTTTTCCAGGGAAAAGACCCTCACATTATTTAAAAAAATACCTTGCTCAAAAAGTAAAACAATCCTTTATCCCACCCAGAGTTTTTTCAGCAGATGAATTTATAGAGTTTTTGTTCAGAAAAATGAGCAATGCTTCTCCAATTGAAACAATTGAAGCTGTCGGCATAATCTATGAAATATGTTTAAAACACAATTTATTGAGCCCTTTTTTTAAGAAGTTTGATAACTTTATCTCCTTTGGTTTCAAACTGTTTAACCTCTTTGAAGAGCTTTACATTGAAGAAATTCATATAAACAAGCTTAAAGAAGTAGAGAATCTAATTGATATCCCAATAAAATCCCAGGAAAAATTAAGGTTTCTTTCAGTGATTTATCAGAATTTTTATGAAGAGTTGATACAAAGAAATCTCTGCACCCGAGGATTAAGATATAGAAAAGTAGCAGATTGCATAAGTTTGCAAGATCTGGAATTCAAAATCTTGATTTATGCCGGTTTTTTTGCTTTTACAGCCTCTGAAAAAAGAATTCTTGAAAAGCTATCTAAAATTAAAAACTTTTATTTTATTTTTCAGAAAGAACCTGAATTTAATGAAAAACTTTTCAGTAAAATCAATCTTTACAGTTGCCCTGATACGCATGCAGAGGTAAAGGTAGTGGGAAGAATTATGGAAAAATCAGCAATTGATGAAAAAACAGTTATAGTTCTACCAAAATCTGACACACTTTTTCCTCTTTTAAGACAGGGTATCCCATTTCTGAAGGAAGAAAATTATAACATCTCAATGGGCTATCCCCTGAACAGAACACCAATTTATGGATTTTTTATTAATCTCTTTGAAGTTGTAAATTCCATTGAGAATAACCAGTTTTATACTCCTTTGTATCTGAAATTTATGCTTCACCCATATACAAAAAATGTTCTTATTAAAAACAGTGCTGAATTGAGCAGAATTATTTTTCATGAAATTGAGAATTTGTTAATATCTAAGGAAATTTCCTTTGTGGAGCTTGAATGGATTGAGAAAGAAATACCAGTAGCAGTAGCTTCGAACTTAAAGGATTTCACTCTTACAGTGGATGATATAAGACAGCACATTGAAATGATTCATAACAACACAATAAAAAAGTTTACGTCCATTAAAAATATTGAAGAATTTATAAAGAACTGTAGAGATGTGCTTCTTTTTGTTTATGAGAAGACTACAGCAAGATTTCATCCTTTATTTTATCCCTATGTTGAGGCTTTTATCGCTCAATTTGATAAACTTCTCAACTCTTTGATAAAGAATTTTCAATTTGAGCATTTAGAGTCATATTTTAACTTTTTTAAAAATCTCATAATGTTTGAAAATGTTCCCTTTGCTGGTACACCTCTGAAAGGCTTACAGATACTGGGATTTCTTGAGACGAGAAACATTAAATTTAAAAAAGTGATATTTCTTGATTTAAATGAAGGTATTTTTCCTCCGCTTTCAGAGGATTATCTGATGCCTTACAAGGTAAGAAAGATTCTCGGTTTGCCTACTTATCATGAGAGAGAAAAGCTTGTTTACTACTATTTTTCCCTTTTAATAGATGGTGCCGAGGAAGCGCATCTTTGCTACATAAAAAACGATATAAACGAGAGATCCCGATTTATTGAAAAAATTATATGGGAGGCAGAAAAAAGCGAAGCTCGGAGAATTGATATACCTGTAAAGTCACTTTCTTGGGCAGTAAATTTAACAACAAGAAAGCCTGCTGAAATATATAAATCAGATGAAACAATGGAAGTTATTAATAATCTTTGTTTTTCACCATCTTCAATTGATGATTATCTTGACTGTGGATTGAAATTTTATTATTCCTATGTATTGAAACTAAAAAAGAAAAAAGAGCTTTCCGCCGAACTGGAACACTCTGAAATTGGTACGATTGTTCATGAATCATTAAAGGAATATTTGAGATTAAGAAAAAATAAAAAACTCAATCCCGATGATTTTGGAAACGATATAGAATCCATTGTGCAGAATATATTTTCTAAAAAGTATGGTAGTAAAGTAACAGGCAAAGTATATTTAATAAAACTACAGATACTTCAAAGACTTCTTCAATTGATAGAGTATTATAAAAAACTGAGTAAAATCCGTAGGTTAAAAATTCTTGAAGTTGAAGAACTCATAGAAGAAAATCTTTTTAATGCAAGCTTTATATATAGAATAGATTTAGTTGAAAGCATAGATGATTCTATCACTATTGTGGATTATAAAATATCAGGAACTGAACAGCATTACAAAATAAAATTTGACAAACTTAATATATTCGAAAGAGAAAATTGGTCTAAATATATTGGCAGTCTTCAAATTCCTCTTTATATGCTACTTTATGCTCAGAAACACAAGCTCAGCGTTTTTGAACTGAAAGGTTGTTATTTTTTGCTTGGAAAAGCTTTACTCAATGATGATACAGTGAGATTTGACCCTTTCAATCAAAATGACAAAGAAGAATGCATAAGAACTGTATCAACTGTGATAGAAACGCTTCTTAATGAAATAAAAGATAAAGATATACCTTTTTTACCAGCTTTTGATTTTAAGAGTAAATGCAGAATCTGCGATTATCAGCCAATTTGTGGAACTTTAACAATTCCTTCAAAAACTTCCTCTGCAGGACCTGTCATATAAACATGTCCATCCTCTGCCCATTCAATCATTAAATCTCCACCAAGAAGATGAACTGTGACTTTTCTATCTGTAATGCCTTTTATCATAGAAACCACAGCAGTAGCACAGGCTCCTGTTCCACAGGCAAGGGTTTCTCCAGCCCCTCTTTCCCAGACTCGCATTACTATTTCATTCGGATTTTTTACAAAGGCGAATTCTACATTTGTTCTCTTTGGAAAGATTGGATGATTTTCAATAAGAGGACCATATTTTGTAACAGCAAAATTTTTTGGTTCTTCATCAAGAAATATAACTGCATGAGGATTCCCCATGCTTACGCAGTTTATCCTTGCGTGCCATCCACTGATCTCAAGAATTAGATCAAAAGCCCTATCTCCCTCTACATCAACTGGAATTTTTGAAGGACTGAATTCAGGTTTTCCCATATCAACCTGAACAAGCTCGCCAATCTTTCTGGGTTTAATAATTCCAGCCAGTGTTTCCACTTCTAAAACTTCTTTATCTGTTAATTTTCTATCCCATATGTATTTTGCAAAACATCTTATTCCATTTCCGCACATCTCAACTTCTGAGCCATCGGCATTAAAGATTCTCATTTTAAAATCCGCAACCTCAGAAGGATACAAAAGTAAAAGCTGGTCAGAACCAATGCCAAAGCGTCTGTCACAGTATTTGATTGCAAACTTTTCAGGTTCTGGCAGACTTTGATTCAGGCAGTCAATCAATATAAAATCATTGCCAAGTCCATGCATTTTAACGAAATTAATTGTTCCCATTAGAGTAAATCCTCCGGTATGATTTCATTCTTTATTAAATCTTTATAGGTTTCACGCTTTCTTATTAAAGCATAATGTTCTCCTTTTACAAGCACTTCCGCAGCTCTTGGTCTGCTATTATAGTTTGATGACATACTGAATCCGTAGGCTCCTGCGCTCATTACAGCAAGATATTCTCCTGGAGAGAGTTTTTCAATTTCTCTATCCTTTGCAAGGAAATCGCCTGACTCGCATATAGGACCAACAATGTCTGCCACAATTTTTTGTCTTTTTCCCTGGGTTACTGGCAAAATTTCATGATAGGAGCCATATAAAGTAGGCCTCATAAGATCGTTCATGCCTGCATCAACGATTATGAAATTCTTTACGTCTGTTTGTTTTGTATATAAAACCTTTGTAACGAGAATTCCGGCATTTCCAACAATCGATCGCCCTGGTTCAACTATTAATTTGCCTTTCTGATTTTTAATAAGAGGAATTAAGGCATTTGCAAGATCTTTTGGATGAGGAGGTTCTTCATCTTTATAGGTAATTCCAAGACCACCGCCAATGTCAATATATTCTATATCCACATCTGCCTGAACAAGTTTTTCGTAAAGTTCAAGGAGTTTCCTCAATGCCTCTACATAAGCGTCTGTTTCTGTAATCTGTGAGCCAATATGTTTATGGATTCCGATTATTTTTATATTTTCAAGAGACTTTGCCACTTTGTAGTATTCAACTGCCTTAGATATAGGGATTCCGAATTTGCTTGTTTTCAAGCCTGTTGCAATGTATTTGTGTGTTTTTGGATCAATATCAGGATTTATTCTTAAGGCAACTCTTGCCTGTTTTTTCAGTTTTTTAGCTATTTCGTTAATTTTGTAAAGCTCTAATTCAGATTCCACATTGAACATGAGAATATTATTTTTAATCGCATACTCTATTTCTTCATCGGTTTTCCCAACTCCTGCGAAAACTATTCTGTAAGGTTTTATTCCTGCTTTTAATGCCCTGAAAAGTTCTCCTCCAGATACAATATCTGCACCAATTCCAAGCTCAGCGAAAAGACTTAGTATTGCAAGGTTTGAGTTCGCTTTTACAGCATAGCATATAATGTGAGATATCTCGCAGAAGGCTTCTTCATAGGCTCTTATGTGTCTTATTAAAGTGCCGTAGCTATAAATATAAAGAGGAGTTCCAAACTCTTTTACTAACTCTTTAACAGGCACATCCTCTACAAAGAGTTCTCCTTTTTTGTAGGTGAAAAAGTGCACGACATCCTCCTTTTTTGAATTTTTATGAAGTATAATATTATACTAAATTTTTCAGAGGTTTGTAATACGAAAGGAGGATTCAATGGGAAAAAATATTGTGGAAAAAATAATGGAATCCCATCTTGTATCTGGTAAATTAAAGGAGGGAAGCCTCATTGGGGTAAGAGTTGATCAGGTTTACACTCAGGATGCCACAGGCACAATGACATGGCTTGAATTTGAAGCAATCGGACTTGATAGAGTAAGAGTGCCTCTTGCTGTTTCCTATGTGGATCACAACATGCTTCAGAGTAATTTTATGAATGCCGATGACCATTTATTTTTAAGAACCGCTGCAGCTCGTTTTGGTGCCTATTTTTCCAGACCTGGAAATGGTATATGTCATCAGGTTCATCTTGAAAGATTTGCTGCTCCAGGTTTAATTGCCCTTGGCACAGATAGCCACACACCAACAGGTGGCGGAATAGGAATGATCGCAATAGGAGTTGGTGGTCTTGAGGCAGCCTCTGTTATGGCAGGAATGCCTTTTGAGTTCACCATGCCAAAAGTTGTTCGGATAAATCTTTTAGGAAAGCTCAGAAGACCCTATGTTACTGCTATGGATGTTATTCTAACCTTGTTAAAAATGCTTTCTGTTAAAGGAGGAGTAGGGAAAATATTTGAATACGGTGGATCAGGTGTTAAAGACCTTTCTGTAACTGAGAGAGCAACGATAACAAACATGGGTGCAGAACTTGGTGCGACCACCTCTATTTTTCCAAGTGATGAAAATACTCTCAGATTTCTCAAAGCTCAGGGAAGACAGCATCAATGGATACCTCTTGAAGCTGATGAAGATGCAGAGTATGCTGAAATTATAGAAATTGATTTATCAGAAATACAACCCATGATAGCACAGCCACACAGTCCTGACAATGTGGTGCCTGTAAAGGACATTAAAGAAACAAAGGTTCATCAGGTATGCATTGGCTCCTGTACAAACTCTTCCTACAAGATGATGAAGACAGTTTCATCAATTCTCAGGGGAAGAACAGTTCACGAGGATGTAACTCTTTTCATAAATCCCGGTTCTAAGCAGGTTTATGAGATGCTTGCCCATGAAGGAGATATTGAAAACATGATTGCAGCTGGAGCAAGAATTCTTGAATCTGCCTGTGGTCCCTGCATTGGAATGGGAGGAGCACCTGGAAGCGGTCAAGTCTCTATTCGTTCCTATAACAGAAACTTTAAAGGAAGATCAGGAACAAAGGATGCCTTTGTGTATCTTGCCTCTCCAGTGGTTTGTGCTTTAACAGCTATTAAAGGTGAGATAGTTGACCCCTTTGAAACAGACATCTCTGTGGAGGAAATCAATGAACCTGAGTCTTTTAAAATAAACGACAATATGCTCATTTCACCCAAAAAAGATAAAGATATTAAAATCATTAAGGGACCAAATATAAAGGAAGTTCCTGTAAAAGAGCCTCTTGAAAATACCATACATGCTCAGGTTCTACTTAAGCTTGGAGATAACATAACAACCGATGACATACTCCCTGCAGGTACTCAGGTTCTGCCTTACAGATCAAATATTCCTGAAATATCAAAGTTTACCTTTAAAAATCTTGATGAAAACTTTTATGAGAGGGCTATGAATGCTAAAAGCAAAGGTGGAGGAATCATTGTAGGCGGTGAAAACTACGGGCAGGGATCATCCCGTGAGCATGCAGCAATTGCACCAATGTATCTTGGCATTAAAGCTGTTATTGCTAAATCTTTTGCAAGAATTCACCGTGCAAATCTAATTAACTTTGGTATTCTACCACTTATCTTTGTTAATCCAGAGGATTATGAGAAAGTGGAGCAGGGAGATATATTAAAAATCATTGATTTGATTTCGGGAGTCAAAGGTTCGCAAAAATATGTGATTTTCAATGAATCAAAAGATAGTTCCTTTGAAGTATATTCCAACTTAAATGACAGGGAAAAGGAGCTGATACTCAACGGAGGACTTCTTCCCTATGTAAGAAAAAAAGTCAGTCAGTAAAAATTAACTGCTGTCCCATTTGGGACAGCAGTCCTTTCCTTTTGTCCAAAAAAGCACATCTTTATTTTAATTTTTCTTTTATTTTTCAAAGAGTTATTATCTGGCAAGTCATTTGCTTCTTCGTCTGCTAAGCAGGCTCGGAATGACAAAGAAAGGTTCGGGATTACAATAGAGAAACGAAATGATGCTTTTTTGTTGTCATTCCGAGGGTGGCATTCCACCCGAGGAATCTTTGACATGTTCCGATGCTGAAAGAGGAGGAGATTCCTCGCTTCGATCGGAAATGACAAAGAAAAAGTCGGAACGACAAAGAAAAAGAAATTGGAACGACAGGGAGAAAGTTTGGAATGATATTAAAAAAGCTCGGAACGACAAAAAAGGTTTGGAATTATAAGAAATGCCTGGAAAGATGAGCAGAGGCAGTTGAAAATTAAGGATGTTTGTAAATTCTTGATTTTCAAGAGTTTGCAAGTTTTTGATAAGTCTCGAAAATCCTTAAAAAAGGGGGGTTAACTATGGAGAAAATTTTAGTATGTTTTGATGGTTCAGAATGGTCAAAGAAGGCACTTGAGGAAGCTATAAAGCTTGCTCAAAAATTTGGCTCACAAATTACTGTTTTATCAGTAGTTCCGAAGGTATGCTTTCTTGAAATTGGCATTGACTGTGCAACTGTTGAGAGCATTTTTAAAGCTGAAGTTGAAGGTAATCTCAGACGAGCACAGGAAATTCTTAATGAAAGGGGGATGAAAGGAGAAACAGTTATTTTAGAAGGTACTCCAGCAGATGTAATAGTTGACTATGCAAACAACTATGATTTAATTGTAATTGGCTCAAAAGGTAAAGATGCTACAGAAAGAACGCTTTTTGGAAGTGTCACTCAAAAAGTAGCTGCCAATGCTACTAAATCAGTTTTAATCGTAAGATAATAAAATTTTGGAGGAGGATTTATGAAACGAGTTTTAACAGTTATTACAGTTTTAGCTGTCATTTTATCTTTCTCAATGGTTTATGCACAGAAGCCTGAAGAGACTAAACAGCCAGCCAAACCAGTGGAAACTAAGCCAGCAGAAGTAACACAGCAGGCTAAACCAGCTGAAGCAGTAACAGTAAAGGTGGACAAAAATCAGCTTTCAGGTGGTGGCAAGATAACCATCACCGGTAAAGCACCAGCAGGAAAAGATGTATATATTGAAGTATGGTCAGAGAGGACTGTGAGAGCTGCAAGACTTGATGCAGACCCTGATCCAAAAACGGGCAAAAGACCTTACATCTTTTATATGACCGATGAAATGCCTGGCTTTTACAAACTTATAATTCCAGAAAAATACAAATCTGTGCTTGAAGAGGCAAAAAAGGAAGGTAAAAAATGGAGTGTATCAAAGGTTATAAAGGATGCAGGTGCAGATGCTGTTTATGGATATCCTGCAAAGATAAAGATTGACAGATATCAGACCTCTCTCTGGGCAAGCATAATTGGTTCAAGAGGACAAAAGCTTGATCCTATGGATGAAAAGGAGAATAAGAAGAGATCCATGCAACTTCTGAAGGCAAGATTTAGAAGCGTGGGTGCAATATTCTCATCTAATCTTAAAATTGAAGAGGATGGCAGTTTCAAGGCAACAGTTGAGATTCCATCCAATGCAGCTCCTGGTAAATATTTTGTAGTAGCAAAGGTTGACAAAGATATTAAAAGTGAGCCAGTGGTAGTAGAAAACTCCATCAGCTTTCCCAGTGTCTATCTACCAAATGCTGGTAGAACTGTTAATGTAATATGGCCATTCCTTCTTACAGCAGCGATTACCACATTCGGAGTTTTAATGGGTGCTGGCGGTGGTTTTATACTTAATCCCATTCTTGTAATGCTTGGACTTCCCCATACAGTGGTTGCAGGAACAGTTATGCCAACAGTTCTTTTCTCTCAGGCTACTGGTATATACAACTACTCAAAAATTAAATTTATCAGCTGGAAGCTTGGAGTAACACTCGGACTTGCCATGCTTGTCGGTGGATTTATAGGACCAAAGCTTACAGAGCTCATAACTCTTGACCAGTATAAGTTCTTGTTTGGCTGGGTTTTAATAATTCTTTCAGCTTTGATGCTGTGGCAGACAACACCAAAGTATCTTGAAAAGAATAAGAAAGAGCAGGCAATTCTCAAAGAATTTAAGAAGAGAGCTGAAGAAGCAGCAAAGAAAAAACAGCAAGGAGGTAAGTAAAGATGAAAATAGAATTCTGGGGACAAGAATTTAAAGTAAATCTTGCTATTGGAATACCCGGTGCGTTTTTGATTGCTATTATGTCTTCCATGTTTGGATTTGGTGGAGGACCGTTTATGGTTCCACTTATGGCAGTAGGATTGAGGCTTCCCATATATGTCATTGTAGGTAGCTCTCTTCTTGCTATATTTTTTAATACACTCATGGGAACTTTTAGGCATTATGGGTTTGGTAACTTTGACTTAATATTTTTCCTCATAATGTTCCCTGCAGCAATTCTCGGTGGATATATTGGGCCAAAGATCGCAAAGAGGCTGGATCCCATAACCGTTAAAAGAGTTGCCTGTGCTGGACTTTTAATTCTTGCTCTGCAGCTACTTGGCGTGTTTTAAAAAGGGGGGATTCATTATGAAGACCTCTGTATTCAGTATTTGCGGAATGTGTTCAGCAAGGTGCCCAATTAGAGTTGAAGTAACTGATGGAAGAGTTACCTGGATAGAGGGAAATCCTTATGTACCTGGCATGGAGGGTAGCCTCTGTGCCAGGGGCTCTGCTGGTCTGGCACTTCTTTATGACTTTGAAAGACCTCAGTATCCAATGATAAGAACAGGACCAAGAGGCGCAGGACAGTACAAACGGGCAAGCTGGGATGAGGTATTTGCCTATATTGCAGAGAGAGTACAGACACTTCAGTCCCAGTATGGTAAAAGAACCGTTGCTCTTCTTGACAGAGGTGCAGGACTCTTTGGTCAGATGCAGAGACTTATTGTGAGAGGGATGGGATCTCCCAACTACTTCAACCATGATGATCTCTGCCGAAAAAATGTAGACCTTGCCTATCAGAGTTTGCTTGGGTATGGAAGACCTGAAGTTGGCTATGACTGGTCAAATGCAAAGCATATTGTTCTTTACGGAAGAAATGCTGTTGAGGCTTTGGCAGTAAGAGAGGTAAACAACATTGTAAAAGCGCTTGAGAACGGTGCAAATCTTACATACATTGATGTAAGAGCATCAAAGACTGCTACAAAGGCAACAAGGTATCTTCAGATAAGACCTGGCACTGACTATGCTCTTAATCTTGCCCTTATCCATGTAATTGTCAAGGAAAACCTTTTTGACAGAGACTTTGTTGACCGATTTGTAACAGGACTTCCTGAGCTTGAAAACTTTATAAAACCCTATACACCTCAATGGGCTGAAAAGGAAACAGGTATTCCAGCCTATGAAATCATCTCTTTTGCAAGACAGCTTGGTGCAGATAAACCCCGTGTAATTTTCTATCCGGGATGGTTTGCTGCAAGATATATGGATGCCTTTTATTTTGCAAGGTCTGTAATAATACTGAATGCTCTGCTTGGCAGTATTGAGCAAAAAGGTGGTTTAATACTTGCCAAGACACCCAAAGAGGTGGGGGCAAAAGGACTTAACAGTCTTCTTGAAAGAATTCCCGCACCAGAGGAAAAAAGAGTTGAGGCAGAGGAAGGAAAAGGATTTCTTTATGATGGTGCAGGACACATTCTTCATCTTTACAGAGCAATAAAAACAGGACAGCCCTATCCTATAAAAGCTCTCTTTGTGGTAAGATATGATCCCTTTGCAGGAATACCCCATAAAGATATTGAGGAGATACTCAATGGAGTTGAGCTTCTTGTAACTATTGATGTTAACTACTCTAATACATCTTATTATGCTGATGTCATTCTGCCAGAGTCCACCTATCTTGAGAGAAGCGATATTCTTGGTATGCAGAGAGGTGCAAAACCCGCTTTTGTAATGAGGCGTCAGGCAGTCAAGCCTCTTTATGATACAAAGGCAAGATGGGAGATCGTGAAGGGTATTCTTACTGCCTATGGTGCTGGAGAATACATGCCATATGAGAGCATTGAAGATATATGGAACTATCAGCTTGATGGAACAGGAGTAAAGATTGAAGATTTTGATAAGACAGGTCAGGTTGCCCTCTGCAAAGATGCCAAGATGTATTCAAGGGATGAGCTTAAGTTTAAGACACCCTCAGGCAAAGTAGAGATTTTATCCAGCAAGATGGCAGAAAGAGAAGTCCCATTTTTCTACGAACCTCCGAAAATTTCTAAACCAGATACTGAAAATGGTGAATTCAGGCTTGTTTTCGGAAGAATGGCAGTACATACCCATGTTCAGACGCACAACAATAAATATCTCAATGAGATTGTGCCAGAAAATGAACTATGGATAAATGATAAAGTGGCAGCAAGACTGGGTATCAAGAATGGTGACTGGGTTGAAGTCTCCTCTGGTGATTTCTCAGGAAAAATCAGGGCAAAGGTTACACCCTTTATACATGAAGAGGCTGTATTCATGTACAGAGGTTTTGAAAATGAAGTGCCCTGGAAGAGTCGCTCCTATGGAAAAGGATTAAATGAGGGAAGACTTCTTAAAGGAGCTTTTGACAGAATGGCACATGGTAGTCATACTGGTGCTCTCTTTGAAAACTTTGTGAAAGTTAAAAAGGCGTAGGGAGGTGAATGAATGAGCATCTATTACATATATCAGGACCATGACAGATGCATTGGTTGCTATGCCTGTGAGGTTCACTGTAAAACAAAAAATGAGCTTCCTGTTGGTCCAAGACTCTGTAGAATAATTGAGACTGACATTAAGCTAATTGGCGGACTTCCTCGTCAGAGATTTGTCTTTATGCCCTGTTTTCACTGTGAAGACCCATGGTGTGTGAAAGCCTGTCCAACAGGAGCAATGCAGAAGCGCCCAAAGGACGGAATAGTTTTTGTTGAGCAGTCTTTGTGTGTGGGATGCAAGTCCTGCATTACTGCCTGTCCATGGGGAGTCCCTCAGTGGAATCCTGAAACAGGTAAAGTTGTAAAATGCGATTACTGCAAGGATAGAGTTGACCAGGGGCTTAAGCCAGCCTGTGTAACTAAATGCACTACAAAAGCATTGAAGTTTGTCTCTGCTGATGAGGCTTCACGACTTAAGAGAGAGAGATTCGTAAAGGACACTTATGCCTCTTTATACTGATAAAGAAAACATTATAGAAGTAGAAGAGGACACAAAGATAATAAGGGGTAGTAATGTAATAATTACTACCCTTGATAAAGTTGTAAACTGGGGCAGGTCAAACTCACTCTGGCCCCTTACTTTTGGATTAGCTTGCTGCGCTATAGAGATGATGGCAGCAGGCGCATCCCATTTAGACCTTGATAGATTTGGTATTCTCTTCAGAGCATCACCCCGCCAGGCAGATTTGATAATTATAGCTGGAACAGTTACATACAAAATGGCTCCCATTGTAAAAAGAGTCTATGATCAGATGCCAGAGCCAAAGTATGTGGTTGCCATGGGAAGTTGTGCCTGTACAGGTGGAATTTTTAATACCTATAGCACTGTTCAGGGTGCAGACCAGTTTTTACCAGTTGATGTTTACATACCAGGGTGTCCACCAAGACCAGAGGCTTTAATGTATGGATTGCTTAAATTAAAGGAGAAAATTATGAAGGAGCATGGAAGATGGGGCAGCTGGAAATAGAAAAGATTACTGAGACAACCTTTGTCCTTCAGATGGGACCCCATCATCCTGCCACTCATGGAGTATTAAAACTTCTCTGTGAGTTTGAAGGTGAAAGGGTGATAAAAATTACTCCTGATGTGGGTTATCTTCACAGAGGAGTGGAAAAGCTTTCTGAAAATAAAACCTATCCTGGTGCAATGACTCTTACTGACAGGCTTGATTATATATCAAGCATGACAAACAACATCGGATACTGCCTTGCAGTTGAGAGGTTGATGGGTATTGAGCCACCACCGAGAGCAAAGTTTATAAGAACTATGGTTGCAGAGCTAACAAGGCTGAGCAGTCATTTACTCTGGCTTGCAACCCATGCCCTTGACATTGGTGCAATGACAGTGTTTCTTTATGCCTTCAGAGAAAGGGAGCAGATACTCCAATTTTTTGAAAAAATATGTGGAGCAAGGCTTACTGTATCCTATCCAAGAATTGGTGGCGTAAGGATTGATGTAAAACAGCATGTGCTTGATGAGATTTATAAATTCATGGATGTCATGCTTCAAAGAGTTGATGAGTATGAGAGCCTTCTTACAGAAAACCGTATATGGCTTGCAAGAACAAAAGGAATAGGTATTATTACTGCAGAAAAAGCCATTTCAATGGGACTTACAGGTCCTGCTCTTCGTGGCTCAGGTGTTTACTATGACATAAGAAAGCATCTTCCCTACGATGCTTACAGTGAAGTGGATTTTGAAGTACCTCTTGGAGAAAATGGGGATACCTATGACAGGTATTTATGCAGAATTCGTGAAATGAGGCAATCAGCATTGATTGTAAAACAGTGCATTGAAAAGATGCCTGAAGGAGAGATCATCTCCAATAGCTCCCCTGATCTGGATATGCCTCATCAGCTAAAAAGAAAAATTGAACCAGATGACTCTCTATGGAGTGGTTTTATTGCCTTCAGTGAAGAAAAGCAGGAGATTATGCCAAAGGGAGAGATATATTCAGCCATTGAAGCCCCAAAGGGAGAGCTGGGCTTTTACATAGTGAGCGATGGCTCTGGAAGACCTTATAGAATGCGGGTGAGAGCACCTTCTTTTATTCATATCTCGGCAATTCCAGAACTCTGTGAAGGTCATTTACTTGCGGATGTTATTACAATTATTGGAACTCTTGACATTGTTATGGGAGAGGCAGACAGATGAATAAACTACTTAAAAAACTTCTTTTCATTGACCTGCTTAAAGGCATGCTCATTACATTTAAGACAATGTTTACAACTCCCGTAACCATTCGTTACCCAAAGCAGAAAAGAGCCCTTGAACCTGGATTCAGAGGAAGACACGCCTTTGTTCGAGATCATGAAACAGGAAAGGAAAAATGCGTTGCTTGCACAAAGTGTGCCCAGGTCTGCCCGAGCCAGTGCATTTACATTGATTACGCAATTAACAATGATACAGGGGCAAGAGTTCTTACAAAGTATGAGATAGATGCATTAAGATGCATATTCTGTGGTTATTGTGAGGAAGTATGTCCTGTTAATGCCATTGTGCTTACAGAGTTTTTTGAGTATGCCTCATATGACAGAGAGAGCAATTACTTTAACAGAGAAAGCCTTCTAAAAAACTGGGATGAATTCATGAAGCAATATGAAGGAGAGGATTACATAAACAAATTCTGGTATCTGCAGGGAATCAGTCGTCATAGACTTCCTGCAGGTAAAAGACAGCCTATAGCTGTTTTAAGGGCAATAAATATTAAAAACACATAGGAGCTGCAATGATGGAACCAGGTAGCTACATTCCATATAAATATTTGCCTGTTTTTATTGTAATGTTTTTTTCCACTGTTTTTGGATTGGTGGGACTTACTGTTAACAAAATTTTAGCACCAAAAAAATTCAATCCCATTAAATTCACTGCCTATGAGTCTGGTAATCCACCGAGTGGAGATACAACAGAAAGATTTTTCATTGGATTCTTTCTTCTTGCCATCCTTTTTGTGGTCTTTGATGTGGAAGTCATATTCCTTTATCCATGGGCAGTTGCCTTTCATTTAATATCTCTTGAAGGCTTCTGGGTGATGATTATTTTTATAGGACTTATTTTAGTGGGCTACATTTATGAAATTTTCATAGGAGCACTTACATGGCACAAGAAGTAATGGAAAGTGTAAAAGCTACAGAGAGCTCCCTCAAAATTGCAAAGCTTTTAAAGGAGAAGTTTGCCAATGAGGTGATTGATATAAAAGAGTTCAGAGGACAGGTTTCAGTGACTGTAAAAAGGGAAAAAATCAAAGAAATTCTGAGATATCTCAAAGAAGAACAAGGATTTAATCATATACAGGATCTCTGCGGAGTTGACCTTTATCCAGCGGAGCCAAGATTTGAGGTTGTCTATAATCTTTACAGTATCTGCAGAAGGCTGCATTTAAGGATTAAGGTGAAAATTTACGAAAAAGAGCCTGAAATAGAGAGCGTTACTGAGCTATGGAGTGGTGCAAACTGGCATGAGAGGGAATGCTTTGATATGTTTGGAATAAGATTTACAGGGCATCCTGACTTAAGAAGAATACTCATGCCAGAGGACTGGGATGGACATCCTTTGAGAAAGGATTATCCTTTGAGGGGCAGAGAACTTTGGAGAGGATTTAGAGAGATTATTGATGAGGAGACTAAATAGATGATTGAACTGTTAATAATGATCATCAAAACAGCCATTGTTTTTGGAGTGGTTCTCACCCATGTTGCTTACACAACCTATGCAGAGAGGAAAATCATTGGAAGGGCTCAGGCAAGAATGGGACCAATGGAAGTGGGACCTCACGGACTGCTACAGCCCGTTGCAGATTTCATAAAGATATTTTTCAAAGAAGACATTGTGCCAGTGAATGCTGAAAAATCCATATTTAAGATTGCCCCGGTCATAGTGCTTGTCTTTACCATGATAAATCTTACTGTTATACCCTTTGACAGAAACTTTATTCTTGCTGATCTCAACATAGGATTGCTTTTTATCTTGGCCTCTGCATCCATATCTGTTTATGGAATTATTCTTGCTGGATGGTCATCAAACAGTAAGTATTCTTTCCTTGGAGGAATTCGTTCTACCAGTCAGGTTTTAAGCTATGAGATTGCTCTTGGTTTGAGCCTTGCTGGAGTAGTTCTTGCTGCTGGCTCACTTAATTTAAGAGAAATTGTAATTGCCCAGTATAACACTGCTTTAGGGATATATGCCATTCCACAAATAATTGGATTTATCGTATTTGTAATTGCAGCTTTCGCAGAAACAAACAGAGCACCCTTTGATCTTCCAGAAGCTGAAACAGAGCTTGTAGCAGGCTATCTCACTGAATACAGTGCCTTCAGATATGCTCTCTTTTTCCTTGCAGAGTATGTGGCGATGTATATTATGGCATCTCTCTGTGCTTTATGTTTTCTTGGTGGCTGGACCATACCCAGATTTGTAACGGACATTATCCCATTTCTTGAGAAAGTTCCAGGAGTAATCTGGTTTGCTATAAAGGTGTATGCCTTTATTTTTCTTTACATATGGGTCAGAGCAACTTTTCCAAGATACAGATTTGACCAGTTGCTTAATATTGGATGGAAGGTGCTTATTCCTGCTGCAGTTGTGAATTTGTTAATTATTGCTTTTGTTAAAAAGTTTATTTAGAGGGACGAAGGATGATACCTGAACTTTTATTTACATACTTTGCTGCTGTTATACTTTTTTCAAGTATAGCAGGCATTACAAGAAAAAATCTTGTTCATAGCCTTTTATGGATACTTCTTATGTTTGTTCACCTTGCAGGGCTTTATTTACTTTTAAATGCAGAATTTCTCGCAATGGTGCAGATTATTGTTTATGCAGGTGCCATTCTTGTTATGTTTCTTTTCGTTGTATTTTTGCTTAACCTGAAAGAGGAAACAAAACAGTCAGTGTTTATTCATTCATGGCAGGCAAGGCTTTATGCTTCTCTTTTACTTTTGTTTTTTGCCATTGCTGGTGCTTTTACTTATAAGAAACATTACACAGGCAACTACACCATTGAGCTTATTGAAAAACAGGGACATACAAAAACGCTCGGGATCGTTCTTTTTAATGACTATCTTTTCCCCTTTCTGATTTTAGGCTTTATTCTCTTAGTTCCTTTAATTGGTGTTGGAATAGCTGCCATAAGGAGGAAGACAAATGGTACCGCTTAGTTACTATTTAGCGTTGAGCACAGTCTTATTTTTTGTCGGATTTGTAGGATTTTTAACAAGAAAAAATTTGATAATGATGTTTATCTCCATAGAGATTATGCTTAATTCCATAAATGTGTCTCTTGTGGCACTGAGTCATTACATGCAGGATATAAGAGGTCAGATTATTGCTCTCTTTGTCATTGCTATTGCGGGTGGTGCCGTTGCTGTAGGATTAATAATTATTATACTGGCATATAAAAATAAGCCTACATTGAAACTTGAAGAATTCAATCTGATGAGGGAAGAGTGATGAATGTAGAGCAATCCATTTTACCATTAATTCCAGTTATTGTTTCTTTACTGGCAATTCCATTAATTGTTGCAACAGGTGAGAGAAATCCTAATCTTCGCGAATTCTGGTCGGTGCTGGCAGGAGTTATTAAGTTTGCTGTGGTTGCCTCTATGCTTCCAGCAGTCCTGGCAGGAAAAACGCTGGAGTTTAAACTTTTCAAGCTTTTCCCCGGTATTGAGGTAAAATTCAGGGCAGATGCTCTTGGAATGCTATTTGCTCTTGGTGCGTCTTTCTTATGGATAGTTACAACATTCTATTCCATTGGATACATGAGAGGACACAATGAAAAAAAGCAAACAAGATACTTTGCCTGCTTTGCTGCAGCACTTTCAACAACCATGGGTGTTGCCTTTTCAGGCAATCTTTTTACCATGTTTTTGTTTTATGAGGGACTGACTTTTGTGACCTATCCACTTGTTGCCCATCATGAAACAGATGAAGCAAAGGCTGGAGCAAGAAAGTATGCCATATATTTAATAGGTGCTGCAAAGGTGTTTCTCGTTGCAGCAATTGTAATAACTTATATGATTGCAGGAACTCTTGATTTCCAAAAGGGAGGCATCTTTACAGAGGCAGTAAGACATACCTACTCGGGTATTCTTGGAATAGTATTTCTAATGTATTTTTATGGATTTGCAAAAGCTGCTATTATGCCGCTTCATGGATGGCTTCCTGCTGCAATGGTTGCACCGACTCCGGTAAGTGCACTGCTACATGCAGTGGCAGTTGTAAAGACAGGAGTATTCACTGTTTTAAGAGTAATATTTTTCGTTTACGGAACTGATTTTCTTAAAGAACTTTCTACGACAAATTTTGCTCTTTTTATGGCAGCTTTTACAATAACAGTAGGCTCAATGATAGCACTCACAAGAGATAATATTAAAGCAAGGCTTGCTTTTTCCACAATAAGTCAACTTTCCTACGTCATTTTAGGAGGACTTCTGCTTACCTATGATGGAATGCTGGGAGGAATAATTCATATTTCCAATCACGCCTTTGCTAAGATAACTCTATTTTTCTGTGCAGGTTCTCTTTATGTATGCGCCCATAAAACTGAAGTCAGTCAGCTTGACGGGATTGCAAAAAAAATGCCCTGGACCATGGCAGCTTTCACAATTGGTGCACTGGGTATGATAGGAGTTCCCCTTGTAGGTGGATTTATAACTAAGTGGTATTTGCTTATGGGAGCCCTTGAAAAGGGCAGCATTGAAATAGTAGGAGTTTTACTTTTAAGTTCTTTGCTTAATGCTGGATATTTTCTGCCTATAATCTATCGCGCCTATTTTAGAAAGTTTGATGATACCCATGGACATGCTCATGAGATCAAAGAAAATCCCTTTATAGCTACAACTCTCATGATTACTGCCATACTCAGCATAATTGGTGGATTGTATCCAGATTTGATAATAAATCTCGCTAAGGAGGTTCTGAAATGAGTTTAAATGGAAGTGATAAAAAGATTCTTAAGCATGACCCAATTCCACCTTATAGAACGGTTTTTTATATAGTGTTTACTCTCGGAGCTATATATCTTGCAGCAATAATCATGCTGGGTGCTAAGTGATGGAAAACAAAAAAATGAGCAAGGGTTTAAAGAAAATTCTCACTATTTTCTTTTTATTCCTCCTTCTCCTGATAATTATTGACCCCTTTATTCACAAACATTCTTACTTTGGCTTTGATGAGTATCTATCTTTTTATGGAGCCTATGGTCTTGTTGCTTGTATCTTACTTGTTCTGGCTGCAAAATACATACTCAGACCCATTGTTATGAGAAGGGAGGATTATTATAATGATTAATTTGATTCCACCTGCATTGATACTCATAGTGGGTTCTCTTTTAGTTCCTCTTTTAAAGGGAAGGGCAAGGCAGGTCTATATGATTGCTCTACCATTGCTTATAGTTTTATACCTTTTCAACCTTTCCGAAGGCATATACTGGAAAGTAAGAATACTGGAGTATGAGCTAATATTTGGCAGGGTTGATAGACTCTCTCTTGCCTTTGGCTATATCTTTGCAATTATAACTTTTATTTCATCCATATACAGCCTTCATGTAAAGGATAATCTCCATCTGGTCTCAGCTTTTGTTTATGCAGGTGGTGCTCAGGGTGCGGTTTTTGCTGGAGACTTTATAACACTTTTTATATTCTGTGAAGTCATGGCATTTGCAGCAGCCTATATTGTCTGGTCTGCAAGGACCAAAGCAGCTGTAGGTGCCGGGATGAGGTATTTAATGGTTCATATTTTTGGAGGCTTACTCCTTCTTGGTGGTATTATGATTCATTATCATGAGACACGCTCTTTGCTTTTCAATTATGTAAGCTTGAATGGATTGAGTTCATGGCTTATATTTCTTGGGTTTGGAATAAATGCAGCTTTTCCACTGCTGCATGCGTGGCTGCCTGATGCTTATCCAGAGTCCACTGAGACGGGAACGGTGTTTCTCTCAGTTTTTACAACAAAAACAGCTGTATATTTTCTTGCAAGAGCCTTTTATGGAACGGAAATTTTAATTTACGTTGGAGCAGTAATGGCAATTTTTCCCCTTTTCTATACTGTTATTGAGAATAATCTCAGAAGAGTGCTTTCTTATACCATCATAAATCAGGTAGGATTTATGATGGTAGGAATAGGTATAGGGACAAAACTTTCTCTAAATGGCACAGTTGCCCATGCTTTCTGTCATATTCTTTATGATGCTTTGCTTTTTATGTCAATGGGTGCTGTTTTGTACCGCACTGGAAAAATAAATGCTACAGATTTAGGTGGCTTGTACAAATCAATGCCTTTGACAACAATTTTCTGTATTGTGGGAGCAGCATCTATTTCAGGAATCCCTTTTACCAGTGGCTTTGTTAGTAAATCAATGATAATCTCAGCAGCTGCTGAAAATAAATTGATTATAATCTGGCTTGCTTTGCTTTTTGCATCTGCTGGAGTGTTTAGTTATTCAGCAATGAAGGTTTCATTTTTCCCTTTTTTCAGCCATGACTCAGGGATAAAAACAAAGGAAGCTCCAACTCATATGCTTGTAGCAATGGGACTGGCAGCATTTTTATGCATTGGTATAGGAGTGATGCCAGGTCCTCTTTATTCCATCCTTCCCTATTCAGTTGACTATGAGCCATATACAGCAGCCCATGTAATAGATCAGACACAACTTCTTGCTTTTTCAGCATTAGCTTTTACTTTATTGATGCTTTCAGGAATCTATCCTCCAGAGATAAGGTCAATAAATCTTGATGCAGACTGGTTTTATAGAAAGGCAGCAGCAGTTTTTATGAAGTTTGCAAATAATGTGCTTGCAAAGATTGAATATAATATAGTCGGGCAGGCTTATGAGTTTATGGTCATAAAGCCTGTGTTAAAGATTGCAAGGGTTTTAAAACTTGTTGATACTTCAGGAGTTGATGGAACATACGATAGAATGGCAAAAGGTTCTATAAAACTCAGTGATACAGTCAAGATAATTCAAACTGGAAAAGCCCATGATTACGCCTTTTTCATGATTATAGGAGTTATAATGTTGATTTTGATAATTTTAATTCCAATAGTTATTTAAAGGAGTAAGGCATGACTGAGACAGTTTCATATCCAATACTCTCAATAGTTACATTCTTTCCTCTTATTGGAGTTCTCATTATTATTCTGCTTAAAAATGACAGGGCTGTAAGATACACAGCAGTCTTTACAACTGTTATGAATTTATTAATATCAATTCCCATATTTACTAATTTTGATAAATCCAGTTCATCTTTTCAGTTTGTTGAATTTTATAACTGGATCCCTGCAATAAACGCTTATTACAAAGTGGGAGTTGATGGTATAAGCATTCTTTTTGTATTGCTCACTCTTATTATTAGCATTCTGTGTGTAGCAGTCTCATGGAGTGCTATTCAGGAGACAGTAAAGCTTTTTTACTCAATGATTCTCATAATGGAAACTGCAATGATAGGTGTTTTCTGTGCTATGGATTTGCTTCTTTTTTATGTATTTTATGAAGCCATGCTAATTCCTATGTTTTTACTTATTGGAATCTGGGGAAGTGCTAATAGAATTTATGCCTCTGTAAAGTTTGTTCTTTTTACCTTTGCAGGCAGTGTTCTTATGCTTATTGGAATTATAAGCCTTTACTTTATGGCAGGTAAAACCTTTGATGTGGTTGAACTCTCAAAGGTCAAACTTCCGTTAGAGTTCCAATACTGGTTATTTTTTGCCTTTTTCGCAGCCTTTGCTGTCAAGGTTCCAATGTTTCCCTTCCATACATGGCTTCCTGATGCCCATACAGAGGCGCCAACTGCAGGAAGCGTAATCCTTGCAGGAATTTTGCTTAAGATTGGAGGATACGGATTTGTAAGATTTTCTATACCCTTCTGCCCTGATGCCACACTGAGTTTAAAGCTTTTTATGCAAGTTTTATCGCTTGTTGCCATAATTTACGGAGCTTTTGTAACACTCATGCAAACTGATTTTAAACGACTCATTGCTTACTCCAGTGTTAGCCACATGGGATTTGTCACTCTCGGAATCTTTTCGCTGAATACATCAGCCATGCAGGGTGGGATACTTCAGATGATTAATCATGGAATTGTAACTGGAGCACTCTTTATGTGCATAGGTGTAATTTATGAAAGAACCCACACAAGAGAGCTTATAAAGTATGGAGGACTCGGTAAGGCAGTTCCCATCTTTGTTCTTTTTTATACCTTCTTTTCAGCAGCCTCAATTGGTTTTCCTGGAACAAACTCCTTTATAGGAGAATTTCTTATTATGCTCGGTGCTTTTAAAAGCAGTTTTTATATAGGTACTCCACTAATACTGGGAATTGCTCTTGGTGCAACATATATGATATGGCTTTATTACAGAGTTGTTCTTAACGAGGTCAAGCCAGAGATAAAAGAACATCTTCATGATTTAAACTTAAGGGAAGTGCTCATGTTTATTCCTCTTGTTTTTCTTGTGCTGTTGATTGGATTTCAACCCTCAATACCGCTTAGTTTTATAGACACATCAATCAAGCATTTACTGGATTCTTTGCTAAATCCAGTTAATCTCACTATGAAATAGGAGGTGTAATAGAATGGCTCAATATTTGCCCCTTTTGCCAGAGATAGTTTTTACCATACTTTTCCTCATCTACTTTGTGATAGGCTTATTCATAAAAAATAGACAGATAACAGGCATCATGGTAATGACAATTTCACTTATCACCTCTTTTATTTTATTCAGAGCTGATGGCACTGCTTTTAAAAATATGTTTGTCGCAGACAACTTCAGTCAGAGCCTGAAGTTAGTTTTTCTTTTGAGTCTTTTTCTTTGCACACTAATTTCCATGAGATATGAAAAAATCAAGGATAGTATTTTTTACGAATACTCCCTTCTTATGCTTTTAAGCACACTTGCCATGATGCTTATTGTTTCTTCAAGGGATCTCATTCCTCTTTTTCTTTCAGTGGAGTTTATGTCACTTTGTTTATATCTTCTTTCAGGTTTTATTATTTCTGATTTAAAGTCCAATGAAGCTTCATTGAAGTATTATGTTCTGGGAAGTTTTGCATCAGCCATATTTCTTTTTGGGATAGCAGCTATTTATGGAGTAGCGGGAACAACCACTTTTTACGGTATATCGGATTTTTTGAAGAATAATTCAGGTATCACAATTTATCACTACATCGGAACAGTGGCAATAATCACAGCTCTTGCTTTTAAAGCAGGTTGCGCTCCCTTTCATCAGTGGTCACCAGATGTTTATGAAGGTGCACCAACAACAATCACGGCTTTTATGTCTGTTGGTCCCAAGGCTGCAGCATTAGGAGCATTAGGAAGGGTGATTTTTGAATCTTTCAGTTTTTCTCCTCAACTATGGCTTGCTTCCCTTGTATTTGTTGCTCTTCTTACAATGGCAACGGGAAACATTCTTGCCTTAAGGCAAAACAACATAAAAAGACTTCTTGCATATTCCTCCATTGCCCATGCTGGCTATGTAATGCTGGCAGTAATTGCCTGTTCTCAGGAAGGATTGAACTCAATAGTTTTCTATATGATTATTTATGCGTTCATGAATATTGGAGCTTTTGCAGTTGTTTTAGCTCTTCCAGATGGAGAATCTATTGAAGGATACAGGGGGATTTCATTCCTTAATCCATCTTTATCTCTCTGTATGCTTGCTTTTCTTTTCTCACTTGCTGGAATTCCGCCTTTTGGAGGATTTATTGCTAAGTTTTTAGTTTTTAAATCAGTAATTCACTCTGGCTATATCTGGGTAGCTGTTATTGGAATACTATTCAGCATACTATCCGCTTACTATTATCTCAGGATAGCTGTAAAAATGTTTTTCTCTAATGCACAGGAGCAGATTCAGTCTAAATATCTAATTCCTTCCAATCTGAAGGTGGCAATAGCTCTAAATGCTGGATTAATATTGGTTACTGGAGTAATTCCTGGTATTATCATGTAAAAAATTTTTTATGGTATAATTAATAAATTTTATTGGAGGTGACAGAAAATGAATGTTAAACGACTGCTTCAGTTTATTAATATAATGATTTTGATTGCACTTGTAGGGCTTTTTATACTTTCCTACTTTAATGAAAAGGGATTTCAGAAACGAATAGAGAAATTAACAAAACAGGATGTAATGCTTCTGATTGCATTGAATGAAATGTATTCACAGGGACTTCAGACAGGGCAGGCTACGAGAAATGTATTCATAAATCCAAAGGATGAGACCGCAAAGAAAAATTATCAAAAGGCGCATCAGGATTTTATGAAGGCAAATGAAGAAGCTATAAAGCTTTCTACAGGAGAAATAAAGAAGGATATGGAAAGAGTAGCTCAGATTTGGCAGCAAGACCATTCAAAGAAAATGGAGATTCAGCAACTGGCTGTGGAAGGTAAAAAAGAGGAAGCAGCGCAGAAAATTGTTGAAGAAACAAAGTTATGGAGGGAGATTAAGGATAGTATCTTAAAAGCAATAGATAGGAACAAAAAAGAATTTGAAAAAACAAATGAGGAAGTCAATATTGTTAGAAAGAGAAACTCAATTATATATTCAGTTATTCTTGTTGTTGCCCTTGCAGGTTTGAGCGCGCTACTTTATTATTCCTATAAATCCTATGAAAAGAACATGTCCTCTGCCCTTGGATGTTTTACAAAGCTTGAGCAGGGAGACTTAAGACAGGAAGAATCCCGTAAATGTGATCTCATCGGAGACATATATCAGAGAATTACAGTAAGCCTGAGAGAAACTATTGGTAAAATAAGGAATGTTGTTAAAAACACAAATTCAATAGTATCTTCACTTTCAAAGGAGTCTGATAATTTAGAGAAAAATTCCCGTGAGCAGCTTTCCCGCATTGATCACATGGCATCAGCATCAACAGAGATATCTCAAACAATAATTGATGTTGCAAAAAATGCTGCTTCTGCTTCTGATTCTGCCAAGCAGGCAAACGAGACAGCACAGAAAGGCAAAAACGCTGTAGAAAAGGCTGCAAATGCAATGATTGAAATCGCAAAATCTATTAAATCTGCTGCAGGAACAATTGAAGAACTCGGACAGAGCTCTCAGGAGATTGGAGAGATAGTACTTACCATAAAGGATATAGCTGACCAGACCAATCTTCTTGCTTTAAATGCAGCAATAGAGGCTGCAAGGGCAGGAGAGCAGGGTAGGGGCTTTGCGGTTGTTGCTGATGAAGTGAGAAAGCTTGCTGAGAGAACTGCTAAGGCAACAGAGGAGATTGCAGAGAAAATAAGAAACATACAGTTAAAATCAGATGCCTCTGTCAATGCAATGAATCAAAGCAGTAAGCAGGCAGAAGGAGGGGTTTCTCTTGCAAATGATGCAATGAGAGCTCTTGATGAAATTGTAAATGCCACAGAAAAAGCAATGGATATGATTCAGAGAATTGCTGTGGCAACTGAAGAATTATCTGCTACAAGTGAAGAGATTGCTCAGAATATGGAGACAATAAAAATAAATATTGACAGCACAGTAAAAATGATTGAAACAGTGAGGATAATGTCAAAAAAGCTTTATGAAGAGGCAAAAAATCTTGATGAAAGTGTGGAGTACTTTAAAATTTAAAAGGGGGCATATGATGAGTTCATCAAACAAAGCATGGAATCCTTATTTAACAGGGGCTTTAAGTGGGCTTGTATCAATTCTTTCTGTTTGGATAGCTGGACATTTTCTCGGTGCCTCAACAACCTTTGTAAGAATAGCAGGTGCAATAGAGAGCTTGTTTTTACCAAAAAGAGTAGAAGAAATGGATTATTTTTCAGCTTTTCCTCCTCAGATAGACTGGCAGGTTATGTTTTTATCAGGAATTTTTATAGGTTCTTTAATTGCTGCGGTTATTTCAAAAGATTTTAATATTAGGTGGGTACCAGAGATGTGGAAAAATAGATTTGGAGAGAACCCTTTTAAACGAGCCGTGGTGGCATTTTTTGGGGGGATGATTGCAATATTTGGAGCAAGACTTGCAGGTGGTTGAACAAGTGGTCATGGGCTGAGCAGTTCTGTTCAGCTTGCAGTTGTAGGATATATTGCTATAATTTGCTTTTTTATAGGCGGAATAATTAGTGCAAGAATACTCTATGGAGGTAAAAAATGAAACCGTTAATATATGGACTCATTACAGGGATTTTATTTGGATTTTTACTTCAAAGGGCTCATGTAATCAGATATGATATGCAACTGGGAGCATTAAGACTAAAAAATATGACAATTGTTAAATTTATGCTTTCACATATAATTGTTGCCATGATAGGAATACATCTTTTAAGTGATTTAGGATTAATTACATTTTCTGTAAGAACAACAATTCTGGGCAGTGCCATTGCAGGTGGGCTTATTTTTGGTCTTGGGTGGGGGCTTATTGGTTACTGTCCTGGTACTTCAATTGCAGCCATTGCAGAAGGAAGAATGGATGCGTTCTGGGGAATATTGGGTATGATAACAGGAGCAGCAATTTTTGCTGAAATTTTTCCGTACTTACAGGATAATATCATGTCATGGGGTGATTTTGGAAAAATTACTTTATCCCAGCTGTTTGGTTTAAATCATTGGATTATAATTATTTTATTTGCTATAGGTAGTCTTATCCTTTTTAAATGGTTTGAAAAAAGAGGGCTTTAAAAGTTTTATTTAACGGAGCTCAAAAATTATTTCTCTGTCCTCAATGCTCACCTTTGAGACTCTTACTTGAATTGGAGTCCCAATTGTAAATTTTCTTTTTCTTTTCAATCCTGTTAAACAGTATCTTTTGTCGTCAAACTGATAAAAATCATCGGTCATGTAAGAGACAGGTAAAAATCCTTCAATATAATATTCCTCAAGCCTTACTCTTAAACCTTCAGGTGTAACCATTGTAACCTTTCCATCAAACTCTTCTCCAACTTTCTCTTTCATAAACCACACTCTCATAATCTGAATAGATTGTCTTTCAACATCATCAGCTTTTCTTTCCATTCTTGAGCTATGTATAGCAATGTCAGGTAAAATCTCTTCAAGCTTTTTTTTCCTTTCTTTTGATATTTTTCCTTTTTGCAAAAACTCTTTTAAAATTCTGTGAACAATGAGGTCAGGATATCTTCTTATTGGTGATGTAAAATGGGTATAGCATTCTGATGCCAATCCAAAATGCCCTACATTTTCTGGACTATAGCGAGCCTGTTTTAAGCTTCTTAAGATTAAGTAGTTTACTATTTCTTCATAGGGAGTTCCTTTAACAACTTCAATAAATTCGTGAAACTCAGAAGGCTTTAAATCTTCCTTTAAAATCCCCAGATTTTTAATAATTCTTGTAAGATATTGAATTTTATTGGATTCAGGTTCTTCATGAACACGGTAAAGACATGGAATATTTTTAGAATATAGAAACTCTGCAACTGCTTCATTTGCTGCTATCATGAATTCTTCAATAATAAAATGAGCAAGATTCCTTTCAGCTTTAATTATTGCCTGAGGATCTCCTTTTATATCAAGCAAGACTTCTGGTTCAGGAAGGTCAAAGTCAAGACTACCTCTTTTTTTTCTTTTATTCTTAAGTATTTCACATAATTCAGCCATTTTTTCAAAATGAGGAACAAGAGCTTTATATTTTTTTATTTCTTCAGGATCTCTATCAACTAAGATTTTCTTAACTGAAGTATAGGTCATTCTCTCTATGGTTTGGATTACACTTGGATAAAAAAGAGTTTCTTTTCTTTCGCCTGATTTGCTGAAATGCATTTCCACTGTAAAGGTAAGCCTTGGTGTTTTTGGAAGTAAACTACACAGGTTTTCACTCAATGCTGGAGGAAGCATTGGTATTACTCTGTCTGGTAAATAAACACTGGTTGCCCTCTGTCTTGCTTCTACGTCTACAGGAGAGTTCCATTTTACATAGTGACTTACATCGGCAATATGAACCCATAATATAAAACCATTTTTCGTTTTTTTTATAGAAACAGCATCATCAAAATCTTTTGCATTTTCTCCATCTATGGTTACTGTAGGAAGTTCTCTGAGGTCAACTCTATTTTTAAACTGTCTTTTTGAAACACTCTTTAAGGAAAGCCCTTCTACAACATTAACCACCTCTTTGGGAAACTTTTTGGGTAACTCATATTCATATGTGAGTATTTCAATGTCTTCACGTGGAGATTTTGGTTTTTCAAAAACTTTAAGTATTCTTGCAACTAAAGGTTTATTTATTGCTTGATAAGTGGTGATTTCAGCAAGAACAATATCTCCTGGCTTAACTTTAATATCTCCAGGAGCAATAACAATCTGCTGATTTATGTTTTTCTTTCTTGGTTGAATATAAAAAATTGGACCAGATCTCTCAACTTCGCCCACAATTCTTTTCACAGCTCTTTCAAGAATTCTTATTATTCTTCCTTCTCTTTTTCTTCTCTGTTCAAGCCTTGCAACTACTCTGTCTCCATGCATTGCTCCCATCGTGGCATGGGGAGGTATGAATACATCTTTTTCCTTGGGAGAGTCGGGAATTACAAAACCAAATCCATTTCTATGAGCCTCAAAAAAACCTGTTATTAGTTTTACTTCTTTAACAGGTAAATAAAGTCCTTTTCTGTTTCTTAAGATTTTTCCCTGTATAAGGAGTTCTTTAAGGGTGTGTTTTAATTTTTTTCTCTCTGAAGCTTTAAGTCCAAAAGCATCTGATATTTCTTTGAAACTTAAAGGTTTTCCAGATTTTTTAATGAATTCTAAAAGAGTTTCCCCTTTCAATCTTTCTCCTGCGGAAGATTAAGATATACTACCTGACCTGTCTGCCCAAGTTTTCCAAGCTCTTTATCATTAAATAAAATTTTAACTCCTCCAGCATTTCCTATGTGAAGTTTAAAAGCTTTATTAGCCTGAAGTTGTATCTTCTGTCCTGGATTAAGAAGAAATTCTTTCTTTTCTTTATCATCTATTGTAATTCTCATCCAAACCTTATCGGTAGCTTCAATTTCAAGTTTTTGTTTATCTGTAGAGAGTGCCTGTTTCGGTTCAGTTTTTTCAATTTTTTCTTCAACTTTTGGTGTTTCTGACATTGTTTGCCGGGTTACTGGTGGAGGAGGTAGGGTAGGTTCTTTTTTTTCAAACTGGATAAGTAAAATTGTTACAAGAATAACAGTAAAGATAATTCCTGCGGTTATGCTCCAGTTAGGTAATTTTTTTAAAAAAGTGAGCTTTTTCTCTGAAGATTCTTTAACTGCTGCAGGTGCAATCTGAGTTACAGTCTGTTTTTTTGATTTAAGATATTCGTCATAATCCTTTAAGATCGGAGAAGCATCAACTCCGAGACTCTGAGCATAGGTTTTAATATATGCTCTTGTGTATAACTCAATGGGTAATTCATCAAATTTGCCTTCTTCTATTAACTGAAGGTAAGATTTTTTGATTTTCGTTTCTTCAGCAATTTCCTCCAGTGTTTTTCCTGATTCTATTCTTCTTTTTTTTAATTCTTCATACATTCAGAGGCTTCCTTCCTTCTAAAGCCTTTGACAATGTTACTTCATCTGCAAATTCAATGTCAATACCCATCGGAAGTCCGTAGGCAATTCTTGTAATTTTTATGTTGTATTTTTTGAGGAGATCAGCAATCCATTGAGCTGTAAGTTCTCCTTTTGTATGCGGGCTTGTGGAAATTATTACTTCCTGAATTTGTCCTGTTTTAACTCTATCTTCAAGCTCTTTTATTTTCAATTTATCTGGAGTTAATCCATCAACAGGAGATATGTTTCCTCCAAGAACATGATATGTCCCCTTATATCCAGTTTTTTCAAATAAAATTATGTTGCTTGGTTCTTCCACTACACAGATTATTGAATGGTCTCTTTCAGGATTACTACATATGTTGCACTTTTCATTTTCTGTTATGTTAAAGCAGATTGGGCAGTATTTAGCATTTTTTTTCAGATTTATAATTGCCTGTGCAATCTCAGTAGCTTCGTTTTCCTGCATACTCATTATAAAAAAAGCAAGTCTCTGAGCAGTCTTTCTACCAATTCCTGGAAGTTTGCAGAGATTATCAATGAGTTTTTCTATGGGATTGCTCATAATTTACCAAAAAGACTGGTTAAATCAGGCATTCCTGGAAGATTAAAAGGCATGGAAACTTTAGCCATCTCAGCCTGTGCAAGCTCATGGGCTCTTTTTAATGCTTCATTCACAGCAGCAAGGATTAAATCTTCAAGCATTTCTACATCATCAGGATTTACAACCTCTTTATCAATTTTTATTGAAATAATCTCTCCTGCTCCATTTGCTTGAGCAGTAACCATTCCTCCACCTGCTGTTGCTTCAACTGTCATTCTTTTTATTTCTTCTTGTTTTTTCTGAATCTGTTCCTGAATTTTTTGTGCCTGTCTCATTATCTCACCAAACATTTTCTTAGACATCTTCTCCTCCTTTTTTGGGTATTATATTAAAAATTCTTCCATCAAAAAGTTGTAGAGTCTTTTTAACAAGAGGATGATTAATTATTTCATCCGTTAAATTTTCTCTTGACTTCTGCGTACTTAAATCTTTCAGAGTCTTTATAGTTATCTTACCATCAAATCCTGATTCTTTCAACAAATTTTGAATTTCTGTAAGATTTTCCTTCACAGAGTCAGCATACAGAGAAGCACCACCGTTGTAAATCAACTGGATTTCATCATTTTCAAAATTAACTTTAGCATGCCTAATTTTCATGGCGAGTAAATGATTCTGAGTTTCAAGTTTTTCAAGAAATTTTTGCCAGATTGCTTCCTTGCTCTGAGATGTTATTTTATGAGAAGTTTCTGCTTCCTCGGGTGAATGCTTGATAGGTTGAATTAAAGATGTTTGAAGCTTTGTATTTCCCTGAGAAGTGTAAAATTTTTTCACCTCTTTTATGGCTTCATCAATATTTTTGAAGTGAGACAGAAAGCTGAGCTTAAGGAGGGTTATTTCAAAAATAATTCTCGGAAAAAAGGAGTTTTTTATTGCAAATTCAGAATTAATTAATTCCTTAAGCAGAAGCACCAGATGTTCTTCAGATGTTTTTTTACTCAGATTTTCAATTAATTCGGACTCTGATTCAGTTATGTATAGTTTGAAATTTTTTGTAATTTTACTGATAAGGGTGTTTCTTAAAAATTGGATTAAATCATTAGTCAGCCGCTTGAAATCAGTGCCAGTGCTGTTGAGTTCTTCTACTTTTAAGACAATTTTTTCTTTATCACCATCAATTAAGGATTCAGTTAGCTCATAAAGTATTTTTATATCAGTTCCACCAATTAATAAATTTACATCCTCCTGCGTTACTTTATCTGTGAATGAGGTTACCTGGTCAAGCATTGTTAAAGCATCTCTCATACTTCCTTCAGCATTTACGCTTAGTGTGTAGAGTGCTTCTTCTGTGATATCTATGTTTTCCTTCCTGCAAATAAAATGGAGTCTCTGTTTTATTAAATTAACCGGAATTCTTCTGAATTGAAGATGCTGACATCTGCTTAGAACAGTTAAAGGAATTTTTCTTGGCTCAGTTGTTGCCAGAACAAATACCACATGTGGAGGTGGTTCTTCCAATGTTTTAAGAAAGGCATTAAAAGCTGATTGGCTGAGCATATGAGCTTCGTCGATTATGTAAACCTTATAAAATCCTTCTGCTGAAGCATACCTGATATTTTCTCTTAAATCTCTGATATTTTCCACTGAAGTATGAGATGCAGCATCTATTTCTATCACACTCATTGCCCTGCCTTCTTTTATAGCAGTGCAGGAGGGACATTCGTCACAGGGTTTGTTTTGAGAATCTGTGCAGTTTAGCGCTTTAGCAAGAATTCTTGCTGTTGATGTTTTACCAACTCCTTTAGGACCTGAAAAAATATAGGCATGAGAAATTTTGCCTGTTTTTAATGAATTTTCAAGTATCTTTACAACCACTTCTTGCCCTGTAAGATCAGAGAATTTTTGAGGTCTATATTTCCTTGCCAGTCCAAGATATGCCATTTTTAATCCTTAAAAAGGGACCGACTTCCTGCGGCACACAGAAAAGAATGTTTACCGTTGCTTCCTTCCGGACCTGGCGGGGTTCACATCTTTCTGTTGCGCAGGGTCGGTCCCAGCCGAGTTTTCATTTATTTTTATTTTACATTTACAGGCTTTGTTATGGCAAATTAAAAATTCTTCACCCTTTTTGTCTTTCTTTTTCAACATATACGGAAACTTACATTCTGGACATTCCACTGCAACTGGTTCAGTGGGAAGTGTGAATTTACATTCTGGATAATTGGAACAAGCCCAAAAACTTGTCCCTTTTTTAGTTTGTTTTTTTAAAATGTCTCCACCACATTCAGGGCATTTTATCTCAGCAGTGATTGGTTGAGTATATTTACATTGTGGATATCTTGAGCAAGCAATAAATTCTCCTCTTTTACCATTTCTAATGACAAGTAGAGCTCCGCATTCTGGACAGACTTTGTCTGTAGCTTTGATTTCATTGGCATTGTTATTATTGTTCAATGATTTGGTGTTTCTACATGCAGGATAACCAGAACATGCTAAAAATGGTAAGCCTTTGCTCCATCTTATAACCATGTCTTTACCACATTTTTCACATTTTACTTCTGTCTTAATGTCTTTTGGTTTTGTTCTTTTGCCAATTTTTAAAGCTTCTTCAAGGTCTTTTTCAAACTCTCTATAAAATTCTTCAACGACTTTATCCCATTTCACTTCATTTAGAGAAATTTTATCAAGATGTTCCTCCATTTTTGCAGTAAAATTATAATCCATAAGATCAGGAAACTTTTCTTCAAGCAGGTCATTTACAACAAAACCAAGATATGTAGGATAAAGCCTTGTCTTGATTTTTTTTACATAACCTCTTTCCTGAATTGTACTTAGTATTGTGGCATAAGTAGAGGGTCTGCCAATGCCTTTTTCTTCAAGAGCTTTAACAAGGGTTGCTTCTGTATATCTTGGTGGAGGCTCTGTCGTATGTTGTTCTGATTCAATTTCAATAAGTTTTAACGGGGTTTTTTCTTCCAGCAAAGGTAATAAACTGTCCTGTTGAGTTTCTTCATCTTTATAGAGAATGAGAAATCCTGGGAAAACAACAACTGAACCACTTGCTCTGAAATGTGCAATATTCATTGAAGTTTGAACATTAAACTTTGAATCATCCGAAGACTGTATGGTGTCTTCAATTATGTATGTGGTTTGCTCAATCACTGCTTCTGCCATCTGACTTGCGAGAAATCTATCCCAGATGAGTTTATACAGGGCATACTGCTCCTTTGTGAGATATTTTTTAACCACTTCAGGTGCTTTATCAGGATAAGTAGGTCTTATGCATTCATGGGCATCCTGTATTGGAGTAGCTGTTTTTTTTGTTTTTTTGCTTTTATCTGTGCCAACGAATTCTTTACCGAAGTTTTTTTCAATAATTTTTTTTGCCCATTGTTTTGCTTCCTCGGCAATTCTTACGGAATCAGTTCTCATATATGTAATAAGTCCAACTCTGCTACCTTCTATATCAATTCCTTCATATAACTGTTGAGCAATCATCATTGTTTTCTTGGGAGAAAAACCCAGCACTGAAGAAGCCTCAGACTGAAGCGTTGCTGTTCTGAAAGGTTCAGGCGGATTTTTCTTTTTTCTTTTCTTTTCAACTTTGGTAAGTGTATAGTTTAATTGTTTAAGTTCCTGAAGAATTCTCTTGGCATCCTCTTCTGCAGTGATCAAAAATTTAGCTTTTTCATCTGTTCTGTCGACAACAAGTTTGCCTTTATATTTATATAAATTTGCCTTCAGTTGTTTTCCGCCATCTTCAAATTTACCATGTATGGTCCAGTAATCCTCAGGTTGAAATCTAAGAATCTCCTTTTCTCTCTCAACAACCATTCGTAAAGCAACGGATTGCACTCTTCCAGCACTTAATCCTTTCTTAACTTTTTTCCAAAGCATTGGACTCAGATTGTAACCCACAAGTCTGTCAAGAATTCTTCTTGCCTGTTGAGAATATACCTTATTTAAATCTATCTTTGATGGATTTTCAATTGCTGCTTTTACTGCATTCGGTGTAATTTCATGAAATATGGCTCTATAAACTTTTTCATCAGGTGCTTTTATTTCTTCTGCAATGTGATAGGCTATGGCTTCTCCTTCTCTATCAGGGTCTGTAGCTATGAAAATTTTTTGAGCTTTTTTCGCAGACTCTCTGAGCTCTTTAATCAGCTTTTCTTTACCTGGAATTATAATGTATTCAGGTTGAAATCCTCTTTCAATGTCAATGCCAAGCCTGTCCTCTGGAAGATCTTTAATGTGCCCAATAGATGCTTTTACCTCAAAGTCTTTTCCAACAATTTTATTAATTGTTTTTGCTTTTGCAGGTGATTCAACAATTATAAGGTTTTTTCCTTTCAGTTCCATACTATCTGTTTTCCTTTGCTGAAAATAAAGCTGTATATATCATCTTCATGAAGGTCTGTTTCTTTCATTAATAAATAAGCAAGCAAAGCTCTAATCATGTCAATTTCTTCACGATCAAGAAGTTCGCTTCCTTCAATAAAATTAAGCTCTTCTTTAATTTGATGTAAATCAATGTCCATAAGAGATAAGTCCTTTAAACTATCCTCATTGTAATCATTATCAATAAGCTGTCTTGCAAGAACTCTAAGAAAATCAAGAAGCTTCATCTAAATCCTCCTGATATATTTACCTTCTGTTTTGTTTATTAATCCATTTATTTCAAATTTGAGAAGTATTTCAAGAACTTTTGATACATTTATACCTGTTCTTAAAACAATCTCATCAGCTGTCAATGGTTCATCCAATATATCAAATATAGCTCTTTCTTCATTGTCTAATTCAACTGTTTCAGTTTTATTTTGCTTTTTTAATGATGGAATAAATTGCATGATTTCTTCAAGTATGTCTTCAATTTTTGTAACAAGTTTTGCGCCTTTTTGTATTAAATAATTTGTGCCTTCGGAATTTTTTGATGTAATGTTTCCCGGAACAGCAAAAACCTCTCTTCCTTGTTCCAAAGCGAAAGATGCAGTTATCAAAGCACCAGAGTTTATTGTAGCTTCTGTAACAACTGTGCCAATGGATATTCCACTTATTATTCTGTTTCTTTTTGGAAAGTTCTCCTTTTTCGGTCCTTCCTCTGGATAAAATTCACTCAAAATCGCACCATTTTGCATAATTTTCTCTGCCAGTGTTCTATTCTCCGGTGGATAGATATATAAAACTCCGCTTCCCAGAACAGCAATGGTTCTACCACCCTGAGAAAGAGCTGATTTGTGAGCAACTGAATCAATTCCTCTTGCAAGTCCGCTTACAATGGTGATGCCATATAAGGCAGCCTCAGATGATAATTGTTCTGTTACTCTCCTGCCATATTCACTCAATTTTCTTGAACCCACAATTGCCAATCCAGTTTGATCTTCAGGTTTTATCTCTCCTTTGCAGAATAAAACCACAGGTGGATCATAGATTTCCTTTAAAAGTCCTGGATATTGGGCATCATTAAATGAGTAAACTTTTATTTCTCTTTTTTCGCAGAGTTTCATTATTCTGTCTATCTCATTCCAGTTGTTAAATTCTTTTATTCTTTTAGCTCTTTCTATACCTATTCCTTCAACTTCTGCAAGTTCTTCAATGCTTGAACTAAAAATCTTTTTTGCAGAGTTAAATTTTATAAGAAGCCTTTTTACAAGAACAGGTCCCAAATCTTTTATTTCATTTAAAGCAAGACAGAATCTTGTTTCTTCACTAAACATTTTTTAACATTCTTAATCTCAGTGCATTAATTTTTATAAATCCTTCAGCATCTTTTTGGTTGTAGACCTGGTCTTTTTCAAAAGTTGCCAGTTCCTTGCTATAAAGACAGTAGGGTGATTTTCTTCCAGCAACAATACAATTACCTTTGTAGAGCTTGAGTCTCACTGTACCTGCGACATTTTTCTGTGTTTCATCAATCAATTTTTGCAAAGCCAATCTTTCAGGTGAAAACCAGTATCCGTAATAGATAAGCTCTGCATATCTTGGAATGAGACTATCCCTCAGATGCATCAATTCTCTGTCCATTGTTATTGATTCAATTGCTTTATGGGCAATGTGCAAAACTGTTCCAGCAGGAGTTTCATAGACTCCTCTTGACTTGATTCCCACATAGCGGTTTTCAACAATATCCACTCTTCCAATTCCATTTTCTCCAGCAATTTTATTGAGTTTCTGAAATAGCTCTGCACCTGACAGTCTTTCACCATTTAATGCAACAGGATTGCCTTCTTCATAGTCTATTTCAATGTAAACTGGTTTATCAGGAGCTTTTTCAGGTGGGACTACCATGGAATACATATCTTCTGGCGGCTCTCTCCAGGGATCTTCAAGTATTCCTCCCTCATAACTGATGTGAAAAAGATTTTTATCAATACTGTAAGGTTTCTCCTTTGTAGCCTGAACAGGAATGTTGTGCTCTTTGGCATATTCAATAAGACAACTACGGGAGTCAAACTTCCATTCACGCCATGGCGCAATTACTTTTATGTCAGGTTTGAGAGCATAATATGTTAATTCAAATCTTACCTGATCATTTCCCTTACCTGTAGCTCCGTGGGCTACTGCTTCTGCCTTTTCTTTTATAGCAATTTCAATCTGTTTTTTTGCTATAAGAGGTCTTGCAATAGATGTTCCCATAAGATAACCTGTTTCATATACTGCATTTGCTCTTAACATGGGAAATATGTATTCTTTTACGAATTCTTCTTTTAAATCTTCAATGTAAACATTTGATGCACCTGTTTTTAATGCTTTTTCAGCAATTTCATCAAAGTTTTCTTCCTGTCCAATGTCAGCGCAAAAAGCAACAACTTGAGCATTGTAATTTTCTTTTAACCACTTAATAGCAACTGAAGTGTCGAGTCCTCCTGAATATGCAAGAATAATTTTCATTATTTGTCCTCCTTCTTAATTATTATAATGGTAAATAAGCTCTTGCATTAAGATAAAGATCAGATTTTTCACCCCTGAGAAATCTATGGTATCCTGAAACAGCTATCATTGCAGCATTATCTGTGCAAAGGGATTTTGAAGGAAGATAAATCTCCAGTTCTCCTATCATCTCGGCTCTCTTTCTTAATTCACTGTTTGCAGCCACTCCGCCTGTTATAACAACCCTTTTTAATTTTTCCATAGATGCTGCCCATTTTATTTTCTCAATCAAAACATCAACCACTGAGCACTGAAAGGCTGCTGAGATATCCTTCTTTATTTCATCGGGAATGTCTTCTTCATATCCAAGATTTTTTAAAAGAACCTTAACTGCAGTTTTTAATCCACTGAAGCTAAAATCCAGACTTCCATGTAAATAAGGTCTTGGAAGATTGAATTTTTCAGCATTTCCTTGCTTTGCCAGTGAATCAATTACGGGACCGCCCGGATATCCAAGTCCAAGCATTTTTGCTACTTTGTCATATGCTTCTCCAGCAGCATCATCTCTGGTTCTTCCAAGTTCTTTATATTTTCCAAAATCCTCCACTCTGTAAAGACTTGTATGTCCTCCTGAAACTATAAGAGTAAGGAAAGGGAATTCTGGAAACTCCTCTTCCAGAAAAATTGCCTGAATATGTCCTTCAAGATGATTTACTCCAATAATAGGTTTTCCTGAAGAATAACTTAAGGCTTTTGCAAAACAAAGCCCAACTAAGAGTGAGCCAATTAAGCCTGGACCATTACAAACGCTTATTAGTTCAATATCCTTTAATGTTACTCCAGCTTCATTAATAGCCTTTTCACCAACTTCCCATATCCATTCAATGTGTTTACGAGAAGCTATTTCAGGCACAATACCACCGTATTTGCTGTGAAACTTAATCTGAGATGACACAATATTGCTTAAAATTTTTCTGTTCTCTAAAATCGCCACTGATGTGTCATCGCATGATGTATCAATTCCAAGTACAATCATGAATTACATACTTCCGTATGAGTGTAGTCCGCTTAAGAATAAATTTACTCCAAGATATGTAAAAATTGTTATAAGAAAGCCAATTACAGCTATCATTGAAGTTTTTGTGCCTTTCCATCCTCTGATAAACTTTGCATGAAGATAAAAAGCATAAACAAACCATGTTATCAATGACCATGTTTCCTTTGGATCCCATCCCCAGTACCTTCCCCATGCCTGATCAGCCCATATGGCACCAAAAACCAAGCCTCCAATAGTAAATATGGGGAAACCAAAAGCTATTCCCTTATATGTCATATCTTCAAGAAATCCTGAAGTAATTTTTAAACTTTGAACTATTTTTTTCATGTGGTCACCAAATCTCCAGAAAAGAAAAATAATTGTTATTAATGCTATCCAACAAAAAATAGATATTATAATCGAAGAATTTCCCAGGGTTGAATGAAAGATTTTTATTGATTTTGGGTTTGATGCCGAGAAAGCATCAAATATTAATGATATAAACATAAAAACCATAAAGCCCAAAATTGATGTAGAAAAGATGTATTTGAAAGATTTTTTACTTTCTGTCTCCACTATAACATGAAGAAGCGCAGTTATAAAGCTTATTCCAAAAGCAGCATAGGCAATAAAACTTAGCGTAACGTGTGCCAGCAACCAGTTGCTTTTCAGAGCTGGAACAAGAGGCTGAACTTCTTTAGTTATTCCAAGAACATCAGTAAGTCCAATTGTTATACCTGCAATAACGGAAACAAAAACTCCAAAGCTTTTATTTTTATATTTCCATTCAATAAAAAGATAACCTGATACTATACACAAAACAAAAAAAACCAGACTTTCGTATAAATTAGTAATTGGAATACTTCTCATAACTGAATGATTTATCGCATACATTTCTTTAAATCTCTGGATAAATCCATAAATGTGAATCAGTGCACCTGTAGAAAGTATTCCTGTTGCAGCAAACCCGATTTTTTTATTTTTTGTGAGTATGTAAACAATATAAACTGGCATTACAAGAATGTAAAGAATTCCTGCAATAGATATAATCTGATAGCTCATGCTTCATCTCCTTTCAGTTTTTTTATTATCTCATCAATTTGTCTTTCAACCATTCCCTTTGATGTTGGACAGTAAAAGACTACCTGATTTTTGTTTATTACAGCAAAGTAATTGACAGGTCTTAAGAAAAGGCAGATAAAAAGACCCAAGCACATTAAAATTGAACCTGTGTATATAAGAGGAACTCCAGGGTCCCGTCTTACCTGTAGTCCTGTAAATTGAGCACCCCATAGTTCATTGAATCTGAGTTTACCATAAGGAGTTTGCCATGATTCAGGAATTTTTTTAAGTATCCATTGTTGTGTTTTTTTTCCATTGTTTTCAAACTCTACAAGCACAGCAGGATTAATCATATCAGAACTCATGTTAAAAAGCCTACCTTCCTCATCTATTCCTAAAGCAGGGGAGAAATCTACAACAGAAGCAGTTACTGAAGTCCCTGGAATTTTAAAATTTTCCTCAAAATGAACATTGATGTTGTGTTCCTTTCCTGTTTTATCAAAATAAGTAAATTTAAACTCAGCATGCTCTGTTGGTTGAAATCCATAGCTTGCCTGATAAAAAGTAATTCCTCTGTATGTAAAAGGGTGATTTACTTCAATGACAATGTTTTCCCGCACAGGTTTACCGCTTTCAATAATTTTGAGATAGCTTCTATAAGCCTTTGGTATGGCAGAGTTTTCATAGTATTCTGCCTCAAATCTCTCACATCTAATCTCAAAACCAAGTGGAATAGCTTTTCCTTCATCTGAAATAGCAAAGTTTAGTCCTGTTCCTTCAACTATGTTCATAGAACCTCTAAATCCAAAGAAAGTTCCTATTAAAGCTCCAGCAAGAATTATAAGAATGCTTAAATGAGTTAAGTATACTGCCAATCTTGTTTTATTCCATTTTTTTGCCTGAATTTGAAATCCTTCTTGAGTTTCAAAAACATGTGTGGAAAATCCTTTATTCTGAAAGAGTTCTTTAATTTTCTCCAGTATTCTGTCGTTATTTATTTTTACTGTTTTTTTTATTGGCATTTTATCAAGCACTGATAAAGGATAGGGCTGAGGGGGGGCTTTAAAAGATTTTAGAAGAGTAGGTAGTCTGTCAATTGAACAGACAATCAAGTTTAATGCAAACATAAATAGTAAAAAGGTAAACCACCAGCTGTGATAAACATTATTAAGGTCAAAAAGGTTAATTATTTCGTAAGTTTTATGTGCAGATGAAATTGACATAAATTTTGAAAAAAATTTAATAACAGGCTCAGGCTCAATGCTTTGAGGAATAACTGTCCCAATTGCAGCTCCAGTTGAAATAGTAATAAATAAAGCTACTGCAAGCTCTGTAGAAGCAAAAAAATTCCAAACTTTTTCGTTTACTCTGTTAAGCATAATCCCTCCAATTTATCCTAATTGATTAATTTATCATACCTGTGATATATTTTTCTATGAACTATCTTAAAAAATTAGTTATTTTTACATCCATTTTGTTACTTTTATTTGTTTCTTCTGGGTATTGTAAAAATAAAAAAACTGTTATTCTTTATCTTTTCTGGGCAGAAGGATGTCCACATTGTGCTAAGGAAAAAATTTTTTTGTCTGATTTAAAGAAAAAATATCCTCCACTGCAGATTAAGGATTATGAAGTATCAATGCCTGCATCAATAGAGCTTCTTAAAACAATGTCAAAGGCTTACAATATAACTCCAACAGGTGTTCCTGTTACATTTGTAGGCAATAAAGCATTAATTGGTTTCTCAGAAAAAATAGCCTCCCAGATTGAAGAAACCATAAAATACTGTCTTAAAAATACCTGCGAAGACCCTCTCTATAAAAAATAATTATTAATTATTTTAAAAATTTTTATAAATTCTTCAATATAAAACATTGATATTCTCTTAATGTTGTGGTATAATGTTCCCAACGTGTGAACAAAAATCCTTGAAAGGAGTAAGGGATGAGAGGAATATTAATCGGGAGTGTTATTATTCTGTGTTTTTTGATTTCCTATTTTATTCCAGTAAAAGATGCGGTTTCTGATGATGTAAAATCCTGTTTGCGTTGTCATGGAATGAAATCCTTACAGAAAAAATTGGAAAATGGAGAATCCCTTTCTCTTTATATTGATGGTACTAAATTTGAAAAGTCTGTCCATGGAGCTATGGATTGCTCTTCCTGTCATCCAGATATTACACTAAAAAATCATCCAAGACCAAAAAAAGTAGCAGACAAAAAAGTTTATACAAAGGAATTTTCAAAAAATTGCCTTGTCTGTCATCCTCAGGATTCATTAATGAAACCTAAAATGCACGGAGAAGTTGTGAAAAAGGGCGAGATTTTATGTGCAGAATGTCATGGTTCTCACTATATTAACTCCATAAAAGAATGGAAAAATAAAGTATCTTTTAATGAATACTGTTTAACCTGCCATCAGTTTAATATGACTAAGACTTTGCCAAGTAAAGAAAAAATTTCTCTTAAAGTAAATGAACAGGAGATTAAAAACTCTGTTCATGGTAAATTTCAGTGTCTCGTCTGTCATGATGATTTTTCAAAAGTAAACCATCCTGTTTACAATTATAAAAATAAATCAGAATACAGAATAAAAATGACTGCTATTTGCACAAAATGCCATACTGATAAAGAACTTCAGAAAAATCCTGCCCATTACGCTCTTACAAAAACAGCTTCCTGCATTGAATGTCACGGCTATCATGGAGTAAAACCAGTTAAGGTTGTCAAATCACTACCTGAAAATGAGTACTGTTTAAAATGTCACAGTAGTAGTATTGTTAAGAATATGAAAAATAGAGAAACCCTATCAGTTCAGGTAAAGGAAAGTGATATTTTAAGTTCTGTCCATAAAAAACTAAAATGCACAGATTGCCATAAAGAATTTTCCACAACTCAGCATCCTGTAAGAAACTTTGAGTCTGTAAAAGATTACAGGGCAAAGGCAAAAGATGTTTGTAACAACTGCCATCAGGAGGCAGTTAAAAAATATGATATAAGCATTCACGCAGAAGCTCTTAAAAAAGGTAATCAACAATCTCCTGATTGTCTTAAATGCCATGATTATCATAAAGTAACATTAATAACAAAAGATAAAAATGCAAGTTCTGAACTCTGTATAAAGTGCCATTCAGAATCAGGTCAGGCTTTTAAAGCAAGTGTTCATCAGAAAGCTATTAATGATGGTAAACATAATGCTCCAAACTGTGCATCCTGTCACAATTCCCATGATGTTTTACCAACGAATATAGCAAAACTTGGAGATTCCTGTGTAAAATGCCATAAGGATGTTAAAACAGCTCATAATAAATGGCTCTGGAATCCTCCTCTAAGACTCACCACATTTGTAGATGCGCATCTTAATTACGCATCCTGTGCTGCCTGTCATACAAATGTTAACAAAGCAGTTTATCTTACACTTTTTGATAGAGCTAAGAGCAAGCCATTAACAGAAGCTGAAGTTGCCAAGCTCTTCGGAGTTGATGTAAAAGAGGTTAAAGGCAAATTGGATTACAACAATGATGGAAAAATTCAACAGGAAGAACTCTGGCAATTTATGTCCACAGTAAAAACAAAGTCTAAGGCAAATCTTTCTGGTAGAATTGATGTTTTAAATCCAAATGATGCCCATAAGATAGAACCAAAATCAAAAGCTATAAAAGACTGTGCATCATGTCATAATCAAGCAGTTCAGTTTGCTGCAAAGGTTGAGATTAACAGGGAAGGTGAAAAACCTATTAAATTTGATCTTGACAGTAAAGCATTAAACTCAGCCTATGCAATACCTAATATTAGAGATTTTTATGTACTGGCATTAACGAAAATAAAAATCCTTGATATATTATTCTTTATTGCTTTATTGGGTGGAATAGCGGTTCCTGTAGGGCATATAACTCTTAGAATATTAACAGCGCCAATTAGAAGAAAAAGAAGGGAGGGAAAATAATGAAAAAGATATATCTTCATCCATTACCTGTAAGAATCTGGCATTGGATAAATGCAATAGGTTTTATTATTCTAATACTAACCGGAGCCCAAATAAGATTTGTGGATTCAATGGGATTGATGAGCTTTGAAACAGCTGTTCAGATTCATAGCTGGCTTGGTTTTATACTGCTTGCAAACTATTTTATCTGGCTTCTTTACTATCTCTTTTCAGGTAAACTGTTCAAAATATACATTCCACCATTCTGGAAACCACTGGAGTTTATAAAAAATTCAATAAGACAGGCAAAATATTATGGATATGGTATTATGGTGGGAGATAAAAATCCCCATCATCCTACACCGGAAAATAAATTCAATCCAATGCAACAGATTTCTTATTTAATGATTATGGTTGTATTAATTCCTGTTCAGATTCTAACAGGATTGATTTTGTGGGATCCTCAACTATTTGGTTTTTTAGCTGGAATAATAGGAGGAATTCAGATTGCCACTCTCATTCACACTGGATTATGGATTTTCTTCAGCGCCTTTATAATTGTTCACTTCTATCTTGCTACTCTTGGACATACTCCAATGGCGCATATTAAGGCAATGTTTACAGGTTATGAAGAAGAACATGAGGAGCACTAATAAAAAAGCTTGAAACTGAAAGGAGGTGATTAAGATTGAAGTCTAAAAAAGGGTTAATGGTTCTAACTGCAGTTGTCTTTTTATTCGCAATCTCCTTTGTATATGCTCAGCCTCAAGATGTCTACGATCTGAAAATTGAAGGTGGAAAATTTCCACCAGTAAATTTTTCCCATGCTAAACACTCTACAGATTACAAGGTAGACTGTAAAGTATGTCATCACAAAGAAGCGGATCCAAAGGTAAAAGCTCAGAAATGCACAGATTGCCACGATCCAGCAGAAGTGAAAAATGGAGCTCCAAAAGCTATGGATGCCTATCATAAGAACTGCATAGAGTGTCATAAAAAAGAAGTTGAAGCTGGTAAAACTGCTCCAACAAAATGTAATGAATGCCATAAGAGAGGATAATTCTGTATTCATTTTTAAGCCGGGGAATAATATATCTCCGGCTTTTTTATAAGAAAAGCCATGGAAAAATTCAAAAAATTTATTGGAAAGACCTTTAAATTAGAAACAATTAAGAATCAAGAATTTTTAGAGAGTCTTTCAATTTGCTGTCAAAATCTTCCTGATAAAATAGAAGAATTTGAAGAGATTGAATTTTTAGTGGATGATATAGTTATGTGCATTGCTGTGCTTGAAGGAAAAATCAAAAGAATAATGCTCGTTAAGGTAAACAAAGAGTCTCCCGATGAATGTGCACCTCTTACAAAGGAAGAACTTGAAGATTTCTTAAAAAAAAACGAAGAAAAGCTTCTAAAATTCTTTGAAAATATTACAGAATAATGCTAAAATAAAGAATTGGAGAGGTGCCGGAGTGGCCGAACGGGCGCGACTGGAAATCGCGTGTGGGGTCTAAAAGCTCCACCGAGGGTTCAAATCCCTCCCTCTCCGTTTATTTTATTTCAGGAGGAAATGTAAATGAAAGTTGTAGCCTTTAATGGAAGTCCGAGAAAAAATGGAAATACTTATCATGCCATTAAAATGGTATCAGAAGAGCTTAAAAAAGAAAAAATAAAAGTGGAAATAATTCATGTTGATAATAAAAATATAAGAGGTTGCATTGCCTGTTATAAATGTGCACAAAATAAGAATGAAAAATGTGCTATTGATGATGAGGTTAATGAATGGATCCAGAAAATAGAAGGAATCCGATATCTAATTACTGGAATGTAATCTTTGGAATGAATCCTGGAGAAGTTTTAAAGGATGAGGAAGGAATGCAGATAATGAGAATACTCGGTAAAAATATGGCTTGGACATTAAAACTAATTGAAAATGGAAAGGATAAAATTATTAAGCCTGAGAGAGAAGCAAAAATATACACTAATTTTATAAGAGATAACTTTTTAATCTCTTTTTTGAAAAAAATTCAATGCATCAACTAATTGTTTTTTATTGCCAATGTAAATTATTATATCACCTTCCTTTAAAATAAAATCCGCAGAAGGGTTTAGAATTGTTTCTTCTCCTCTTTGAATAGCGATTACTGTAACTTTTGCCCTGTGTCTTATATTAAGAGATTTTAAGGAATGTCCTACCAACCATGAATCTTTTTCTATCAAAAAACTATCCATATCAAGTCCTTCAAAAATAACACATTCAATTGCTGCACGGGTTTTGGGTATGTCATTGAGACGTAAAATTTCATATCCTTCGGCTCGTATTTTTTCTATCATCTGTAATATTTGATTTCTCGGCACACCGAAGCGATGAAGCACTCTTGCAAAAATTTCCAGAGATGTCTCAAACTCTTCAGGAATAACTTCATCTGCCCCAAGTTTTTTTAGTTCTTCAATTTCAGTTATGAATCTTGTTCTTACTATTATATGAATTTTCTGATTTAATGTTTTTGCAATTTGGACTATTTTTCTTGTTGCCAATGGATCAGATATGGCAATCACAAGAATTTTTGCTCTGTGAATTCCCAATTTATGCAAAATTTCTGGAGTTGTTCCATCACCATAATAAATAGGCTCTCCCTTCTTTTTCATTTTTCTTACGGTATCAGGATTAAGTTCTAAAATAACATAAGGTATATTGCTTTCTTTTAGAACTCTTGCAAGATTCCTTCCATTTAAACCAAAACCTATAATTATCACATGATTTGATTTTTTTACAACAATTTCTGTTTCTTTTATTTTTCTTGTCTTTTCAAGTGTTTTGAATGGTTCTTTATGTATTAAATAACTGATCACAGATGGAGAATATCTTATTATCAGAGGAGTAAGTAACATTGTTATTACAGAGGCAGCAATAAAACTTTGATAATCATTTTCATTTAATAATCCCATTGTCTTTCCTGTAAATGCAAGGATAAAGGAGAATTCTCCAATTTGAGAAAGTGTTAAAGCAGAAGTTAAGCATATCTTAAGAGAATTGAGGAAAAAGTAAATGATAAGAGCAATGATTAAAGCTTTAGAAAACAAAATCCCTCCAACGAGAAACTCTACATTTGCAATATTATTTGTAATATAATTGATATTTAAAAGCATTCCAACAGAGATAAAGAATATACCTGAAAAAGTTTCCTTAAAAGGTAAAATGTCAGAGACAGCCTGAGCTGAATATTCAGACTCTGAAATAACCACACCTGCTAAAAAAGCTCCAAGTGCAAGTGAAACTCCTAATTTTGATGTAAAGAAAGCTGTTCCAAGACAGATTGAAATAATCACAATTATAAAAAGTTCTCTGATTCTTGTTTTTACAACTTCATGAAGAATAAAGGGAACAGCTATTCTTGAAAAAAGGAAAATAACAGCGAGTATAATAAAAGCCTTTAAGATAACCCAGAGAAACATATAAAAACTTCCACCTTCAGCGGAAAGCATCTGCGTAAAGAGCATAAGAGGAACTACACAAAGATCCTGAAAAAGAAGAATTCCAAGAGATATTTTTCCATGTGGGGAATTCAGTTCTCCCCTATCAGAAAGAAGTTTCATAACAATAGCAGTGCTGCTTAAAGCGACAATAAAACCATAAAAAATGGATAAATTTAATGCTGTATTCAAAGCAATTTGACTTATAAGACTTATAACAATTATTGTAAGCAAAACTTGAAGACTTCCATATAAAAAGACCTCTTTTTTTAACGAAAATAATCTTGGAATAGAAAACTCCACACCAATGGTAAACATCAAAAGAATCACACCAATTTCAGCAATTAACTCAACCTGTTGTGGCTCTTTTATAAGCGCCATTCCATGTGGACCTATTATTGTGCCTGCAATAAGAAAACCTACAATTGCCGGAATTTTAAATTTTCCAAGAACATAAATAATTAAACCAGAGATGCCAAAAATGATAAGTATTGCCTGTAAAAATTCATAAATCATTTTTATATTATGCTCAATTTTTTAAAGACTTTCAAATTGTTAAGTTTGAAAATTACACATTCTTGCCTGTTATAATAAAAACATGAAGGGTAGGGCAGTTTATATTAAAACATTTGGATGTCAGATGAATGAACATGATACTGAAAGAATGCTTGGAATTCTGGAGACAAAAGGATTCATTGAAGTGGAAGAACCCAGAAAAGCAGATATTATTATTTTTAATACCTGTGCAATAAGACATAAAGCTGAGCAAAAATTTTTAAGCAGCCTTGGAAGAGTTAAATATCTTAAAAAGAGAAATTCTCAATTAAAAATTGTTGTAGCAGGATGTGTAGCTCAACTTCAGGGTGAAAATCTCTTGAATAAAGCTCCATATATTGATTATATCATTGGCACAGATAACATCCATATGCTTGACAGTATTATTGAGAATCAAACTCCTCATAGAGTATTTACTTATGAAAACCCTGATGTTACTAACATCAAAATTCCTACAAAAAGAATGCACAATGTAAAAGCATGGGTAAATATAATTTATGGATGCAACAATTATTGTGCTTACTGTGTTGTTCCTTATTCACGGGGTAAGGAAAGAAGTAGACCCGTAGAAAGCATTCTTGAGGAAGTTAAATTGCTTGGAGAGCTTGGTTTTAAAGAGGTCACACTTCTTGGACAGAATGTAAATTCCTACAGAGATGGCAGTGTTGATTTTCCTGCATTACTTGAAAAAGTTAATGAAGTTAAAGGAATTGAAAGAATTCGTTTCGTTACTTCTCATCCCAAGGATTTGTCAAAGAGGCTTATTCAAACAATGAAAGATTGTGAGAAAGTATGTGAACACATTCATCTTCCTCTTCAAGCAGGCTCAAATAAAATTCTCAAACTTATGAATAGAAAATACAGTTATGAAGAATATTTTGAAAAAATATGCTGGCTCCGTGAAGCAATTCGGAATATTTCTATTACTTCAGACATTATTGTTGGATTTCCTCAAGAACAAGATGAAGATTTTGAAAAAACCTTAGATGCTTTAAGAGAAATCCAGTTTGACGGTATATTTGCTTTTAAGTTTTCTCCAAGGGCTCAAACTCCTGCAGCAAAACTTGATGGAGCTATTCCAGAGAATGTTAAATCCCGTAGACTCACAGAAGTTTTAAAGCTTCAGGATGAAATAACAGAGAGAAAAAACAAATTATTGGAAGGCACAATTCAAGAAGTTCTTATTGAAGATAGAGAAGGTGAATATTCAACAGGAAGAACAAGAACAAATAAAATAGTAAAAGTTACTTCTAATATTGCTTTAGGTAGTATGGTTGATATAAAAATTGTAAAGGCGCACAGACACTCCTTAGAAGGGGAAATTCTCCAAAAATGAAGGTATGTTTTATTACATATGGATGCAAGATTAATCAAGCAGAATCACAGAGATGGGAAAAACTTTTAAGGCTTAAAGGATATTCTGTTACAACTAATCCAGAAGAAGCAGAGATCTGGATCATAAACACCTGTGCAGTAACTCATAAAGCTGAGGTTCAATCAAGACAGATAATAGATAAAGCTAAAAGAACGGGTAAAAAAGCTTATGTAACAGGTTGTTACGTGGAACTCTGTAAAATCAACGGAAACGAAGATCTGAAAGTATTTTCAAATTTTGAAAAAAACAATATAATCAATATGTTTGAAGTATTAAATGAAAGTGATAAATTAAATATTTCAAGGCATAGAGCTATTGTTAAAATTCAGGATGGCTGTAATCACTATTGCAGTTATTGTATTGTGCCATATTTAAGAGGGAAACCAAGAAGTTATAAGTTTGAAGAAATTTTGAGAGAAATTAATGATTATACTGCAATGGGAATTAAAGAAATTGTTCTAAGTGGAGTAAATATTGGGCTTTACGGAATAGATTTTGAAAATAAAATAAAACTGAACAAACTTCTTAAAGCATTACTTAAAGAAACTTCTGGATTTAGAATAAGATTGAGTTCTATTGAAGTAAATCATATTGATGATGAGTTTCTTGAAATAATCTCTGATCGTAGAATTTGCAAACATCTTCATATTCCTGTTCAGCATGGAAGCGATAAAATTCTTAATTTGATGAATAGACCATATAATTCTATTCAATTTCTGCGTGTAATAGAAAAAATTTTGAAATTATATCCTGATATTGCAATTGGCACTGATGTAATAGTGGGTTTTCCAGCAGAGACTGAAGAAGATTTTAAGAAAACTTTACAATTAATAGAAAAAATTAGATTTTCCTATCTCCATGTTTTCCCATACTCAAAGAGACCTTTTACCAAAGCATCTCAGATGTCTGAACATATTCCTGAAAGCCTTAAAAAGGAGAGAGTAAACTACTTAATAAAAATTGGCAAAAAGAAAAAATCAGAATATATAAAAAAATTTTTGGGTTCTGAACTTGAAGTAATCGTTGAAAGCAAAAAAAATGGTTTTTTTTCAGGAACTTCTGACAATTATATTAAATGTTTTATTGACAGTAAAGAGTCTATCACAGGAAATATTTTAAGAGTCATTGTAAATAATGTTGACGAAGAACATGCTTTTGCAACTCTAATTAACGATAGATAATAACTCAAAAATCAGCTTGCTCGATTAATACTCAATTCAAGATTTTTCTATAAGATTTATAATATTTTGCGATTTTCTCACAAAAATTTTAACAGGTTTTAAACAATTTTTATCATTAAAATTTTGTCCGATAATGTATATTATGTTAAATTTTTACATAAAGAATTGTGATTAGATAATCGCTTTATATTCTTCAGAAGCTTTGCGAAGCAGTCAATCTCTTGAATTTTTCTAAAAATTCAAGAAGTGCTATAATTATATGAAAATGTGATATACTTAATTTACTAACAAGCAAGTTTTAATTTTATAGGAGGAAATTGATGAGATACTCTAAATTATTTATTCCCACTATGAGAGAAATTCCATCTGGAATTAATGCTATATCTCATATTTTAATGCTTAAAGCAGGATATGTAAGACAACTTGCAGCTGGATTGTTCATTTTTTTGCCTCTTGGATGGCGAGTTTTAAATAAAATTAACACAATTCTTAAAGAAGAAATGGAAAAAATTGGTGCTCAAGAGATTTCAATGCCTATTCTTCACCCAGCTGAAATATGGCAACAGACAGGCAGATGGTATTCCATAAAAGAAGAAATGTTCAGACTTAAAGATAGAACTGGTAGAGATATGTGTCTTGGTATGACTCATGAAGAGATTATGGCGTGGATAGCTTCAAAGGAAATAAAATCTTACAGACAGTTACCACAAATATGGTATCAGATTCAAACGAAATTAAGGGATGAAGCAAGACCTCGTGGGGGCGTTTTAAGAACAAGAGAATTCATCATGAAAGACAGTTATAGTTTTGATATTGACTGGGAGGGACTGGATAGAAATTATAAACTTCATGCAGAAGCTTATCACAGAATTTTTACAAGATGTGGTTTAAAATACTTTCAAGTTGAATCAGACCCTGGAATAATGGGAGATATGGAATCCCATGAGTTTATGGCTCCAACGCCTGCTGGCGAGGATGATATTGTTTTATGTGACCACTGTGGTTATGCAGCTAATATTGAAATTGCCAAGTCTCAGTTATCTACCCTATCACATTTAAATATGGAGTATAAAGAAGTTCATACTCCTCAAAAAAAATCAGTAAAAGAGGTAGCGGAATTCTTAGGTTTAGATGAAAGATATTTTATCAAAACTCTTCTTGTTATATCTGAAAAAAATGAGCCTGTAATTGTTATGCTGAGAGGAGACCAGGAACTTAATGAAAAAAAGCTTTCAAGAATTATCGGAGAATTCAGCTTTGCCACACCTGAACAGGCATTGGAGATTCTTGGAGTAGAACCTGGATTTATTGGACCAACAGGGCATAAAATTAAAAAAATTGCTGATATCTCAATTCAAAAAGGTCTTGCGTATGTTTCAGGTGCAAATAAAAAAGATTACCATCTTCAAGGAATTGTTCCCGGAGAACACTTTGATGCCCAATGGATGGATATAAGAAAAGTTAAAGATAAAGATAATTGTCCAAAGTGTGGAAGCTCTTTAAGAATTGAAAAAGCAATTGAAGTAGGAAATATATTTAAACTCGGCACAAAATACTCTGAACCACTGAATGCTTATTTCCTGGATAAAGATGGCAAAGAAAAGCCAATTATTATGGGAAGTTATGGTATAGGACCTGCAAGAGTTGCTGCTGCAGCAATAGAACAGAATCATGATGCCGATGGAATAATATGGCCTAAGAGCATAGCTCCTTTTGATATAGAAATTATTCCTCTTAACATGAATTCTGGAACAATTCAAATTGCAGAGGAATTATATGAAAAAATTACTGAAATTTATAATAGCTTCGCAGACAGACATATGGAAGTTTTAATTGATGACAGGGACGAACGTCCAGGGGTTAAGTTTAAAGATGCTGACCTCATCGGAATACCTATTCAGGTTATAGTTGGAGAAAAGGGACTTAAGGAAAATAAGATTGAAATTAAGAAAAGAAGAACTAAAGAAACTAAAAAAGTTCCCGTAAATAAAGCTGTTGTTGAGATTGTTAATACTTATTATGAAACATACTGAGAATATAGCAGTCATAGACATTGGAAGTAACACTTTAAGAATATTAATAGGAAATATAAAGGCAAATAAAATTAATAAACTTTATACTGATAGAGTTGTAACAAGGCTTGGTAAAAATCTTATTGAAAATGGAGTTATTTCAGAAAAGGCAATAGATAGTTCAATTATAGTTTTAAAAAAGTTTAAAAAACTATTTGAAAAATTTAATGTTTCATGCATTATTGCTGTAGGAACAAGTGTTTTAAGAGAGGCTAAAAATAGTGTGTATTTTTGTGAAAAAGTAAAGGAATCTACAGGGCTACATGTTCATATAATTTCTGGAGAAGAAGAAGCTTATTATACATTGCATGGAGTTATAGATGAGGAATTAAAAGAAGAGGATTCTGTTTTTATAACAGATGTTGGAGGAGGAAGCACAGAATGGATACACTACAGCAGAAAAAATTTTAAGATGGGCTCTATGCCTATAGGTGCTTTGAAAATTAAAGAAAGATTTTTAAATACAGTGTCCTACTCGGAAGAAGAAATATACAGTGCTAAAAATTTTATAAAAGAGGAAATAAAAACCTCTTTGCCGCAGGTAAAGATTAACAAATTTATTGCAACTGGCGGGACGGCATCTACCCTCGGCATGATTAATCTTGGATTACTTAAATATCTACCGGAAAAAATACATATGTCTGAAATTCATGTGATAGAAGTTAAACAAATACTTAAAAAATTATTATCTATTTCATTAGAAGAAAGAAAAAAAATCAAAGGAATGCCTTCTAACAGAGCAGACATTATATGTCCTGGATTGCTTATTTTAAAAGAAATTGCTGATTATTTAAATGTTGAAAAGCTGACTATAAGTGAAAATGGAATTATGGAAGGGATAATGAAAAATTATAAAAAATTCTGTTATAATAGCAAATTATGAAAAAGAAGTTCTCCAGACCTAAATTATTAAAAAATGTCCCTTTTAGATACTGTCCTGGCTGTGGACACAGTATTGCTCACAGACTAATTGCAGAAGTAATAGACGAACTTAAAATAAAAGAAATAACTATTGGAATAGCACCTGTTGGATGCGCTGTATTTGCCTATGATTATTTTGACATAGATATGCTTGAAATCCCTCATGGAAGACCACCAGCAGCAGCAACAGGAATGAAGAGAGTATGTCCTGACAAAGTAATATTTGCCTATCAGGGAGATGGAGATCTTGCAGCAATTGGAACTGCTGAAATAATTCATGCTGCAAATCGTGGTGAAAACATAACAATATTTTTTATCAATAATGCAAATTATGGAATGACAGGTGGACAGATGGCTCCAACTACTCTGATTGGACAGAGAACAACTACAACTCCATCAGGTAGAAAATCAGAATTAGCAGGATATCCAGTTCATGTATCAGAACTTCTTGCTGTTCTTGAAGGCTCGGCTTTTATTGCAAGGGGGGCTCTTGATAGTTATAAAAATATTGTTATAACTAAAAAATATATTGAAAAAGCTTTCAAATATCAGCTTGAAGGAAAAGGGTTTAGTCTTGTTGAAATGCTTTCACCCTGCCCTACTGACTGGGGAATGACTCCTCAAGAGGCTTTAAAGTGGCTCAGAGAAAACATGATGAAAGAATTTAAATTAGGAGTAATTAAGGATAAATGGAACAACGCATAATAGTAGCAGGTTCTGGTGGACAGGGAATTCTTTTTCTTGGTAAAGTTATTGCTCATGCTGCTATGAAAGAAAATAAAGAGGTAACGTGGTTTCCCTCTTATGGCGCTGAAATGCGAGGAGGAACAGCTAATTGTATGGTTGTTATATCTGACGAGCTTATAGGTTCACCAATAGTGAAAAATGCAGATTATCTCATCGTTTTAAATGAAGCCTCTTTTAATAAATTTACTGATAGAATAATCCAAGGAGGTTGTCTTATTTATGATTCTTCAATAATAAAAAATTCAAAATGTCGGCATGATATTAATATTTATCCTGTGGAAGCTTCTCGGGAAGCATCTTTGATAGCCAATCCCAAACTTGCAAATATGGTTCTTCTCGGAGCTTTTGTGAAAATATCTGGAATACTTAATATAGAAAAAGTTCTTGAAACCATTGAAGAAATTATCCCTCCTAAAAGAAAAGAAATGATTGAGGTTAATAAAAATCTTATACTAAGAGGTTTTTCTATTATTGAAAGTTAGAAAAGCATTAGTCTCAGATATTAAATCAATTCATAGATTAATCAATGAGTTTGCAAAAAAAGGTGAAATGCTTCCTCGTTCTTTGAATGAATTATATGAAAATATTAGGGACTTTTTTATTGCTGAAGAAAATAATGAAATTAAAGGAGTTTGTGCATTGCATATATTATGGGAAGATCTTGCTGAAATAAGGTCTTTGGCAGTGAAAAAGGATTCACAAAAAAAAGGAATTGGAAGCCTTCTTGTAAAAAAAAGCCTTAATGAAGCTAAAAAGTTCGGAATTAAAAGAGTTTTTGTTTTAACATATATTCCTGATTTTTTTAAAAAAATTGGATTTAAAGAACTTGACAAATCAAAACTTCCTCAAAAAATTTGGGGTGACTGTATTAGATGTCCAAAATTTCCTGAATGTGATGAAGTAGCTCTTATTTATGAGTTTATGGAATAAAAATTATTTTAATTTCTGATGTTTCTTTTAATTCTTCAATATGTTCTTTAAGTTTTTTATTTAACTCTTTTTCAAATAAATATTTTTCAATTTCATTTCTCACAGAAGCATATGGAATGTTTTTAAATTTAGTTTTGTTCCGCTCATAGTATTCTCTTATTTCATTTTCTGGAATTATTATGGTTGATTTTATTTTTAAATCAATGTAATTATTAATCAATTCCTCATCTTTGCCCTCAATAAAAAGCTCTTTTGCTTTTTTTAGAAGAAGAACTCTATTAATCATGGTATTTAAAATTTCTTCATTCTTAATCTGAGGAATTTTTTCTTTCATTTTAAGAGCTACACTTTCAAAATCTCTCAATGTTATTGCATAACTGTCTACATAAGCAATTACTCTATCTATAACCTCTGGAAAGGCTATAGAAGTAAATATTAAATTAAAAAGCATGACCAATGCTAAAATGAATTTCCCCATGTGATTCACCTGCCTTTCTATTGAGTTTATATCCATAATCTATTCTTAAAGGACCAACAGGAGTTTTATATCTTAGTCCAGCCCCTGTAGTATATTTGAGATTTGAAACATCCACATCCCCTACCCTCTTCCATACATTACCAAAATCGAGGAAGTTAACTATAGAGAAGTTTTTACCGAGATAGGTTCTAAATTCAATGTTCCCCATCAAAAAAGCATTTCCACCTGTTGGTTGATTATCCTGTTTAGGACCAAGTGTATTCTGCGCATAACCCCTTACAGTGTCTCTTCCTCCAAGAAAATATCTTTCTGAAATAGGTAAATTATCCGTACCTCTGTAAAGCCATGCCCAGCCACCACGTAAAGAAGTTGCAAGAACAAACCCTTTCGTTAATTCTGTATATTTATTAATATAAAATGATGACTTCATAAAATTTATTTCAGAACCCAAAAACTCACTGCTAAGCTTGGAAGTAACACCTGCAAGCCACCCTTTTGTGGGATCAAAAGGATTATCCCTGCTGTCATATATTAATGAAGCTTTTATTCCACTGATAAATAATTCTCCAATATCCTGATCAGAGATAACCACTTCAGGCATAACATCCCATGTCTTTGAATATGTTGCCTCATAAAGAAGTTCTGCCTTGAAGGACTCAAAAAACTTCTTTTCAAAACCAGCAGATACACCATATCTTTTTAATTTATAGATAATATCTTTTGTATCAATATTTTTAAAATCCATTCTTTCAAAAAGTAATGAGGATTTAAAGGTAAGATCCTTCAATATCCACGGGTCAATATAGGTTATATAGCTTCGCCTTTCTAAACTGCTTATTTCAACTCTTGAAAATATCTGTTTATTCATACCAAATAAATTTATATAAGAAAGCTCTGCAAAACCTTTTGCTTTTTCATATTCTCCATATCCAAAGCCAAATTCAAAAGCTCCTGCTGGAGCTTCTTCAAAATTATAAATTAAATCTAGAGAGCTATCCATGGATTGAGGTTTTATATCTATCCGTGAAAAAAGTCCTGTTTTATAAAGAATCTGCCTTTCTTCTTCCAGGGTGTAAGGATTATATGGTTGACCTTCTTTTGGTAAAAGTCTTTGATAAATAAATTTAGTTTTTGTTTTCTCATTACCTAAAATAATTGATTTGCCAAAATACTTTTTACTGCCCGGTTCAATTTTTAAGCTTACATATGCATCAGAGTTTTTTATTTCATAATTTCCCTCAATCCTGGCTTCTGAGTACCCATTTTTTAAATAAATTTCCCTGATTTTTCTTTTCATTTCAAGAAAAGTTGTTTCATTAAACGGAGAATTTATATAAGTTTTAGCTACTTCCTCAGCTTCTGCTTTTAATAAATTATCTTTTACTTTTATTTCAATATTCTTTATTTTAACCTGTTCGCCTTCCTGAACTTTAAACAAAATACTTACACTATTGTCTTCCTCTTGTAATTGAGGAGGAAAAACTTTGCAATTAAAATATCCTTTTATTTTAAAGTATTCTTCAATTCTTTGCCTGTCATTCTCTAATTCTTCAGGATTAAAAGGAGAACCTTCTTTATTTGCAAGAAGTTTTTCTATTTCCTCTCTGGGAAGCTTCGTCTGGATTTCAATTTTCTTTACAAATTTTCTATCTCCTTCATTTATAAAATATGTTATTTTCCATTCATCTTTTGATTGTTCCAATAAAGAAACAACCTTTACCTCAAGAAATCCGTTAGCCCTATAAAAGGTTATTAAGCTATTTATGCTGTCTTTTATAATGTTTTCATTAACCTGATCCTGAAAGTGCGCCATTACTATGTTTTTCAAATCCCTTTCACTTAAAGAATTAACTCCTTTGAATGCTAATTGTAGTTTCCTCCCTTCTTTAATTGTTAATGTAAGCTCTCCATTTTTGAAGGAATATGAAATTTCAGAACCGATTAATCCATGTTTTATAAAATACTTCTTTGCTTTATTGATAAACTCTTCAAGCATTACTTTATCAAAAGGCTCTCCCGCATTCAAAGAAAGGAAATTTTTGATATATTCATCAAAAATCCCTTCCCATTTTATATTTTTTATTTTCAATGGCTCGCCTTCATTTATATAAATTGTTATATCAGCGAAGTTTTCAGAAACTTTTTTTTCTATATTAACCTTACAGTTTATAAATCCCCGTTTATTAAGTTCATTTTCAATGTTATGTTGGGTTTTTTTGAGTTCTATTTCTTTCAATCTATCGCCCTTTTTAAAACTGAGCAATTTTTTAAAAAATTTTTCCGTAAAATATTCATTTCCTTTTATCTCTATTTTATTTATTAAAGGCTTTTCTTTAACTGAAATTTTCATTATACCCTCTTTATACTCAACCACTATATCATCAAATGAATTTTTTAAAAATGCTCTTTTTATTCCCTCGGTTATTTCCTGAGGGATAAACGCTTGGTTTTCTCGGACTCCTATCAGATAAATAAATTCCTTTTCTGGAAAATATTTTAATCCTTCTATTTCTATTTTTTTGATATATTCCTCTGCATAGGCAAAATTAAATAAAGTTATAAAAATACTAACGAAACTCAAAGCGAAACTTAATCGCACCTGAAATCCCTCCAATTTCATCCTTTGTACCTACCAGAGATACACCTTTTCTAACCAGATACTCCACTTTTATTATTTGTTCAGCAGTTGCTCCAGCTTGAGTAGAATAAGTTACGGTGAGTCTACCATCCATGAGTTTTTTACCAACTGTGATTCTTGGAGCTATAGAGCCTGTTGTTTTTGATACTCCTGGTTCAACTGTCATTACATCAAGCCCTGTAAGCCCTCTCACTCTTTCTTCAAGCAGTTCATGCATTTGTCCTGTGATAAATGAAGCAGCTTCAGAAGCTCCTGGAATTCCTTTTCCTCCTCCATTCTGTCCCAATACTAATAAATTAAGTAATTCTGACTCTGAAAGAGGAGGATTTGAACTGAGTATGAGATTAAACTGATCAATATAACCATTTAGATTAAGATTTATATTATATTGAGATACATTTGTTCTTGCTGAAACATTAAGATAAGGCCTTATTGAATTCGGGTCATTAAATTGAATAAGTGCTTGCATAATTTCAAATTTGCTGCCTCTAAAATAAATCCATCCTTCTTTTGCATTTATCCATCCTATTAATGATGGTTCCTGTAAAGAACCTCTTAAAAGAAGATCGCTATTTAAGTTTACTGTAGCAAGATTGTTATTGACAAAGAAGTTACTGGTCTTGGCTCGTAAATTAAATCTCAAATTATTAAACCAGCTGTCTTTTGCGACTGTAAGTTTTGAGGAACTTGATTTAAGAGCCAAACGAGTCCAGTCAATTCTTTCAGTATATACTCCCTTTTGAATATTAATCTGTCCTGAAAGCAGAGGCTGAGAATATGCTCCTGTAAGGTAAACCTGTCCATCAAGATATGCCCAGCATTTTGGTGCAAATATCCATCTGACTGATGAGAATTTTCCAGAAACTGCAAGTTGTTTTATTCCAAATTTTTCAAGATATACGGTTCCTTCCATCTCAATACTACCTTCAGAAAATGTACCATAAGCTTTTTCTATAATCACTCTGTCTTCATTAAACGATAAAGTAGCATTTATATTGGATAATGAAGGGATATCTTTTCTTAAAGTAATTGATGCATTGTTTATATCAACTTCTCCAACTATTTCAGGATTTTGCCTACTTTCGTAAATGTAAACCTGCATAGATGCTCTTCCTCTTATGTCATCCACTTTAAATAAAGCTTTGAAAGGCTTTAAATCAGAGGAACCTTCAATGAGAATATCAAAGTAATCAACTATCTTGCCCTTTATTGTTAATTCTGTAGATTGTCCTAAAAAAGTTAATGGAGTAAAATAAACATTACCCTTTTGTATTCTAATACTTACAGGATTTTTATTGTTAAGTCCTATTCCATAAAGCCTTGTAAATACCCTGTTTAAATCAATCTGGGCATCAAAATTTTTATCCACTAAGGAACCTTTAAGCTTTCCATTTACTAAGATTACTAAATCCTCTGGTAGATTATTAACAAAAGCTGCTGCTACAGGATCAATTCTTGCTGAAACAAAATTTCCTGTAATATTCCATTGTTTTTTATCAGGCAAGCCTTCAATTGAAAAGAAGATATTTTTCATAAGTTCGGCTTTCATTATAAGATAATTTTGTTTATAATTAAGACTGATTATGCCATCCATATTTTTACCATTTTTTAGCTTTGTTGTGACAGTTGTATTTGCATCAATTACTGGATTTCTTATTGAGCCAGAAATCTGAAAACTTAATTTATTCAGATTAATTTTTTCTATATATTTCATGCCGATTTTTTTTGCATAATTCTGAGCAATATCAGTTATGTCAAAAGTCTTTGATATGGCTGAAATACTAATTTCTCCATTAAGGTTTAAATAACCTGAAGCAGTTAATACATTTCCATTATTAAAAATATTCAAATTTTTTATAAAGACAACCTCTTTTTCAAAAGAGATTAATCCTGCGATTTTGTTAATAATTTTATGGTTTCCAAGAAACAGAGGGCTGCAAATTAAATTAGCTGTAATTTTCCCTCTGTCTTTTATAGAGCCTTCTAAATTTAGAAAGGTCTGAATTTCTTTATTTAAAGCTTTTACATAAAGATTTTTTATATACAGGTTTTTTATTGAAAAGAAAAGATCATATACAGGATTTTTTAATTCAAAAAGATTTTTTGCCTGAGGAAATAAAATCTTTCCTTTAAATAAAATATCTTTTCCTGTAAGTTCATTGATTAACAGTAGATTTTTCCCATAAACAATATTTCCTTTTAAATTATCAAATGTAAATGTTTGCTCTGGAAGGGAGTTTTCTATTTCTTTTGTAAGAATACTGATTTTTTTTGAGATAAAGTTAATAGATATTTCAGGATTTTCGGCGGTTCCAGAGAGTTTTCCTATGAAGTTTAAATTTCCATATATACCCTTCTGATATGGAATTAAAAGTTCATTTATATCTTCACTACTGCCTGTAAAAGCAAAGTTAAGGTTGTTGTTTTTTGTATCTATATAACCATTTGCTTTAACCTGACTCTTAGATAAAGCAATTTCCAGTGAGGTAAATTTATAAACATCCCGTGCAGATTTAAAGACACCTTTTATCCATTCAATTTTTCCTCTTAAATCATCTGGTTTGTGACCTTTTCTTAAATAAACAAATGAGCCTTGTGGAGAAAACTTCTCTCCTTCTGAAATTAACCATCCTTTTACCGTTCCTTCTGCAATTCCGGGATTCCAGTGAAGAAGTTCAAAAATCCCGCTACTTGATACATTGTTTAATTCAATAAAGACATAATGTTTTATAACTTTTGGAAGAGTTATCCAGACATGAGCCTGAGCAGAACCACCGTAAAGTTTTACTTTTCCATTTTTAAACTCCAGTATTCCGTTTTTATATACGGCTTCAGCCTCTACAGTATCTACTTTAACACCAAGAATATTTCCTTTTTTCAAGCTCACTCTGGCATTAACTTGAGGGTCTGAAAGACAACCTTCCACCTCTCCTTTAGCTTCTGTAACTCCTGTTAGCGTTTCAGAGACTTTTAGAATCTTCATTAACTCTTCAAGAAGGAAAGAGGCATCAAATTTTAAATTCATTTTAATTTTATCCTGCCATTTTTGAGCTTCTACTAAACTTACTTTACCATCAATATTAATTTCGCCATAACCATCTTTCAGGCCAAAAATTTTCATAAGAGATTTTAAAAAGATCTTTCCAGAAACAATGAATTCCCCTAAGAAATTAGTATGAGTTATTCTACCTGAACTTTTTAAAAGGGAATTTATATCAAAGAGTTTTAATTCCTCAAGAATTATTTCTCTCTCTGTGATTTTAAAAGAAGCCTTTAGTTGGGTATCAATATTTGGATACTTAGGTAAAGAAAGTTTTACATTAGAAAATATTGAAATTTTAGGTTCTGCTCGTAAGACAACTCTTCCATAAAGCTCTTTTAAGTTCAATTTCAAATCTTTATCATAGACTGAACCATTAAATTTTTCTATTTCAAAGGAATTGAACTTTAATTTTAAAGGAAATTTTGTGGGCTTTTTCAAATAAACTGAGACACTTTCTATGCATTTGTTCAAGGTTTCACGTGTCAAAGATAAATTACCTGAATACAGAGCAACTCTTCTTATTTCTATCTCTTTATTTAAAATCCTGGTTAGTCCTACGTAAAGCTTTGCTTTAGTAAACATTAGAGTATTTTTTTCTGGATTAGATATGACAATATTTTTAAATTCAATATAAAGTGGAATTAAATGTAGATAAGCTTTATCAATGGATACCTCCATTCCGAGCATTTCTTGAAGTTCATTAAGAGCAGGTTTAAGAATAATTGATGAGATATCAATTTTACCTATCAGGAGGAACAATGCAAAAAATAAAGTTATCAGCGCTATCAAAATCTTTTTTTTCAAACCGTAACCTCCTTTATAATCTTTCATTCTATATTTGTTTTAAACTATTAGTCAACTAAGTGTTATACTATTTTTATGAAACTAAGATGGATCATAGTAGCTTTGTTAATTTCCGTGGCTGCTCATGTAAGCATAATGATGAGCCTTGGTAAGATTCAATTGAACTTGCCTTCCTTCGATTTTATAGAAACCTTTATTTTTCAAACTAAAAAAGAACATCCGAAACCAAAGATTATTGAAAAACCTGAACAGCAACAACAGGAAACACCTCAATCTAATAAAAATACAAACTCAGAAAATTTGGCAGAAAACAATCAAAAACCTGAGGAGAACATGGTTCAAAATAATGAAAAAACCCGATCTCCTCAGTCGCCAAATAATCCTTTTATAAAATTTATTAACGAAACAATGAAGTTTGACATTTACTGGATGGGCATTTATGTCGGCTCAGCAACAGTTTCTGTTAGAGGGGATGAAAATACAATTACAATAACTTCAATGGTTAAATCCGCTAGCTTTATTTCAAATTTTTATTATGTGAATGACCATGCAGAAAGTAAGATAGAGATGGGTAAACCCAAACACTTTACACTGATTCAAACAGAAGGCAAATACAGAGGTAATAAAGAAACTATTTTTGATTATGAAAACAGCGAGATTGTTTTTATTAATCATCTTAAAAATAGTACAGTTTATCATAAAGGCATAGATAAGGTATTTATGGATGTTCTATCTGGATTTTTCTATCTTAGAACACTGCCAATAAACATAAATGAACCCGTATCAATAGACATTTTTGACAGCAATAAGTTTGCAACTGTTGTGGTGCAACCAATAAAGGAAGAAAAATTAGAGCTATCAAATAAACAGGTTGACACAATTGTTGTAAAGCCTCAGCTTGACACAGAAGGACTCTTTAAAAGAAAAGGAGATATTATTATCTGGTTAAGTAAAGACAATGGCAAAATTCCACTGAAGATTGAAACAAAAGTTCCTGTAGGACGAGTGGTAGCAGAGTTAAAGGAATACAAAAAAGATTAAAGATGCAGCAAAATATATTAATAAAAGGAGCGAGACAGCACAATCTTAAAAACATTGATTTAATCCTTCCAAGAAATAAAATTATAGTGATTACAGGTCCGTCCGGCTCAGGAAAATCATCACTTGCAATGGATACAATTTTTGCTGAAGCTCATAGAAGATATCTTCAAAGTCTTCCAGTAGAATTAAGAACCATTTTTGCTGAACTACAAAAGCCTGATGTTGACTTTATTGAAGGACTTTCTCCAGCAGTATCTGTTGAGCAGAAAACAATATCAAAAAGTCCTCGTTCAACAGTTGGAACCATAACTGAAATTTATGATTATTTGAGACTACTTTATGCAAAAATTGGAACTCCATATTGTCCAAAATGTGGAAGAGAATTAATTTCTCAAGATATAAATAAAATGACTGCCTCTGTCCTGAGCCTTCCAGAAGGAACAAAGATTCAGATTTTAGCTCCAGTTGTCATTGAAAAAAAAGGAGAACATAAAGAAATCATTGAAAGAGCAAGAGCTGAGGGATTTATAAGAGCAAGAATAGATGGAAAACTCATTGATTTAACACAGGAGATTTCCTTAAAGAAACATGTGAGACATACAATTGAGCTTGTTGTAGACAGAATCATTGTTAAAGAAAAATACAAAAATCAAATAAAAAGAGCATTGGAACTAGCAATGAAATATAATCAAACCGTTGTAGTAAACATTGTTGATGAAAACAAAGATGTTATATTTAGCAGCACTCTTGCCTGTCCAACCTGTGGCGTGAGTCTACCGGAAATTGACCCAAGACTTTTTTCTTTTAACAGTAAGTACGGTGCATGTCAAAGATGTAGAGGACTGGGCTATGAAAATATTGAAGATGAAGAAGAAGTAGATGTTTTAACTTTAATCCCCTGTAAACTTTGTGGAGGAACAAGACTCAGAGAGGAAGCCTTAGCAATAAAAATTAATGGAAAGAATATAGCAGAATTATTAGGAATTTCACTTGATGAATTAAAAAATTTTTTATCTGAATTGAAAGTATCTTCTAATGAAACTTTGATTGCGGAAAGAATACTTAAAGAAATTTTTATAAAACTTGAATTTCTTCAAAGAATCGGGGTTGCTTATTTAAGCCTGAATAGACCTGCTTTCAGTCTTTCAGGAGGAGAAGCTCAGAGAATAAGGCTTGCCACTCAGCTTGGTTCACATTTGAGTGGAGTTCTTTATATACTTGACGAACCGAGTATTGGGCTACATCCAAGAGATTGTTTAAAACTTATTGAATCTATGAAAGAGCTTTCATCAAGAGGAAATACCCTTATTGTTGTGGAGCATGATGAAAAAACAATAATGAATGCTGATTTAGTAGTAGAACTTGGACCTGGGGGTGGCAGGAATGGTGGTTATCTGATAGAGATATCATCTCCAAAAAAACTTATAGAAAGTAAAAATTCAATCACTGCTCAGTATTTAAGCGGTTCAAATAAAATTGCAGTTCCAGAACGAAGAAGAAAAGCGAATGAATTTATAAAAATTATAGGAGCAGAAGCCTATAATCTTAAAAATATTAATGTTAAAATTCCCCTTGGTGTATTTGTATGTGTTACAGGGGTTGCTGGTTCAGGCAAAAGCACATTAATATTTGAGATTTTATATAAAGCTCTGGCAAAAAAACTTTACAATGCTAATGTTTTACCTGGCAAATATAAAACAATTGAAGGTATTGAAAAGATAGACAAAGTTGTCTGTATTGATCAGTCTCCTATTGGAAGAACTTCTCGTTCCACACCAGCGACATATACTCAGGTTATGAATGAAATAAGAGAACTCTTTGCAATGTTACCTGATGCAAAAGTTAGGGGATATACAAAATCAAGATTCAGTTTTAATCTTTCAGGAGGCAGATGTGAAGCCTGTCAGGGAGATGGAGTAAAAAAGATAAAGATGCATCTACTTCCAGATGTATATGTTGTTTGTGACAGTTGTAAAGGGAAAAGATACAACGAGGAAACTCTTCAGATTAAATATAAAGGTAAAAGCATCAGCGACATTCTTGAAATGACAGTAAGCGAAGCACTTGAGTTTTTCTATCCTGTGCCAAAACTCAGACATAAGCTTCAGATAATGCAAGACATAGGACTTGGATATATAACTCTTGGACAGTCTGCTACAACTCTCTCAGGAGGAGAGGCTCAAAGAGTTAAACTTGCTAAGGAACTAAGCAAAAAACCAACAGGAAAAACTCTTTATATACTTGACGAACCCACAACAGGATTACATATGGTTGATATAGAAAGACTACTTAATATACTTCAGAGACTCGTTGAAAATGGAAATACTGTTATAGTGATAGAACACGATTTGGACATTATAAAATGTGCTGACTACATAATAGATCTTGGACCTGAAGGAGGTGCTCTTGGAGGCTATCTTGTAGCAGAAGGAACTCCTGAGGAGGTTGCTATGAATCCTGTATCCTACACTGGAAGATTTTTGAAAGAGAAATTATGGCTATGAATCTTACCTTTCAAATTGATAATATCAGTGAAGGTAAAAGACTTGATGTATTTGTCTCTGAAAAATTAAATCTCAGCAGAACAAAAGCTCAGGAAGCAATTGAAAAAGGATTTGTTAAAGTAAATAATTTTTTAAAATCAAAAAGTTATAAACTGAGACTTAATGATTTAGTGGAAGTTTGTAGCGAAATTTTCGCTGAAACACAAGAAAATAAAGAATTAATCCCGCAAAATATTCCAATTGATGTAATTTACAAAGATAATTATTTAATTGTGCTTTCAAAACCTGCTAATATGGTCGTTTATCCTTGTACAGGACATAAGGATGGAACTCTTTTGAATGCTTTGGCCTATCATGTAAAAAAACTTGCCAGTGCTGGTGCACCTTTAAGACCCGGAGTAGTTCACAGACTTGACAAAGATACTTCCGGAGTAATTGTCATTGCCCTTGATGATAAAGCCTATTATGGATTGGTAGAAGCTTTTAAAAGAAGGCAAGTCAATAAAGAATACATTGCTCTTGTAAGTGGAGAATTAAAGGGAAGTGGAAAGATCACTCTTCCAATCGGAAGAGCAGTTTATGACAGAAAAAAAATGTCAACAAGAACAAAAAAAGCAAAAGAAGCAATTACAGAGTGGGAAGTTCTTAGAAATTTTAAAAACTATACTCTTGTAAAAGTGAGAATAATTACTGGCAGAACTCATCAGATAAGAGTTCATTTTTCAGCAATTGGACATCCTGTTTTGGGTGATAGAGCATATGGAAGAAAAACATACATAGAGCTTGGCAAGAAAAAATTACCTATAACGAGGCAGATGCTTCATGCATGGAAAATTAAATTCACTCATCCAATAACAGGTGAGACTCTTCAATTTGAATCCCCTCTACCCAATGATATGATGGAAATTATTGACCTGATGGAGAGCAGTTAATAATCTGCTTTTATAATAAAAACTCCTTTTTCATCAGCTAATTTCTCTAAATCTTCTTTCGCTTCAGCAGTAACAACAGTAGGAATTACCTCTTCATGGAGAACCTGAGCTAATATTTGAGCTCTCTCAATTGCTCTTTGAATGTCATCTTCATGTAAACTATAAGAGACTTCTACTGCTAAAATTACTGATTTATGAGTGGATTTAATCTGTCCTTTTACAAGAAGGTCAAGATTTAATACACTATCTCTTTGCTCCTCAGTAATTAAACCTCTTTCTTCAGCATCATCAAGGATTGGGACAACTTCTTCAAATTGAACAAGCTTGGATTTTCTCAAAATTCTTCCAAAGAAAGAAAAATATCGTTCTTTAATTGTTCTTTCAAAATCCTTGCCCTTAAATCTTCCAAACTCTCCTTTCAAATAAGCCATGTCTTTTTTGAGCACAGCTACATCCTGTTTGAGCACAGCTACATCCTGTTTAAGCACAGCTACATCCTGTTTGAGCACAGCTACATCCTGTTTGAGCACAGCTACATCCTGTTTAAGAATTTCCACATCTTTTTCGATTTTATCCACTCTTTTGAGAAGGTCATCAAATTTTTTAGGAAGTTCAAGAAGTTCTGTGGTCAAAATAATCTTTCTCAACTCCTCCAGCCACTCAGGGTGACTTTTCAATGCCTGCAGAATATCTGCAAAAGTAAGTATTGGATATTCCCTCATTTCTTTTTCTATGTCTTTTTCAATGGCTTGCATATTAAAATTATAGCAAATTTTTAAGATAATTTTAATATGAAATGTGCAAACTGCGATTGTTTAAATAAATTAAGTTTTTAATTTTTCCTTAAGTTTTTCCATAAATTTTTTATAATCTTTTTCACTAAAGAAAGCTGAACCCATAACAAGAATGTCAGCTCCTGCTTTAACAATTTCTTTTGCGTTTTCAAGTTTTACCCCACCATCAACTTCTACTAACACTTGATATCCTTTTTTTAGAATCATTGATTTGGCTATTTTTATTTTATCTATAGAAGAAGGAATAAAATTTTGCCCTCCAAATCCTGGATTAACTGACATTATTAACAAAAGATCAATATCGTGAATTATCTCTTCTACTGTATTTAAAGGTGTTGCAGGATTTAATGAAACCCCTGCTTTAATACCCTGTTCTTTTATTTGCCAAACTGTTCTGTGCAAATGGATACAAGTCTCAACATGAACCGTAAGATAGTCAGCACCAGCCTTTACAAAATCCGAAATGTATTGTTCAGGATTTGTTATCATTAAATGGACATCAAGGGGAAGATGAGTCGTTTTTCTTACAGCCTCTACTATTAATGGTCCAATTGTTATATTTGGAACAAAATGACCATCCATTACATCAATATGAATCATATCTACTCCAGCTTTCTCAGCAAGCTTAATCTCTTCAGAAAGTCTTCCAAAATCAGCTGAAAGGATTGATGGTGCTATCATTACCACAGGATTCCTCCTTATCTAAGTATTTTTCAATAATTCTTTTAGTTGCCTTAAAAGCTGAATTAAAAGCATACATAATACTTCCACGACCTTTAGATATATCTCCAACTAAAAAAATTCTCTGAAGGTTGCTTTCTCCAAATTCATCAATTTTAGGTTTTCCATCAATAAGTTCTATTCCTATTTTTTGTAAAAACTCCTCAGGAGTGCTACCGCCAAGGCAATAAAAGATTTTTGAAAAAGTTTCTTCAGAACCGTCTTTAAATACTACTTTAATTTGGTCATCTGCAGGTTCCAGTCTTTCTATATCAGTTCCTAAAAGAAATCGTATTCTGTTTTTTCTTTTTTCAAGCTCTTTCAGGTTTTCTTCGTTTACTCTAAAAAGTTTTTCTCTTCTGTAAGAAAGAAAAACAAAGCAATTTTTAGAAAGAACACATGCAGTTTCAACTGCAGAATTTCCTCCTCCTACAACAAGTATTTTTTCATCTTTAGGAAGCTCTTTAGGGATCTTGAAAAATACTTTATTTTTGGCTTCTTCAGGAATTGGATAAGAAGGTTTACGCGGAGTATCAAATACTCCTATAGCCAATATTACTATGTAACTTTTAGCCACTATTAAGTCATTATGTTTTATCACATAAAAATCACTCAGTCTTTCTACTCCGTCAATTCTTTTATTAAACTTGATGGTGATTTCATAATCTTTTACATATTTACGCATTCTTTCAAGAAAAGCCTCTTTTGGTTCTGTTTGAAAGTCGCATATACCCTGGGCATCCAAGTCAATTCCTTTAAAAACTTTATCAACTCTTTTATGTGGAGGATAAAGGTTTCTTATTGTTGAGCAGATATCTTCACCTTTTTCAAAAATAATTAAATCATTAACTCCTTTTGCCTTTAATTCTACCGCTGCTGCCAGTCCTGCTGGACCAGCTCCTATTATACTTATAAATGTTTTCATAGATTTTATCCCATTTTGTGTAATTTAATAGTATTTGACTGACCGGATACAATTACTATCTTATCTGAAGCATTCGCAATCCCTGAATTTTTAAGATTATCTTCAATTTCTTTTAGAGAAAAATTTTTATTCCACATAGGAATTATTCCCCAGAAGAGAGAGAGTTTTCTGTAAGTTTTTTCTTTAATACTAAAAGCAATTACTGGCATTTGTGGCCTTAGTTTTGACAATACTCTTGTTGTTGATGCAAATTCGGTAAAAACAACAATTGCTTTTGCATTAATGTCCTGGGCAACTTTAACTGCACCAGAGGCTATAGCCTCAGCAAAAGAACTGCCAACTTTATAAAGAACAGGGATTCTGTGGGATAAATTTTTTTCTGTAAATTTTATAATTGCACTCATTGTTTTAACTGCTTCCACTGGATACCTTCCTGTGGCTGTTTCTGCAGAAAGCATTAATGCATCTGTTCCATCAAGAACAGCATTTGCAACATCAGTTGCCTCTGCACGGGTGGGTCTTGAGTGTTGCCTCATTGATTCCAGCATCTGCGTTGCGGTGATAACAATTTTACATTTCTGATTTGCAAGTTCTATTAATTTTTTCTGATAAACAGGAACTTCATGAATTGGGAGAGAAATGCCCAAATCTCCTCTTGCAACCATTATTCCATCAACAACATCAAGAATTTCTTCAATATTTTCAATCGCTTCTTTTCTTTCTATCTTTGCTATAATAGGAGGAAGGATTAAACCCTGGTCACTTGCCCATTGTTTTATTGATAGTAAATCGTTTTTATTTTTTACAAAAGAAATGGCAATATAATCCACATCAAAGTTAATGCCGAATAAGAGATCTGTTTTATCTTTATCGGTGAAACTTAAGCGGGCATTTAAATTGGGGAAATTAATTCCTTTTTTAGGTTTGAGAATTCCGCCTTCTTTCACCCCTGCTATAATTTTGTCATTAAGTTTTTTGATTATCTCAAGCCTTATCAATCCATCATCAATTAAAATTTCCTCACCTTCTTTGACTTCATGAATTAAATTTTTATAAGGCACAAAAAGAGTTTTTGAAGTAGATATCCCATGACCGGACAAAATTTCCACTGTTTCACCTTCAGTAAGTTCAATTTCTCCTCCATTTATATTATTTATTCTTAACTTACTGCCCTGAAGATCTTGAAGTATTGCAACAGGTTTACCGAGCTTGAATGATTCTTCTCTTATTGCAGTTATAATCTCAGAATAGTAAAAATGATCTCCATGAGAGAAATTAAGTCTCGCAACATCCATTCCTGCTTGAATCATTTGAGAAATTATCTCTCTTTTATCTGATGAAGGACCTATCGTGGCTACAATCTTTGTCTTCCTCATCTTAGCTATTTATAATCTCCATGCATTTTTTAACATCTTCTGAACTGCCCATAAATACAGGCACTCTTTGATGGAGAGCCTGTGGTTTAATATTCAAAATATCTTCTGTTCCATTAGTTGCTAATCCACCTGCTTGTTTCACTAAGAAAGCCATGGGAGCTGCTTCATAAAGAAGTCTTATTTTTGCCTTTGAACCAACTAATGGATAAGCAAATATCCCGCCTTTCATAATTGTTCTATGGATGTCTGTAACCATTGCTCCAGCCCATCTAAGAGTATATCCTTCTGTTTTAAAGAAATCTACACATTTTCTAATTCTTTCGTCCCATTTATTGTAATAAGATTCGTTAAATCCATAAATTTTGCCTTTCTCAGGAATTTTTATATCCGGATGAGAAAGTAAATAAGTCCCGACCATTGGATCAAGGGTGAAGCCATAAACACCGTTTCCAGTTGAATAAACAAGCATGGTTGATGTTCCATAAATAACATATCCAGCAGCAACTATTTTTTTACCTTCCTGTAAAAATGTTGATTCATCTGAAGAAGTCTTTCTCCATATTGAAAAAATTGTGCCCACTGATGTATTTGCATCAATTACAGAGGAACCATCAAGAGGGTCTATTGCTATAATATATTTCCCATCTTTGCCTTCTTCAGGAAACAGAGCATGTTCCATTTCTTCACTTGCGACGGCGTAAAAATCACCGCTTCCACTTAAGTGCTCTATAAGAACTCTGTTTGAAAGAGTATCTAATTTTTGAACTTCTTCTCCCTGCACATTTATTCTTCCTGTTTTTCCAATTACATCAACAAGTCCAGCCATTCTGATATAAGAGGAAATAATTTTTGTTGCATTTTCTATTGCCATCAAAGCATGGGAAAGCGTACCTGTAGCTTCAGGATGTTTTCTTTCTTCTTCAAGAATAAATCTGTTTAAATCTATTCCTTTTTTTATCTCCATTTTGACTCCTCCTAAAATTTTAAATTTACATTTACAGGATTTATGTATTCAGTGACGAGCTGTATTGAATTCTTCACTCTGAGTTTTTCAAATATCATGTCAAAAGTTTTTGAAAGCTCATCCATTATGGCGCTTTTAATATCATCTGAAAGGCTCCACCACTGTTTTTTGAAAGGACCAAATCCTTTTTTCCTTGTTTTATATATAAATTGCTCATATGTCATATCCTGTTTCCATTCTTCTTTACATTTTTCTTGAAGGTAGTTATAAATCTCATTTTTTAACCAATCTGGTGCCAGTTCATACATTAAATTTTGAAATCCTGTGGCAAGATGGATTTCAGATGTATAAGATTCAGGAAATTTATCAAATAACTCCATTGGCAAAGTGGATGCTCCATGCTGAACAGCACCGCTCAATCCATATTTTTTTTGAGCTACACTTCCAATTGACTTTAAAACATTAAAATCTAACTTGACCTGAGCCAGTGTTCCATCTTTTAAAGGAATTCCGCCATGAGCTGTTCCTGTTTGAACACTAATTTTTGAAATACCTTTCTTGGAATTTAGATTTTTTAAATAACCTTCCATAAAGGCTTCAAACTCTTCAACTGTGGAGTTCTTGCCACCAATGTGACCTATTTCTCCTCCTACGCTAATCATTATTTCGTCCGGTTGTAACTGTCTTATGTAATCTGTAAGCATAGCTGTAATAGTAAAGTTTTTCTTCTGTTGCTCCTGCAGACTTTTCTTTGAGTAATCAACCATTGTAGAAGCATCTATATCTATATTGAAAAAACCAGCATCTATTGATTCTTTTATTAAATCTTTAACAGCATTAATTTCGTTTTCAGGATTTTTCTCAAAATTTTTCTTGTTAATCTGAAAATGATCTCCCTGCAGAAATACTGGATAGTGAAATCCTTCCTGTAAAGCTGCAGCAATTATGTTTACAGTATACTCTGAAGGTCTTTGATAAGTATATCCAATTTCTGAACGGGCAATTTCAAATATAATTAATCCAGTATTATTTTTCTTTGCCGACCTAAAAATAGCTCTTGCTGCATAATATGTAAGCCCTCTTATGTTTATAGCAGGAACTGTAATACTGCCTATATCTCCTCTTCCCATTGCTTCATAAATGTTCTGAATTGATGAAGGAATTACGCCATGCTGAAGTCCCTTTAAATATATTAATTCTTTTGCTTTTTTTCTAACTTCCTCATGGGATGAAAAGACAGCACTCCAGATTAAATTGTCTACATCATTAAAGTCAAGTTCTTCAATGGTTTGCGCAATTTTGTTTCTCATATTTTACCCTCCTCAATTTCTAATATTTGATTAACTCTTCTATGATGCCTTCCACCTTCAAATTGAGTTAAAAGAAAGACATCAACAATTCTTTTTGCCGTATCTTTTTCTGTAAATCTTCCTGCAAGAGCAATCATATTTGCATCATTGTGTTGTCTTGCGAGTCTACAAAGTTCAGGAGTATAAACAAGAGCACATCTTATTCCTTTTATTTTGTTTGCTACAATTGAAGCTCCAATTCCTGAACCGCACATTACAATCCCTCTTTCACATTCTCCATTAGCTACTGCCCGAGCAGCCTTTAAAATAAACAAAGGATAATCAACAGAGTCCTCACTATAACATCCAAAATCAGTTACGTTATACCCTGATTGGAGGAGATAGCTTTTAATCTCTTCTTTTAAAGAAAATGCTGCGTGATCTGTTGCCATTGCTATTTTCACAGCTACCTCCTTACTCAATATCAGAAATTGCTTCAAGTGCGGGTAACTGACAACCTTCTAAAAATTTCAAAAAAGCTCCACCACCAGTTGAAACATGGTCAAAATGGGAGATTAAATTTGAAGAATTTAAAACCTCAGCAGTATCTCCTCCTCCGCATATTTTTATTCCCTTAGACATAGCAATTGCCATGGCTATACTTTTTGAACCCCATGAGAATTTGGGAATTTCATATATTCCCATAGGTCCATTCCATAAAATTGTATTTGCAGAATTTATTTCTTTTTTGTAAGTCTCAAATGTTTTCGGTCCTATATCCACAACATGCATGTCCGGAGGAATATCTTTTCTGGAAACATATCTCGTTTCTGTATTTTCACTAATTGTTTTTGCTACCATAACATCCTCTGGAAGAAAAATTTTACATCCGTTCTGCTCTGCTTTTTTCATTATTGCGTTTGCTGTTGTAATAGCATCTTTTTCATAAAAAGATTGTCCTACCTCATATCCCATTGCTTTAAAAAAAGTACAGGCCATTGCTCCACCAATACAAATTGTTTGTGCCTTTTCAAGAAGCCTTTCAAAAAGTTTTATTTTGTCAGAAACCTTTTTACCCCCGAGAATAAATAAAAATGGCTTTTTTGCCTGTTCTATTAATCTGTTTATAGTATTTATTTCCTTTTCAGTTAAAAATCCAAGCATTGAAGGTAAAAATTTAGGTACAGAAACTATACTGGCATGCTTTCTGTGAGCAGCACCGAAGGCTTCAAAAATGTAGATATCTGCAAGTGAAGCTAAAAATTTTGCAAACTCCTCATCATTACTCATTTCTCCTGGATGAAATCTTAAGTTTTGCAAAAGTAAAACCTCTCCATCTCTTAATAATTTAAGGATATCTTTAACTTCATCACCCCATGAAGGAACAAAGTGAACTCTGAAAGGCGAATTTTTTGATAAATATTTTTTAACATTGCATAAAGAGTATTTAGTTTCCTTATTCTTAGGTCTTCCCATATGAGAGGCAACAATTACCTTTGCACCTGCACCAACAAGATAACCAATTGTTGGTAAAGTGGCTCTTATCCGCATATCTCCAATTAACTCTCCCTTTTCATTGATAGGATCGTTTAAGTCTGCCCGCACAAAAACCTTTTTTCCTTTTAATTTGTAAACGGAATAATTTGAAAGACAGGGTTTTTTACACATTTTTAACCCCCTTTTGCTAAAAATTTTATTAAATCTACAATTCTAAAAGAATAACCATATTCATTGTCATACCATGAAAATATTTTGTAAATATCACCGGTTTTGGAACTCAAAAGTCCATCAACAATTGAAGAATATTTCATTCCAATTATATCTGTAGAAACTACAGGTTCCTCAGTATACTTAAGCACATTTTTCAAAGAATTGTTCTCATAATAAATGAATTTTTCTTTTATTTCCTCTAAAGAAGGATTTTTCTGGAGTCTTACAGAGAAATCAACAATTGAACCAGTTGGAACGGGAACTCTTATTGATGTTGCTGATATTTTTCCTTCCAGATGAGGGAATATGTAACTTAATGCTTTACCTACTCCAGTAGATGTAGGTACAATATTCAAAGCTGCGGCTCTTGCCCTGCGCATGTCTTTCTTATGAGTTCCATCTAAAAGTCTTTGATCCGATGTATATGCATGAACAGTTGTGATGAAACCGTCTAAAATTTCAAATTCTTCCAGCACCTTACAGACAGGAGCAACACAATTTGTAGTACATGACGCTGCTGATATAATCCTGTGTTCTGGCTTAATTATATCGTGATTTATTCCATAGACAACCATTATATCAGCTTCAGTGCTTGGAGCTGTAATAATAACTCTTTTAGCACCTGCTTCAATGTGTTTGTAAGCATCCTCTTTTTTCTTAAATTTCCCTGTAGCTTCAACGACAAGGTCAATTTCAAGTTCTTTCCACGGAAGCTTTGTTAAATCTTGCCTTTCCTCAATGATTTTAATTTTTTTGCCACTTACCATTATAAAGTCAGAGTCATATGAAACCTCTTTATTAAATTCTCCATATACTGAATCATGTTTAAGAAGATAAGCGAGCATTTCAGTGTTTTTTGAACTATTAACAGCCACTAAATCAATATTTCCAGGGTTTTCATCAAAAAAAATTCTTGTTACCAATCTTCCTATCCTTCCAAACCCATTAATAGCAACCCTCATACTCTGCCTCCTTTCAAATTTAATACGATTTGAACAATATCATCAGATGTAAGTCCATAAACTTTAAGAAGTTCTTCAGGCTTTCCCGATTGACCAAATTGATCTTTAACCCCAATTTTTCTTACAGGACATGGATACTCTTCGGAAATAACAGCACATACTGCATCACCAAGACCTCCTATCACGCTATGTTCTTCTGCAGTTACAACGCATCCTGTCTTCATTACAGAATTCAGTAATGTTTCCCTGTCAATTGGCTTTACTGTGCTCATGTTAATTATTTCAGCACTTATACCATGAGAAAGGAGTTTTTCTGCAGCTGCCATAGCTTCATATACCATCGTTCCACAGGCTACTATGGTAACATCTGAACCTTCTCTCAATACACAGGCTTTACCGATTTTAAATGTATAATCCTCAGGCAAAACTTGAGGAGTTGGAGCTCTGCTGAGTCTCAGATACACAGGACCAAAGTGTCTTGCTGCTGCAATCGTTGCCTGATAAGCTTCTGTACTGTCTGCAGGAACAATTACAGTCATGCCTGGAATTGCTTTCATTATTGATATGTCATCAATAGATTGATGGCTTGCTCCGTCTTCACCGACTGTTATTCCAGCATGACTTGCAGCAATTTTCACATTCAGTTCAGGATAAGCAATGCTCTGAAAAATTTGATTTAAAGCCCTTTGAGTGGCGAATATGGCAAAGGTAGAGGCAAACACAATAAATCCGCATGTAGCAAGACCTGCTGCCATGCCAATCATGTTTGCTTCAGCAACTCCTGCATTGAAAAATCTTTCAGGAAACTCTTTTGCAAATTTTACAGTATACGTTGATTTGGATAAATCAGCATCCAGGACAACAACATTCGGATTATTTTTTCCCAAGTCTACAAGAGCTAAACCATAAGCCTGTCTTGTAGCTATTCTATTTTGCATTATTAAACCTCCTTTTAAACTAACTCACAAACTTTTTCTTCAAGTTCTTCCAGAGCCTTCTCAGCTTCTTCATGTTTTGGAGCTTTACCATGCCAGTCAACATTGTTTTCCATGAAGGAAACGCCTTTACCTTTGACAGTATTAGCAATAATTGCAAGAGGTTTTGATATGTATGGAATTATCTGAAATGCTGGAATTATTTCACCAAAATCATGTCCATTCACCTCAACAGTCATCCAGCCAAAAGCTTTCCATTTTTCAACAAATGGTTCAAGAGACATAACATCTTCTGTATTTCCATCAATTTGAAGTCTATTTCTATCAACAATTGCAATTAAGTTATTAAGCTTATAATGTGATGCAGCCATTGCAGCTTCCCATACCTGTCCTTCCTGACATTCTCCATCTCCTAACAGGACAAAAACACGATATCCAAGCTTTTGAATTTTTGCACCTAACGCCATTCCCACTCCTACTGAAAGACCCTGTCCAAGAGAGCCTGTTGATATTTCAATCCCGGGAACTTTTTTCATATCAGGATGTCCCTGAAGTGGAGAGCCAAATTTTCTTAAACTATTAAGCCATTCCTTCGGAATAAATCCGAATTCAGCTAAAGTAGCATAAAGTGCCGGAGCAGCATGCCCTTTTGAAAGAATAAATCTGTCTCTATCCATATCTTCTGGATAATCTGGATTAAGTCTTAAAACTTTAAAGTAAAGAGCTGTTAAAATCTCAACACAGGAAAGACTTCCTCCAGGATGTCCACTACCTGCCTGAGAAATCATTTTAATGATGCTTTTTCTTATTCTTAAAGCTATTGATTGCAGCTCTGTGTAATTTGAAACTAACTCAAATGTTTCAAACATTTTTACACCTCCTTTTGATCTTTTAAGTTTCTTATTTGTTTAAGAATGGTTGCAATTAAAACAGCTGCGAGCATATATGGTTCAAGCTGTTTTTCTTTTATTTTGAAGGAACTATCAATCTTAAATGTTTTCTTTGCTTCCTCAATTGTAAATGCATGAGTTATTTCATAAACATTCCACTTCTTGCCTCCATACCACTCTGTTACAGCATTCCAAGACTCTGGTTCATTTAAAAGATTTTTAAACCATTGAGTATTTGTAGAATCGTTCCACTGAACAGCTATACAGTTATCAGAATGCAGTTTTAATTTTAGTAAAATATCAGCATACTGAGATTGGGGTTCAACAAAGTTTCTTATATCCTTCTGCCTTTCTCTTATTTCTTCAATTACCTTTTCAGCAAAATATCCTCTTTCTACAACATCTCTCTGAATCTTCCATATTATTTTTAGTTCAAGATCGGTATCATAGTAAATCTTTAAATCATACATAGCAGCAAGCACACTAAAATAAAAAGTGTGCAATCCTTCACATATAATATAGGATACAGGAAATACCCATTCAGGCTCACCGAATTTACCAGTTGAGTGATCATAAACAGGTTTTAAAATTTTTTTACCCTGTTTAAGATGCCACATGTGTTCTATAGCCAGCCCAAGATTGTTTGCACGAGGATGAAGCGGCGTTATTTTTACAGCTTTTCTTTCTTGCCTGTCTAAGGAGTGATAATCATCAAAACATATTTCTTTTACATCTTTTTCTCCCAGTAAATTAGCCAGAGTCTTAACAAATGTGCTTTTTCCGCTTCCGCTGTCTCCTGCAATTCCTACTAAAACAGGCTTCATTTTATCACCACTCCCTTCCATTTTTCTAAGGCTCTTGCCAGCTCTTTACTTTTCTTTGCTGCTTCTTCCAGAGTTTTACCCTTAACTGCTGCTTCCACAGCATCTCTTACAGCTTTTGCTCCTGCCCGAGTTCCGTCAGGATGTCCATGGACTCCTCCACCAAACTGAAGCACAGCATCAATTCCAAATATGCTGACAAGGTCAGGAATGTGTCCTGGATGAAGTCCTCCGGAAGCAACTGAAAAAACAGGTTTTATATTTCCCCAGCTCTGTGGAGGTAAAGGAGCATTAAGAGTATGCTTAGAATTGCCAAGAGCTTCATGACAAATCATTACATCAGCTCTGTCGCCTTCCATTTTCCCGACCACTGTGCCTATATGAAGCTGGTCAACTCCTGCAAGCCTTGAAAGCTTTGCTAAAACAAGCATATGAATTCCATGATTTTTAGGACGCGCAAAACTTGCATACATTGCTCTGTGAGCATGAATTATTAATCCTGTGTTTCTGTTTCTAACGGATTGCAATCCTGAAAATCCTGCTGTTACAATGTCAATCATCGCATAAGTTCCACCATTTTTCTTCACAAACTCAGCCCTTCTCAGCATTTCTTCAGTAGGAGCAGTTATATTGGGTAAATAAGCTTTCTTTTCTCCTGTTTCCTTTTCTGCTTTTTGGACTGCTTCCAAACACCTTAATACTCTTTCTTCAAAGTTTGAGAAAACCTGATGTGTAAGATTTTCATCATCCTTTACAAGATCAAGTCCTCCAGCAAGAGAGTTGTAAACAACTTCTGCCTGTTCTCTTGGTGAAAGCCCGAGCTTTGGTTTCACAATTGTTCCGATGAGAGGTCTATGTTTTATATTTAAAATTTCTCTTACTCCCTTAACTCCAAAAGCAGGACCTGGAAGCTGCGTTGTAAAATTAGATGTTACTCTTATATCAAGTAATCTTAAAGCTTTAACCGCTTTCATACCAAAAACATTTCCTGCAACACTACTTAAAAATTGAGGAATGTTATTTGGCTCAAAAAGTGCTTCAGGATATGCTATATAAACAACATTGTCTTCTATTGCATAAACCTTTGCTCTTAATTCATCCCATATGCTTTGTCTCATTGTGGCAAGGTCAGTCCATGTGCCAATTGAACTTTCTGAAGCAACAGCTCCTGCTGCTTCTTCTACAGTTACGTTTTCTGCTGGTTCAACGTAGAATGCAGCCAAAACATCATTTTCTCTTGGAATATATCCAATTTCTAAGAAATCAACATACTTCATTTTCATCGCTCTTTCCCTCCTTAGTTTTTATGAAGACTTTCCCAGTCTTTTAAAAATCTTTCAATACCAATATCTGTAAGAGGATGTTTAAACATACTTTCAAGAACCTTTGGCGGCACTGTTGCAATATGAGCACCAGCAAGTGCGCTTTCCACAACATGAAGTGGATGACGGATACTTGCAGCAATTATTTTAGTTGTAAAGCCATAAATTCTGAATATTTCTGCCAACTCCCTTACAATGCTTAATCCGTCATGAGAAATATCATCAAGTCGTCCTATAAAAGGACTTACGTAAGTTGCACCAGCTTTCGCTGCAATAATTCCCTGATTTGTTGAAAACACAAGAGTTACATTTGTTTTAATTCCTTCCTTTGAAAGCACATTTACAGCTTTCATTCCTTCCTCTGTCATAGGAATCTTAACAGCAATATTAAATCCCCATGAAGCATACTCACGAGCTTCCTTTATCATTCTCTGAGCATCAGTTGATATTACTTCAACACTTACAGGCTCGCGAACCAGACTGCAAATTTCTCTTATAACGCTCTTTACATCTTTAGCTCCTGCCTTTGCCAGAAGAGTAGGATTTGTCGTAACTCCATCAACTACTCCTGTGGCTGCCCATTTTCTTATTGCTTCAATCTCTGCTGTGTCTAAAAATATTTGCATTTTATCCTCCTCCCTGATTTTTTGATTTTTAGAATGACTGCAATTTTTATGCCAATTAAAAATCCAAGAAAATTTAAGACTTCTAAAAATTTTTTGTTACGAAAAGTAACATATTGAGGTAACAGACGAAGGTAACAAAGATTGTTTAAAATTTTTATAAATGTTAAAATTTTTTATGAGCTTAAATAGTAAACTGCTTAATGAAATACTTGATACTGCAGAAAAAAATTTTGTATGTCTCAGATGTTCAGAATGCTGTTTTCGCTGGGCAGTGCCATTACCTGAAGGAACAAAAAAGCCTGAAAATCAAAAATGTCCCCATTTAATTGACATCTCAATAAATAAAAATCAATGGACTGAGGCGTACTGCGAAATTTATAAAAATCGTCCAGAGGTTTGCAAAAACTTCAAGATAAGCTTTGCTACAGTTTGTCCGATAGGGCTTTGGAAATGGTTGAGATTAAAAGAAACCAGACCAGAGATATCTCTTCCTGAAAGAGTCAGGAAAATTATGCAAATTTTAAAAGAATTCAGGTAAATATGCTGAAATTAAAAGGACTTTATGTAATAACAGATGAAAAACTGACCCCCTATGATAAAATTCTTGAAATGGTTGAGGAAGCCTTAAAAGGTGGTGCAAAAATTGTTCAACTCAGGGATAAAACAAATTCAGATAATTTTTTAATGTCCTATGGATTTTTATTAAAAGAGCTTTGTGAAAAATACAATGCTTATTTTATTGTAAATGACAGAGTTGATTTAGCCATGAAACTGAATGCTCACGGAGTTCATATTGGCAAAGAAGATACTGATATTTCCGAAGTAAAACAAAACTTAAAAAATAAAATCATAGGCGTTTCCTGTTATAATGAGCTTGAAAGAGCGAAAATTATGGAAAGCTTGGGTGCTTCCTATGTTGCATTTGGAAGTTTTTATCCTTCTTCAACTAAACCAGAGGCTAAAGTAGTTGAAAAATCAATAATTCAAGAGGCAAAAAAAGTACTCTCAATTCCTATTTGCGTCATAGGAGGATTAAATGTGCAAAGGGCTAAAGAACTGATTCGTCTTGGTGCTGACATTGTTGCAGTTGTGAGTGATATCTGGACTGCTCCTTCAATACAAAAACGAGCTGAGGAATATAAAAATTTATTTATTTAGCTTTTTAAAACTTCTTTAATCTTGTTCACCAAGAAAGAATGGATTACAGAGTTACCTGCAATTATATGGCCTGTTTTTAGATATTGATCTCCTCCATCAAAGTCTGATACCACACCTCCTGCTTCCTTTATTAAGGCCACACCTGCTGCAATATCCCATGCACTCAGAGCAAATTCAAAAAATCCATCCACCCTTCCGCATGCTACATAGGCAAGATCAATTGCTGCAGCACCAGCTCTTCTAAGATCACTCACAGAGTAAAGGAGTGATTGAAATATTTTTATGTAATCTGTAATATACTGTTTGTTTCTGAAAGGAAAACCAGTTGCAATAAGGCTTAGTTCTGGTAAAGTCAGTGTGGATACTCTTATTTTTTTTCCGTCTAAAAACGCTCCACTACCCAGCTCAGCATAAAAGGTCTCATTTCTCGTGGGATCATGAATAACTCCTAAAACCAACTCGCCTTTATACATTAAAGCAATAGAGATGGCAACAACAGGAAAGCCATGTATAAAATTGGTTGTTCCGTCAAGAGGATCAACTATCCATAAATATTCTGCTTTTTTATAGTTATTTGATGATTCCTCTGCCATTATCTGATGAGTGGGAAACTGCTTTTTTATGTGATTAATTATTGTTTTTTCAGAATAAATATCTACTTCTGTTACATAGTCTGAGATACTTTTTTGTGTAATTTCTTCAGTGGTAATTGTGCCGATTCTTTCTTTTATAATTTTTCCTGCACTCTGAGCAGCTTCTATTGCAACAATTAGATAGTCTCTCATTCAACAAACTCCAATGCTTCGTGGATTGAAACTCTTGGCGGTGCTGATGGAGCATAAGCTGGATATCCCAGAGGTAAAATAACAACAGGTCTTAAGTATCTGGGTAAATTAAGAATTCTTGAGACTTCCTCTTCTCTGAACGCTCCAACCCAGCAACTGCCAACTCCATTTTCATGGGCAACAAGCATCGCATTTGTAATGCTGCATGCCACATCCTGTATGGCATAGAGTTCAACTCCTCTTTCACCGTATCTTGGATAAATTTTATTCTTATCAATGCATCCAACAATAACCAGCGGGGCATCAGCTATAAATGTTTGATACAAAGCTGCTTGAGCAAGTTTTGTTTTTATCTCTTTATTTTTTACAAAATAAAATTTTCTTGCCTGAAGATTTCCTGCAGATGGAGCCCATATTAAGGCTTCAATAACCTTTTTAATAATATCATCAGGTATTTCTTTTTTTAAAAAAGACCTTATACTTCTTCTTTCTTTAACTGCCTTTAAAACCTCATCCATGCTTATATTGTAACAACTTTTCTTTAAGTCTGCAAATACTGCAAAGTTGAGTAGTTGTGGGATATCCGCATTTTATGCATCTCTGGACTGAAATATCCTTTAATGGTTGAGAATAAAAAATTTTTACTCTTTTTAAATAGCCTTTGTAAAATCCTGTAATTGAGCCCGGAAATTCTTTATTTATTTCATAAACGAGATTTTTAAATATTTCATAAACTTCGGATTTATAGGGACATTGTTCATCAACATAGGTTATATTTGAAAGTTTGCAGAAAAGTAAGGTCTCTTCCTCTGTAATAAGGCAAAGAGGTTTAACCTTTCTCGTTAATCCCTCTTTTTCGTCAAGAAATGGTGATACTCTTGCCAGAAGTTCATCATTCCAGAAAATCATGTTTTTCAAAATAAAAGAAACTTCATCATTGAGAGTGTGTCCTGTGACAATTGTTTGTCCTTCTGCCTGTCTGTTTAAAATATATCTTCTTAGCATTCCACATACTGCACACACAGGTTTTTTTAGTATTTTTGAGATTTTTTCAAGTGAAAGTTCAACTTCTTCTTTTAAGTCCACAATTTTTAGAGGAATTTTTTCTCTTACACAAAAATTCTGCACAATTTCAATGGATTTTCTTGAAACTTCTCCTAAGTCTGCATTTATATGGAGAGCTTTTATGCTGTATCCTAAGTCTTTTAATGCTTTTGCGATACTCATGCTGTCTTTTCCACCTGAAAGAGCCACTACGAGACTGTCTTTTGCTGCAAACATTTTAAATTTTTCTATTGTTTCCTGGACTCTTTTCTTAAAAAACTGGGGAAAACAATCAAGACAGACTCTTAGATTGTAATGCCTGATAATTACACCTTCTTTTAAGTTGTTACAGATTTTGCATCTTACTTTTTTTGTTTCCATGATGCTTCTTTGGCGAGTCTGTCTGCTATGAAGTTTTCTTCCCTGTAAACATGGAATATTTGATATTTTTTAAACTTAGTCAAAAGTTCTTTAACTTTTTCATATAGCGGAATTAATTTTTTATTTCTTACTTTATAAACTCCATTAATTTGACGAACAAGGAGTTCACTGTCTGAAAAAATTTCTATCTCCTGTACTTTTTGTTTTAATGTCTCTTCCAATCCTCTGATCAATGCTGTGTATTCGGCTACATTATTTGTTGTTTTTCCAATGTACTCTGATATCTCTATTTTTTTGTTATCTAAAATAATCAAACATCCAATCCCTGCATCTCCAGGATTCCCTCTTGATGCACCATCACAATAAAGCTGGGCTTTCACTGAGTCTGAACCTGTGCCTGCTCTAATTTTTTATCAGGCTTATAGTATAGAAATCTACCGCATTGAGGGCAGTGATAAATTGATTGATTTAATTTTATCTCTACATAAAGCTGAGGCGGGATGTGAAGAAAACAACCCTGACATACTGAATTTTTTACCTGAGCAACCGCTAATCCTTTATGTTTTTTCATCAGCTCCATATATTCTGCATAGATTTCTGAAGGTAATTTATTTATTAACTGTTTCCTTTCTTTTTTGAGTTCATCAATCTTCTGAGTTGTGATATCAATTTCTTTTTCCAGTTCCTTTTTATTCGCTTCAATCTCTTTTTTTCTTGTGTCAATGTCTGCCTTTATTTCTTTAAGAACCTTTTTTGCTTCATCAAGATCATATAAAATCAATAAAAGATTTTCTTCTTCTTTTTTTAAATTTTCCTGAACTGATTCAATCTCTTTTAACAATGCCTGATACTCTTTATTCGTTTTTACTTGAGATGTTTTCTCTTTGAGTTTTTTTATTTTTTCATTAATGTCTTCAATCTCAATTTCTTTTTCTTTTCGCTTTTTTTCCAGATTTATAACTTTTTTGTTTTCGTTTTCAAACTGTCTGTCAATTTCCTGCATTTTTTTCTCAAAATTTTTTATTTCCACAGGAATTATTTCAAGTTTTTGTTTCAAAGAAAGAATTGAGGAGTCAATTTCCTGGAGTTTTATAAGAGTATCCAATTCCTCATTCACTTTTCCTGTCTCCTTACAAGAAATGGGCCCACCAGGATTCGAACCTGGGACCAACCGGTTATGAGCCGGTAGCTCTGGCCGCTGAGCTATGGGCCCTGAATAAATACGCTACAAAATTTACTATAACTTTACTGAGGTAGATTAGTCAACTGTCTCTGATAAACTCTCTAAGCCATTTAAGCCTGCAAAGTTTTTTTAATTTTCTCATAGCTCTCAATTCAATCTGTCTTACTCTTTCTCTTGAAACAGAAAATTCTTTACCAACTTCCTCAAGACTTCTTGGCTTTTCTTCATTTATTCCATATCGTTTAATTAATATCTCTTTTTCTCTTTCTGTCAAAATAGAAAAAACCTTTTCAATCAAGTATTTTAAATCATCATGTAATGCTTCTTCGTAGGGATTTGGAGAGTTTATATCTTCTATGAAATCTTTTAATTGAGAATCATCATCTCTAAATGAGATATCTATTGATATAGGTTCTTTAGTCATTGCAAGAAAATCAGCAATTTTATCACCAGGAATATTTAAATTTGAAGAAATTTCATCAAAATCAGGTTCATCCTCTGAATTTTGATATAATTCACGATAAAGCTTATTTATTTTACATATACTATCAATAATATGAACGGGAATACGAATTGTTTTTGAGTGATCTGCAAGAGCTCTATTAATTGATTGTCTTATCCACCATGTGGCATATGTACTGAATTTGAATCCCTTTTTATATTCAAATTTATCAATGGCTTTCATAAGTCCTATGTTACCTTCCTGAATTAAATCCTCAAGAGTCAGTCCTCTACCAATGTATTTTTTAGCAATACTAACAACAAGTTTTAGATTTGACTCTATCATTTTATTTTTGGCTTCCGTGAATTCATTAAATATCTGTTTTATGACTTTGAAATGATTTATAAATTCGTCGTTTGACATTCCTGTAATAGACTTTAAATCCCTCCCTTTTATGATTTCTTTTCTAAAATTATCAAGTTCTTCAACAAACATATTTGTTAATTCATCTCTTAATGGAATATTAAATATTTTTTTCAAAAATTCCTTTGTAGTTTTTTTTCTTCTCATGATTTTCTTTATGTTTTCAGAAGCTTTGAGAAATATCTCTTTAATTTGCTCAAGATCAAAGTTTTCTTCGTCATCCAATATTTCTTTGGCTCTTTCAGGTTCTTTTAAAAAAATATTACTCAATTCGTAGATTTTTTTCTGGACAAATGGAATGTGAAGCAATTCTTTTATTAACTCCATCTTTTTATCGTTTATGGTCTTTGCAAGATTTTTTTCTTCTTGTTTGGATAAAACAGGAAAGGCACTAATACACTTAAAGTAAAGTCTCAGAGAATCATAAACTTGTGCTGATCTGTCAGCATCTTCATCTTTTTCAATAAATTCATTTAAAAAATCTTTTTGTTCATCCATTGTAGTTTCGTATAATACTTTTCCTTATTTTAATTAATTCATTAAGGTTTTTTTCATCACCTAATTTTGCAACTTCTTTAATTTTTTTATCAATAGATTTAAGTGCAAGGTTTTTGATGCAGTCTTTCATATTCTGTATAACTGAGTCTTCATCAATCTCAGAGGTCATTATCAATTTAGAAATAAAAGCTTTTTCCTCTTCATCAAGCAGATTTAATAGTTTATCTAATGAGAACTCGCTATTTCTTTGTAACTCCTGTATTTTTAAAAAAATGTTTTTTATTGAATGGATTTCAAAATCTTCAATTTTAATTTTTTCCAGTATGTAATTGATTTTTTCAGGATAGGAAAGCACTATACGAAGAAGAATTTCTTCTTCTTTAGAGCCTGAATATGCTTTGAAATCAATTCTTTCTTTTTTAGAAGTTTTATTGGAAATAATTTGTTTAAGTTCCTCTCTTAAGGTTACTTCATTAATTCCTGTTTTTTCTGAGAGTTCTCTTAAAAGCTCATCCCGATATATCAGATCTTTAAGATAGCTGAGCATATTCAGAAAATTACGAATTCCTTCATTTAATTTTTTTGGGGGATAAGTCTTCATAATTAAATCAACAGGAGATAAAGCCTTAATGAGATAGTTTTTAAATGCCTTTTCTCCGTATTTTTGCAAAAAACTGGCAGGATCTTCTTTCTCAGGTAATAAAACTATTTTTACTATAAATCCTCCATTAAACAAAGTCAACAATGACCTCTGAGCAGCTACGACACCCGCTTCATCTCCGTCAAATATTAACAATATCCTATTTGTAAATTTTTTTAGATTATTGAGAATTCTTTTCGTTTTTTCTAACTGTTCTTGCGTAAGAGCAGTTCCTAAAGGCGCAACTGCATTTTTAAACCCGTGTTGATGACATAGAATTACATCCATATAACCTTCCACAACCATTACATATCCCTTTTCTCTGATATACTGCTTTGCATGCCAGAATCCAAAAAGATTTTCTCCTTTTTTAAATATGGGAGTATCTGGCGAATTAATATACTTAGGAAGTTCAGTCTCAGAATCAATCAGTCTTCCACCAAATCCTATAACTTTACCTGTCAGATCATGAATAGGAATAACAATCCTGTTTCTAAAAAAATCGTAAGAATTGTTAACCAGACCTGAAGAATTAATCAAATTTTCATCAAAGCCTTTTTCTTTTAAAAAATTACATAAAGAATTTCTCTCTTGAGGTGCATAACCAATTTTGAATATTTTCACGGTTTCTTCATTAATACCTCTACTTTTAAGATAAAGTTTTGCTTTTTCAGAACTTTTTAACTGTTCCATGTAGTAATGTGTTGCCTGCTCGTATATCTCATAAAGTTTTTCTTTATAAGCGTAGGAAATACCTCTTTTTAAAGGTTCAAATTCAACTCCTGCTTTTTTTGCAAGGATTGAAAGAGCTTCAATGAAGCTGATTTTTTCATATTCCATTATAAATGTAACAATGTCTCCACCTTTTCCGCATCCAAAGCAGTGAAAAATCTGTTTGGAAGGATTAACAAAAAATGAAGGAGTCTTTTCTGAATGAAAGGGACAAAGAGATTTGTAATTCTGTCCAGTTTTTTTTAAATCAATGTATTCAGAGATAACATCAACAATGTCTAATCTGTTTTTTATTTCCTCTAAAATTTTTTGATAATTCATTCCAGAGGCTTATTGCCTACTAAAACGCCTGAATCCTGAAGACTCCAAAATTTTAATTTCCTCTCCCTCTGTTATTCTATCAAGAAGCAAGTTTAGTCCAAGAGTATCACTTGCTATGTGCCCGGCAATTACTACATTTATATGATTTTTTTCTGCTTCCTTGCGATGCTCTTCACTTAAATGCATTGCTACAACTGTATTTATCCCGCTTAAAGCCATGCTCTGAAAGATATCTTTTGAACCTTCAGTGCCTCCTGTCATATCAACAAAGATTTTTCCTGCTTTTCTTTCTTTGCTTCCAATTAGAATCTTAGGACCTGCATTATTTTTTTCAGCCTCTCTGTATTCAGGAATCTCCAGGAGTAAATCTATAACATCCTCCAGAGTATATGGTTTTTTTTCATCAAAAAGTTTTTGTAGATATGTGGCAACCATATTGTCTGCTGGCGTATGAAGGCAGATAAATGGTATATTAAGAAGTCTTGCAGCATCCACTGCCCTTGTATGATTTACAGGCATTAATTTTCTTTCCACTTCTTTTATTCGGCCTTCCAGAAGACTTTCAGCAATATTTATAGGAACACCAAATCTTCCAAGTATGTCAGCCTGCATGTGCATTACTGCAAAAAGCCTTGCGTAGGCTCCACCTTCAGGATGATGGGCAAGAATCAGGTCTACTGAATTACCATTTTCTCTTAGACAATGAGCTAAAACAACCTCACCTACTTCCATGTCTATACCAGCAATAATTGTTTTGATCTCTTCATCTCCTGTCCCAAAAAGAATTCTTGAGTCACTGTAAGGATTTTCAAGAGACTCTATATCAAAAAATTCCTTCTTTTTATCAGAAAGGGCTTCATACTCTTTTTTTCTTTTTTCAAGTTCTTTTAAAACTTCATCTTTTCCTCTTGGATCATTTTCAATTCCAACCTGAATAGCTTTTTTATATAATTCCCGAAGTTTCATAACTCCTCCTAAGCTAAATAAAATGAAGGAGATTCTGTTTTTACAGAATCTCCCGAAATATTAACCATAGATAAATTATTTTGCTAACATTTTCATTTTTTTTGCTAACTTTTTCTTGGCAGCAAGAATCTTCTTCTTTCTTTTAACACTTGGTTTTTCGTAATGCTCTCTTTTCTTGATTTCAGAAAGTATTCCCTCTCTTTCACACTGTTTTTTAAACATCTTCAATGCTGCCTCAAATGAATCCATTTCCCTGACATTTACAGAGGGCATTCAGTTACTCCCCTCCTCTCTTTTTAGAATTTTATAAATACTTTACCAGCAAAGCATTATTTTAGTCAACAAAAAGTGTTAAAATATTTTATGCTTATCAAGAAATCACCTGATATTTACGAAAAATTATCCATTCTTGCCAATGGCGCAAAATTTGATGTATCCTGCTCTCCTTCATTTGATAGAAAAAATTTTTCAAAAAAAGAAAGTTTTTCAAAATTTGGAATATACAATACATGGACTTCTCAGGGAAGATGCATTCGCCTTCTTAAAGTATTACTTACAAATTTTTGTATAAATGATTGTGCTTATTGCATAAATAGAAAACGAAATGATATTCCAAGAACAGTTATAATGCCTGAAGAATTAGCAAGAGTTGCCTATGAGTTTTACAGGAACAGACAAATTGAAGGAGTTTTTTTAAGTTCTGGGATAATTGGCGGTCCTGACAAAACAATGCAGATGATGATTGATGCAGTAAAAATTTTAAGAATTAAATATAAATTCAATGGATACATTCATTTAAAAATCATTCCTGATTCAGAAGAAACTGCTATTGCTGAAGCAGTTAAACTGGCAGACAGAGTAAGTATAAATCTGGAGCTACCAACAGAGCAGTCTCTTTCAGTGATTGCTCCTGATAAAAAATTGATTTCCATTCTTTGTGCAATTGAAAAAATAAACAAAATAATTGAAAATACTGAAAAAGGAGCGAAAAGCCATACAACTCAGTTGATTGTCGGAGCGACTCCAGATACAGATTACCAGATTCTTAAACTCTGTGAAGATCTTTATAAAAACAATCAGAGGCTTAAAAGGGTTTATTACTCTGCATATATTCCGGTAAATGATGATCCAAGACTTCCGCAGATTTCTAAACCGCCCATTCTTAAAGAGCACAGACTTTATCAGGCAGACTGGCTCATAAGATATTACGGATTTCAGGTTAAAGAAATTCTTTCAGAGGAAAAACCTTTCTTAAATGAAAAAATAGATCCAAAACTTGATTGGGCATTAAGAAATATTTATCTATTTCCTGTTGAGATTAAAAATGCTCCACTTGAGACACTTCTTCGGGTGCCTGGAGTAGGACCTACTTCTGCAAGAAGAATTCTGAGATTAAGGAAAACCTCTTCCTTAACTCTTGAAGGATTAAAAAATCTCGGAGTTGTCGTAAAAAGAGCAAAACATTTTATAACAATTGATGGAAAATACTATGGAAATAAAACTATAATCCATTCTTTCACCACAAACAATATTGAGCAATACAGCTTAGCTATCTAATAATATCATGCATTTTAGCGAATCTTTTGCCATTGCTGTAATTTCATAAGCCTCTTTAACCTTTTCAAGGGGAAATCTGTGGGTAATGAGCAAGTCAGAATTTACTATTCCATTTTCTATAAACTGTAAAGCCTCTTTCATATCATCAGGTCCACAGGAATAACTCGGTGTAATGGTAATATCATTAAAATAAATCTCATTCACTGAAAAATGTATCTTTTGCTCCGGTGGTGCTGGAGTAAATATTAAAATAGTTCCTCCTCGTGAGACAAGTTTCAGAGAATTTATTATCACATCAGTACTTCCAGGTCCAACTATGACTGCCTGAGCCATTAATCCATCTGTCAAATCCTTCAGTTTTTCATAAATATCTTCCCTGGAAACATCAATTACATAATCTGCACCAGCTTGAATAGCTTTTTCAAGCCTGAAAGAAACCATGTCTGCACCTATAACTTTCTGGGCACCGAATTGCCTTGCAAGCATTATGTGAATCTGTCCCATCACGCCAAGTCCAATTACAAGCAGTGTATCAGCTTGTTTTATGTTTGCTCTTTTTAAAGATTTAACAACGCATGCAACTGGCTCAACCAGTGCTCCCTGTTCAAAAGATACAGAGTCTGGAAGTTTTAAAGTATCGTTTTTTAAATTAACCTCTGGAACAACTATGTATTCTGAAAGACCTCCTGGAACAATTTTTGATTTTTTCCATGTTTCGCATTGAACATAATCTCCTCTTCTACAGTAAAAACAGCTCATGCAGGGTGCATGATGATGAACTACCACCCTGTCTCCCTCTTTTAAAGATATTTCTGATTTAATCTCATCTCCAATTTTTACAATTTCTCCTGAAATCTCGTGTCCTAAAATTAGAGGTGCTTTTTTCTCAATATACCATGGCATTACATCACCGGAGCATATTCCACAGGTTTTAACTTTAACCAGAGCATCTCTTAAGCCTATCTCAGGAACTGGTATTTCTTCTATTCTTATGTCACCAAATTTGTAAAGTTTTGCTACTTTCATTAAACTTTTACGCCTTTAACTGCCTCTGTAAGCTTTTTTATTACGTCATTTAAATTTTCCACTTCCTGTTTAACTGCATCAGTTGTATTTTTTACTTCCTGAGCAAGCATGCTTGAACGCTCTGCAGAACGAGCAACTTCATCTGAGGCTGAAGACTGTTCCTCTGTAGCAGTTGCAATCTGTGTTATCTGGTCCTTTACTTTTAAAGAATGCTCAGCAATCTTATTTAGAGATTTCTTTACTTCATTAAGTGCTTTCAATGCTTCAGCTACTTCACGGGCAGTAGCATCCATGTTTTTAATGCTCTCTTTTGATTCAGTCTGGACAGCAGTTATCTTCTGTGCTATCTCCTCAGTTGCTTTTATTGTTCTCTCTGCAAGTTTTCTTACTTCATCGGCAACAACTGCAAATCCTCTGCCCTGCTCACCTGCCCTTGCTGCCTCTATTGCTGCATTCAATGCAAGTAAATTTGTCTGGTCTGCAATGTCTTTAATTACAGTAACAATGTCTCCAATTTCTTCAACTCTGTTGTTTAATGCGTCTATTGTTTTCTTTAATTCAACTGTGGAACGATTTGCTGACTGAACTGTCTTCATTGAGCCTTCAGCAAGGCTCTGCCCTTCTTTTGCTACATTCATGCTTTCTGTTGCAAGCTCAGATGCCTGAGCAGCGTTCTTAGCAATGTCTGTTATTGTCTGACTCATCTCTTCTGCTGCAGTCGCAATTTGATGAGCTTGAGAGGTTTGTTCATTTACTTTTGTCTTTACATTCTCTACATTTGCCTCTAATGCACCGATTACTGACTGAACCATTGATGAAGAGTTTTTAATGCCTTTTACAAGTTGCTGTACAAACTCTTCTACTTTTATAACGCTCCTTGCAATAAGTCCTATTTCGTCTTTTCTGTTTCTATAACCTTTACCAAAACCAACACGGCTGAAATCACCTTTTGCTACTTCTTCAAGTTTTTGTGCCATATCAGGTATTGGCTTTAATGACCTTTGCGTTACGAAAAGAATAAGTAATGAAACAACTATAGCACCTATTATGTTTACAGCCCACATTATGTTTCTTATTCTTACTACTTCAGAAGTGATATCTTCAACATAACTTCCTGATGCAATTATCCAGTCCCATGCTGGATAATAAGTGTAGGCAACAACCTTTTCCCGAGCAGAAGTCTCTCCTGGATTTTTCCATGGATAATATATTAATCCTTCTTTTTTATTGACAATCTCTTTTATAAATTCTCTTCCTTTCGCATCCTTTGAATCTATAATGTTTTTACCTTCTAAGGCAGGATGCACTATCAGAGTTCCTTTTCCATCAATAACATACATGTAACCAGTCTTTCCAACTTTAACGGAACGAATAAAATCTTTAAGATGTTTCATTGTCTTTGTTATGTCAAAGCCTATAAACAAAACTCCTACAACATTTCCTGTGTTATCCTTAACAGGAACATACTTAGTCATATAGTCTTTTCCAAAAAGAGTTGCTTTACCAATATAGGTTTCACCTTTTAAAAGCAACTGATACGCTGGATGATTTCTATCAAGAGTTGTTCCAACCGCTCTTGTGCCATCTTCCTTTTTAAGAGACGTGGCAATTCTAAGAAAATCATTACCCTCTCTTTTAAATATTGTTGCCACTGAGCCACCTGTAAGGGCTGTAAACTTATCTGGAATTGAGTTGTCCGGTTTTATTGAAGCTGCCCCTTGTGGAAGCATAGTTTGAAAAATCTTCATGAATTTTTCTGCAGAATCTTTTGCAGCCTCATCAAAACATGCAATCTGTTTCTTTAATAAAATTTACTTCCTTTTTAAGGAATTCAACATTGTAATGCTCAATCTTTGACTTTGTCTGAAGATAAATAATCAAAGCCACTGCTGAATAGACGATAAGTATTGACACAATAGAAAGAATAAATACCTTCTTACTTAATGAAAAGGAATTAAATAAATTCTGAATCTTACCAAACATACCCCATCCCCCTTTTAAATTTTCCAATAAATTTACAAAGACCTGTCTTACTTTTTCACAGTTCTCAAAATTTTGGATTATAATTATATATCATGTCAAAAGAAAAAAATCAACAAAAAAATTTTTTCTGTGAACTACCTTCAAGGCAGAAAATAACAAAAAGTAGGATAATCAGATTTAAAGATGGATTATGGCAGGGAATAAAAAGCATTCCCTATAAAGATGAAAAAGGAAGCTGGTTTTATATTGAAAGATTTCCTCTTGTAAAGTCTGATTCAATTAAATTTGAAGTAAGATACTTTGAAATTGCACCTGGTGGTAGTTCCTCTCTTGAGTATCATCAGCATTCCCATGTTGTTATATGTTTAAAAGGAAAAGGAAAGGTATGTCTTGGAAAGAAAAGCCACATTTTAAAATATCTTGATATAGTCTACATAGCACCCAATGAGATACATCAGCTAATTAATCCTTTTAATGAGCCTTTCGGATTTCTATGTATTGTTGATTCTGAGAGAGACAAACCTGTTGAGATTAATGAGTAGATAGAGAGTTCTCTTAGCTTTGCCAGTGCCTTAAGGATAAAGCCAACTCTATCCTCAATCAGCTTTAATGTTCAAACTGGAAATAACCATTTTCTATTGTCTCAAAATGCTTTGTCCTTTTGAGAACCAAAGAGGTAACAGATTAAAACTCCATGTTTTTTAAAGATTTCATCAAGCATTTTTACCGCAGCATTTTTTATATTTTTTCCCACTACCGCATGGACAGGGATCATTCCGTCCTATTTTTTTAGGTTTTTGGGCAGGCCTATTTGCACCATCTCCACCGCTTCTTTGAATCTTTTGTGTCTTTTGGAGTTTAACCTGAGATTCTTCCCTTACCTGAATTTTAAACAACCTTGTAAGTATGTCTGATATGATATTTCTTGACATCTCTTCAAAAAGCTCAAAGGCTTCTTTTTTGTATTCTACGAGAGGGTCTTTCTGAGCATAACCTCTCAATCCAATCCCTTCTTTAATATGGTCTATTGCAAGAAGATGGTCTTTCCATTTCGTATCAATTACATGAAGAAAAATCATCTTTTCCACATCACGCATCAGTTGAGAGCCAATTTTTGCTTCCTTTTGTTCATAGGCTTCCTTAAGTTTTTCAATTAGATGCTGTTTTATTTCATCCTTTGATTTATTGTTCAAATCAACATCAACATCAAATCTCACATTTATCTGTTCCTTTAATTTTTCAATACCTCCGTCTTCATCGGATAGATAAAAATCAACCAGTTCATCAACTTCTGTCTCAAGAAACTCAAAAACTTTCTCTTTTAAAGAACTGCTCTCAAGCACTTCTTTACGGAAGGAGTAAATCTCCTTTCGCTGAGTATTCATAACATCATCGTATTTAAGCAAATGTTTTCTTATATCAAAATTATGGGCTTCAACTCTTTTCTGGGCATTTTCAATTGCCTTTGAAACCATTTTGTTTTCAATTGGCATGTCATCTTCAATTTTCAAAAAATGCATGAGACTCTGAAGTCTTTCACCACCAAAAAGCCTCAGAAGCTCATCTTCAAGAGAAAGGTAAAAACGGGATGAACCAGGATCACCCTGTCTTCCTGCCCTACCCCTCAGCTGATTGTCAATTCTTCGTGATTCATGTCTTTCTGTTCCAATTATATGGAGACCACCAAGTGAGACAACTTTTTCATGCTCTTTTTCGCAAACTTCCCTGGCTTTTTTTAAAGTCTGCTGAAATTCCTCTTCAGTGTAATCTTTTCCATCAAGCATTTCCCTTGCTAAAAATTCTGGATTTCCACCAAGAAGTATATCCGTTCCTCTTCCAGCCATGTTTGTTGCAATTGTCACAGCACCAATTCTTCCAGCCTGGGCAACAATTTCAGCTTCTTTATCATGATACTTGGCATTTAAAACATTGTGGGGAATTCCCTTTTTCTTAAGCATTCTGCTTAAAAGTTCAGACTTTTCTATTGATGTTGTTCCAACCAGCACAGGTCTTCCTGCTTGGTAGCATTCCTCTATTTCTCTAACAACTGCTTCATACTTTGCCTTTTCAGTCTTATATACTGCGTCTGGATAATCCTGTCTAATCATTGGCTTATGAGTTGGAATAACGACCACATCAAGATTATAAATCTCTGCAAACTCAGCAGCCTCTGTATCTGCTGTTCCCGTCATTCCAGCAAGTTTTTTGTACATTCTAAAGTAATTTTGGAAGGTTATCGTTGCAAGTGTTTGATTTTCCGCCTCTATTTTTAATCCTTCCTTTGCCTCAATTGCCTGATGAAGTCCATCGGACCAGCGCCTTCCTGGAAGAAGTCTTCCTGTAAACTCATCAACAATGATAACTTTTCCATCTTTTACGACATAATCCACATCTTTCTTAAAGAAGTAATGAGCTCTTATTGCCTGATTTATGTGATGCACTGTCTGAATATTTGCAGGATCATAGAGATTGTCTATTCCTAAAAGTCTTTCAGCTTTACGAGAACCCTGTTCAGTGAGAACAACTGTTTTAAGTTTTTCATCAAGCTTAAAGTCTTCCTCAGGTTTTAAATATTTAATAATTCTGTTTACAGCATAGTAAATATCTGTTGACTCCTCTGAAGGACCTGAAATAATAAGGGGAGTTCTTGCTTCGTCTATGAGAATACTGTCAACTTCATCAACAATTGCATAGTTAAGTTCTCTCTGACACTGTTCTTCAATTCTATAGCACATATTATCTCTTAAATAATCAAATCCAAACTCATTGTTTGTTCCATAGGTAATGTCTGCAAGATAAGCTTCTTTTTTACTGCATGGACGAAGCCTATCAAAGCGTTTATCAGGAACTCTGTAAGCGGGATCATAAACGAAAGAAGCATCAGGTTGAATTACACCAACACTTAGCCCCAGAAAATTATATATTGGTCCCATCCATTGAACATCTCTTCTGGCAAGATAATCATTAACTGTTACCACATGAACACCTTTGCCTTCAAGAGCATTTAAGTATGCAGCAAGAGTTGCAACGAGGGTTTTACCTTCTCCTGTTTTCATTTCTGCAATCTTTCCTTCATGTAACACCAGTCCACCAACGAGCTGAACATCAAAATGTCGCATTCCAAGAGTCCTTTTTGCAACCTCTCTCACTACTGCAAAGGCTTCAACTAAAATGTCATCGAGACTTTGTCCTTTGGCAAGTCTTTCTTTAAATTCTTCTGTTTTTGCTTTCAGAGCTTCATCAGAAAGGTTGGAAATTAATGATTCCAGTGCATTGATGGTCTCAACAATTTTAAAATATCTCTTAAGCTCTCTTTCATTCTTCGTTCCAAAAATCTTCTCCAGAATCTTAACCATAGTTGTATCTTAAAACACCGTAACTTATTAATTCAAGAAAAACCTCCCAAATATGGTATGATAAAAATATGTTAAATCCAGATTTTTTTAAAACAGTAAGTTATAATTGCGATGTGTCAGATGCCAATTACTGGGGTTATTTTTCAATCTGCACACTGCTACTTCGTCTTAGAGAGCTTTTCAAAATTGAAAGAGGACTTGAACCCTGGGATAGCATAAGCAATGAAGAGATACTTCCGTGGATTGAAAAAAAAGAAGCAGTCTGGAAAAAGCTTGAAAATGCCACCTTAGTTCCAATTCAAATTAATGGTAACTCCTATTCACCCTTTGATATTGACGAAATAAACAGCATTATTGTGAATAATGGCTTTGTTTACGGAGCTGGTTTTGCTTTATTTATGAAACCGAGCTTTTTTGTCGGCTCAATTTACAGGTTTGAAAAAATTGATGGATACAATGTTTATTTTATAGATAAAGAAATTGTAAGAGATATCTTTTCTTCGCCCGGGATGAGTGTGGGTGATACTATTTTCATAAGATTAACAGACATAAAATACAGGCTATGGGAAGATTTACAGAGCTGGAGAGGGAAAAACAGTCATGAATTTTTTTTAAAATATGGAATTCTCCATGACTCTCAAATCTCTTCTGAAGAGTTTAAAAAAATTGTTAATACATATTCAAAAATAGTGCTCTATCATGAAATAGCAGAACAGCAGTTGAACTCATCTTGCTGGAATGAAATGATAAAAAAATGTGATAACTCAAAAACAGAGCATATTTTAAGAGGAATTATAGACTTTATTGCTGACTTTTCAGAAAAAGGTCCTGTTTATAAAGCTGTTCTTGAAAGGAATAAAGAGCTTCTCAGTTTATACATACTTACACAAGGTGCTTATCAAAAGAAGATACTGAAGCCTGTTTTTTTGCAGATACAAAAAGCACTGATATCAGATGACTGGCAGAAAATTGAAGAAATAAGAAATTTAGAGTTTAACAGATGGAAGAACAATCATAAACAAATACTGGAAATTTTTAAATTGCAAGGCTTTGAAGCTGTTAAAAATTTAACAGATAAGATATTCGTGGAAGGAGGAATAAATTGAAAGAATTCGTTGAAACCATTGAAAAACTATCAAAAAAAATCCAAAGACAGATAAATCTAATGGAAGTCTGTGGAACTCATACTGTCTCCATTTTTAGACACGGCATAAGAAGCCTTATACCCTCTAACATAAAACTGCTGAGCGGTCCTGGATGCCCTGTTTGCGTAACTCCAATACAAGACATTGACAGAATGCTCTATATTGCAAAACAGCCCAATGTAATTGTTACAACCTTTGGTGATATGATGAGAGTTCCTGGAAGTGATGGTTCTCTTTACAGAGCAAAAGCTGAAGGAGTGGATGTAAGAATGGTTTATTCACCACTGGATGCATTAAAAGTGGCAGAGCAAAACAGAGATAAAAAAGTAGTATTTTTTGCAGTAGGATTTGAAACAACCTCACCTCTGATAGCAGCCACAGTTGCTGTTGCAGAAGACAAAAAAATTGAAAACTTTTACATTTATTCAGTTCATAAATTAGTTCCGCCAGCACTTGAAGTTCTGGTTAATACAGAGGAACTCAAACTTGATGGATTTATTCTTCCAGGTCATGTAAGCACAATAATTGGGAGTAAACCCTATGAATTTATTGTATCAAAATACAAAAAAGCGTGCGTAATCACAGGATTTGATGCTGATGATATTCTTCAGGCAATAGCCATGTTGCTGAAACAAATTTTAGAGGATGAGCCAAGAATACAGATACAGTATAAAGATGCTGTGAAACCGGAAGGGAATCCAAAGGCAGTTGAATTTATAAATATGTATTTTGAACAAGCTGATAGTAACTGGCGAGGTATTGGAGTAATTCCCAAGAGTGGTCTTAAACTTAAGAAAGAATACTCACATAGAGATGCCGAAAAAGTTTTTGATATTCCTCCACTGCAGTCAAAAGAACCAAAAGGATGTCAATGTGGTCTTGTTCTTAGAGGAGTGAAACTTCCACCTGAGTGTCCTTTATTTGGAAAAATCTGCACACCTCAGAATCCTGTTGGAGCATGCATGGTAAGCTCTGAAGGAAGCTGCGCAGCCTATTACAAATATGCAAGAGGCTAATCAACCTCTTCTATTTTATATGAATGAATTATCTTTGCTGAGTGCTCAAGCGTTGCCTTTACAGAGCAGTATTTTTCCATTGAAAGCTGGACAGCTCTTTTTACAGCTTCCTCTGATAGATTTTTACCCTTCACTATAAACTCAATCTCTATTTCTGTGAATCTCTTCGGGTATTCATCAGGCTGTTTGCCCTTAACATTTATCTCTATACCTCTTACATCCTGCTTTTTCTTTGCAAGAATTGAAGCAATATCCATACCACTGCATCCTCCCAGCCCTACAAGCAAAAGCTCCATAGGACGCATTCCTGTATTTTCACCACCATAGTCCGGGCTTCCATCTATAACAATTGCATGACCTGTGCCTGATTGTCCTATAAACTGTAGCCCTCCTGCCCATTTTACCTTTGCCTTTAGCATAAAGCCCTCCCATAGAGTTTTTTTTTATTTTACCATTAAAATAATTTTAATGCATAGGGTTTTTCTTTCTATAGGCTCAAATATTGGTGAAAAGGAAAAGAACTGTTTTCAGGCTATTACTATGCTTGAGCAGTCAGGATTGATTATTGATAAAAAATCTTCCATTTATATTACAAAACCATGGGGATTTAAAAATCAGCCAGATTTTGCAAATATGGCTGTTGAAGCATTTACTGAGCTCAAACCTCTTGAACTTCTTCAATTATTAAAAAAAATTGAAAGTAACATGGGGCGAAGACCTTCAATAAAATACGGTCCAAGAATTATTGACATTGACATCATTTTCTATGATGACCTTATTTTAAAAAGCGAGGAGCTCATCATTCCCCATCCTCTCATGCATGAAAGGTATTTTGTATTAAAACCATTGAGTGAAATAGCACCTGATTTTGTTCATCCGGAACTTAAATTGTCTGTTAAAAAGTTACTTGAAAAGCTTTAATAACTCTATTTTAAAATTTAATGACTGTATTCTTGACATTTTAACCATGAAATTGTCAAAATTTTACAATTTTAAAAAATTTTATCAGGAGGGAAAAGTATGAGTGATATTTATGTAATTGGCCATAAGGCACCTGACACAGACACAGTGTGTTCAGCAATTGTTTATGCAGGCATTAAAGGCTACAAGGCAGCAACAGCAGGACCTATTAATGAAGAAACAGAGTTTGCTCTCAAGCAGTTTGGAGTATCAGCCCCTGAAGTTCTTGAAAATGCTTCTGGTAAAACACTGGTACTGGTAGATCACAATGAACCTGGTCAGAGAGTTGATGGTGCAGAAAAAATACTTGCAATCATTGATCATCACAAGATGAATTTTAATTATCCTGATCCAATATTTATTCATGTTGAGCCTGTGGGAAGCACAGCAACAGTCATTGCAAAAATGTTTCCTAATGAAGTAAAAGCAAACAAAACATATGCTGGTTTGCTTCTAAGTGCAATTCTCTCTGACACAGTTATCTTCAAATCTCCAACAACCACTGAAGAAGACAAAAAAATTGCTCAGGAACTTGCCCAGGTAGCAGGAATTTCTGACATTACAAAGTTTGGAGTTGACCTCAAAAAAGCAAAGGCAAGCATAAAAGGGAAACCAATAGCTGATGTCGTTCATGTTGATTTTAAAGACTATGACTTCAAAGGCAAAAAAGTGGGAATTGGACAGACAGAAGTTGTTGACATTGAAGAAGTTTATGAGCGTAAGGATGAGTTTGTGAAGTATCTTAATGAACTCAAAAGCAGCAAAGGCTATGACATGGTTATTTTCATGGCAACTGACATCATAAAGGAAGGAACAGAGCTTTACTATGTTGGAGATTCTGCAAAAATTGAAAAAGCCTTCAATGTAAAAGTTTCAGGTCCTTCTGTATGGCTTCCTGGTGTAATGTCCCGTAAAAAACAGGTAGCACCACCTGTTGAAAAGGTTTATCTGGAAGGTTAAAATAAAAGAGGGGGTTAAATCCCCCTCTTTATGATTATAAAGAATAAAAAAATTCTTCAGATTCTTGAAAGCCTTCAAAGTTGCCTTCAGGGTAAAGAAAAAGCGATTATTCTTTCTTTAATCGCCATATTTTCAAAAGGACATCTTCTTATTGAAGACTTTCCAGGTCTTGGTAAAACCTCTTTAGCAATTGCTCTTTCAAAAGTTTTAAATTTAAGTTTTGGTAGAATTCAATGTACCAACGATCTTCTTCCAACAGACATTACAGGACTTTCAATTTACAGTAAAAATACAGGTGAGTTTGAGTTTAAACCAGGTCCTATATTTAATAACATAGTTCTTGTAGATGAAATTAACAGGGCAACACCAAAAACCCAATCTGCTCTCTTAGAAGCAATGGCAGAGGAACAGGTCACAGTTGATGGAAAAACATACAAGCTTCCAAAACCTTTTTTTGTAATTGCCACTCAGAATCCAGTTGAGATTTATGGAACATTTCCATTACCTGAAAGCCAGCTTGACAGATTTATGATGAAAATAAGCATAGGTTATCCAGACAGAGAGGCAGAAAAGCAGATTCTTAAAGAAGGAAGTTCAAGAGAAAATTTGTACAGATTAACTGCTGCTATTGAAAAAGAAGAAATAATAAAAATTCAAAATGAAATAAAACAGATTTACATTTCTGAAAAAATCATTAACTGGATTATTGATTTTGTCAATGCCACAAGACAAGATAGCCGAATTCTTTTAGGCATCTCTACAAGAGCTGCTCTGGCAATTACTACTACGGCAAAAGCCTATGCATACTTTAAAGGAAGAGATTATGTAATTCCTGAAGATGTAAAAGAGATGATTCCTTTTGTGGTGCCCCATCGCATTATACTTAAAGAAGAGGAAACATTAAAACAAGAGGTGATATCATCAATCCTTCAAGGTATTTCAACTCCACCGTAAAAATTACAAATACTGGCTGGATATACATTACAATCACACTTTTGATAGGTTTTGGAGCAGTCAATACAGGAAACAATCTATTGTTTTTGATAGTCTCTTTTCTCCTGAGTATTATGGCTTTGAGTGGCATTGTTTCTTTTTTTAATCTAAAAAATATTGAAATTTCAATACTGCCTCCAGAGGATATCTTTGCCTTAAAACCTGCAAGTTTCAGAATAAGAGCAAAAAATAAGTATTTTTTCGGAGTTTTTCTTTTAAGAATTAAAGTTTTTAATGAAGAAAAAATTATTTCTTACCTTAAAGGAGAAAAAAATTTGATTGTAAATTTAACATTTTCTAAAAGGGGCATTCACACTATCAAAGAAATAATAGTTTCATCATACTTTCCCTTTTATTTCTTTAAAAGAACAAGAACTCTTCCATTAAAATTTGAATTTACAGTATTTCCATATCCATTAAAATGTGATATATCCTTTTTAATTTCAGAGGGTAAAGCAAAAGTAGATTCAATTATTTCAAAAGGAAAGTCATATGAGGGTGAAGTCACCGGAGTAAGAGCTTATACTCATGGTGACCCTATAAAATACATACACTGGAAAGCAACAGCTAAGACATCTTCTCTCAAAACAAAAGAGTTTTCTCCTCCTTCAGGAAACCCTGTAGTTGTGAATTTGAGCGATTTTTCAGGTAACATTGAAGAAAAAATCAGTAAAACAGCTTATGCTTTAATTGAACTTACAAAGATGGGAAATCCTGCAGGATTAAAACTTAACAATGAATTTTATCCTCCAGAAACTGGACATTCTCACTTAAGGAGAATGCTTTATGCTCTTGCGGTTTATAACTCAAAGTAAAACTGAAAACATTATCTTTGTGCTTAGCATCCTGATTGCCCTGATACCTTTTACAGCTATCTTTTCATACATTTCCAATTATGTGAATTTCATATTTCTCTTGATAATTTTAGCTTCTGTATTTTTACATATCAAAAAAATTTTTTTACCCATATGGCTACTTAATTTCATATCAATTGGCTTAATTATCATGCCCTTTTTAAGTTTTTCATTAGAGGATATTCTTTTGCCATCAATAGAGGCTCTCATACTCATTCTTTCAATAAGATTTCTCAGCAAAAAAAGCTCAAGAGAGTATTTTCAAATTTACCTTCTTTCCCTACTTTTACTTGGAAGTTCTTCACTTTTTAATATTTCATGGATATTTCTCATAAGAGTGTTAGGGATGCTTGTTTTCACAATTTTTGCTATTTTGCTTCTTACATACATGAAAGAAGTTAAGGAAGATTTTATAAATTTTGAGAAAATTATAAATCTTTTCAAAGTTGCCATATTTATCTGTGTTATCTCAATTCCTTTAAGTGCATTATTTTTTGTAATTCTACCAAGAACGCCTGTTCCTCTTATGGATATAGGTTTCAGCAAAACGAAAACAGGATTTTCTTCCACTGTAAATCTTGGCTCTGTAAGAGATATAGAAGAAGACAAAACAATAATAATGAGAGTAACAATGGAAAAATTATCTCAGGAACTTTACTGGAGAGTAATTACCTTTGACAGCTTTGATGGTAAAAGATGGCGCAAAAGAGTTTCTGATAAAGATAGCGCTAACATTTATGGAGAAAAAATAAACTATACTGTGACTTTAGAACCACTTACAGAACAGTATCTTCCAGTCCTGGATTATCCATTAAAAATTTATATACAGGATATTTCACAGGAGTATCCAGGAGTTTACAGAATGAAATTTTCACCTGAGAAAACAATAAAATACTCTGCCACATCTTTTGTGAATTATCATTTAAAAGAAGCCTCTGTTTCATCTGCCTATCTTGAAATTCCTAAGATTGTCTCAGAAAAAATTATAAATCTCACACAGAAAATTACATCACATGCATCAAACAAAAGAGAAATAGCAGAAAGCATATTAAAATATTTAACTAATTATCAATACGCTTTGAAAGACCTTCCAACAGGTGACAATCCTGTTGAAGATTTTTTATTCAACAAGAAAAAAGGAAACTGCGAATACTTTGCAACTGCTATGGCTTTAATGTTGAGAATTAAGAATATTCCATCAAGAGTCGTGGGAGGATTTAAAGGAGGAACTTATAATGAATTTGGAGGATACTACATAGTAAGAGCCTCTGATGCTCATTTATGGGTTGAGGCATGGATTGATGGACAGTGGCATAGATTTGATCCATCAGGGAAAATCTATAGAACTCATGAGTCTGTTATTTTTAATCTAATTGATTATCTCTGGAACAGTATTGTTCTTGATTATGATATAAAGGCTCAGTTCAAATTAGCAAAATCCTTAAAAACTCCAGAGATTAAATTTACCAGAGAAATTTTTTTAATTCTAATGAGCTTAGGCATTCTTTATGGCTTTCTTAAAATCTATCAATATTTCAATAAAAAAAGAGACCTGCTAAACAGATTTTTTATTATAATGAAAAAACAGGGATTTGAAAGAAAAAAGTATGAGGGATTGGAAGAATTCGTTTCTAAAATAGAGAATTCTGAAGTGAAACTTAAAGCGGAAAAATTTGTTAAGGAATACGAAAAGATATATTTTAAAGATAGAGAAATTTCAAAGGAAGAACACAAAAAACTTAAAGCATTACTTGAACAATTAAATGAAACTCACGACAACTGAAGAAATAAACATTAAAGAAGTTCTTAAAATTCTTGAAAATAATGGGATAATAATCTATCCCACCGAAACTCTTTATGGAATAGGAGCAAAATATAACAGCAAAAGAAGTCTAAAAAAAATTTTTGAAATTAAGAAAAGACCTGAAGAAAAAAGTTTCCCTCTGATTGTCAATTTAGATCATCTTGAGATGGTTGCTGAATTTATACCTTCAGTAGCACAAAAGCTAATTGAAAAGTTCTGGCCCGGTCCTCTGACCTTGCTTTTACCAGCTAAAAAAAATCTACCGGAAGAGATAACAAAAGATGGAAAAGTGGCAGTCAGGATGCCTGGTGAGTCTTTTGCTTTAAAATTAATTCAAGAATCTGCATTCCCTATTACAGCAACATCGGCAAATATATCAGGTTTTCCTGCAGCAGACCGCATTGAAACTATAATTGAGTATTTCAAAGAAGCACCCATTGATCTTATCATTGATGGAGGGAAACTTTTAGGAATACCATCAACAATTGTGGATACAACAGTTGAACCCCCTAAAGTAATAAGAAAAGGTGCCATAGAGCTATCTTTTGACTGATAAAACTTCGCTGATCTGTGATATTTTATTGATAATATCTGACAGATGAGCTCTGTCTTTTACTTCAATAGTAAAGTCAATTAAAGCTCTTTTGTCAGATGTAGAGTTGGCTTTTACCTGAGTTATATTAACCTGATTTGCTGACAAAAGTCCTGTAAGTGTGGCAAGAATACCAGGCTTATCCACGCATTCTATGCTAATTTTTGTTTGAACTTTTGAAGTATCATCAGCTGTCCAGAATACCTCTATTAGTCTTTCAGGCTGCATGTGCTTAACATTTATGCAATCTTTTCTGTGCACTGAAATACCCTTTCCTCTTGTAATAAAGCCTATTATCTCATCTCCAGGCACAGGCATACAACACTTTGCTATGTGATACAGCACCTCATCTACTCCTTTAAGAGAAATAAACTGTTTATGGTCTTTTCTATTACTGGTTTTTTTTGCAATAACAAATTCTTCTTGAGGAATCTCGGGAGACAATCTATTTACAACCTGATGAACAGATATTTTTCCGTGTCCTATAAGAAGATACAAGTCTTCAAGACTCTGAACAGAAAAAGCCTGTAAAACTTCTAAAACTTCTTCAATTTTTTCATTTTTAAGGATCGCTGTTTGAATTCCCTGTTTACGCAACTCTGCTTCCAGTAACTGCTTACCTATGTCAATTCCCTGTTGTCTTTCTTCCTGTCTGAGAAAATGCTTTATTCTGTTTTTTGCTCTCTGAGTAACAACAAATTGTAACCAATCTTTTCTTGGTTTTTGATGTGGGCTTGTTATTATCTCAACCACATCTCCACTTTGAAGTTGATAGTTAAGTGGAACTATTCTACCGTTGACTTTTGCTCCTGCACATTTAGCTCCTACTTCGGAATGTATTGCATAGGCAAAATCTACTGGTGTTGAGCCAACCGGAAGTTCTTTCACATCTCCTTTTGGCGTAAAAACATAGATTGTATCAGGCACAACTTCGGCTTTTACTGCATCAAGAAGCTCCTTTGGATCAGATATCTCTTTAATTAAATCCCTGAGCCAGGATACCAGCTTTGCTTCTCTTTCAGTTAAATCCTTTCTTTCTTTATACCTCCAGTGAGCAGCAATACCTTCTTCAGCAATTATATCCATCTCCTCTGTCCTAATCTGAAATTCCACTCTTTCTCCTCCTGGTCCAATCACAGTAGTATGAAGGGACTGATAATAATTAGACTTTGGAAGACTGATAAAATCTTTAAATCTTCCAGGTATCAGTGTCCACAGGGAATGAATAATGCCTAAAATATCATAACAATGAGGGACTGTATCAGTAATAATCCTTATTCCTATAACATCATAGACCTGCTCAAAAGAGATTTTTTGTTTAATCATCTTCTGATATATTCCAAAGTAGTGTTTTACTCTTCCATATATCTTAAAGGGAATATTCATTGCTTTAATTTTCTCTGAAAGAATTTTTATAACATTGTCAATATATGCCTGCTGATCTTCTTTTCTTTTTGCCACTTTTCTGACAAGCTCTTCATATTCCTCAGGATAAAGGACCTTAAATGAAAGATCTTCAAATTCCGTTCGCATCCAGCCAATTCCCAGCCTGTTTGCAAGGGGAGCATATATCTCAAGAGTTTCTTTTGCTATTCTTTTTTGTTTCTCTACAGGAAGAAATTCAATGGTTCTCATATTATGAAGTCTATCAGCAAACTTTATGAGAATCACTCTTATATCCTTTGACATAGCAAGGAACATCTTTCTGAAACTCTCTGCTTGAGCCTCCTCTACAGTGGAAAACTGAAGTTTACTTAACTTTGTAACAGCATCAACCAAAAAAGCAACATCAGGATTAAAAATTTCACTTATATCATCAATTGTCATTTCAGCATCTTCCACTGTATCATGAAGAAGTCCCGCTGCAATTGTGGTAGAGTCAAGTTTCATCTGAGCAAGTATATCTGCTACAGCCAGAGGATGGTATATGTAAGGAATTCCCTCTTTTCTTTTCTGAGCACAATGGGCTTCTCTTGAGAAAATATAAGCCTTTTTTATAAGCTCAACATTGGCTTTGGGCCTATACTGTAAAACTTTTTTAATTACATCATCTATTGTAAGCATATTTTCTTACCCCCTTATTTTAGTTTAATATATTTAACATGGATAAGTTACTTATTTCTGGTGGAATGCCACTAAAAGGCACAGTAACGATAAGTGGAGCAAAAAATGCTGCTCTACCAATCATGGCATCTTCTCTCCTTGCTCAAGGAGTGCATACACTTAAAAAAATTCCAAGACTAAAGGATGTGTTAACTATGACAGAACTTATAAAAAGAATGGGAGGAGCAGTTGAATTTAACGATGTCTGTAGCATCAATACGACAAAAATAAATAAATTTGAAGCTTCATATGAGCTTGTCAAAACAATGCGAGCATCAATCCTGGTGCTTGGACCTCTTGTAGCAAGATTTGGCAGGGCAAAGGTTTCTTTGCCAGGTGGATGTGCAATTGGAGCAAGACCTGTAAATCTTCATTTAGCAGGGCTGGAAAAAATGGGAGCTAAGATATCCCTTGAAGAAGGTTATATAATTGCTAAAGCATCAAGACTTAAAGGAGCCAAAATATATTTTGATATTCCAACAGTAACTGGAACAGAAAATCTCATGATGGCTGCAACACTTGCAAAGGGCACTACAGTTATTGAAAATGCTGCAAAAGAGCCAGAAATTGTTGACCTTGCCAATTATTTAATACTCATGGGAGCTAAAATAGAAGGTGCTGGAACAAGCATTATACTAATAGAAGGCGTAAACGAACTTAAACCTCCCCATGAATACGAAATTATACCTGACAGAATAGAAACAGGAACATTTATTGCAATTGCTGGAGCCTCAGGAGGAGATATAACACTTAAAGGATGCAAAATTGAGCATATTGATGCTATAATGGTTAAAATGAAGGATGCAGGAGTAAGCTTCAAACAAACAAAGGATGGTCTGAGAGTAATCGGACCAAAAAGACCTGAAGCTGTTGATATAAAAACAATGCCTTATCCAGGATTTCCCACTGATATGCAGGCACAGTTTATGGCAATGATGACAGTAGCAAATGGAACCAGTGTCATAAAAGAAACGATTTTTGAAAATAGGTTCATGCATGTGGCAGAACTCAGAAGAATGGGAGCAGATATAACAGTAGAAGGCAATACTGCCACTGTAAGAGGAGTAAGAAAACTTAAAGGCGCTCCTGTAATGGCAACTGATTTAAGAGCCTCAGCCTCACTTGTAATTGCAGGATTAATTGCTGAAGGAGAAACCATTATTGACAGAATCTACCACCTTGACCGGGGTTATGAAGAGCTTGATAAAAAGCTCATTCAACTCGGTGCAAAAATAAAGAGAATAAAATAAACTTGACAAATTATTTCCTGTCAAATTAAATAATCAGAATAAAAACTTTTTGAATGGAGGGAAAATGACTTTAGAAAACTACAAATTTCACAAAGAGCATACCTGGGTGAAACTATCAGGTAGAAGCAAAAAAGTAAAAGTTGGGATTACAGATTATGCACAGGAATCTCTTGGAGACATTATTTATATTGAGCTTCCAGAGGTTGATACTCATGTAGAAGCAGGTACTGAAATGGCAGAGATTGAGTCAACAAAAACATCTTCTCCTGTAATAGCTCCAGTAAGTGGCACAATCGTTGAAGTAAATGAAGAATTAATTGATCATCCAGAAATTATTAATGAAGACCCTTATGGAAAGGGCTGGATTGCTGTAATTGAAATGGATAATACTGAGGAACTGGAAGATTTAATGGATTATGAAGAGTATGAGAGTTATCTTGAAGAAGAAAGATAATGAAAGCCATTATAGTTGGAGGAGGACCTGCCGGTTATGTCTCTGCCCTTGTTATGAGAAGACTGGGGGCAGAGGTATTTCTTATTGAAAAAGAAGAAATTGGTGGAACATGCCTCAACAAAGGCTGCATTCCCACAAAAACAGTAATTCACAATCTTAAACATGCTTCTTCCTCTATGAATTTACAGATTTTAATGGAAAAAAAGGATAAAGTAGTTGATACACAAAAAAAAGGACTTATGATGCTGCTAAAACAGGCAGGAGTAAAAATTATCAAATCCGAAGCAGAGTTAGTTAATCCAAAAACAGTTTTTTTAAAAAGCACAGGAGAAAAACTTCAGGCAGACAGGATAATTATTGCTACAGGCTCAAGACCCAGAGAGCTTCCAATGCTTAATTTTGATGGAGAAAAAATACTTTCAAGTGATGACCTATGGAAACTTAAAAAAATACCTGAATCTATCACAATCATCGGTGCAGGTGCTATAGGATGTGAGTTTGCATGGATATTTCATCTTCTCGGAAGTAAAGTTTCTCTGGTGGAACTGATGCCAAGAGTGTTACCTATGGAAGATGAAGATGTGTCCAGAGAAGTGGAAAAGCTTTTTAAAAAGAAAAAGATAGAGTTTCATACGGGAGTAAAAATTGAGGATTTAAAAAAAATTGATAATTCAGTTCAGATAAGCCTCTCTAATGCAAAAAGTATATCCTCACAAGTTGTTCTTGTTTCTGTAGGAAGAGCTTTTAATACTGAGTGTATTCAGACTTCAGAGGTAAAGCTTGGCAGTAAAAAAGAGATTATTGTAGATGAGAAAATGCAAACAAATATTGAAAATATTTTCGCAGCTGGTGATGTTACCGGACAGTGGCTACTCGCCCATGTTGCATATAGAGAAGCAGAAGTGGCTGCAAAAAATGCCATGGGATACAGCGAAAAAATGGACTACAGCGTAATACCATCAACAATTTATACAGTTACAGAAGTTGCCTCTGTTGGATTAAAGGAAGCTGAGGCAGTGAAAAAAGGAATTGATATTAAAAAAGGAATCTTCCCATTCAGAGCATCAGGCAAAGCTCACATTATCGGAGAAATTGATGGATTTGTTAAGGTAATTGCAGATAAAGAATCTGACGCTATCATTGGAGCTCATATAGCTGGTGCAGATGCCTCTGAACTTATCCATGAACTTGCAATGGCTGTAAAACTCAAAGCAAAAGCAAGAGATTTAAAGGATTTAATTCATTCTCATCCTACCCTTTCTGAGTGCGTTGGTGAAGCAATTAAGGACCTTTTTGGTGAGGCAATTCACAAAATAAGATGATTGATATCATCAAAGTTTCTTTTATTTTTCTCTTTATTCTCTTCTTGCTCAGGAAAAAACTAAGCGTTGGATATGCTCTCTTAGTTGGTTCTTTGATATTTTTAGTTTTTTATTCTTTTGATTTTAAAAGTTTACTATATATAATTTTCAAAGGTCTTACTTCCTCAAGTTCTATAAATCTTTTTCTGTCACTCACCTTAATTAAATCATTTGAGTATGCTTTAAGACAGACAGGATTAATGCAAAAAATGACAGAAACCTCACAGACCCTGCTTAATAGCAAAAAACTCTCAATTCTGTCAATGCCTCTTATAATTGGAATGTTACCATCTCTTGGAGGAGCTTATCTTTCAGCACCAATGGTTGATTCAGCCACGAAAAATATTAATATGCCAAAAGAAGAAAAGGCATTTATAAATTACTGGTACAGACACCCTTGGGAACTCATTTTACCTCTTTATCCGGGAGTAGTTCTTGCTTCTGCGGTTTCAGGTGTTTCATTAAGGAAACTGATAATTTTAAATCTTCCAGTTGCAGTAATACTCTTTATTGCTGGTTTTTTATTAAGCATGCACGGTGTAAAGAATGAGAAAAAAGTAAATAAACCCGCTTCTTTTAAAGGCTTAATGAGCTTTGTTCCAATAGTTTTGGTTCTTTTACCTGTAATATTTTTTAAAATTGAGCTTTACATAGCCCTCATTTCTAACCTCTTAATAGTGTGTATTTATCACCAGAAAACCATTAAAGAAACTCTATCAATCATAAAGTATGGTTTTACTGCAGATGTTTTCATTCTCGTAGCGGGAGTAATTATTTTTAAGGAAATGCTTCAAGCATCAGGTGCTGTAGATGGAATTGCAACTACAATAACACAGTCAGGGATTCCATATCTTGTTGTTTTCATAACACTACCGCTTTTTATCGGACTTATCACAGGACTGAGTGTAGGGTTTGTAGGAAGTACTTTCCCACTGCTTATCCATTTAAAAGAAACTTTACCCTACGAAATCTCCATTGCCTTTGTCTCAGGATATGTGGGAGTACTTCTTTCTCCTCTTCATCTTTGTTTGATTCTTACAAGGGAATACTTTAAAGCAGATATGACAGGAATTTACAGGAAAATCATTCCTGGTTGCATTATGATATTTTTTACTGCATTGATTGAATTTGTTATTTTGAGATATTATAGTTAAACTTTACTGAAAAGGAGGCTTTATAATGGGAGAAATTATTGACATAATTGCAAGAGAAGTTCTTGATTCAAGAGGTAATCCCACAGTTCAGGTTGATGTTTACCTTGACAGTGGAGTCAAAGCAACAGCAACAGTTCCCTCCGGAGCATCTACTGGAACAAAAGAGGCTCTTGAGCTCAGAGATGGTGATAAAAGAAGATATCATGGCAAGGGAGTTCAAAAAGCCGTTGAAAATATAACAAATGAAATAGCACCAAACATTGTTGGTATGGAGTCTCTTGATCAGGAAGGAATTGATAAGTTTCTGATAGAGCTTGATGGAACAGAAAATAAAAGTAGACTTGGTGCTAATGCAATTTTAGCAGTATCAATGGCTGTTTGTAAGGCTTCTGCAGAAGAACTCGGATTATCCCTTTACAGATATCTGGGTGGAACAAACGCAAAGGTTTTGCCAGTTCCAATGATGAATATAATAAATGGAGGAGTTCATGCAGACAACAATCTGGATATTCAGGAGTTTATGATTGTTCCTGCTGGTTTTACAAAGTTTTCTCAAGCTCTGAGAGCTGGTGTTGAAGTTTTCCACACTTTGAAGTCGTTACTAAAAAATAAGGGATTGAGCACAGCAGTTGGTGATGAAGGCGGATTTGCTCCAATGCTTAACAGTAACGAAGAAGCAATTAGATTGATTATGGAAGCAATAAAAGAGGCAGGATATGAACCTGGAAAAGATATATACATTGCACTGGACGCAGCAGCATCAGAATTTTTCTCTGAAGGCTTTTACACAGTGGAAGGTAAAAAACTGAGTTCAAAAGAGATGATAGATTATTATGAAGCCTTGATTGATAAATATCCTGTAATTTCAATAGAAGATGGAATGAGTGAGGCTGACTGGGAAGGATGGGAAATGCTAAGTCAAAGACTAAAAAATAGAATTCAACTTGTGGCAGATGACCTTGTTGTTACAAACCCAAAAATTATTAGAGAAGCAATGAAAAGAGGAATTGCCAACTCAATTCTGATTAAACTTAATCAGATTGGCACAGTTTCTGAAACTCTTGAAGCAATTGAACTTACAAAAACCAGTAAATACACTGCGGTTATATCTCATCGTTCTGGTGAAACAGAAGATACGACAATAGCAGACCTTTCAGTCGCCTGCAATACAGGTTTTATAAAAACCGGCTCTCTTTCAAGGGGAGAAAGAATTGTAAAATACAACAGACTCTTACAGATAGAGGAGGAACTTGGTGATGTAGCTCAATTTAATGGTCTTTCAGCTTTTTATAATCTGGGTCTTTAAATGAAGAGGCATTCTCTCAAGGAGCAACTATTAAAGGAAAAAAAAAGAAATGAAAGAGTGTTTTTCTTTCTGGTGTTTCTGATTATCCTGTTTCTTGCTTATAGTTTTTTATTTGGAGATATGGGCTATCTAAAGTACCTTGAGTTGAAAAAAAACGAACAAAAGCTTATTAAAGAAATTGACCAGATTTCAATGGAAAATAACACCCTAAAAAATGAGATAGAACTCTTAAAAAACGATCCTTCTTACATGGAAAAATACGCCAGAGAAAAATTTGGAGTTGTTAAACCAGGAGAAATGATTTTTCAATTTCAAAAAGAAGAAAGATGAGCATTAATTTAGCAATTCTCTGGCATATGCATCAGCCTTACTATTATGATCCCTTAAAAAATAAATTTATATTACCATGGGTAAGGCTTCATGCCACAAAGGACTATCTTGATATGCTTCTTATTTTGAAGAAATTTCCTGAGATCAGGGTAAGCTTTAATCTCGTCCCCTCTCTTTTAAAACAACTTAAGGAATATGAGGCAGGCACAACTGATATTTTTTTTGAATACTCCCTTGTTCCTGCAGAAGAGCTCAATGAAGAACAGAGAGCTTTTATTCTTGAAAACTTTTTCCTTGCAAACTGGAAAACCATGGTTGAAGCTTTTCCAAGATACAAAGAATTACTTGAAAAAAGAGGTAAAATATATGGAGATCCTTTAAAACTCTCAAAAAAATTTAACGCGCAGGAACTAAGAGATCTTCAGGTTCTCTTTAATCTTGTATGGATAGATCCGTTACACAGGCAAAGAGACCCTTTTTTAAAGGAACTGGACCGCAAAGGAGAGAATTTCACAGAAGAAGAAAAGAGACTGCTTCTTGAAAAACACCTTGAAATTATAAGACAAATCATTCCTGCCTATAAAGAAATGGCTTCCTCAGGACAGATTGAACTCACTGTTTCGCCCTTTTACCATCCCATTCTTCCTCTTATTTGCGACAATTATAAAGCAAAGGAATGCATGCCAGGTGTGCAACTACCTCAATTTAACTTTAAAGCACCAGAAGATGCAGAAGCTCAAATAAATAAAGCAGTTAACTTTTTTGAAGAAATCTTTGGTTTTAAACCTCAAGGAATGTGGCCATCTGAAGGCTCTGTAAGTGAAGAAGTCATAGGATTGACTGCAAAGGCAGGAATTAAATGGATAGCAACAGATGAAGAAATTTTAAGTAAATCAATAAATGAAAATTTAAGAAACGGTGAGAAGTTGATTAATCCTTCAATTTTATATCAGACCTATGAGTTTGAAGGGGTAAAGATTTTTTTTAGAGATAGAATTCTTTCAGATTTGATAGGATTTGTCTATTCAAACTGGCAACCTCAAAAAGCAGTAGATGATTTTTTAAAAAGGATTATTGATTCAACAGATTCTGGCATAGTTTCTGTAATCCTTGATGGAGAAAATGCATGGGAGTATTATAAAAATGATGGCATAGAATTTCTTGAAAAGCTGTATGAAACTTTACAAAAAATTAAGGATATAAAAACTGTAACTTTTTCTGAGTATCTACAGGAAAATCCTCGGGCAATACCTTTAAAAAAGATTTTCCCTGGATCATGGATTGGAGCAAACTTTTCAATATGGATCGGGCATGAAGAAGACAATCTCTCATGGGATTATCTTTATAAAGTCAGACAGGAGTTGCTTTTATACAGCAAAGAAAATCCAGATAAAGATTTATCAGAATGCTGGGAGGAGATATTTATTTCAGAAGGAAGTGATTGGAACTGGTGGTATGGTGATGAACACTATACAGAAACAAAGGATGCTTTTGATGAGATTTATAGACATCATTTAATGAGCGTGTATTTAAAGATCGGGAAAGAGCCTCCTGCATTTCTTTATGTTCCTATCAGTAAAAAGATGAGAGAGATTAAATCAGAAATTGAGCCAAAAGGTTTTATTTATCCGAAAATTGACGGAAAAGTAACAGGATATTTTGAATGGCTTGAGGCAGGAAGATTCAATCTTCAGAGAATGGGTGGAAGCATGCATAAATCAGAAAGCCTGTTTTCCTATCTTTATTATGGATTTAACAGGCAGAGTCTTTTTATCAGACTTGATCCTCAGATGCCAGTAAAAGACTATGAAGACTTAAAAATACAAATACAGATTATTGAGCCTTCAAGAGTAAAGATAGTTTTTGATAACACGAAAAATAAATTAGCTCAGGTATTTATTCAGGAAAATGAAAGATGGTTAAAAAAGGATGAGATAGAAACTGTTGCTTTTGATGAAATATTTGAAATAGAAATACCCTTTAATGTCATAGAAATAAAAGATGAAGAAATCTCACTTTTTGTGGAGATTTTTAAAAATTGCTATTTAATTGATCGTGCTCCAGTTTTTGGCTTTATAAACATTCATGTTCCCCCACCAGACTTTGATAGGTTAATGTGGCTTTAATAGGAAAAATCTATTTTACTTTTCGGAAATACTTATTTTAAATTTATCAGGAGGGATGTGGGACTGGTGTCCCTCCTGGTCTGCAAAACCAGTGATGGAGGACGATTTACTCCAGTGGGTTCAATTCCCACCATCCCTCTCCATAAATGAATTCTCACCTGAGCTGGTAAAATTAATGTTATAATATTCTACTATGTCCATATTGAACAAAGCTGTTCTTTATCTCAGAATGATTAAAATTGAACACAGTGTTTTTGCCCTTCCCTTTGCTTTTGCAGGAGCATTGCTTTCAGCAGGAGGGATTCCACAGCTTGAAAAGTTACTCTGGATTACTGTTGCAATGGTTACTGCAAGAGCCGGTGCTTTTGGATTTAACAGAATAATTGACAGAAAAATAGACGCCCTTAATCCAAGAACTGCTCAGAGAGAGATTCCCACAGGAAAGATAAAGCTATGGGAGGCAGTTTTATTCACTGTGCTCTGCCTCATAATATTTGTTTATTCAGCATGGATGCTAAATCCCCTTTGTTTTAAACTTTCTCCTTTGGCTATTTTTATACTGTTCATATATTCATACACAAAGAGATTCACATGGGCATGCCATTTTGTGCTTGGATTAGCACTTGCCCTTGCACCACTTGGCGCATGGATTGCTGTGCGGGGAAGTTTTAACTGGGAGATAATCCCTATGGTTTTGACAGTTGTATTCTGGCTTGCTGGCTTTGATACCCTTTATGCTCTGTGGGATGTGGATTTTGATAAAAAATACGGCATCTATTCCATTCCCAAAGCCTTTGGAGTAAAAAAGGCAATACAGCTTGCAAGGCTTTTTCATTTTATTGCATGGAGCTTTCTTGTTTTAACAGGTTTAGTATTCAAGCTAAATATATTTTACTGGCTTGGAATGGCAGTAGTTGCCTATTTATTCATACATGAACACAGGCTTGTAAAACCCCATGACCTTTCAAAGCTTGACATTGCTTTCTTTAATATGAATGGCTATATAAGTGTAACAGTATTCGTATTTACAGCAATGGCTGTATTGATAAGGATTTAGGAGGAGTCATGAAGCAGATTTTTATAGTTCGTGCACAGTATCTGATCACAATGAATAAAAAAGATGAAGTAGTTGAAAATGGTGCAGTTGTTGTTGAAGACGGAAGAATTAAGGATATTGCAGAGTTTACAGAAATCTTAAAAAAATACAAGGACCCTTCAATTCCTGTATATGGCAACTCTCATTCAGCCCTGATGCCAGGATTTATAAACACCCATACACACGCTGCAATGGTTCTATTCAGAGGCATTGCCGATGATCTACCTCTCAAAAAGTGGCTTACTGAGCATATATGGCCCAGAGAGACAAAGTTTCTTAGCCCTGAGTTTGTTTATGATGGAACACTGCTTGCCTCATTGGAGATGCTTAAAAGCGGAACAACAACATTTAATGACATGTATTTTTTCACTGAATCAATTGCAGAAGCAGTAAAAAAGCTCGGAATAAGGGCAGTTATCGGTCAGGGAGTTCTTGATTTTCCCACTGCATCAGGAAATGGAGCTGATGACTATCTTAAAAAAGCTGAAGAATTCATTGAAAAATATAGAAGTGACGAACTCATTATTCCTGCTGTAGCACCTCATGCCATTTATACATGTAGCAAGGAAACACTTCTTAAATCAAAAGAGCTTGCATTGAAAAACAGTGTTCCCATTCATATCCATCTCAGTGAAACCTTTAATGAAGTTGAGGAATGCATTAAAAAGCATGGTAAAAGACCTGTTAAATATCTTGATGATATAGGATTTCTTGAGGGTAAAATAACTGCTGCTCATTCAGTATGGCTTGATGATGAAGAAATTGAGATTATGGCTGAAAGAGGCATTGGAGTATCCCACTGCATTGAAAGCAATCTTAAGCTTTCAAGCGGAGTTGCACCTGTGGCAAGAATGATCAAAAAAGGTGTAAAAGTAAGCATGGGAACAGATGGTGCAGCAAGCAACAACAACCTTGACCTTCTTGAAGAGATTTCAATTGCAGCAAAGGTTCAGAAAGGAGTTACAGCAGACCCAACAGTGCTTGATGTAAAAACCTGCATGAAAATGCTTACAGTATGGGCAGCAGAAGCCCTTGGAATTGATAGTGAAACAGGAAGTATAGAAATAGGTAAAAAAGCTGACATGATTTTAATGAATCTAAGAAAGCCACATTTACAGCCTGTTTACGATATATACTCCACAATAATCTATTCTGCAAAAGCGTCTGACATTGAAGATGTCTTTGTCAATGGCATTCCTGTGATACTCAATGGCAGGCATCAATTTGTTGACGAAGATGAGATAATTGATAAAGCATTGTGGTGGGCTGAAAGAATCAGAAATTTCTGTCATTTTTGAGCTGCCTTGTTAAAAAAACATACATAGAAAGCTCAAACTTCACTCTTTCATCAACTCATAGACAAGCATATCAAGGCTTAAGCTACGAGCCTGTCTTAATGAAAGATTTGCTCTATAAAGCAGGTAGTAGACTTTTTCATCTGTATCGGTTTTATTGTTATAATACCAGTTCAATGCTCCAAGAATCATGTCTGGTTCAATGTTTTGAAGCTTATCGAGAAGTTTGAATGCCCTTTGTCTATCCTTTTTCTTTATAGCATCAACGAGGTCAAAGGCTGTAAACTCACCAAGCTCTGTGAGAATGTCCTTGATGTCAAAAACTCCTATATGAGACTTCTCTGTAAGAAGTGATATTTTTTCAATCTCAGAAGAAATCAAACCAGGCTGCCCACCGGTAATATCAATTAAATAACAAACAGCATCTGGTTTGAGAGATATACCAAACTGTGATGCCTTATAAGTTATCCATGCATGAAGCTGTCTTTCATGAATATCAAAATTATAAACAGTAGCACTAAATCTCTCTTTGTCACTACTACCATCAGCAGCTTTTTTTATAAAGTTGATCTCCTCAGAAATATCCTTGTATGAAGCATTGCACAGAATGATGAGATTAACATATGTATTACTCCTGGCTTTAATCTTTTTCAACCATTCTATTTTTTTTTCAGTTTTTTTTAATTTTTCAAAATTATATACAAGCAGTATTCTTTTTGGAGTGAATAAAGAAACAGACTCAAATGAGTTTGTATCAACTTCTTCTGGTGAATCATATATTTCAATGGAAATCGGATCAAAGCTTCTACGAATAAGTCTTCCTGCTTCAAAAAGAAAAAACTGTTCCTGAGCATAGCAAAAATAAAGGTATTTCAGAAGTCCTTTTTTAATTTCCTGTTCAAATTTCTGTATTTCAAGTAAGGAATCTCTCATTCTTGCTGTTTTTCTTCTTTGTCAAAAATAAGTTTTCTTACCATGTCATCGCATATGTCCCTCATTAGTGAATCAATAGCAAGGTCTCTGTCGGCAAGAACACTTGGTAAGTCTCTTGTGGTTCTGAAAAATGTTGTAAAAGGGGAAGATGGTGTGAATTCTTTTATTTTATTACCTTTTTCATCATAAAGAACTGCTTTAACTTCCATAACGATCTGATACTCCACAGTATTAAGTCCAATTTCTGAAAGAGTAACAAGGCGATAATTTTTTATATGAATGTCAAGCACTCTACTGGCAGATGAAGTAAGGGTAAAGCCATTGTTAATAAGTGTTTGATAGGCAATTTTTCTCATTTTATCCTGAAGTCCTGGTTCAAGAGTAGAATTTTCAACATTTCTAAAGTAAATTTCCTGAAAAGGTAAATCAGCTTTTGTGTAAATACTGTATCCACAGCTCTGTAAAAAGAGGCTAAAAATTAATAGGTAAATAAAAATGGTTAAAATCTTTCGTTTTTCTTTAATCTTCATGTAATTTATGATACCATAACTCAGTTATTCTTTGCTGACCTTGCGGTATGATTTAAAAAATTCAGGCATACTGTTGCAAACTATTTTTATCATATGTTAGAATTTTTTCCATGTCTGTAACCAACATAATTTTATCTGGAACCGGCGGGCAGGGAATTGTTCTTGCAAGCAGAATTATTGCCCAAGTTGCTTTTCAGAGTGGATATGATGTGAAAGAAAGTGAGATTCATGGAATGGCTCAAAGAGGTGGAAGTGTCGTAAGTCATATAAGATTTGGAGATAAAGTTTTCTGTCCACAGATTCCCTCAGGTGATGCTCATATAATGATAGCATTAGAAGAACTTGAAGCACTAAGATATTTAAGATTTCTTAAAAAAGATGGTATCGTAATCTTAAATAAGAAAAAAATTCTTCCAGCAATGGCTGAAGAAAAAGAATATCCCCAGGATGTAGAAAATCTGCTTCAGCAAAGAGGATTTCTCGTTATCGCAGTAGAAGCAGAAAAAATTGCAAAACAAATGGAAAACCCGAGAATAGAAAACTCTGTAATCTTGGGAATTCTTTCAGCCCTTTTGTCTTTTAATGAAGAAACATGGTATGACGTGATTTCAAAAGCGGTTCCACCAAAAACAGTTGAGCTTAACATAAAAGCATTCAATGAAGGCAGGAGGTTAATAAAAGAAAATGCCATTCTGGAACAAAGAATTAGAAACATTACCGAGGCAAAAACTTGAGGAGTTACAGTTTTCAAGATTAAAAAAGGTTCTCACAAGAGTTTATCAAAAAGTTCCTCACTACAGAAAAAAATTTCAGGATACAGGAATCACCCCAACAAAACTTAAATCTCTTGATGATATCAAATATTTTCCATTTACAACGAAAGAGGATCTTTTTGTTGACTATCCTTATGGACTTCTCACTGTATCACCTGAAAAGGTGATAAGACTTCATACATCAAGTGGAACAACCGGAAAACCTAAGGCAATATTTTTTTCAAAAAAAGACATAAACAACTCAGCAGAGCTTATTGCTCGCTGTCTTGTAATGACAGGTGCTACAAAGGGAGACATTTTACAAAACAGCATGACCTATGGACTTTTTACTGGAGCTTTTGTAATGCATTATGGAGCTGAAAAAGTGGGAATTCTTGTAATTCCTGCTGGACCTGGAAATACAGAAAGGCAGATTAATTTAATGAAAGACTTTGGAACAACCATGCTTCACATAACTCCCAGTTATGCTCTTTATGTTGCCTCTGTGCTTTATGATAAGGGAATTGATCCAAAAAAGGAACTGAAACTCAAAAGAGCCTATCTTGGTGCAGAACCTTACTCTGAAGAAACAAGAAGAAAAATTGAAAATATGCTTGGCATAGATATTTATAACTGTTATGGACTTACAGAGATGAATGGACCTGGAGTTGGGTTTGAATGTCCATACAAAGACGGACTTCACATATGGGAAGACAATTTTCTTATGGAGATCATCAATCCTGAAACAGGTGAACCTTTACCTGATGGTGAGATTGGTGAGCTCGTTTTAACAACCCTTAACAGGGAAGCAATGCCTCTTATAAGATACAGAACAAGGGATTTAACAAGAATTATTTCAGAACCATGCAGATGTGGGAGAACTCACAGAAGAATTTCAAGAATTCTTGGCAGATCCGATGACATGTTCATAGTTAAAGGAGTAAATATCTTTCCTCAGCAGATTGAGCAGGTGCTTATGGGAATAAAGGGTGTTGCCCAGAATTATCAAATCGTACTTGAGTCTTATGATGAAATGGTTGTAAGGGTTGAGATTGACAGAGAGCTTTTTGACGGAAAAATTGAAAAACTAATTAAATTAAAAGAGGAAATCATAGAGAAAATCAGGTCTGCCACACTGGTAAAGCCAAAAGTAGAACTTCTTGAGCCAGGAACACTACCTGTAAGTGAAGGAAAAGCAAAAAGAGTTATTGATAAAAGAACAATTTAGGAGGCTTATATGGATAAAGTTTATATAATCTCAGTATTTGCTGAGAACAAACCTGGAAGACTTGAAAGAATTACAAAAGTCCTTGCAGAAGCAAACATAAATATTCTTGCTTTTTCCATTACAAGCACCAATGGATTTGGAATAATAAAGTTTATGGTTGACAGATGTAAGGAAGCATTCCAACTGTTGAAAGAAAAAGGATTTACGGTATCACTCAATGAAACGATTGGAATTGAGATGAAGGATCAACCTGGTGGACTTTACGAAGTTGTTAAAATTTTATCTTCAAAGGGCATAAATATTGAAAGTGCTGCTGTTTATGTTGCTGAAACAAGAAAAAAAGCCTACTTAATTGTTGAAGTTGAAGACACTCAAAAGGCTATGGAAGCTCTTAAAGGTGAAAATCTTATTTTTTTAAAACCAATTGAATGAGGTGATATTATGATGTGGAATAAAGAAGTGGAATGCATGGCAGAAGAACAACTCAGAGCATTACAGCTTGAGCGGTTAAAACAAACAGTTAAAAGAGCATATGAAAAAGTTCCTTACTACAGAAAAAAGTTTGATGAAGTGGGACTTAAACCAGAAGACATAAAAACCCTTGATGACATTAAAAACATTCCATTTACATCCAAGGCAGACTTAAGAGAGGTTTATCCCTTTGGAATGTTTGCTGCTTCATTGAGTGAAATCGTTGAGATTCACATGTCAAGTGGGACAACCGGGAAACCTGTTGTGGCAGGATATACGCGCAATGACATTGAAGTATGGGCTGAAGTAATGGCAAGATGCCTTACAATGGCTGGAGCCACAAAAGAAGATATTGTTCAAAACTGTTATGGATATGGACTTTTTACTGGTGGATTTGGAGTTCACTATGGAGCTCAAAAAATTGGAGCAATGGTTGTGCCAGCAAGTGCTGGAAATACAAGAAGGCAGATTGAAATAATGAGAGATTTTGGTTCAACAATCCTTACATGTACTCCATCTTATGCTCTTTATATGGCTGAAGTAGCACAGGAGATGGGAGTTGAACCAAAAACTCTTAAGCTTAAGGCAGGATGTTTTGGTGCTGAAATGTGGACCGAGCAGATGAGAAAAGAGATTGAGAAGAGATTTAACATAAACGCGCTTAATATCTATGGATTAACTGAAATAATCGGACCAGGCGTTGCCCATGAATGTATTGAGAAAAAAGGATTGCATGTTTTTGAAGACCATTTTTATGTGGAAATAATTGATCCTGACACAGGTGATAATTTGCCCGATGGAAAAAGAGGAGAACTTGTTCTTACAACCCTTACACGGGAAGGAATGCCCATGTTAAGATTTAGAACAAGGGATATAACTTCAATCATCAGAGAAAAATGCGCCTGTGGAAGAACCTTTGCAAAAATTGAAAGAATTCGTGGAAGAACTGATGACATGATAAAAGTAAGAGGAGTTATGATATTCCCATATCAGATTGAGAGAGCTATTCTGGAAGTTCAGGGAATTGAACCTCATTATCAGATTGTTGTTACAAGACCTCAGCATCTTGACGAGATAGAAGTAATGGTTGAAATGTCAAAGGAAACTTTTTCTGATGAAGTAAAACACATTGAGAATCTCAGGAAAAAGCTTGAAAAAAGAATTGAAGAAACAATAGGAATAAGAGTAAAAGTTACGCTCGTAGAGCCAAAGAGTCTGCCAAGAAGCGAAGGAAAAGCAAAAAGAGTTGTTGATAAAAGAACATTAATAGATTAGGAGGAAAAAATGAAAATAAAGCAGATCTCGGTTTTTCTGGAAAATAAAAGAGGAAGACTTTATGAAGCTCTGAAAGCACTGGCAGAGCAAGAAATAAACATCAGAGCACTTTCAATTGCTGATACTTCTGAGTTTGGTATTTTAAGAATGATTGTTACAGATCCTGAAAAGGCTAAAGAAATTCTTGAAAAAAATGAATTTACAGTAAAACTTACCAATGTAATAGCTATGGCAGTTAAGGACAAACCAGGAGGACTGGCAGAGGCTCTGAAACATCTTTACGATTCAAACATAAATATTGAATATATTTACGCCTTTGTGGAAAAATCAGGACAGAAGGCTGTTGTTGTTCTGAGGACTGAAAATCTTGATAAAACAATATCAATTCTTCAGGAAAAAGGAGTGACTCTTTTAAGCTGGGATGATGTTTTAGCTCTTTAATACCTACGAGACTTTGGAAACATATCAAATTCTCCGAAGTCGCTCAATATAGCTTAAATCCTATTGGAAATTTTGAATTTTAAAACATAGTTGAATTTAATGGCGATAATGTAATATATTTATAGTTATAAATTAATTACTCGGAGGTATGCAATTGGTTAGAATAAGACTTATGAGGTTGGGAGCAAAGAAAAAACCATTTTACAGAGTGGTTGTAGCTGATGCAAGAGCAAGAAGGAATGGACCTTTTATTGAAATTTTAGGTACCTATAATCCTAAGACAGACCCTGCAGAAATCAATCTTAATATGGACAGGGTCAAATACTGGCTACAGAAGGGCGCACAGCCTTCGGATACTGTTAAAAAGTTAATTGAAAGGGTTTCTGCTTAACATACCCAGTGGGGTATTTTACTACTCTTTTGACGGAGGTTAGAACATGAGCATGAAGACACTCATTGAGACAATGGCAAAGTCATTGGTGGACAAACCAGAGGAGGTTAAGGTTACTGAGATTGAGGGTGAGAAAACCACTGTTTATGAGCTCAGAGTTGCTCCAAGTGATCTTGGAAAGGTTATCGGAAAGCAGGGTAAAACCGCAAGGGCTATGAGGACCATCCTTGGTGCTGCTGGAACAAAAGTTGGCAAAAGATGCGTCCTTGAAATTTTAGAATAGTCCATTAAAAAGAGTTAAATAAAGGGCGTGAACTTCACGCCCTTTTCTTTTGAGTTTGAATTAAAGTTTATGAAATTTGAAGTTTTAACCATATTTCCTGAAATAATTGAATGTTACATAAAGCATGGAGTTTTAGGAAAGGCACTGAATAAAGGGATTGTAGAGGTAAAGGTATATAATTTACGAGACTTTACATCTGATAAGCATAAAAAAGTGGATGACTATCCCTATGGTGGTGGGGCAGGAATGGTTATGCAGATTGAGCCATTTTACAATGCAATAATGCATTTAAAGGCTGATGAAAAGCCAAGAAAGCTGGTACTGCTTTCTCCTCAGGGAAGAAAATTTACGCAGAAGCTTGCACAGAAGTTTATGGAGGAAAGTAAGGCAATGGTCTTAATATGCGGCAGATATGAAGGTATTGATGAAAGGGTTAAAGCTTTTGTGGATGAGGAAGTCTCTATTGGAGATTATGTTTTAAGTGGTGGAGAACTGGCAGCATTGGTTATAATAGATAGTGTTGTAAGACTTATACCAGGTGCACTGGGCGATGAGCTTTCAGCAGTGGAGGATTCTTTTATGAAAGGATTTTTAGACTATCCCCATTACACAAGACCAGAGGATTTTAAAGGAATGAAAGTTCCTGAGGTTTTATTAAGTGGTGACCATAAAAAAATAGCCCTGTGGAGAAAAAGGCAAGCTTTGAAAAACACACTTAAAAACAGACCTGATTTATTGAAAAACTTATCCCCAGAGGACATGAGAATTCTCAAAGAGCTTTGCTCTGAAATAAATAAAAAAATTCTGGAGGGAGTCCATGAATCAGTTAATAATTAGAGCCATAGAGGAGAGATTTAAGAAGACCGATATCCCTGATTTTAAACCAGGAGATACTGTGAAGGTTCATGTAAAGGTAAAAGAGGGAGACAAAGAAAGAATTCAGGTTTTTGAAGGCGTTGTTATTGCCCGTAGAGGCGGAGGATTAAGAGAGAGCTTTACAGTAAGAAAAATCTCCTTTGGAGTTGGCGTTGAGCGTGTGTTTCCACTTCATAGCCCAATAATTGACAAAATTGAGATTGTAAGAAAAGGTGACGTTAGAAGGGCTAAACTTTATTACCTGAGAACAAAGAAAGGTAAAGAGGCAAAGGTTAAAGAAAAGACAGACTATCAAAAGGCATGAACCTCTTTGCCTTTGATGAGGCAGTTCTTGCTCAGGGATATAGCAGCATTGCAGGTATAGACGAAGCTGGAAGAGGATGCCTCGCAGGTCCTGTGGTTGCAGCCTGTGTGAGTTTCAGAGATAATGTTTTTATTGAAGGAATAAAGGATTCAAAAGAATTAACCCCTGAGCAAAGAGAAAGTCTTTTTGAGAAAATAATCAGCAATGCCTTTGTGGGAGTGGGAGTTATTGATGTAGAGCTTATTGATAGATTAAATATAGTTGAAGCCACCCGTCTTGCAATGACCCTTGCTTATAAAAATCTCGGCAGAAAAGTAGAACTCTTACTGATAGATGCTGTTTCTCTGCCAGATTTAAAAATCCCGCAGAAAGCAATCATAAAGGGAGACAAGAAGAGTGCCTCAATTGCCTCTGCAAGCATTGTAGCCAAAGTAACAAGAGACAGAATAATGAAAGAATATCATAAAAAATACTGTCAGTATGGTTTTGACAGACACAAAGGATATGCCACAAAGGAACATCTCAAAGCTTTAAAAAAATTCGGACCCTGTCCCATTCACAGAAAAAGCTTTTCTCCAGTAAGAGAATTAATGTTATTCTAATACATGAAGCGCCTCCACATAAGAGTCAAAGGAGTTGTTCAGGGAGTAGGATTCAGACCCTTTGTCTATAATCTTGCAAAAAGCCTTAATTTAAACGGATATGTTACAAATACATCAAAGGGAGTAACAATTGAGATAGAAGGTGAAAAGGTTAATGAGTTCCTCAACAGGTTACAGAACGAGCCTCCTCCTCTTGCAAAGATTTACTCAATTGATACTGAAGAGCTTCCGCCTAATAACTATCAAAGCTTTGAGATAATTGAAAGCATAGATGATGCAGGATTTACTCATATATCAGAGGATGTATCCATATGTGATGACTGTCTGAGAGAGCTCTTTAGCCCTTCTGACAGAAGATATCTTTATCCCTTCATTAACTGCACAAACTGTGGTCCCCGTTATACGATTACACTAAAAGTTCCCTATGACAGACCAAATACAACAATGTCTGTTTTTAAGATGTGCCCTGATTGTCTTAAAGAATACAAAGATCCATCCAATAGAAGATTTCACGCTCAGCCTAATGCATGTCCAGTGTGTGGTCCTGAGATCAGGCTTTTTTTAAAGACTGATACAGGACTAAAGGAGCTTGAAAATCCTGTTTTAGAGGCTATAAAGCTTATAAAACAGGGTAAAATCCTTGCAATAAGAGGGCTTGGAGGCTTTCATCTGTGCTGTGATGCTAAGAATGAAAAAGCTATAGAGGAATTACGAAGGAGAAAAAAAAGAAGCAACAAGCCCTTTGCTTTAATGAGTCCTCATGTTGAGTCAGTGGAAAAGTTTTGCTTTCTTTCAGAAGCTGAAAAAAGAATTTTGACATCACCCATGCGACCCATTGTTGTCTTAAGGAAAAAACCTGAGTGTGAGCTTCCCGAAGCCCTTGCTCCAAAAAATTCATGCCTTGGATTTATGCTTCCCTATACTCCACTTCATTATCTGTTGTTTTACTATCCAGAGAAAGATTCCTCGTCACCCTCTCTCCTTCAGCCTTTAGCCTTAAGCCCTCAGCCTCACTTTGAAGCCCTTGTAATGACAAGCGGAAACATCTCTGAAGAACCAATCATAACAAAAAACGAAGAGGCATTGGAAAAGCTTGACAGTGTGGCAGATGCTTTTTTACTGCACAACAGAGAAATCTTTATGCGCGTTGATGACTCAGTCGTAAGAGAGCTTGAAGGCAACATCTACTTTATAAGAAGAGCAAGGGGATTTGTTCCTAAGGCAGTATCACTGAAGGAAGAACTGCCAGAGGTGCTTGGTGCAGGTGCTGACCTGAAGAATACTTTTACGCTTATAAAGTCAAACTATGCGATAATGAGCCAGCACATAGGAGACATGGAAAATCTTGAAACTCTTGAGTTTTATGAAGAGGTTTTAAACAATCTAAAATCAGTATATCGCATAGAGCCTTTAGCTGTAGGGCATGACCTTCATCCCATGTATTTTTCAACTCAATGGGCGAAGGAATATGCAGAAAAAAAGGGAGTTCCAGCCTTTGCTCTTCAGCATCATTACTGTCATATAGCATCCCTCATGGCAGAATACGGATTGAATGAACTTTTTGGAATCGCCTTTGATGGAACAGGCTATGGCACAGATGGCAGCATCTGGGGAAGTGAGTTCTTATACTGCACTGTGAATGACTTCAAAAGACTTGCCCATCTAAAGCCAATCATTTTGCCCGGAGGGGAGAATGCTATAAAGGAGTGTTCAAGAATAGCTCTTTGTCTGATTGATGATGCCTTTGGAGAAGATATGGATTTAATTAAAAAGCTTCCTTTGGCAACTGCCATGGAAGAAAACAAAATCAGGCAGATACTGAAACTTAAGAAACTACCTCAGTTTAGCCCTTCTTCCTCTGGAATGGGAAGGCTTTTTGACGGAGTTTCCTCCCTGATTGGAGTTTGCCATTACAACACATTTGAAGCAGAGGCAGCAATAGCCCTTGAAAGCTTAATTGAGCAAGGTATGGAGTATTCTCAAAAAGCCTGCTACAGCTTTGATATATCTGAAAAAGAAACTGAGGCTTTAGTTATTGATTACACTTACATGATAAAACAGCTCATTGATGACTTTTTTGTAGGAAGACCAGTTTCAGAAATCTCGTGGAAGTTTCACAACACAATAATCAAAATAATCATTGAACTTACACAATATTTCAGAAAAGAGATAGGCTTTGACAGAGCTGGCTTAAGTGGAGGGGTCTTTCAGAATGCCTATTTAATAAGGGAAACCATAAAAGCTCTGAAAAAAACAGGCATAGAGCCCATTTATCACATAAATGTTCCAAGCAATGATGCCTGCATCTCCCTTGGACAGGCTTACATAGTGGGAAAGAGATTGAAAAAATCCATATGATTTGATAATATTTTCATAGTGTTAAAGGAAGGTTCAATAATTGAAGCGCCCTTTTGGCATGAGCCTGTTGAAGTAAAAAAGGTTGAAGAAAGAAGTATCGGCATACGCATAATAGGTTCAACGGTTTACTCTCATTCTCATGTGGATGACATAATTCCCCATGATGAACTAAGTAAGATAAGACATCAAGATTCTTCCTTTACCTTTACAGCTAATGCTGAAGAAGTGTTTCTTGCTGTAGAATGTTTGCGATTCTACTATGCCTCACTTTTTGATCCTTTTTTAGCGATGAATATCTCAAAAATTGATCCCCTTCCCTTTCAGATAGATGCTGTCTATGGATATGTGCTTAAGCTACCAAAGATAAGATTTATGATTGCTGATGATCCAGGAGCAGGCAAAACCATAATGGCTGGTTTGATTATCAAAGAGCTTAAACTCAGAGGAATAGTCAATCGCATACTTATTGTAGTTCCAGGACATCTTAAAGACCAGTGGAGACGAGAGCTTAAAGAGAGATTTCAAGAGCCATTTACAGTTGTAACAAGGCAGATAATGGATGCCCACTATGGTGAAAATGTATGGGAAAGGGATAATCAGATAATCACATCTATTGATTTTGCAAAGAGAGATGAAATTTTACAAACTTTAACCAGTGTTCACTGGGACTTGGTAGTTGTTGATGAAGCTCATAAAATGGCTGCATATAGGTATGCAGGAACCGTTTCAAAAACGGACAGATACAGGCTTGGCAAAGTGCTCTCAAAAAACACCAAGCACTTTTTATTCCTTACTGCCACACCTCATAAAGGAGACCCTGAAAACTACAGACTCTTGCTTGACCTCTTGCTCCCTGGTTTTTTTGCCACTACACAGATGGTTCAAGAATCAATAGAAAAGAGTGAAAATCCTCTTTTCATAAGAAGACTAAAAGAAGACCTCAAAGACTTTGAAGGCAAACCCATATTTACCAATCGCTATGCAAAAACAGTTAAATTCAGGCTTTCTGACAGAGAAAAGCTCCTGTATAATAAACTCTCTGAATATGTCATATCCCAGTATAACAAAGTGGCACAAAAAAATCAGAAAAGAAATGTTGCCTTTGCTCTTCTTATTTTACAGCGAAGGCTTGCTTCAAGTATCTATGCTCTTCATTGTTCTTTGCTGAGAAGAAAACAAAAGCTTGAGGAGCTACTAAGAGAACCAGAAGCCAAACCAGAATTAGCCTTTATAAATATGGAAAAATACGAGGATTACGAAGACTATGAAGAATCGGAAAGATGGCAGGAGGAAAATAAATGGGAAACACTAAGCATTGCCGCAAACAGGGAAGAACTAAAAAGGGAGATTAAAACATTGGAGGAACTAATAAATCTCTCAGCGGAACTTATAAAGGATGAGGAGGAAGTGAAACTTAAAGAGTTAAAAAAGGCAATAGAGGAAGGATTTAGAAAAATAGAGGAACTAAAAGGGAACAAAAAAATTCTCATCTTTACAGAATCCAGAGATACAATGGATTATCTTTACGGAAAGATAAAATCGTGGGGTTATTCAGTGAACTTCATTCATGGTGGAATGAGTCTTGACCAGAGAATTGAAGCTGAAAAGATATTTAAAAATCAAACAGAAGTAATGGTAGCCACCGAGGCTGCTGGTGAGGGAATTAACCTTCAGTTCTGCCACATTATGATTAACTATGACATCCCCTGGAATCCGAACAGACTTGAGCAGAGAATGGGAAGAATTCACAGATACGGTCAGCAAAAGGATGTCTTCATGTTCAATCTTGTAGCTGAGGATACCCGTGAGGGAGAGGTTTTTTCAAAACTCTTTGATAAACTTGAAGAGATAAGAAATGCTCTCGGCACGGATAAAGTATTTGATATAGTTGGTGATGTATTTTACGGTAAAAACCTTTACCAGCTAATAATTGATGCAATAACTCAGGCAAAGACAATAGATGAGATAATAAGTGAGATTGACATAAAGATCGATGAAGACTACATAAAAAAAATAAAAACAGTGCTTGGTGAAAGCCTCGCAACCAGAAATATTGACTATACAAGAATCAAAGAAATGGCAGAAAAGGCAAAAGAACTGAGGCTCATTCCTGAGTATGTTGAAGAATACTTCAAAAAAGCTTTTGAAAAAGCTGGCGGTAGATATAAAGTAAGAAGAGATGGATTTTTAAGCATAGAATCAATTCCCTATGAGCTAAAACAGATTGCCAGTGATGTTAATTTTAAAAACAGATTTGGTTTAATGCTTTCTTCCTATCCAAAGATAACCTTTGATAAAGACATGGCTTTTAAAAATCCTGAATTAGAGTTTGTCTCATTTGGACATCCTCTTTTTGAGGCATTACTTGAGTGGGTCAAAAAAGAGTATTTAAGTATTCTTCGTAAAGGAGCTGTCTTTGAAGACCCTGAAGGAAGGCTCAAAGGGTTCTTATATTTCTATGAAGGAGAGATAAAAGATGGTAAGGGTGATATAGCAGCCAAAAAGCTTATAGCCCTGTATGAGGATGGAGATCAGATAAGGGAGCTTAATCCTTCAATTATATGGGATCTTGTTCCTGCAAAATCAAAAACTCCAATAGAACTGATTAGTATCGCAAGAGAAAAACTTGAGGATGTTGCATTTGAAAAGCTAAGACTGTACATGGAAGAAATTCTCAAAGAAAGGCAGAGACAGGCGGAGATAAAGAAAAAATACGGAGTTTCATCCCTTCAACATCTTATAAATGAGCTTGATTTTGAACTCATTCAGCTCTTAGAAAGGCAGGATAGAGGGGAAAAAGTTGAGGTTGTTATAAGAAACAAAGAGGAGAGCAAAAAGCATTATGAGAATGTATTGAAAGAGCTTCGTAGAACAATTGAGCAGGAAGTCAGTCTCGTAATATCCATGCCAAAGTTGATAGGTGCAATATATGTAAAACCTGTAACCTCAGAGATGGTATCTGATGAAGAGATTGAAAAAGTTGGAATGCAGATAGCGATGCAGTACGAAATATCTCAGGGAAGAAAGCCTGAGGATGTCTCAAAGGAAAATCTTGGTTTTGATATTCGCTCCAAGGGAAAAGATGAAGTAAGATACATTGAGGTGAAGGCAAGGGCAGAAGAAGGAGAAATAGCCCTTACACCTAATGAGTGGTTTAAGGCAAAGAGATTTAAAGATCAGTATTATCTCTATGTTGTGGCAAACGCCCTTACTAATCCGACCCTTTACATCATAAGAAACCCTGCAGAAACCCTTAAGATTCAGGAAAAAGTAGAGATTGTAAGGTTTTTGGTGCCTGATGAAGAATGGAAGAGAAAGAAAATTGAGGAGTGGAGGAGATGAAAGATAAAAGCTTTATTGAGGAAAGTTTTCCTGTAAGGGAAGTTAGTGAGATTTCTGCAAAGGAAAAGAATATAAGGCACGGACATATAAGCACCATTCATATATGGTGGACAAGAAAACCTCTTGGAAGTTCAAGGGCAACAAGCTATGCAGCCTTAATACCTGCACCAAAAGATGTAGTAGAATGGGATAAAATAAGGCAGTTCATTATAGAGCTCTCAAAGTGGGAAAACTCCTTAGATCATAACACTATTGAAAAAGCAAGAAAATATATTCTAAATGCAAACAGCGGAAAACCCTTAAGAGTGCTTGACCCATTTTCAGGCGGTGGCTCCATTCCACTTGAGGCTTTACGGCTTGGTTGCGAAGTTCATGCGGTTGAGTATAATCCTGTGGCAGTGCTTATTTTAAAATGCACTCTTGAGTATCCCCAAAAGTATGGAAGAACGATAAAGAAAGAGATAAAGGATGACTTCCTTGAAAAGGAAGTTGAGATAAATCACCTCCTTGAAGATGTAAAGAGGTGGGGGGAATGGGTTTTAGAATCCGCAAAAAAAGAGATCGGTAAGTTTTACCCTGCAGATGAAGATGGCTCAATTCCTGTTGGGTATTATTGGATGAGAACAATCCCATGCCAAAATCCTGTTTGTGGTGCAGATATTCCTTTAACCGCAAACTGGTGGCTTGCAAAGAAAGATAATAAAAAAGTTTCCCTTTATCCTTATGTGGAAGGAAAAAAGGTCAAGTTTAAAATTGTAGGAACGGGCTATGAGAAAATACCTGCTAACTTTAATCCAGAAAAAGGCACAGTTTCAAGGGCTGTGGCAGTGTGTCCTGTTTGCGGAGGGGTGGTAGATGATGATACTACAAGAAAACTTTTCCAGCAAGAAAAGGCAGGAGAGCGCTTGATAGCAGTTGTTTTACACAATCCAAAGACAACAGGGAAAAGATATCGCATTGCAACGGAAAAAGATATGGAAGTTTTCAAAGAGGCAGAGAAATACCTTGAGGAAAAAAGGGCAAAACTTATGGAAGAGTGGGGAATTGACCCTGTGCCTGATGAGCCTTTAAAAAGAGTGCCTGTAACTTTTGGAGTTATCAATGTATGGGTTTACGGTATGAATACATGGGGTGACCTTTTCAACTCCCGCCAGAAGTTAGCCCTTATAACCTTTACGGAAAAGGTAAGAATGGCATATCAAAAGATGATTGAGGAAGGTTATGATAAGGATTATGCAAAGGCGGTGGTGAGTTATTTGGGGCTTGTCTTAAATCGTCTTGCAGATAAAAATGCTAATTTAGTTGTTTATAATGTGGTTGGAGAAAAAATTGAGCATGTATTTGGAAGACAAGCTTTACCTATGACTTGGGATTACATAGAGCTTAATGTGTTTAGTGGTGGTAATGGGGATTGGCAAGCACATCATGACTGGATCCTCAATGTCCTCTCCCACCTTTCCCAAATTCCGCCAGTGGAGGTAGAAGATGGAGGTGATGGCGATGAAAACGAAAGATGAAGTAAAAGCAATACTTGAAAAGCATAAAGACGAGATAAGAAAAAAATACGGAGTAATTATAATTGGAATATTTGGTTCCTGGGCAAGGGATGAGCAAAAGGAAACAAGCGATGTAGATATACTGGTTGAAATTGAAAGACCCATAGGTCTTGCATTTTTTGAGCTGTGGGATGAATTGGAAGAGTTGCTTGGTTGTAAGGTTGATTTAGTAAGGCGAAGTTTATTAAGAGAAGAGATAAAAGAAGATGTGCTTAAGGAGGTGGTGGAAATATGAAAAGAAAGGCATCCCTTTATGTAAAGGATATAATTGATGCTATTGAAAAAACTCAGGAGTTCATCAAAGGTATGGACTTTGACGAGTTTGTCCAAGATGATAAAACTGCAAGTGCAGTTGTAAGAAAGCTTGAAATAATAGGAGAAGCGGTCAAGCAAATGCCCAAAGAGGTTAAAGATAGATTTACGCAGATACCTTGGTCCGCTATGGCAAAAACAAGGGACAAAATAATACACTTTTATCATGGAGTTGATTACGAGATAGTCTGGAAGATAGTAAAAGAAGAACTTCCACCGTTAAAGCCTTTGCTCCAGAAAATTTATAATAGTTTGATGGAGGAGGGACTATGAAGACAGTCAAAATTCCCATTGTCCTTCAAGCCTCTGCTACAGAGCTTCCCTACCCAGATAACTACTTTGATGCTGTTTTTACTGACCCACCTTATTATGACAATGTGCCCTATTCTTACCTTTCTGATTTTTTCTATGTCTGGTTGAAAAGGAGCATTGGCGACTTATATCCTGAACTTTTCATGACCCCGCTTACACCAAAATCAAAAGAAATCGTAGCTTATTCCCATCAGGATGGCGGATTTGAAGCAGGCAAAAAATACTTTGAAGAAATGCTCAAAAAAGCTTTTCAAGAGATTGCAAGGGTTTTAAAGCCAAACGGCATAGCAACCATTGTCTATACCCACAAATCCACTTCTGGCTGGGAAACTCTAATTAATTCACTTCTTGACTCGGGACTTGTTCCAACTGCCTCCTGGCCTATTGATACGGAAATGAAGGCAAGACTAAGGGCCAAAGAATCCGCTGCTCTTGCCTCTTCCATCTACTTTGTATGCAGGAAATCGGAGAGAAAGGAAGTTGGGTGGCTAAATGAAGCGAAGGAGGAGATAAAAAAATACATTTATCAAAAACTTGAGCGTTTGTGGAATGAAGGGGTATCAGGTGCTGACTTCTTTATTGCAGGCATAGGCTCTGCCATTGAAATATTTGGTAAATATGAAAAAGTCATGGATTATGAAGGAAATATCGTAAGGGCTGATAAGCTTCTTGAGTATGTCCGTAAGATTGTTACTGATTATACTGTTCACCAAATCCTCCATAATGGTATAGCAGACGAGCTATCATCTCTTACGAGGTTTTATATCCTCTATCGTTGGACATATGGAGATGTAAAGGTGCATTTTGACGAGGCAAGAAAGCTCGCTCAGTCCTCAGGAGTTGACCTTGAAAAGGTCTGGAATAGAGGTTTTATAAAGAAAGAAAAGGAGTTTATAAGAGTTTTAGGACCCCATGAAAGAGATGATATCTCTGTAGATGCATTCAGAACTAAAAATCTCTCAGTGAAAGTTAAAAATTTTGACGCTGAACTTATTGATGTGCTTCACCAGTGTCTGATTTTATGGGAAAAGGGTAAACGGGATGATATTATAAATCTCCTTAATGCAACCGGATACGGAGACAGAGAAGTTTTTTTCAGGGTGGCACAGGCGGTTTCAGAGTGTCTGAAAAACGAAAGCAAGGAAAAAAAGCTTCTTGACGGATTTTTAACAGGTAAGGAAAGATTGATAGATGAGCTTAAAAAGAAAAAACCCCAACAGCAGAGATTAATTTAAAGGAGAAAAACTTATGAAGGCTTTTACTGAAATTGCTATACCACACAGAGACATACTGGAAGGTAGACTCAGGATGGAGACCTATGCTGCTGACCTATGGGAGGTGGCAAAGGGAACTGCTCCTGAGGAATACAGAGACCGTGAAATATTCCTTGAAAGAACCTATGAGACACAAGGGTTAAAACAGATTATAACTGAAGCAGAAAAGAGACTTAGAGGAGAGAATGCAGATTCTGTAATTCAGCTACAGACACCCTTTGGTGGTGGCAAAACTCATACACTTATTTATCTTTATCACAAAGCAAAGCAATGGGGAGCAAATGTGGTGGTTTTCTGCGGGGACAAAGTTGGAGCAAAGGATAACACCATATGGGAAGAGATGGAAAAACAGTTAAGTGGAAAAATTGAGAGATTCAAAGGAAAAGTTCCACCGGGTGGTGAAGCCTTAAAGGCTTTCTTAAAGAAACATGAACCTCTTTTGATTTTAATGGACGAGGTGCATCACTATCTTGTATCAGCATTAACTGAAATGATTGGAGATAGCACACTTTCAGCCCAGAGCCTTGTTTTTATCCAGAGCTTAACAAATGTGGTAAAAACAATGGAAAAAACCGCAGTATTTATGAGTCTTCCAGCAAGCAGTCCCTATGGCGATGAATCATCAGAAAGGCTTTTAAATAATCTAAAGCAGATTGTTGGAAGGGTTGAAAGGGTCTATACTCCTGTAAGTGATGAAGAGGTGGCAGATGTTATTCGTAGAAGGCTTTTTTCAAGAATTGATGAGGATAAAGTTAAGAAGATAGTGAAGGAATTTCTTGATTATGCTGAAAGGGAAACCCTTTTACCTGAGGGAATGGAAAAGTCATTTTACAGAGATAGATTCCTCAGAAGCTATCCTTTTCAGCCAGATGTTATAGATGTTCTTTATAAGAGATGGGGCAGTTTTCCTACTTTTCAGAGAACAAGAGGTGTGCTAAGGCTTCTTGCGATGGTTGTTTACTCCCTCGTCAATTTAAAGAGACCATACATAAGACTGGCGGACTTCAATCTGTCAAACGAAGAAATTAGAAGAGAACTCATTAAACACATTGGTTCAGAATATGACAGCATAATTGCTCAGGATATAACATCACCTAATTCAGGAGCAAAGAGAGTGGACAAATTAATAGGAGACAGTTACAGACCCTATTATTTCGGCACTTCTGTTGCAACTACAATCTTTATGTATTCCTTTTCTGGAGGACCTGAGAAAGGAGCCACCACAGCAGAAGTAAAACTCTCATCAGCTGAAACTGCTGTAAGCAGTAGTATAATAGTGGAGACCATTGAAAAGCTTAAAGAACAGCTTTTTTATCTCTCCGATGAAGGACTTTTCTTCACAAATCAGCCAAATCTAAACAGGGTCCTTATTGATAAAATGGATAGCATAGGTCCGGATAAGATTGAAAGCTTTGAGGAGGAACTTCTCAAGTCAAGACTTGAAAAATGTTTTGAAACCTACATCTTTCCACGAGAATCAAAAGACATTTCAGATACTCCATCATTGAAACTTATTATTCTTAACAACAGAAACGGTCTGGAAGAAATACTCCATAACCATGGAGATAGACCCAGAATTTATAAAAATAGTCTCATATTTTTAACGCAGGACCCGACTCAGAAAACAAGATTTGAAAATGAGATAAAGAAAAGGATTGCATGGGAGATGATTGAAAATGATAAAACACTGAGACTCACTGACCAGCAGAAAAGGGAGATAAAGGAGAGAATTAAAAAAGCAGAAGCATCGGTTAAAGCTGCATTGAGAGATTTATACAGAAAAGTATATCTTCCTTCAAGGGATGGTCTTAAGGAAATTGATATGGGTATTGGCATATATGGCTCTGACAGAGGAATTGACAAGGAAGTATATGAAAGACTCAGACAGGATGGAGAGCTTGTAATGAGCATTGCACCAATGGTTTTACTGGAGAAATATCTGAAAGAGGCTCAGTTTTCTGAGACAAAGAAGATTTATGAAGCATTTGTAAAGGTTCCCGGAGAGCTGAGAATATGTGATCAGGAGGCATTTAAAACCGCAGTTAAAAAGGGAGTAAGAGAAGGCATTTTTGGACTTGGAAGGCTTGAAAACGATAAACCTGTATGTCTGTATTTTAAAGAAGACTGCGAAGTTGAGCTTAATGATGGAGAAATTCTGATTAAAAAGGAAGAGTGTGAAGAGAAGTATGAAACTTTGTCGGTGCAGAAAACAGAACCTATTGAAGGTATTGGAATCTCTGCTGCTGGGACTGTGCCAACTGATAAGCCTATGCAGCTTGATTTATTCTCTCAGATGAGATTTGAAATAAGAGTGCCAGCAGGGAATTTTTCCAATTTCGTAAGAACTTTAAATTATATTAAAAGCAAATTCAAACATGTCTCAGTGAAAATAACTCTTGAAGCAATGGAAGGTGAGATCTCAAAGGCAGAGTATGAAGACAAAATCAAAGAAGCCTTTAGACAATCAGAGATTGTTGTTGAAAAAGAGGAGCTTGATTAGGGACATTCAGTAAGGTATTTTATTAGAGTTAGCTCCTTAATTTTTTAGCCAGTAAAACACATGCTCTCTGAGCTATTATGACATTGACGCCCGGATTGTCAAGTCCTCTTTTAATTGCTTCATAGGTTGTTTTTTTATCGTAGGGATCAACAACTTCCACTGAGTCTGCACCGCAGGCTCTACATAGTTCAGCAAGATCTAATTTTTTTGTATCTTCTCCTTTTGCTGTAATTCCAATAACAGGAGTTGGTTGATGCCCTGTCATGGCAACTGAAGAGTTATCAAGAATGCAAACAAGAATATTTAATTTATTATAAACGGCATTTATTAATGCAGGAATTCCTGAATGAATAAATGTGGAGTCACCAATTACAGCAACCACTCTCTTAACGCCCTGTGAAGCAATTCCTGCTGCTTTACTTATACTTGCTCCCATACAAAGACATGTATCAATTGCCCAGAGAGGAGGATTTGCTCCAAGAGTGTAACAGCCAATATCTCCTGTAACAAAAGATGGTCTTGCCTCATTCAAAGCTTTGTAAAACTCTCTATGAGGACATCCAGGACACAGCATTGGTGGTCTTGGAATGAGACTGTTTACTGAATCAGAAGACTTTATTCTGCCAAAAATTTTTAATAAAGGCTCTGGACCAAGCTCTCCTTCAAGAGGTAGATCCCCTGAAAGCTTTCCTATGATGTTTGAACTATATTTTCTTGCGATATTTTCCACAAAGGGATAACCTTCTTCCATTACAATAACTTCATCAAGTCCTGTAACAAAATCTTTAATTAAGTTTTCATCAACTGGATAGGCTGAAATTTTAAGAGTTGGCAGGGATTCTTCCAATTCCCTTGCATAAAGATAGGTAATTCCACAGGCAATTATACCTTTTTCCCCTTTACCCGGAAAGATCTTATTGAATTCGTATTTTTCTATGAGTTTTTTTATTTTTTCCTGCTTTTTATTTAATTCTCTATGAAGTCTTACAACATTTTTTGGTATAGCAATTAAATAATCAGGATTTTTTTCAAGTTTAATTTCTTTTTCAGGTTTAATATTACCTAAACTAACAGGCGCATAGCAATGAAGTAGTCTTGTAATACTTCTTACCATTACTGGAAGGGCTAACTCTTCAGATATATCAAAGGCTAAATAGGTCATCTCCTTGGCTTCCTGAGCATCTGATGGCTCAAGGCATGGAATTTTTGCAAAGGAAGCGTAAAAACGACTATCCTGCTCATTCTGTGATGAGTATGCTCCCGGATCATCACCTACTGCCAAAACAAGACCTCCCCTTACTCCAAGATATGCGGATGTCATAAATGGATCAGATGCCACATTTAAGCCCACATGCTTCATTGAACATAATGCTCTTCTTCCGGTTAAAGAGACTCCGTAGGCAACCTCATAGGCTACTTTTTCATTAACAGACCATTCAGCTTTTACATTAGAATTTTTAGCAATGTACTCAAGAATCTGTGTTGCAGGTGTCCCCGGATATGAAGAAGCATAGGAAATTCCTGCTTCAATAGCTCCTCTGGCAATTGCATCACATCCTAACATTAAAATCCTTTCCATATACTCCCCTCTCACAATTAATAAAGTTTAATATAACATATCTTGCTTAATGCTGCAAAAATGTAATATATTACTTTTATGCAAACTGTAGAAATTTACGATACAACTTTAAGAGACGGCTCTCAAGCAGAAGACATATCTTTCTCTGTGGATGACAAATTAAGAATCACGGAAAAACTTGATGAACTTGGAATTCATTACATAGAGGGTGGATGGCCAGGCTCAAATCCAAAGGATGCAGAGTATTTTAAAAAAGTTAAAAAGCTTTCACTTAAAAACGCTCGGGTAGTTGCCTTTGGAAGTACTCATAGACCAAAAATAAAAGTAGAAAATGATACAAATGTGAAATCCCTTATTGCTTCTGAAGCAAGGATATTAACAATTTTCGGTAAAACCTGGGATTTTCATGTAACAGAGGCTCTTAAAATTAATCTTGAAGAAAACCTTGAACTTATTTTTAATACCATCAGCTATTTAAAAAGATACGCCGAGAAAGTGTTTTTTGATGCAGAACACTTTTTTGACGGATATAAGGACAATCCTGAGTATGCCATAAAGTGTTTAAAAACTGCTCAGGAGGCTCAGGCAGACTGTATTATACTCTGCGATACTAATGGTGGAACTCTTCCATCTGATCTGGAAAAAATTGTAAAAGAAGTTAAAAGATCAATAGATACTCCTATAGGAATTCACGCACATAATGATTCAGACTGCGCTGTTGCTAATAGCATCATAGCAGTTTTAAATGGAGCTACCCAGGTTCAGGGAACCATAAATGGATTTGGTGAAAGATGTGGAAATGCCAATCTCTGCTCTGTTATTCCCAATCTGCAACTAAAACTTGGATATAGATGTCTTGATGAAGATAGATTAAAAAAACTTACTGAAATTTCAAGATTTGTTTACGAGATAGCTAATCTCATTCCCTTTAAACGACAACCCTTTGTTGGAGAAAGTGCCTTTGCCCACAAAGGAGGAGTTCACGTAAGTGCTGTAAGAAAACGACCTGAAACCTATGAGCATATCAGGCCAGAGCTTGTGGGAAATCGTCAGAGAATACTTGTTTCAGACCTTGCTGGAAAAAGCAATATCCTTAAAAAAGCAGAAGAATTCGGCATTGCTCTTAATCCTGATTCTCCTGAGGTTCAGGCAATAGTGGATGCTGTAAAAACTCTGGAAAATGCAGGATTTCAATTTGAAGGAGCTGAAGCATCACTTGAACTTTTATTCCGAAAAACACTGGGATTAAAGAGAAAATTTTTTGATTTAATCGGATTCAGGGTTATAGATGAAAAAAGAAAGGGAGATGAACCCACACTCAGTGAAGCAACAATAATGGTAAAAGTAGGAAAAAGCATTGAACATACTGCTGCCACCGGAAATGGACCTGTAAATGCCCTTGATAATGCTTTAAGAAAAGCTCTTGAAAGATTTTATCCAGAACTAAAAAAAGTGAAACTTAAAGATTACAAAGTAAGAGTAGTTAATTCAGGCAGAGGTACAGCTTCAAAGGTTAGAGTCCTTGTGGAGTCAGGAGATGAGGAAACTGTCTGGAGTACTGTTGGCGTATCTGAAAATATTATTGAAGCCTCATGGCAGGCAATAGTTGACAGCATTGAATATAAGCTTTGCAGGGAAAAAATAAAGAAAGGAGAAATATGAAACTGCCTGAGCTAAAATTTGATGCATCCGGTCTCATTCCAGCAGTAATTCAGGAGGTAGATACAAAAGAAGTTTTAATGGTTGCTTATATGGATAAAGAAGCTTTAAGAAGAACTATTGAAACAGGATTTACTCACTTCTGGTCTCGTTCAAGACAGACTTACTGGAAAAAAGGTGAAACCTCTGGATGTGTTCAGGAAGTAAAAGAGATTTATTACGATTGTGATGCTGATACATTGCTTGTTATGGTTAAACAACATGGACAGGGCGCCTGCCATACAGGAAACAGAACCTGTTTTTATAGAAAAATTGATTTTAAGGACATAAAATGAATTGTGTATTTTGTAAAATTATAAAAAAGGAAATTCCATCAAAAATTGTTTATGAAGATGAGTTGGTTTTAGCCTTTGAAGACATTGCTCCACAGGCACCAATTCATATTCTTGTAATCCCTAAGAAGCATTACTCTACTCTGCTTGAAATGAATGAAGAAGAAAAGGAGCTCCTCGGACATATTTTTATGGTTATAAATAAAATTGCTAAAGAAAAAGGTGTTGATGAAAGAGGCTTTAGAGTGGTTCTTAACTGCAATTCTCAGGCAGGACAGACAGTTTATCATATTCATTTTCATCTTTTAGCAGGAAGGCAGATGCACTGGCCTCCTGGATAATATCATGAAAATACTTAAAAAAGAAATAGTCTGGCAGGGAAAATATCTTAGAGTTGTTTTGCTTTCCTATGAAGACAATCAGGGAAAGATAAGACAGTGGGAAGCTGTTGAAAGAGTAAACTGTAAAGGAATTGTCGTTGTTATACCGGTAACACAAAACAATGAAATTGTTTTTATCAGGCAGTTCAGACCTGTTCTCGGTGGCTTTGTCGTGGAGTTTCCAGCAGGATTAAATGATAGAAAAGAGTCACTAATAGAAGTTGCAAAGAGAGAATTGATTGAAGAGACAGGTTTGTTTTCAGATGAAATTGTCTTTCTTGCAGAAGGACCTGTTTCATCAGGACTCTCTACAGAGGTTTTAACAGTATTTATTGCAAAAAATGTAAAAGAAGCTCCTGAAGAACTTAAAAAAATTTATCCTCCAGATGAAAGTGAAAATATTGAAGTTTTAAAAATTTCATTTAATCAAGCATTGGAAAAACTTAATGAATTAAGAGCTCAGGGAAACTATTTAGATTTAAAAATTTTTGGTTTTTTAGAGCTTGCCAAAAAATTTATAAATTAATTGAGGGTAGAGGCTATCCTCTACCCTCAAAAAACTACTCCAGTTTGATTGCCTGAGATGGACAGAGATCAGCTGCCTGCTGACAATCACAGGTAGAACACTTATCAGGACCAATAACCCAAGCTTTGTCGTCTCTCAATTCAAAAACTTCAGGACATATCTCCACACAGCTTCCGCAACCCACACAAAGGTCATAATCAACTACTGGTGTTGGCATAATACCCTCCTCCTTTTTTAAAATTATATTTTTATAAAATATACCAAAAAAAGTTAAAATATGCAATTAAATTTTTTAGGAGGTGACAAGATGGATATTAAACAACTGGTTTTAAGCAAAGCAAAGGAAGCTAAAGAGGCTTCAAGACTTATTGGAAAAGCCTCAACAGAAAGGAAAAACAAAATTCTTACGAGGATGGCTGAATATCTTAAACATGGAAAGGATGAACTGATTAAGGCAAACAGTATTGATGTGCAAAGGGCTCAAGAAAAAGGACTGTCAAAAGCTCTAATTGACAGACTTACTTTAACAGAAAAAAGAATTGATGAAATGATAAAAGGACTTGAAGAGGTAATTGCTCTTGCAGACCCTGTGGGAGAAATAACAAAAATGTGGCTCAGACCAAATGGAATGCTTGTTGGTAGAATGAGAGTTCCCATTGGAGTAATCGGAGTGATTTATGAGGCAAGACCGAATGTTACGGTAGATGTAACAGGGTTATGCCTTAAGGCAGGGAATTCAGTTGTTTTAAGAGGAGGATCTGAAGCCATAAATTCTAATGCAGCTCTGGTAAGAATTTTAAAAAAGGCTTTAAAAGATGAAGGAATGCATGAGGGTGTTGTAAGTTTCATTGATACTCCTCAAAGAGAGGCAGTACTTGAGATGATCAAACTTGAGGGCTTGATAGACTTAATAATTCCTCGTGGCGGAGAGTCCCTCATAAGAACTGTTACTGAAAACTCAAGAATTCCTGTGCTAAAACATTACAAAGGTGTATGCCACGTTTTTGTTGACAGAGATGCTGATTTAGAAATGGCTCAGGAGATCTGTTTTAATGCAAAGGTTCAAAGACCTGCCACATGCAATGCAATGGAAACAATGCTCGTTGATGAGGCTATAGCTGAGGTATTTTTACCCAAGATGTTAAAGAGATTTGAAGAAGCAGGTGTTCAGCTTAAAGGTTGTCCAAAAACAAAGAAGATATATCCAGATGTAATGGAGGTAGCAGAAGAAGACTTTTATAAAGAATACCTTGATCTAATTCTCAATGTGAGAGTTGTAAAGGATATGGACGAAGCTATTGAGCACATAACAAAATACGGTTCAGCCCATTCTGATGCAATTGTTACGAGAGATTATAATAAGGCAATGAAGTTTTTAAGAGAGGTTGACTCATCTGCTGTTTTTGTTAATGCTTCAACAAGACTTAATGATGGATATCAATTTGGCCTTGGTGCTGAAATAGGAATTTCAACGGACAAAATTCATGCTCGTGGACCAATGGGACTTGAGGAGCTTACATGCACAAAATTCATAGTTTTCGGATCAGGACAGTTAAGGCAATGAAAATAGGGCTCTTTGGTGGAACCTTTAATCCCATTCATTATGGGCATTTAAGAGTTGCAGAAGAGGTAAGGGAGGCTTTTTTGCTGGACAAAATTTTATTTATTCCAGCAGGGATTCCACCGTTAAAAAAATACGATATTCTGCAGCCTATGCACAGATTGAAAATGACCGAGCTGGCAGTAAAGGATAATCCCTTTTTTGAGGTTTCTGATTTTGAAGCAAAACAGAAAAAACCTTCTTATACCATCAATACTCTTACGCATTTAAAAAAACTTTACCAAAATGATACTCTTTTTTTTATAATGGGTATTGACGCTTTTCTTGAATTAAAATCTTGGCACAGGTATGAAGAACTATTAAGGATGGTTGATTTTATAGTAATGTCAAGACCCGGCTTTGATAGTTTACAGAATTATGAATTGATTGAAGATGAAGAGGCAGAAAACTGTTTTAAAATAAAAAATTCAGATAAAAAAGCTTTTTTTATTTCAGTTTTTCCATTCTGGATATCATCAACTCAAATAAGAAAGATGATTCAGAATGGAAAAACTATTCGTTACCTTGTACCAGAAGAAGTGCGAGAGTATATTGAAAAAAACAAACTTTACAGGGAGTAGATTTATGGAGCTGATGCAATTTCAGAGATTATACAAAAGCCCGATAATGCGAGAGCTTTTGGAAAGCATAAAAAAACTCTCTTTTGATAGCACTGTATTTTTTATATATGGAGAAAAAGGGACTGAAAAAGACTACATATTGAAATTAATACTCGCAAACATACATGAGCCAGATATTATAAAAATTCCCGAGGATATGAGTAAAAAGAGTCTCATTAAGCATGAAAATATTGTTTATTTAATTAAGAATCCTGAAAACATTGATACATCCTTTGTTTTTAATCCTGAAAAAAGTTTTAAATGCGCAATTTTTTTATCTGACTGTGATTATGTGCAGCTATATAAAAATGGTTTAATAACGTTTGAATTATACGAAAATTTATTAAACTCCAGAAAGTTTTACATACCACCTCTAAGAGAAAGAAAGCAGGATATAATTCCCCTTGCCAACTTTTTTCTACAGGAAATTTCAGAATGTTTAAATCTTCCTAAAAAAGAATTATCAAAAGATGCTCAGGAGGCAATATTAGAGCATTCATGGACGGAAAATGCTTATCAACTCAAGCAATGTCTTGCTAAAGCCTGTATTCTGTCAAGACATCAGAGACTTACATCTAAAGATTTATTCGGGCAGTACGATGATCAACTGTCAATAAAAAATTTTCTTGAATTAAAAATTGGCAATCTTTTAAAAGACTTTGCAAATATTGAGAATTCAAACCTGTATGAAACTGTTATACAGGAAGTGGAAAAGGCACTCTTTATTCTTGCCATTAATGAAACAGGAGGTAATCAGGTAAAAGCTGCAAAGATTCTGGGAATAAATAGAAACACCCTGAATAAAAAATTGAAACATTATAATTTGATTTAAAATTCACAAATATGTTATAAAATAAGTTGAAACTTTGGTTACTCCATGCCCTTACCTTAAGGAGAAGGGCTTAAAATCTATATGGAGGTATTGTATGAATAATTTTTATGAAAAAATGGTGCTTCTTCTGCCAACACTTTCTGAAGAAGAAGTGCAGGAAGCAGTTAACAAGATTTCTTCTGTTATTACTGAGAATGGTGGAGAAATTTTAAAGATTGACAACTGGGGCAAAAGAAAACTTGCCTATAAACTTAACAAACAAAATATGGGATACTATGTGCTATTTCTTTTCAAAGCTCCATCTTCAGCAATAAAAAAAATGGAACAATTTTACAGAGTTTATGACCCTGTTTTCAAATTCATGATAATTAAACTCACAAAACAACAGATTGCTGCACTGCCACCTGACATAAAAGGCATACCAGTAGAGCCATCTGAAGTTACTCCCAAGGTGTAGGATGTTTAATAGAATAATACTTATAGGAAATCTTACCAGAGACCCTGAAATAAGATATACGCCTTCAGGAGTAGCAGTTGCTACAGTTCCAATAGCTGTTAATTCAAGATATAAGCAGGGTGAAGAGCTTAAAGAAGAAACTCTTTTTATTGATGCTATAGTTTTTGGTAAGCAAGCTGAAACCTGTAGCCAGTATTTGAACAAAGGAAGAACTGTACTGGTTGAAGGACGATTAAGGGAAAGAAGATGGGAGTATGAAGGACAGAGAAGGAGTAAATTTGAAGTTATCGCAAACAATATAAGATTTTTCCCAAAGAGAGAATCTGTGGAGCAACATGAATTAACAGAAACTCCACCGGAAGAATACACAGATTTAGAACCATTTTAAAGGAGGTTAATGTGCAACAGGCAACACAAAGAAGATTTTTCAGAAAAAAATACTGCCGATTCTGTGCAGAAAAAATTGATTTTATTGATTACAAAAATGTTAAAATGTTGAGAGGTTTTATGACTGAAAGAGGTAAGATTCTGTCAAGAAAAATGACAGGAACATGCTCAAAACATCAAAGACAATTAACAAAAGCAATTAAAAGAGCAAGATCTATTGCACTACTACCATACATAGAGATTTAGAATGAGGATACCTAAGAGCTGGGTACCATACATAGCAAACAAAATAATAGAAAATCTCCTAAAGAAAGATATGATTGAAATGACTGTTCCAAAGGAACAGCTTCTTGAGGAAGCTGAAAAGCTTATTTTAGACGAATTGATGGTGGAAGACAGACTTAATGAAGAAGTAAGAGAGCTTCTCAAGAAATATGAAGCTGAAATTGAAAGAGATAAACTTGATTACAGAAAACTTTTTGAGATGACGAAACAAAAACTGGTAAAGCAGAGAAATTTAGTTCTATGATGCTTTCAGAGGAAAAAATAACTCATACTTCACATGTTTTATTCAATGGCTTGATTAATAAAGGATTAATCAAGCTTAAGGTTGAAGAACAGGAAGTAAGAAGAGAGATTAAAAGAAGTTTTATTCAGGCTTTAAAAATCGGTGAAGCAATTGATGAGATTGTAAGAAGGAAACTTCAATCTTTTTCAAAGAAAATCATCGAGGGAAGTCCTGAATGGAATGTCCTTTACAATAAATTCTTTGAAGAAGAAGAAAAAAAGAGATTCGGCCGTTAATGGATAGATTTATACCTTCTGTTACCCCTGAAGAGATTAAAAAAGAAAAAGAGAAAGCGAGACTTCTTAAAAACAGCGCCTGGTGGCGTAAAAAAATTTCCAGAAAAAGATGTTTCTACTGTGGTAAAGAAGTCCCAGAAAAAGAGCTTACAATGGATCATGTGGTGCCTCTTATCAGAGGAGGTAAATCAGTAAAAAGCAATTTAGTTCCTGCCTGCAAAGAATGCAACAATAAAAAAAAGTATATGCTTCCCTTAGAATGGGAGCAATATTTACAAAGCCTGAATTCTTTTGACTCTGAAAATTTTCTTTAATTTCTCTTAAATGGCTCTACATGAACCACAACATCAACAACATCTGGAAACTCTTTTTTAATCAATTCTTCAACTCTTTCTGCTATGTCATGGGCTTCTGATACAGAGATTGAGGGATTTACTAAAATCTTCAAGTCAACAAAAATCTGGCCTGCTGTTCCCCTTGTCCTTACATCTCTGCAGGCTTCAACATCTCTGCAGGTTTCAACAATACTGGCAATCTTTTCACCATCAAGAACTGTTCTATCAGCGAGAATATTAGCAGATTCTTTAATTATCAGAATTGCTTCTCTTGCAACAAAAACTCCAACAACTAAACCAGCTACCGGATCAACGAAATTAAACTCTGTTAATGTGGTAATGACTACACTTACTATTACTCCAATGGTTATATAAATATCAACCTTTGTATGTGCTGAATCAGCTATTAAAAATTCGCTCTTAAGCTCCTTTCCTCTTTTTCTTTCATAGATTGAGACAAAAATATTAACCATAAGAGTGCCAAGCAGTATGATAAAAGCTTTTTCATCTGTCAGAGGCTTTTTTGCTTCAATAAGTGATTCATAGGCATTTCTCACTATTTCTATTGCTGTAATAGACATCAAAACCCCTATAAAAATTGCAAAAACTGTTTCAAACTTTCTGTGTCCATAGGGATGCTCTTTATCAGGTGGATGGCTTGCTATAGAGAGAGCAATTAATCCTCCTATGTTTGAAATCCCATCAAAAAGAGAATGAAATCCGTCTGAATAAATAGCTACAGAGTTTGTTAACCATCCGTAAACTATCTTTGCTGAAGAGACAGATAGATTCAATAAAAGCGTAATCAGAAGAACTTTTCTAATTTGTTTTTTCCTGTCATGAAGATGTAACATTTTATTATTCCTCTGGTCTGAAGATTATTATACCCTCTTTTTGCTTTGAATATCTTAAAAAGTCTTCATCAACTACATGACCTTTATGGCTTGAAGCATGCCTGAGCTTCACAATGCCTTCATCTAAAATAATTATTCCTGTATGGGTAACATCAAGGCTGTGTCTTGACGTATAAAAACCGCAGTAATCGCCTGTCTTCAGTTTAAATGCAATTTTCTCTAATATAGTTGCTGGAATGTAATTAACAATTCTTTGTTTTGGCTCTAATCCCTCAATAAAATTAAGCTTTTTGACAACTGTTACAAACTCTTCAGTAATTTCTGCAGTAACATTTTTTACTGTTTTTAACTCATTCCAGTCAGTAAAATAGTGTCTTCTCTTTTTAAAATCCACAGCTCCATCAAAATATCTAACTTTTTTCAAATTCTCAATGAACGAGTTTAAATCATTAGAAAGCCTCAATGCCTCAACGTACTCAATAAAAGTCATGCAATCAACTCCCTCAAGATCAACTACCAGTTTTTCCTGCTCAGTGAGACTACCGATTAGTGAATTTTTTTTATAGGGTATGCTGAGAAAATATCGGGAGATTTCAGAGATTCTTAGCTCAGTGGGAAGTTCTTTAACACTGTTCAGTAGGCTATTTATATAAATTTTACCTGTTTTAAAAAGCATATGTTATGATAAAACATGTCTCTGATTGATATCCACTTTCATGGAACAAACAAAGTAGATGTGAGAGATATTAGCAGTCCAGAACAGGTTCTTTTAATTGCTCAGGAATACTGTTCAATGGGAGTTGACAGATTGTTACTTACCCTTTATCCTGATGAGATTAACTCCATGAGAAAAACTCTTTTAAACATAAAAAAAGCAATGGAACATCAAAAGGAGGAAGCAAGATTACTCGGTGTCTATCTTGAAGGTCCTTTTTTAAATCCAGAGAAAGCTGGAGCATTGGAAAGTGGTTATTTTTTGAAGCCTCACATTGAAGTTTTATACAAATTAATTGATGGATTTGAAGATATCGTCAAAGTAATCACTGTGGCACCAGAGCTTCCTCATGCAATTAAAATAATAGAAAAATGCACTGAAATGGGAATTATCGTAAGCATGGGACATTCCAATGCCACATATAAAGAAGCTCAAGAAGGCTTTAAAGCAGGTGCCTGCCTTATAACACATCTTTTTAACGCAATGCGAGGATTTCATCATAGAGAACCTGGAATAGCAGGATTTGGAGTTATCAATCAGGAAGTTTATGTTGAGTTGATCGGAGATGGAAGACATTTAAGCGATGAACTTTTAAAATGGCTCTTTAATGTTAAAAATCCTGAAAAAATTATCTTGATTTCTGATATGGTGAAACAAAAGAAAGAAAGTCAGGAACTTCAGGGTGGTTCAATGAGTCTTAGGGATGTGGTAGAAAGGCTTAAAAATCTTAATATTGATGAAGATAAGCTAAAACTGGCTGGAGAAAAAAATCCTGAAAGGCTTTTAAAAATTAACTCTCTTTAAGCTTTTCAACTTCTTCCTGCTCTGTTTTGCATTCAATGCATAAATCAGTGACAGGTCTTGCCTCAAGCCTTTCAATAGGAATCTCTGCACCACAGGACTCACATATTCCGTAAGTGCCATTTTCAATTTTTTCAAGTGTTTTTTCAATCTTTTTAAGCAGTTTTCTCTCTCTGTCTCTAAGTCTCAAAAGAAAGCTTCTGTCAATCTCCTGAGATGCCATATCTCCTATTTCAGATAAGTTGCTTTCAGATGGAAGATTTGAAAGCATTACTCCAGCATCAACGAGAATCTGTCTCTTCTGTTCAAGAAGTTTCTTTTTTATCTCCTGAATTCTTTCCTGTCTTGTTTTTTTCTTCATAATTTAATTTTTTTACATTAACAAAAATCAACATAAACAGTCAAATTTTTCCCGTTCCCGATATGCTTTGAATTATTTAAAAGCTATATCAAGAATCATCATTAATGTAAATCCAATAATTAATCCTGCAGTAGCTATATCTGAATTTCCACTTCTTTGAGACTCTGGAATTAACTCTTCCACTGTAACAAAAATCATTGCACCTGCAGCAAAGCCCAGTGCATAGGGTAAAAGACTATGCATTATCTCAATCATTAAAACACCTATAAATGCAAAAACAGGCTCAACCATTCCAGAAAGCTGTCCAATAAAAAAACTCTTTTCCCTTGAAAAACCTTCACTTCTCAAGGGCATAGAGATTGCAAATCCCTCTGGAATATTCTGAATTCCTATTCCGAATGCAAGCATTAACGAGGATAAAATACTCACAGCTTGAGGATCAGCTCCATGAGCACCAAAAGAAACTCCAATTGCAAGCCCTTCTGGAATATTATGAAGTGTAACAGCAAGAACCAGAAGAGTGGTTCTTCTGAAGGAAGTTTTTATTCCCTCTGCTTCATTCATGGGCGATTGAAGATGAAGATGAGGAAGAATAAAATCAATCAATCTAAGAAATAATGCACCGATTAAAAAACCAATAGCTGGAGGTATCCATGGAGGTATATTTAGCTTCTGAGACATCTCAATAGCAGGCTCAAGCAAAGACCAGAAGCTTGCAGCAATCATAACTCCTGCAGCAAACCCGAGAGCAGCATCAAGAAGTTTTTTGTTAACATTTCTAATGAATAAAACAAGTGATGCTCCAACAGCAGTCAATCCCCATGTAAAAACTCCAGCAATCAGAGCCTGAACAGGATGAGATATGGACTTCATGTAAGTTTCAATCATTTTTAAATTATAATATAAATCATGACAAAGCCAAAAATAGTGCTCAGCAGATGTTTTCTTAAGCCCGTGAGGTATAATGGTGGAGTGGTTGTGGATGAATTTGTTGAAAAACTCAAGCCCTACATTGAATATATAGACTTTTGTCCAGAATCTGACATCGGATTAGGAGTTCCCCGGCAGAGATTAATAATTGTTGGCGAAGAATCATCAAAGAGATTAATTCAACCTGAAACTGGAAAAGACTTTACTGAAAAGATGCTTGAATATGTTGAAAAAACAGTCTCTTCAATAACGAACATTGACGGATTTATTCTTAAAGCAAAATCCCCCTCCTGCGGAGTGGGTTCAACAAAACTTTATAGAAATGGTGCAGTTGCTGGGAGAACCGATGGTTTTTTTGCTGAAGCAATAAAAAAACACTTCCCCTACTTACCCATTGAAGATGAAGGAAGGCTAAAAGATGAAGGAATCAGAACACATTTTCTTACAAGAATATTTTCCTTTTCTGAAGTTAGAAATCTTTCCATAAACCCAGAACCGAAAAAATTGGTAGAATTTCATTCTCAATATAAATATCTCCTTATGACCTACAGTCAACAATCTCTGAAACAGCTCAGTCAATTAGTGGCTGATGCAAGTATTACATTTGAGGAGAAACTCAACAGATACAGAATAAAATTTTATGAAGCTTTCTCAAAAAAACCATCAAAAAAAAGACATGTAAATACACTCATGCATCTAATGGGCTATGTTTCAAGAAAAATAACTTCCAGAGAGAGAAATCATCTACTCAGTTTAATCAATAAATACGGTGAGGGCAAAATACCTTTAAAACTCATACTGGAACTGATTAAGAGTTTGTCTTACAGATTTGACAATGAATACATACTTATTCAGAAGTATCTTGAACCATATCCTGAAGAATTAGATGTATAGATAAGTCCAAACAGGAATCCCTGGTGTCACTCTTTTTTGTCATTCCGAGCCTGCAAAGCAGGCGAGGAATCTCCTCAGTTTCTTTCAGCATTGGAAGAACTCAGAGATTCCTCGGGGCATTGAGCCCCTCGGAATGACAACCCTGATCTGTCATTTGCAAGCCGAAATAGAATTATTAAACCTCGTAAGGGATATGAAGAAATAGTATTGATTATGAAAACAGTTTTACATTCTTTTGAATGAAGATTTTAAAATCAGACTTTTAGTGAGAGCAATATTAAAATCCTGTTAATAAAGAAAACATCTAACTTTTCTGCCTTTGACTGTTTTCAGTTCAGGAATATTAGTTTCACAGATAGCCATTTTATAGTCGCATCTATTGAAAAATCTACAACCCTTTAAATTCCAAGATATTCTCTCTTCAGTGGATATTCTTGGTGTTTTTTTTCTATTTCTTCTATGAAAACCAGGAATACTGTTCATGAGAATCCGTGTATAGGGATGAAGAGGTTCTTTAAATATTTCCCCTGTATGACCCTCCTCTACTATTCTTCCAAGATGCATTACTGCTACTCGGTTACTTATGGTTCTCACAATGTTTAAATCATGAGTAATGAATAAAATCCCCATTTTCCTGTTTTCTTTTATCTTTGTCAATAACTGTAAAAGAGAGGCCTGCAGAGAAATATCAAGAGCAGAAAGTGGTTCATCGGCTATCAAAATTTCTGGATTCAGCATTAAAGCCCTTGCAATGGCAACTCTCTGTCTTTGTCCTCCACTTAGTTGATGAGGATATCTGCCAAGTATTGTCTCATCAAATCCCATTTCTTTGATAATTTCAATAATTTTTGATTTTGCCTCCTCCGCAGAAAGTTTACCGTGTATCTTTAAAGGTTCTTCCACAATACTCTGGATTTTCATTCGTGGATTCAAAGATGCATAAGGGTCCTGAAATACTATACTTACGGATTTTCTGAAAAGCATTGAATCATCCCTTTTCATCTGCCATATATTCTGTCCTTTGAAAAGGATATGTCCACTATCTGGTTTTATCAACTTAATTAAAAGTCTTGCCACCGTAGATTTTCCAGAACCACTCTCTCCAACGAGAGCAAAAATTTGCTCTCTATCAATTTCAATGTTTAGTTTTTCCACTGCTCTGATTTTTAAGGTTTTAATTTTGAAAGTTTTATTTAAGTCAATTGTTTTTAAAACTGCCAATTATGTCTCCCATATGCTGAACTCTTCAATTAATCTAATTCCAGTATAATAGCAGCACATTTCATGGTCAAGGTTGTTAATAAAGCATCTCTCAATGCCATCTTCAAAGATAATTCTCACAAGGCATAGTCCACCAGGCAGATGTGAGTTTTTCTCTTCAATGACCTCTCCTATACCCCAGCAGGCATAATTGAGATGCCTTACTTTATCGCCTATTTTTAAATAAGTTCGTGCACGCATTTTTTAATTATACCATTTGCAATGCAGGTGCAAATAGCTTTAAAATACATGCATGGACAATGTTTTAATCCGTGCTGTTAACTGGCTCGGTGATGCTGTAATGAGCCTGCCTGCTATAAGAGGAATTAGAAAGCTCCATTCAGATTCGAATATCTCACTCCTCGTAAAGGAAAAACTTTATGACCTATTTAAATGGGAGAGCTCCATTAATGAAGTAATTATTTATAAACCCAGAATTGCAGGTAAAATAAAAACAATCAAGGAATTGAGAAAAAAGAAGTTCAAGAGAGCCTATCTTCTTCAGAATGCCTTTGACGCTGCTTTAATAAGCTTTCTTGCTGGAATTCCTGAAAGGGTTGGATGGAGTAGAGACATGAGAGGACTGCTTCTTACCCATCCTGTTCCATATCATGGAGAGGACAGAAAAATCCACCACATTGATTATTTTTTTGAGATTCCAAAAAGATTTAACCCTTCCCTTTCTCCTGATTATCCTTGGATAAATCCTCCAGTTGAGGAAAGATTAAGGGCAAGAGAAAAATTAAAGGGGCTTCAGAGACCGATTCTGGCAGTTGCTCCCGGTGCAAAATACGGAGATACTAAAAAATGGGAAACTCACAAGTTTATTGAGATAGTTGAAAGATTTACTGAAAAGGGCTCTGTTGTTGTTTTTGGAAACTCTGCAGAAGGCTTACAAATTGAAAATTCCAGCGTTTATGACTTTACTGGAAAAACATCTCTAAGTGAGTTAGTATGTCTTCTTTCAGAGTGTGACCTCTTGCTTTGTAATGACTCTGGAATAATGCATCTTGGTTATGCAACTGGAGTTCCTCTCATTGCCATATTTGGTTCAACCTCGCCAGAGCTTACAGGACCACCAAGATTTGCAGGAAAAGTTATAAGAAGTAATATAAGCTGTAGCCCTTGTTTTAAAAACAGATGCGATTACATAAAATGTATGAAATCCATTGATGTTGAAGAAGTATGGAATGCTCTGTTAGAACTTTTTCCTTCACAGCGTGCAGTTTTTTTTGACAGAGACGGAACACTCTGTAAAGATGCAAACTACTTAAGAAGATGGGAAGATTTTGAGATTTTCCCAGAGATTGAAAGCCTCAAGGAACTAAAGGATTCAGGATTTCTTCTTATCGGCGTAACAAATCAGTCAGGTATCAGAAGGAGCATTATTGAAGAGGAGTTTGTAAGGGAAGTGAACAGATTGTTTATTGATAAATACGGATTTGATGATTTCCTATACTGTCCTCATCATCCCGATGAGGGATGTTTTTGCAGAAAACCAAATCCCGGAATGCCTTTAATAGCAAGGTATAAATACAATATTGATTTTAAAAAATCCTATGTTGTGGGAGACAAGCAGACAGACTTTGAACTTGCCAGAATGATAGGTGCAAAAGGTATTATTATCGGAAAAGATGCGAAAAATTTGAAAGAAGTAGTGGAGATTATAAAAAGGGATATGAATGCTTGAAAGAGTAAAAAAACTTCTTCTTGTTAAACCAAGCTCTCTTGGAGATATTGTTCACAGTTTAGCTTTTTTAAATGCAGTAAAAGAAAACTTTCCAGATGTTAAAATTCACTGGATTGTATCAAAGGAATTTGAAGAGCTTTTGACTGAACATCCCCTGATTGACAAAGTTATTACAGTGGATAAAAACAGATGGAAGAACTTAAAAAACATTGCCCTGACTGCCAGAGAGTTTCAAAGTTTGAGAAGGCTTTTGAAAAATGAAAACTATGATATTGCTGTGGATCTTCAGGGACTTCTCAGAAGTGGAGTTATTACATGGTTGAGTGGTGCCTCTATAAGAGTAGGATTCAAGGAAGCAAGGGAGTTTAGCTCCTGTTTTTACAACAAAAAAATCTCTGTTTCACTGGATATACATGCTGTTTTGCGATATCTTGAAGTTGCAAAAGCACTTGGGTGCAAAATCAATTCCGTAAAGTTTCCTGTTCCTCAGGCAAAAGAACCAGACTGGCTCAGTGAGTTTGATGATTTTGTTGTAATAATTCCATCAACAAGATGGCAGTCAAAAAACTGGTGTCTACCCTATTTTGTGGAGCTTATAAAGATGTTGCCTTACGATTTTTTAATTGTTGGCTCAAAGTCTGATGAATCAGATGCTTTAAAAATTGAAGGATACTCTCAGGGTAAGGCAAAATCTATTGCAGGCAAAACAACTCTTAAAGAGTTAATTGCCATATTTAAAAAATCTCTCTTTGTTATAACCCCTGATACTGGAACCATGCATCTTGCAGTTGCCTGTGGGAAAAAAGTTGTAGCCATTTTTGGACCAACATCTCCTGAGAGAACAGGTCCTTTCGGAGAAGGACATCTTATAATAAAATCTCCAGTTCAATGCAGTCCATGTTTTAGGAAAACCTGTAGTGAATTTAAATGTATGAAAGAGATAACACCACAAATGGTATACAATAGAATTATAAACTGGAGGGAGTATGAAATATCAAAGCGGAAACACAGGTAGAATTTTTGTTGTAAAATTCATGGAGGGAGAAAAGCCATTAGAAGAACTAAAGGAGCTTGCAGTAAAGGAAAACATTAAATCCGCAGTATTCTGGCTCATAGGAGGGCTTAAAGAAGGAAGATTTGTCTGTGGTCCCAAGGGTGATGAATTTCCTCCTGAACCTATCTGGAAAGAAATTTCAGGGAACAATGAAATACTGGGCATAGGAACATTATTCTGGTATAATGAAGAACCCAGATTACATATTCACGGAGTTTACGGAAGAGAGGATACTATTAAAATGGGCTGTCTCAGAGAGGAAGCCAGAGTGTTTCTTATTCTTGAAGCTATTGTGATGGAAATTGCAGATATTACAGCCAAAAGGCAGTTGGATGAAAGATCAAAGATGGTCGTTCTTGAAATTTAAATGATCAGAGTTAAAATTTGTGGCATAACAAATCTTGAAGATGCCCTATGGGCAGCAGAATGTGGAGCTGATGCCATAGGATTTATTTTTTATAAAAAAAGTCCACGATATATAGAGCCTCAGAAAGTAAAAGAAATAATAAAGTCTCTTCCTCCTTTTGTAAACTTTGTTGGTGTTTTCGTAAACGAAAAAGTTGAAAAAATTAAAGAAATCATGGCTTTTACTGGAATTGATACAGTTCAGCTTCATGGAGATGAGCCTGCTGAGGTTTGTAATCATTTCCAGAGAGTTATTAAGGCATTTAGAATTAATGAAACTGGTAATCTACCAGATGGTAAATCTTTAAAAGAAGTATTGCCTGATTACAATGTGTCTGCCTTTCTCCTTGACAGTTTCAGTAAAGATGAATATGGTGGTACAGGAAAAACCTTTAATTGGGAATGTGTAAAAGTAGCGAAAAAGTTTGGCAGGATTATAGTTTCAGGTGGATTGAATATTTTCAATGTAGAAGAGGCAATAAAAAAACTATCTCCATACGGAGTTGATGTAAGCAGTGGGGTGGAGCTTTACAAAGGTAAAAAAGACCCTGAACTTGTAAAAAAATTTATTGAAAAAGCAAAATTTAAAAAAATTAAAGGAGAAAAAAATGATTGAATGGTTACCTTTTGAAGAAAGTTCATTTAAAAAGGCTGAAGTGGAGGACAAACCAATTTTTCTTCATATTACTGCAAAATGGTGTAATTACTGTAAAAAAATGAAGGAAGAATGCTTTGATGATCATGAAATCGCAGAATTTATAAACAAAAACTTTATTCCTGTTCATATTGACAGAGATGAAAGACCGGATCTGGATCTATTTTATCAAAAAGCTTCATACATTATTGGACAGGGAAGTGGCTGGCCCCTTAGTCTTTTTTTAACTCCTGATGGTAAGCCTTTTTCTGGAGTTAATTACAAGATTGATAACGGAAAAGACTATTTCAAAACAATGATAGAGAAAGCTCTTGATCTTTATAAAACAAACAGGGAGAAAATCTTGTCTCGTTCCCAGACAGTGATTGATGCGATAAAACCAACCTCATTTGTCCCCTCTGAAATTAGAGAAGAACTCCTTCAAAATCCTGAGGAAGACATAGTGAAAGAGATTGATTTTGAATTTGGCGGGTTAAAAAAGACTCCTAAATTCCCGATTTATGCTCATATTGATCTGCTTTTATGGAGATACTGGATAAGACCTAAACCATGGGTTAAAACCGCAATTGAGACAACTCTCAAGGGTATGGTTTCTGGAGGAATTTACGATAATATAGAAGGAGGTTTTCACAGATATGCCACTGACAAAGCATGGTTAATGCCCCATTTTGAAAAATTAGCTATAGATAATGCATGGCATATAATAAACTACCTTGACGCATACAATATTTTTAAAGAATCCTTTTACCTGGATATAGCTTCTGAAACAGTTGATTATATGAAAAATAATCTTTTTTCTCAGGAAGGCTATTTTTATTCAAGCCAGTTTGCGGATGTTTTTTATTATACATGGCTGGAGGATGAACTTAAAGAGATCTCTGAAATGACAATTACACTTGTAGATGGAAAGACAATGATTGGTGAGAGATTTGTTCTCATTGGCAGAGATAGGGAACTGATTAAAATGTTAAAGGAAAGTTTTATTTTAAAAAGAAAACAGAGGCAGTCTCCTGAAACAGATAAATCAATTTATTGTTTTGTAAATGGAATTTGTGCTGAAGCATTTATTAAAGCATGGAGAGTTATGAAAGATAAAACATTGCTTAATATTGCTTTATCAGCTATTGATAAGACTCTGGAAGTTTTATTTAATGAAAATACTCTTTACAGAACAAAAAAGATACATGCTTTGCTTGATGACTACGCATATGTGATTTCAGCTCTGATTTCAGCATATGAAGTTACATCAAACAATGAATATTTAAATAAAGCAGTTGTTATAACAGAGATGGCGATAAATAAGCTCTGGGATGAAGAGTATGGGGGATTCTATGATGCTGAACAGTCAGCTCTTTCCATCAGACATAAGAGTATTCATGACACGCCCTACCCTTCAGCAAATTCAATAATGATAATTAATCTTTTAAAGTTACATGCCATTACTGAAAATAAAAAATATTTTGACATGGCAAACCTGTCTTTAAAAGCCTTTTCAAATTTAGCTTCCCCATATCTTTCACCTTACTATGTTAAAGCATTGCTTAGTTATTTTGATTTACTTACATTGAATTTTTATACCTCTGTAGAGTCTAATATTGGAAAAGCAACGATTCATCAGATAACACCCTTTACAGTTATTGCTCACAGACAAAAGGACGGCAACTACATAATTCCTTCAGTTGGTTCAAAGTATTTTGATCAAATCTATGAGCCAGAGGATTTGGCAAAATTTTTGAAGTTGTGATATTATAAATAAAAAAAATTTTATAGGAGGTAGTTATGGATATAAAAATTCTTGGTCCTGGTTGTGCTAATTGCTACAAGGTTGAAGAAATCGTGAAAAAAGTTGTATCCCAGCTCGGTATTCAGGCAGAAATAAGTCACATCAAAGATATGAAGGAGATTTTTAAATACACACAGGTCACTCCTGGCTTGCTTGTTAATGGAAAACTTAAACACGCAGGTTTTCCCCTTCCATCAGAGGATAAAATAAGAAATATCTTGATTGAAGAGCTCAGTTCAAAATAATTTTATGTATTAATTAGAAATTTTAATTTGTAAAGTGTGAGGAAATCAGATAGAATTAAGACAGTGTTAGATTTCCTCACATATACATTTCCGATATCAGGGGTTACAACTAATATTCTTATTCCGCCGCTTGTTGCTTTCATCGTCTCTTTTTTTACCTCAATGGGAGGGGTATCAGGTGCATTCTTACTTCTACCCTTTCAGGTAAGCTTTCTTAATTACACATCTCCAGGAGTAAGTGGAACTAACTTTATTTTTAATGTGGTTGCCATTCCTTCAGGTGTTTATAGGTATCATAAAGAAAAAAGAATTCCCTGGCCCCTTGCATGGGTTATTATGATAGGAACTGTTCCTGGCATAATCATTGGTTACTACATAAGAATAAAAATTCTTCCAGACCCTAAGTCTTTCAAATTTTTTGTAGGGCTTGTGCTACTTTATATTGGCGTAAGACTTTTTCTTGATGCCTCTAAAAAGAAAAAAGCAGCAGCACAGAAAAAGTTTGAGCAGAAGCTTACCAAGGAAGCCACAGTTAAAACAATATCTTTTTCATTGAAAAAAACTGTTTACGAGTTCTGGGGTGAGAAATTTTCATTCAGCACAGTATGGGTGTTTATTCTCGCATTTGTTATTGGAGTAATAGGTGGTGCATATGGTATTGGTGGAGGAGCAATCATGTCACCATTTTTAGTAACATTTTTTAAACTTCCTGTTCACAGCATAGCAGGTGCCTGTCTTATGGGAACTGCTACAGCTTCTGTTTTTGGCGTTCTTTATTATGCAATTCTACCTTCACCTTCAGGACTTCAGACAAGTCCTGACTGGTTACTTGGTTTGCTTTTTGGTATTGGTGGTGCCTTTGGTATATATTTCGGAGCAAGAATGCAAAAACATGTTCCTCAGAAATACATAAAGCTTATTCTGAGTATTTTGGTAGTTTATATTGCCTTAAGATACATTATTCAGTTTTTCTACTAAGCTCTTGTCAGGGTTATGGCGTGAACTTCTTTTGCTCCTGCTTTTTTAAGCACCTTTGCACATTCCATTAAAGTGGCTCCAGTTGTAACAACATCATCAATAAGTCCTATTTTTAAGCCTCTAATGAGCTGTGTTGCTGCATAAACATTTTTTACATTATTACATCTATCTTTGGCTTCAAGTGAAGCCTGATCAGGAGTATGTTTAACTTTAACGAGAATTGTTAATAATAAAGGAATTCTCCATGTCTTTGCGCATTCCTTTGCAAGAATTGCTGATTGATTGAACTCTCTATGACGAAGCTTATTTATGTGTAATGGCACAGGAATCAATACATCAACCTCTGGAGGCTTAATGGAACTAAGAAGCCTGCCAAGTTCTTTACCAATTCTCTTTATCCCGTTGTATTTAAAGTAATGTATAGCTTCTTTTAGAATTCCTTCATATGCTCCAAAACAACTAAGAGAGTCAATATATTTCCAGAAATCACTGTGAAACTTTCCTGCAGTAATTTTGTGGTAACTGAATCTCTCTATTTTATCCCAGCATGGCTTACAAAAAGGAGAATACCTCCAGTATGATTTTTTGTTACACACAGGACAATGCTCGTAAAAAACTAAATCATAAAAGAGACTCCTTAATGATAATCTCATCTCTTTTCTGTCCAGTAGAAATAATCTGAATTTTTACTTTTAATGAGTCTTCAATAAACTGGAGATACTTCTTAGCATTGTCAGGTAAAGCTTCATAATCCTTTATGCCCTGCGTGCTTTCCCGCCAGCCTGGAAGTTCTTCATATACAGGAGTGCAATTTTCAAGAATTTCAATCTCTTTTGGAAACTCTTCTAAAATTGTGTTTCCATATCTGTATCCAACACAAACTTTTATTTTATCAATTCCATCAAGAATGTCAAGCTTTGTAATTGCTATGCCTGTAAATGCATTTACCCTTACAGAATGTTTTAATCCCACAAGGTCAAGCCATCCGCATCTGCGAGGTCTTCCAGTAGTTGCTCCATATTCTCCGCCCTTTTGTCTGATGTGTTCACCAAGTTCATCTTTTATCTCTGTAGGAAAGGGTCCTCCACCTACTCTGGTAGTATAAGCCTTTACAACTCCTATAATGCTGTTAATTTTTATAGGACTTACTCCAGCTCCTGTGCAAGCACCTCCAGCCACTGTGTTTGAAGATGTAACATAGGGATAGGTTCCGTGGTCAATGTCAAGCAAAGTTCCCTGAGCTCCTTCAAACAGGACATTTTTACCACTGTCAATTGCTTGATTTATCAAGATATCTGTGTCAGCAATGTATTTTTTCAGTTTATCTCCATAGTTTATGTATTGATTGAATATCTCTTCCCTATTCAATGGCTCAGCATTGTATAAATTTTTCAGTAAAAAATTGATAACTTCAAGATTTGCCTGAATTTTGTTTTTGAGCACCTCAGGATAAAGCAAATCAATCATTCTAACACCATTACGGGCAATCTTATCAGTATAACAGGGTCCTATTCCTTTTTTTGTTGTTCCGATTTTTTTTATTTTCTCTGCCTGTTCTTCTATGGCAATATGATAGGGCATAATAAGATGACAGTGTTTTGCAATGTATAGATTGTTGTCAACTTCTACTCCTTTACTTACCAGTGTCTCCATTTCTTTTAATAAACTTTTCGGATCAAGAACTACACCATTTCCAATAATGCATTTCTTGTTTTTGTGAAGAATACCAGAGGGAATCAAATGAAGTATATACTTTTCATCTCCTACAACCACTGTATGTCCGGCATTACATCCTCCCTGAAATCTTACAACATAATCACATTTTTCTGTTAAAAAATCAACTATTTTACCTTTACCCTCATCTCCCCATTGTGCTCCTATGATAACAACTGTTGGCATTTTCTTTCTCCTTTGTTGCTCTAATTAGCAGAAATATAAACTGGTTTTACTTCCAGAATATTTGGAAGTTTCTTTATTCTGTCGATTATTTCCTCTGTCAATGGAGCATCAATACTTATAACAGAAAAAGCTATGCCTCCAGCTTCCTTTCTTCCAAAGTGCATGTGCCCAATATTGATATTGTTCTGTCCAAGCAGAGTTCCGATATTGCCAATAACACCAGGACGGTCCCAGTTTCTCATGAAAATCATATTGCCTTCAGGAATAATCTCCATGGAAATATCATTTATCTGAACTATTCTTGGATCTCTTCTACTTAAAAGTGTCCCTGCTACAACTGCTCTGTCATCTTTACCAATAAGAATTATTTTAACAAGACTCTGGTAATCTCCTGCTTCTTTTCCTCTTATTTCTTTAACTTCTATACCTCTTTCTTTTGCAATGAATGAGGCATTAACATAATTTACAGGTTCTCCAAGTACGGGATCTAAAATTCCCTTTAGGGCCGCTGCTGTTAATGCCTGTGTGTTAAGAGAGGAAATCTCTCCAAGATACTCAATCTGAACCTGTTTAATGCTCTTTGTAAAAATCTGAGAAGCAAAACTTCCCATTCTTTCAAGTAATACAAGATATGGTCTGATAAGCGGTACCTGGTCAAAGGGAATTGATGGAAAGTTAACAGCATTACGGATAGTTCCATTGATCAGATAATCTACAACCTGTTCTGCTATTGCAATAGCCACATTTTCCTGAGCCTCCACTGTAGAAGCACCAAGATGAGGAGTGCATATAACTCTTTCATCCGCTATAAGTGGATAGCCTTCTTCAGGAGGTTCTTTTTCAAAAACATCAAGAGCAGCGCCGGCAATTTTTCCTGATTGAATTGCTTCATAAAGATCCTTCTCATTTATTATGCCACCACGAGCACAATTAATTATATAAACTCCATTCTTCATTTTCGCAATTGTATCTTTATTTATCAAATACTTAGTCTCAGCAGTCAAAGGAGTATGAATGGTAATAAAGTCTGACTCAGAAAAAAGTCTGTCAAGGTCAGTCTTTGTAATTCCAAGTTCTTCTGCTCTTTCATCACTTAAGAAAGGGTCATAGGCTAAAACATTCATTCCCATGCACTGCATTCTTTTTGCAACCTCAGAACCAATTCTACCCAGTCCGATTATTCCAAGAGTTTTATTGTAAATTTCAACACCCATGAATTTTTTCTTTTCCCATTTTCCTGCCTTCATAGAAGCTGTAGCTTGAGGTATTTTTCTGGCAAGAGAAAAAAGCATTGCAATTGCATGTTCTGCTGTTGTAATAGTGTTACCGCCGGGTGTATTCATTACTACAATTCCCTTTTTTGTTGCAGCAACTTTATCTACGTTGTCCACTCCTGTTCCTGCCCTACCTATAACTTTAAGTTTATCTGCAGATTCAATTATGTCAGCAGTCACCTTTGTAGCACTTCTTATAATTAAAGCATCATATTCACCTATGATTGCTTTAAGCTCTTCAGGTTTTAATCCTGTCTTAACATCTACCTCAAATCCTGCTTTTTTTAAAATTTCAACCCCTTTTGAAGAAATGCTATCACTGACAAGGACTTTCACCTTACTTCCTCCTTTGAAAAGATTTCTTCAGCTTTTGCTACTCCTTTACCAAAAGTAATCGGATATCCGAGCTCTTTAAGTGTCATTTCAAGTGCTGAAATGCCCACAATTACATCAAATTTATCAGCATATCCAAGATGGGCAATTCTGAATATTTTACCTTTCAGTTTATCCTGTCCACCAGCTGCTGTCACTCCGTGTTTTTCCCTTAAAGTTTTATAAATAACCTGCCCATCAATACCCTGTGGTGCTTCAATTGCTGTAACAGCATTGCTTGGTGTGCCTTTCGGGAATAAGTTAAGTCCTATTTCTTTCACAGCTTCTCTTGTTGCACGGGCTAAAACTGCATGCCTGCGGAATATGTTTTCAAGTCCTTCTTTTTGCATAAGTTTCAATGCCTCATTGAGCCCGATAATAAGAGATACAGCAGATGTAAAATTTGTTTGATTTTTAGCAAGATTTTCCCTCTCTTTTTTAAGGTTAAAATAAAATCTTGGCATCTTTGATTTTTCATTTCTTTTCCAAGCCTTCTCACTAACACTCACAAAAGCAAGCCCTGGAGGAAGCATAAATCCTTTCTGTGAACCACTCACCATTACATCAATTCCCCATTCATCAGTTTTTATATCGTGGGCAACAAGAGCAGAAATGGAATCAACAATAAATAATGTATCTTCGTAATTTCTTACTATTTTCCCGATTGATTCAACATCGTGATATACACCAGTAGAAGTCTCGCTTGCCTGAATGAAAACGCCTTTAATATCAGTATGTTTCTTTAATTCTTCATCAACTCTATTAACATCAACTGAATATCCCCACTCAACTGGGATTTCTAATACATTTAATCCGTAAGCCTGTGCTATTTTTACCCATCTTTCGCCAAATTTACCACCATTTATTACAAGAACTTTTTCACCGGGTGAAAAAAAGTTATTTACTGAAGCAACCATTCCACCTGTGCCGGTAGAGCAAAGTATTAAAACATCATTTTTAGTCTGATAAATCCACTGAAGCCTTTTTTTGGCTGAATCAAGAATCGGTAAAAAATCTGGACTCCGATGATGAATTACTGGCATTGCCATACTTAGAAGAACTTCTGGAGGGACTGGAGTTGGTCCCGGTGCAAGCAGATATTTTTTCAAAATCATCTCTTCCTCCCTTTATGGAAATAGTTTCGGATAATAAAATATATTACCATAACTTGAGCTTTTTGAAATACCTTTTTTGTGCTATAATATTTTTTTATGCATTACATTGGAATTGACATAGGTGGCACAAACATTAAAATTGGAATAATTTCAAAAGATTGGGAGATTATAAAAATATGTAAATTCCCAACTAGTAGCAATCCAATGGAAATAATTATTGATGAACTGGACAGCATTTTTAAGGAATTTAATGTGCTTGGCATAGGAGTGGGTGTTGCAGGTCTGGTAGATGCTGAAGGCAATGTAATTAAAGCATCCAATATCCCATTTTTCAATAATTATCCCCTGAGCAGAGAATTAAAAAACAGATATAATGTGGAAGTAAAAATAGACAATGATGCAAATGTAGCAACAGTTGCAGAAGCCATGTTTGGAGAAGGTAGAGGTCTTCAAAATTTTATTCTTCTTACACTTGGGACAGGAATCGGCGGTGGTTTATGGTTAAACGGCAAGATTGCTCAGTTTCCAATGGAAGTTGGGCATATGAGCATTGATTATAAAGGAAGATCCTGTAGTTGCGGTGGTTCAGGATGTCTTGAAATTTATGCTTCAGCCAGGGCAATAAAAGACAATTTTATAGAAAAACTTGAAAATGGTGAAGAAAGCTACATTAAAGAAATCTATGAAGGAAATTTTTATAAAGCAACTTCATCAGATATATACAAAGCAGCAATGGAAGGTGATGCTGTTTGTAGAAATGTTCTCAAAGAAGCAGGTAAAGCTCTTGGTGCTGGAATGGCAAACTTAATAAATATCTTTGCTCCAGAAAAAATAATACTAACTGGAGGACTTTCTCACGCAGTAAATATTTATATTGAGACAGCCATTCAGGAAGCTCAAAAAAGAGCAATGAAAGGACTTGCCCAATCAGTTAAAATAACTTCATCTACATTAGTAGACAGGGGTGGAGTTTTAGGAGCTGTTTTAGTTCTGAGAAATCAATGAAAAAGATAAGAAACTTTTCAATAATTGCCCATATAGATCACGGTAAATCAACTCTTGCCGACAGACTTCTTGAGTTTACAGGAGCTGTCAATCTTGGCGGAAAAATGGGACAAATCCTTGATTCAATGGATCTTGAAAGGGAGAGAGGTATCACTATCAAAGCCCATGCAGTAAGATTGAATTATAAAGCCGAAGATGGAGAAATTTATATTTTGAATCTTATTGATACTCCAGGACATGTAGATTTTTCCTATGAAGTATCCCGTTCATTAGCATGTTGCGAAGGAAGCCTTCTCGTGGTTGATGCAACACAGGGAGTGGAAGCTCAAACTGTTGCAAATGCCTATCTTGCAATAGATCACAATCATGAAATAATTCCTGTAATAAATAAAATTGACCTTCCTCAGGCAGACCCAGAGAGAGTAAAAAAACAGATAGAAGACATACTTGGAATAGACAGTTCAGAGGCAATACTGGCTTCTGCCAAAGAAGGAGTTGGAACTAAAGAAATTCTTGAATCAGTTGTGAAAAAGATTCCTTCTCCAAAGGGTGATCCACAAGCACCTCTAAGAGCAATGATATTTGACTCCTGGTTTGACAACTACTTAGGAGTTATCATTCTCGTTAGAGTTTTTGATGGAACAATAAAACCCGGGATGACGATAAAATTAATGGCAACTGGAAAGCAATACGAAGTTCAAAGACTTGGCATCCTTACTCCTTTTCCAAAAGACATCCAACAGCTTTCAACAGGTGAAGTGGGATTTATAATTGCTGGAATTAAAAACATCTCTGATACAAAAATTGGAGATACGGTTACTCTTGCTGATAATCCTGCCAGTGAACCTTTACCGGGTTTTAGAGAAGTAAAACCAATGGTATTTTGCGGCCTTTATCCAGTAGAAACAAATCAATATGAAGAATTGAAATCAGCACTTGAAAAATTGAGACTCAATGACTCTTCATTTTTCTTTGAACCTGAAACATCAGCAGCCCTTGGATTTGGCTTCAGATGCGGATTTTTAGGCTTGCTTCATATGGAGATAATAAAAGAACGCCTTGAAAGAGAGTTTAATCTTTCACTTATAAGTACAGCACCTACAGTAAGATATAAAATCGTTGATAAAAAGGGTGAGTATCTAATTGATAATCCAAGCAAGATGCCAAAAATTTATGAAAGAATTGAAGAACCCTTTATGAAAGTCTCTATAATTGTTCCTGAAGAATTTGTAGGAGAGATTTTAAAGCTATGTCAGGAAAGAAGAGGAATTCAAAAAGAGTTTTCCTATATCACAAAAGATAGAATCCTTCTTGTTTATGAAATGCCATTGAATGAAATCTTATGGGACTTTTATGATAAACTTAAATCTCTTTCAAAAGGGTATGCGTCAATGGATTACGAATTCATTGGATACAGAGCCTCTGAACTTGTAAAACTTGACATACTCATAAATGGAGAACAGGTAGATGCTTTGTCAGTGATTGTTCACAAAGATAAAGCTTACTATAAAGGACGTGCAATAGCACAAAAATTAAGAAGCGTTATTCCAAGACAACTTTTTGAAGTTGTAATTCAGGCTGCCATTGGAGGAAAGATTATAGCAAGGGAAAGCATTGCTCCCCTCAGAAAAAATGTTTTGGCAAAATGTTATGGAGGTGATGTGACGAGAAAGAAAAAACTTCTTGAAAAACAGAAAGAGGGTAAAAAAAGAATGAAACAGATTGGACGAGTTGAGATACCACAGGAAGCATTTCTTTCAGTTTTAAAAGTTGAATAGGAGGAAAGATGACAGGTAAAAAGATTCTTGAATATATAAAAAGTATAGGTATTGCCATATTAATTGCTCTTTTTATAAGAGCATACATTGTTCAGGCTTTTAAAATACCTTCTGGTTCAATGATTCCAACACTTTTGATAGGAGATCATCTTCTGGTAAACAAGTTTATTTACGGAATTCATCTACCTTTTTCAGATAAAAGAGTTCTTATTTTTGAGAAACCAAAAAGAGGCGACATTATAGTTTTTAAGTATCCTGAAGACCCAAGCAGAGATTTCATAAAAAGAGTTATAGGCATTGAAGGAGATGTAGTGGAAATAAAAAATAAAAAAGTTTTTGTTAATGGAGTTGAACTTAAAGAACCATATGCAAGATACACTGATTCATATATTCATCCAAGAGAGCTTGATCCAAGAGACAATTTTGGACCTCTAAAAGTTCCAAAAGGAAAACTTTTTGTAATGGGAGATAACCGAGATCAGAGCTATGATAGCCGTTTCTGGGGATTTGTTGACATGAAGGATGTAAAAGGTAAGGCACTTATCATATACTGGTCATGGGACAATGAAAATCATAAACCAAGACTTGAAAGAATTGGTAAAATTATAAAGTAATGTTTACTGGAATAATTGTTGAACTCGGAAAAGTCTATGAGATTCAAAGGCTTGCTCAGGGAGCAAGATTAAAAATATATTCACAAAATTTAATAAACAGTTCCAAAATTGGCGATAGCATATCTGTTAATGGAGTCTGCCTTACAGTTTGTGAAATAGATAAATCAAAAAGTGTAATTTCTTTTGATGTCTCTCATGAAACGCTTCAAAAGACAGCTCTTGGTGAACTAAAAAAAGATGAGCCTGTCAACTTGGAGCCAGCTCTTACTCTTAATACTGCTCTTGGTGGACACCTTGTAAGCGGACATGTTGAAGGAATAGGGAAAATAAAAAAGATTGAAAAGATAGGGAATGATTTAAAGATAGAGATTGATGCTCCTGAGGAGATTCTCAGATATTGCATAAAAAAGGGCTCTATTGCTGTTGATGGAGTAAGTCTTACAATCGTTGATCTGTATTCAAACTCCTTTACGGTTGTGCTCATCCCTCACACTGCAAGGATGACCACACTGGGATTTAAAAAAATTGGAAGTTCTGTTAACCTTGAATCTGATATAATTGCAAAGTATGTAGAAAAATTTGTGAATCAATCTAAGGATATTAAAGAAAAGAAGCTTATTGAAAAACTTAAAGATTATGGTTACCTTTAAGAGAGGAGTTTAGATGAAATTTTTGGTTCTTGCAGGAGGCTCTGGAACAAGGCTGTGGCCATTGTCAAGAAAAAACTTTCCTAAACAGTTTTTAAAACTTCCCACTGAGAACAATGGCTGTGAAAGCTTTTTCCAGAAAACATTAAAAAGACTCTCTCTTTATAAAGATGCAGAAATCTTTATCATAACAAATGAAAAACATAAATTTTATGTAGTTAATCAAATTGAAGAAATCTCAAAAAAATTAAAAAACAAACCAGCCTTTGAAATAATTCTTGAGCCTGCCTCAAAAAATACAGCTCCTGCAATTGCTTTAACTTTAAAATACGCAATACAAAAGGGAATATCTCCAGAGGAAGTATTTTTTGTATCTCCATCTGATCACATAGTTAAGCCTGATGAAGAATTTGTAGGGTATATAAAAGATTCAGAGGAGATAGCTAAAAGAGGATATATTGTAACATTTGGAATAAAACCAGCCCGTGCTGAAACAGGTTATGGATACATAAAAGTAAAGATGCCAGAAACTGAAACTTTTTACAGAGTGGAAAAATTTGTTGAAAAACCTGACATTGATACAGCAAAGAAATACATTGAAGATGGGAACTATTTCTGGAACTCAGGTATGTTTGCCTTTAGAGTTGATACCATAGTTGAAGAATTTAAAAAACATTCACCAGAGCTTGGCAAGATTTTTGAAAAACCTTATGACGAAGTACTAAATAATTTTGAGACTCTTCCGGACATATCAATTGATTATGCAATTATGGAAAAAACAGACAGAGCAGCACTTCTTCCTCTAAACATATTCTGGTCAGATATAGGTTCATGGGAAAGTCTTTATGAAATACTTGAAAAAGACTCTGCAGATAATGCGGTAATAGGAGATTCCTTAAACATACAGACAGAGAGAAGTCTGATTGTTGGGAATAAAAGATTTATAGCAACCTTAGGACTTAAAGATACCGTGGTCGTTGAAACAGAAGATGCATTGTTAATTGCAAAGAAAGGTGAATGTCAGAAGGTTAAAGAGATTGTAAAAATTCTCTCTGAAAAGGCTTCTCCACAGGTTGAAGAACATACAACTGTTTACAGACCATGGGGAAGTTTCACTCTTCTTGAGAAAGGACACAGATATAAAATAAAGAGAATAACGGTAAATCCTGGAGCTAGTCTCTCACTTCAGATGCATCATCACAGATCAGAACACTGGGTTGTTGTAAAAGGAACTGCTAAGGTAAAGATTGGGGATAAAGAACAGTTTGTTCATGAAAATGAATCAGTTTATGTGCCCAAAAGCACACTTCACAGACTTGAGAATCCTGGTAAAATCCCGCTTGAAATAATAGAAGTTCAAGTGGGAGAGTATGTTGAAGAAGACGACATAAAACGATTTGAGGATGCCTATGGAAGACAGGATATTTAGAGAATATGACATAAGAGGTATTTATGGGGAGGATCTTACAGAAGAGGTTGCCTATTTAATTGGAAAAGCCTTTGTTTCTCTATCCTTTAAAGAACTTGGGAAAAAAACTGAAAAGCTCTCTGTTGGAATGGATGCAAGAGCTTCATCAGAGGCTTTAAAAAATGCTCTGGTAAAGGGAATTACCGAGTGTGGTATAGATGTCATTGACATAGGTTTATGTCCAACTCCACTTCAGTATTTTTCACTTTTTATGCTCCCAGTAGATGGCGGAGTAATGATAACGGGAAGTCATAATCCGCCTGAATTTAACGGTTTTAAGCTGAGTATTGGCAGGGAAACGATTTATGGAGAAAAAATTAAAGAATTGAAAAAAATTATTGATAAAAGAGATTTTATCAACTCTAACAAAGAAGGAAGAATTGAAAAATACAGGATAATTGACGATTATGTTAACTACATGACAGCTCAGTTTTCTTCTTTTGAAGGAATAAAAGTGGTGGTGGATTCTGGAAATGGAACAGCAGGACTGGTTGCTCCAGTGATTCTAAAAAAACTCGGCGCTCAGGTAATAGAGCTTTACAGTGAACCTGATGGCAGATTTCCCAATCATCATCCTGATCCTGTGGTGATTGAAAATCTTCAAGATTTAATAAAGACTGTAGCAAATGAAAGAGCTCATATTGGTATTGGCTTTGATGGTGATGCAGACCGAATAGGAGTTGTTGATGAAGCTGGTGATATTGTGTGGGGAGACAGATTGATGATTATATTTTCAAAAGATATCTTAAAAAAGCTTCCTCATGCAAAAATAATTGGAGAGGTCAAGTGTTCACGGATAATGTATGAAGAGATTGCCAAGTCTGGTGGAGTTCCAATTATGTGGAAGACAGGACATTCTCTTATAAAGAAAAAAATGAGAGAAGAAGGAGCAGTGCTTGCAGGTGAGATGAGTGGACATATATTCTTCAATGACAGATATTTCGGATATGATGATGCCATATATGCAGCGCTGAGATTAATAGAAATAATAAAAAAATCAGGTAAACCCTATGGAGTAAAAAAACTTTTAAGTGAAGTAAAAACAATGCAAAGCACTCCAGAAATAAGGATTGATTGTCCTGATGAAAAAAAATTTATGATCGTGGAAAAGATTAAGGAATACTTTAAAGAATTTGAATGCAACTTTACTGATGGAGTAAGAGTAAATTTTCCAAAGGGTTGGGCTTTAATAAGGGCTTCAAATACTGAAGCCTCCTTGGTATTAAGATTTGAAGCTGAGACAGAAGAGGATATTGATGATATAAAAAACATTGTTCATCAAAAGCTTTTTGAAGTGTTTCAATTTTTCAGAATATTATGATATACTTAAAAACTTTTTAAGAGTGAGGTTTGTTTATGAAACGAGCGGTAGTAATTACAGTTTTTTTTATTTTTATGTTTGCATTAAACTCTTTTGCTCAGGAACTTCCCGTAGTTACAGCTATTGAGATAAAAGGGCTTAAAAGAATTGAGGAAGCTGCTGTAAAAAATAAAATATCTCTTAAACTTGGAGAAGTTATCTCTCAGGAAAAAATCTCTGAAGACATTAAATCAATTTACAAAATGGGATATTTTGAGGATGTAAAAGTTGATATTGAACCCTTTGAAGGTGGAGTAAAGGTAATCTACACTGTTAAGGAAAAACCTACAATTGTAAAAGTAAGTTTTGAAGGAAATAAAGAGTATGATGAAGATAGATTAAAAGAAGTTGTTGCCATCACTGCAGGAGCTATTGCAGATGTAACCCTTATAAATGATAATGCTTTAAAACTCAAAGCCTTTTATGAATCTGAAGGTTATTATTTTGCTAAGATTGTTCCTGTTATTAAGAAAAAAACAGAACAGGAAGTGGAACTTACCTATGTCATAGATGAAGGCAACAAGGTAAAGATAAAGGAAATAAAATTTGAAGGCAATAAAGCCATATCATCAAGAAAGATTAAAAAGGTTATGGCAACCTCTGAGAGAAAATTTTACTCCTTTATCACTGGAAGCGGATTTTATAAAAAGTATGAAATGATGCAGGACCTTGAAAAAATAAAAGACCTTTACTATGACAACGGATATCTTAAAGTCTCTGTTGGAGAGCCTAAGCTTGAGTTTTCTCAGGATAAAAAATGGATGACAATAACAATCCCTATTTCTGAAGGTCCGCAGTTTAAAATATCTTCAGTTAAACTTGCAGGATACAAAGACAACAAAGAAGAGCAAGAACTTAAAAAACTTATAAAACTAAAACCTGGTGAAATCTTCAGTAAAGCAAAGATGCGTAAAGATGTGGAAGCTATAACTTCATTTTATTCTGATCGTGGATATGCCCTTGCAAGCGTTTCTCCTGATGTTCTTCCAAATGAAGAAAAATTAACAGTTGATGTAACATACAATGTTAAACCAGGGGATAAATTTACCATCGGAAGGGTAAATATTTCAGGAAATGTAAAAACAGTTGATAAAGTAATAAGAAGAGAAATAAGAGTTGACGAGGGAGACGAGTATTCTGCATCAAAAATCCAGAAAAGTAAAAAACGACTGGAAGATCTTCAATACTTTGAAACTGTTGACATAAATCAAAAACCTGACCCCGACAAAAAAACTGTGGACCTTGATGTTAATGTTAAAGAAAAACCAACAGGATTTTTAACAATTGGTGGTGGATACAGCTCCATTGACAATCTCATTGGTATGGTTGATGTTACTCAAAACAATCTATTTGGTAGAGGCTATTCTCTAACTCTTAGAGGAGAGCTTGGTGGAAGAAGTTCTTATTATACCATAGCTTTTAGAGACCCCTGGTTTATGGACAAACCTCTTCTTTTTGGATTTAATGTTTACAGGCAAAAAAGGGAGTATGTTAACTATACAAGAGATGCCACAGGACTATCTTTTACCTTCGGGAAAAGATATGGAGAGGACTGGTCTGCATCAGTAACCTATGATATAGAAAAATCCCGGGTTACAGATGTTGCCACAGATGCTGATACAGTAATAAAAGATATGGAAGGTAATCTTCTTACAAGTGCCGTGACATTTCAAATAATAAATGATACTCGTGACAGTTATATTGATCCAAGCACAGGAAGAAGATACTCTTTAAGCGTCACTACAGCAGGTCTTGGCGGAGATACAGGTTTCTGGAAAAGTTTACTTGATCTTGGCTGGTATTTACCAATATTTGAGGAATCAACTCTACATTTAAGGGGAAGGATTGGTATGTCTGATACTCTTTTTGGGAAGAAGTATCCACTTTATGAAAGATTTTATGTTGGTGGCCTTGATACAATAAGAGGAGTGGGATATGGTGAAGCTGGTCCAAAGGACAGTAAAAACGAACCAATTGGAGCAAAAAGAGCATTGATATTCAATATTGAATATCTTTTTCCAATAGTGAGTGAAATGAAACTTAAAGGATTAATATTTGTGGATATTGGTAAGGGATATAATGAAGGTGAAAAATTCGGCTCTGATATAAAATATACATCAGGATTTGGATTCAGATGGTTTTCGCCGCTTGGTCCTGTAAAAATAGACTATGGAATAAATCTTAATCGAAAGGAAGGAGAGTCAAAGTCAAAGATTGAATTTGGTTTTGGTTCATTCTTCTAATTGAAAAAATTGTGTATATTATACAAACAATTTCAGGAGGAAAAAGAAAATGAAAAGAATTTTGTTTGTTTTTCTTGCCTTTGTTTTAACACTTTCCTTTGTCTCAGTTGCCCGTGCAGAACTTAAGATCGGAGTGGTTGATGTTATCAGGGTATTGAATGAATCAGAGGAAGGGAAAAAAGCTGTAGGACAACTTCAGAATATGCTTGAAGAGAGGCAGAAAATTCTTGAAGAAAAACAGAAAAAAATTCAGAGCTTAAAGGAAGAGTTTGAGAAAAAACGCTCTGTTTTAAGTGAAGATGCAAGAAAATCTAAAGAAGATGAAATTGATCGTCTACAGAGAGAGCTTCAAAGAACAGCAGCAGATTATCAGGTAGAGCTTCAGAAAAAACAAAATGAAATCACCCAGAGCATGTTTAAAGAAATAAGACAACTAATTAATGAGTATGCTCAAAAGGAAGGCTACAGTATAATCCTTGAAAAGGCTGACCAGATAATCCTATTTACCACACCTGAAGTTGATATTACGGATAAAATAATTTCACTTTATAATCAAAAAACTCAGCAAAAAGGGAAAAAATGAAGCTTTCTGAGATAGCAAAAATTTTTAATGCAAAAGTTGAAGGAGATGAAGATATTGAAATATCAGGAGTAAAAGGAGTTGAAGACTGTGAAGAAGGCGATATTACTTATATAGCAGGCTCAAAATACATTGAGTCTGCTAAAATCAGCAAGGCTTCTGCATTTATTGTAAAGGAAAAAGTTGAAGGCTTAAATAAGCCTCAGCTTATTGTCTCCAATCCTCAACTTGTTTTTGCCAAACTTCTTGAACTCTTTTATGTAAAACCTCATCCTCTGAAAGGAGTAAGTGAAAAAGCATTTGTAGCTGAGACAGCTAAACTGGGTAAAAATGTAACAGTTTATCCCTATGTCTGGATTGATGAAAATGTCACTATAGGAGACAATACTGTTGTTTTTCCTTTCACATTTATTGGACAAGAAACATCCATAGGCTCTAACTGCGTTATTTATCCCAATGTAACAATAAGACAAAAGGTTAAGATTGGCTCAAGAGTAGTAATCCATTCTGGAAGCGTTATTGGTTCTGATGGATTTGGATACATCTTTCATGAAGGGAAACATCATAAAATTCCTCAAGTTGGCGGAGTTGTTATTGAAGATGATGTAGAAATTGGTGCCTGTGTTACCATAGACAGAGCTACGACAGGAAATACTATAATTGGACAGGGTACAAAGATTGACAATCTGGTTCAGATTGCTCATAATGTAAAAGTTGGTAAAAATTGCATAATTGTAGCACAGGTTGGAATTGCTGGAAGTTCTAAAATTGGCGATGGATGCATACTTGCAGGACAGGTTGGTATTTCAGACCATGTAGAAATAGAGCCTGAAACAGTAATTACAGCCCAGGCAGGAGTTATGCCCGGGAAAGTTCAAAAAGGTGTATTTTCTGGTTCACCTATCATGCCTCATAGAGAGTGGTTAAAGGCAAATGCGATTTTTCAAAAACTTCCAGAACTTTACAAAAAAATAAAAGAACTGGAAGAAAAAATTAAACAACTTGAACAACAACGACACAAGGAGGCTCAGAATGATTGACATTAAAGAAATTATGAACATTCTTCCACACAGATATCCATTTCTTCTTGTTGACAGGGTCCTGGAACTTGTCCCAAATGAAAAAGTTATTGGAATAAAAAATGTTACAATGAATGAGCCGTTTTTCCAGGGACACTTTCCAGGAAATCCTGTAATGCCTGGTGTTCTTATAGTTGAGGCAATGGCTCAGGTAGCAGGTGTTCTTGCCTTTAAATCAGGAATAGAAGGTACAGGAGTTCTCTTTTTGAGCATTGAAAAAGTCAAGTTCCGCAAGCCAATTGTTCCTGGAGACCAGATTGTCTTTGAAGTCAATGTGGTTCACAGGCGCGGAGGAGTATGGAAGTTTGCAGGTACTGCCAGAGTTAATGAAAAAATTACAACAGAAGCAGAGTTTACAGCAATGGTTACAAAGTGAGGTAAACATTTTATGAGCCAGATACACAAAACAGCTATTGTTAGCTCTAAAGCAGAAATAGACGTAGATGTGGTTATAGGTCCTTACTGTATAATTGGAGATAATGTCAAAATAGGAAAAGGCACACGCCTTATAAATCATGTTCAGATTGAAGGAATCACTGAGATAGGCGAGAACTGTACAATATTTCCGTTTACAACAATCGGTTTTCCGCCTCAGGACATAAAATACAAGGGAGAAAAAACTGGCGTTAAAATTGGTAATAACAATATCATCAGGGAGTATGTAACAATTCACAAAGCAAGTGTTTCAGGAGATGGATGGACAGTAATTGGAGATAATAACTTTATCATGGCTTATGTGCACATTGCCCATGACTGCAAAATCGGAAACTCAGTAATCATGGCAAATCTTGCAACACTGGCAGGTCATGTTCAGGTGGAAGATTTTGCATTCATTGGCGGTTTAGTGGCAGTGCATCAGTTTACAAGAATAGGTGCTTATGCCATGATAGGAGGATTTAGTGGAGTTGGACAGGATGTTCCTCCCTTTACAATGGCTTCTGGACCGAGAGCAAAACTTTATGGGTTGAATTCGGTAGGTCTTAAAAGAAGGGGATTCAGTGATGAAACCATCAATATCTTAAAAAAAGCTTATAAAATTTTATTCAGAGACAAACTTCAATTAAAAGAAGCGATTGAAAAGGTTAAAAACGAACTTCCTCAGATTCCTGAAATTAAACATCTAATAGAATTCATAGAAGCAAACAAAAGAGGAATATGCAGATAGGAGTCATTGCTGGAAAAGGCTTTCTTCCCATTGTAGCAGTAATGGAACTCCAAAAAAAAGGTTACAGAGTTATTACAGTTGCTTTACAGGGACTTGCCAATACTGAATTGAGCAAATACAGCGATTTATTTGAATGGATAAACATAGGTAAGGCTGGAGAAATTATAGATTTTTTAAAAAAAAATAACGTTAAAGAAGTGATTTTAACAGGTAAAGTGCCTAAAAAAATTATTTTTGAGAGAGAAAAAATTAAGCCTGACCTCAGAGCAATAAAAATGCTTTTTTCAGCTAAGCTCAGAGGAGACAACGAACTTCTTAAAATAGTTGAAAAAGAACTTTCTAAAGAAGGAATAAAAATTGTGGGTTTATCAGAATTCTGTCCAGAATTACTCACTCCTCAAGGGGTTCTTACAAGAAGAAAACCTTCAAAGGAGGAATGGAAAGACATTGAATATGGTTTTAAAATGGCAAAAAAAATTGGCGAACTTGATGTAGGACAGACAGTGGTAGTAAAAGAAAGGTCAGTAATTGCAGTAGAAGCCATAGAAGGAACTGACGAGACAATTTTAAGAGCAGGAGAGTTTGTAAAAGACTCTGTTGTAATAAAAGTGAGTAAACCTCAACAGGACTTAAAACTTGACCCTCCTGCTGCTGGAATGGATACAATAATAACTATGGAAAAAGCTAAAGCCAGAGTTTTAGCCCTTGAAGCCGGAAAAACCTTGATAGTACAACGAGATAAAGTTATTGAAAAAGCCGATGAATTTAATATAACAGTGGTAGGTGTTATACAACATTGAACTTTTTTAACTGTATAAATGATGCTTTAAAAACAGTTCATAAAAACTATCAATTACTATTGATACACTTCGCATTTTTGTTTATCAGCTTTTTCGGGCTATTTTTCATTCTCAGCATACCTCTTGGAATTCTTTTTGTAATCTTTGGAATTGATCTTACAGACATATTGAAAGGCAGTTTTATTGAAATATTTCTATCTTCTATAAACATTATGAAAAAGTTTCTGATTTTTGCCATTATTTTCATAATTACTTTATTCCTCTATGTTATATTAATCGCCAGCCTATGGATTTATATCTTTTCGGGCACAATTGGCATCATGTATCAATATTTAAAAGAAAAAATTAGTTTTAATTTAAAGGACTTTCATCAGTATGGTAAAAGATTTTTCTGGAAAGTTGCTTTTTTTGCTATGTTTTCTGCTTTTATCTTTTTCTGTTTAACATTACTTTTAGGATTTGTTAGCGAAGTAAGCTCTAAAATAGTAAATTTCTTAAGCTACTGGAATCATGCTGTCTCAATATTTTTTAACATTTTTATTTATTTAAGCATACTTCTTGCTGGAATTATTGCTTTCCTTTTATGGATAACATTTACACTTTTTGGATTTTTTGGAATTTTCATAAAAAATTTCACAATAAAAGAAACAATAAAGGAAACCAGAAAATTAATAACTCTTTATCCTCAATCAATCGGAAGGGCAGCACTTTTATTTGTAATATACATTTTAGCCGGAGGCGTTATTCTTTCTTTCAGCTCTTTATTGGCAATAATTCCTCACATAGGAGCTGTACTGGTAGCAGCTTATCAATTTATTATTCAGTTTGCTCATATTTATATTAGCATGATTGTTTTTGCTGCATTTCTATCTTATTATACAAAACTTGTTTATCATAAAGACTCTGAGCCAGAAAAAGCTCCTTCTTCTCAAGAGGTTCAACAACAAGAGCAAAGCCTTCCTCCTGAAGAGCTTTCTTAAGATTTTCCTGAAAAATTATTCTGTCAAATTCTTCAATCAGTTCTCTTATCCCAAAGATGTGTTCAGCTTCTTCAGGGTTACACAAAAAAACTTTTTTTAGTAACTCCCTATCCACTGTAACAGGAATTGTTCCCTGCTGTAAAAATCCATCAATCCATCTTTTCTGAGCAGAGCCTATAATTTTTACATTTTTAAAGCATATTTCTCCAAAGGAAGAACGAGCAAAACATAAAGAGCTTTTATTTATAACCCTTTTTTCTTTTTTTACTTCAGCAAAAATTCCAGTTAAGTTAAAAGCCTTTAAAAACACATGACTCAAAATTTCATAAGCCTGAAAGAGATTTCCTTTAAATCTTCCTTCTTTTTTGCAGGAGAAACTGTATGTAACATCATCATTATGAAGAATTCCTTTCCCTCCTGTTGGTCTTCTTACAACGGGTATCTGATTAGCAATACAAAAATCTCTATTGATTTCCTCAATTTTCTGAAACTCACCTATGGTTACTGCTTTTTTATTCCATCCATACAATCTGAAAGTGGGTAAAACTTTGCCTGTTCTGACAAAAAAACTGATTGCTTCATCAACTGCCATGTTAAAATAGGGATCATGCTCCTCATATTCAATAAAGCGAATGAGCATTCTAAAGGATCTGAGATTATCTCTCTTCTTCAAGAATAATCTTGTGATTCAGTAAGGACATCTCCTTGATTTTGCCTTTAAAAACTTTTTGCTCTCCAAATATGTTCCGAAGATATATCTGATTGCCTTCAGGCCTTAATATATCAACACTCTCTAAGTAAATCTCCTCTTGTCCATCTTTGATAACATATGCATTTGCTTCACACATTGAACTCCTCCTTTATATGAAGGATTAATTTTTCCACAAGATGTGGAAGGGGTTCTTTCACAACTCCTATAATTTCAATTCCTTCCTGATTAATTGGTAATAAAATTTTTATTGCTGGGCTGCTTCCTACTGCCTCTGCCATTTTTGGAGTTAACTCTCCCATCATTGCATTTGCCACAAGAATACTCAAGGGACCTATTATAACATCAACTTTCTTAACATTCCATAAAATGGCATTTTCACCTGAAGCTCCTTTGTTAGCTTTACACTTCATCATGTTAGCTGTAGCTGCAGCATTTGTTCCAAGTGCTAAAATTTCTATTTTATCTCCAAAGGCTTCCCTTAAAGACTTAATAATAAAACTTCCAATTCCCCCACCCTGTCCATCAATCACAGCAATTTTAATCATATTGTAAATACTACAAATTTATTATGAAAAATGTCAAACTGTATTGTCATAAATAAATTTTTTTGATATACTTATAAAAAATTCCAAAAAAGGAGGTAAAAAATGTCTTTAGTTTTATGGTTCAACCAGATAGGAATAAAGGATATTCCCATTGTAGGAGGCAAAAATGCATCCCTCGGTGAGATGTTGAGAAATCTTACACCAAAAGGCATTAATATTCCAGATGGATTTGCAGTGACTGCAGAAGCCTATAAATATTTTATAAAAACAAACAATCTTGACGAACCTCTAAGGAAAATTCTTTCCACCATTGACAAGTCAAATGTTGAAGACCTAAAAAATAAAGGTAAAAAAATAAGAAAACTTATTCTCCAGGGTAAAATGCCTGAAGATTTAAAGCAGGCAATTATTAAAGCCTATAAGGAAATGGAGGAAAAATACGGAAAACAAACAGATGTGGCTGTGCGTTCAAGCGCAACAGCTGAAGACCTTCCTGATGCCTCCTTTGCAGGACAGCAAGAGACATATTTAAACATTAGAGGTGCTCAAAATGTGGTAGAAGCAGTACAAAGATGTTTCGCATCTCTTTTTACAGACAGAGCAATTTCATACAGAATTGACAAGGGTTTTGATCATTTTTCAGTATACCTTTCAGCAGCTGTGCAGAAAATGGTTCGTTCCGATAAAGCCTCATCTGGAGTAATGTTTACACTTGATACAGAAACAGGATTCAGAGATGTAGTTTACATTACAGGCTCATGGGGATTGGGTGAGTATGTTGTTCAGGGAATAGTAAACCCTGATGAGTTTTATGTTTTTAAGCCCACATTAAAAGAAGGATACAGACCAATAATCTCAAAAAAACTTGGAGCAAAGCAGCAGAAACTAATATATGGAAATTCTACAAAGCCAACCAAAGGAGTAAAAACAACCTTACAGGAAAGACAACAGTTTGTTTTGAATGATGATGAAATTTTAACCCTTGCTAAATGGGCTGTAGCCATAGAAGAGCATTATGGAAAACCAATGGACATTGAATGGGCAAAAGATGGAGATGGAAAAACAGCAGGAACTGGAAAACTCTTCATTGTTCAGGCAAGACCAGAAACAGTTCACTCTTTAAAGAGAGAAAACTTTTACGAAGTTTATGAACTTAAAGGAGATGGAGCTGTGCTTTGCAAAGGACTTGCTGTAGGAAGCAAGATAGGTCAGGGTAAAGCCTGCATAATAAAAGAGCCTTCTGAGATTCATCTCTTTAAACCAGGTCAGGTTCTTGTTACAGACATGACAGATCCGGACTGGGAACCAATAATGAAGGTTGCTGGAGCAATTGTTACAAATCGTGGAGGAAGAACATGTCATGCTGCCATAGTATCCCGTGAGCTTGGTATTCCATGTGTTGTAGGTGCAGGAAATGCTACAGAAGTTATAAAGAATGATGAACCAATAACCATTGACTGTTCCAAGGGTGAAGAAGGAAAGGTTCTTCAGGGAATCATTCCCTATGAAGTAAAACGAATTGACCTTACGACTTTACCAAATACAAAAACAAAAATCATGATGAATGTCGGAATTCCTGAACAGGCTTTTATTCAGGGGCAGATTCCTTCTGATGGTGTGGGACTTGCAAGAATTGAATTTATAATAAGCTCTCACATTGGAGTTCATCCTCTGGCATTGATTGAATATCCAGAATTAAAACAGCAAGCCCAGAATAATCCAAAAATAGCAAAAATAGTTAAAGAAATAGAAAAAAGAACCCCAATGTATGGAAATAAACCTGATTTTTATGTGGACAAACTTGCGCAGGGAGTTGCAATGATTGGTGCAGCCTTTTATCCAAAGGATGTTATTGTGAGATTTTCAGATTTTAAGACAAACGAATATGCAGGTCTTATTGGTGGTGAGCTTTATGAACCAGTTGAATCAAATCCCATGATTGGATGGCGTGGAGCAAGTAGATACTATGATCCAAAGTTTGAATCAGCCTTTGCTCTTGAATGTCTCGCAATTAAAAAAGTCAGAGATGAGATGGGACTTAAGAATATCAAAGTTATGATTCCTTTCTGTAGAACTGTTGAGGAAGGTATCAGGGTAATTGAAGTAATGAAAAAATATGGACTCAAGCAGGGTGAAAATGAACTTGAAGTGTATGTCATGTGTGAGATCCCAAGCAATGTAATTTTAGCTGAAGAATTTGCCAGAATTTTTGATGGGTTCTCAATTGGTTCAAATGATTTAACGCAGCTTACTCTTGGACTTGACAGAGACAGCGCACTGGTGTCTCACATTTATGACGAAAGAAATGAGGCTGTAAAAAGGCTTGTAAAACAGGTAATTGAAACTGCTAAAAAATTTGGAAGAAAAATTGGAATATGCGGTCAAGCTCCCAGTGATTTTCCTGAGTTTGCAGAGTTTCTGGTGGAATGCGGAATAGACTCCATAAGTCTTATCCCGGATACGGTTCTTAAAACAAAACTTCTTGTTGCGGAGAAAGAAAAGGAGCTAAAAAGCTGAGCAGAAAGTAAAATAAGTATTGACAAATTTTTTCAGATTTTGTATGCTTAATTTATCAATAGTTACCCTCCTGAAGGGTTGAGTATTTTATAAAAGTGAAAAAATCCTTAAAAAATCCATAATTGAGGTAATGTAATGGAAAACAATAATATTCCGATTTCTATTTCTGAGCTAAAGCAGAAAAAAATTCCTGAACTCATGGAGATGGCAAATTCATTGAACATTGAAAATGCCACCTCTATGAAAAAACAGGATCTGATCTTTGCAATACTTCAGAGCCAGATTGAAAAAATTGGAACTGTTTACGGTTCAGGTGTGCTTGAAATTCTTCCTGAAGGATTTGGTTTTTTAAGAAGCCCTGATTACAGTTATCTGCCGAGTCCTGATGATATTTATGTATCTCCATCGCAGATTAGAAAATTTAGTTTAAGAACAGGAGACCTCATTACAGGACAAATAAGACCTCCCAAAGAGAACGAAAGATATTTTGCCCTTCTTAAAGTTGAAACAATTAATGGTAAGCAGATTGAAGAAATCATTACCAGACCTCTTTTTGACAATTTAACTCCTTATTATCCCACTGAAAAAATCAATCTTGAATATGATCCAGCGGATTATTCTACAAGAGTTATGGATTTACTCACCCCTGTTGGAAAGGGTCAGCGAGGTTTAATTGTTGCTGCTCCAAGAACAGGTAAAACAATGCTACTTCAGTCAATTGCAAAGGCAATAAGAAAAAATCATCCGGAGATATATTTAATTATCTTGCTTATTGATGAAAGACCTGAAGAAGTTACTGACTGGCGGAGACAGGTTACCAGTGCAGAAATAATCAGCTCTACTTTTGATGAGCCTGCTCAGAGACACTGTCAGGTTTCAGAAATGGTTATAGAAAGGGCAAAAAGACTTGTAGAGGAAGGGCAGGACGTTGTAATATTACTTGACAGTTTGACAAGACTTGCAAGGGCATACAATGCTATTACACCTGCTTCTGGCAAGGTTCTCTCCGGTGGACTGGAAGCAACAGCACTGCAGAAACCTAAAAGATTCTTTGGAACAGCAAGAAATATTGAAGAAGGTGGCTCTTTAACAGTAATTGCAACTGCACTCGTTGAAACAGGAAGTAGAATGGATGATGTTATTTTTGAAGAGTTTAAAGGAACCGGTAACATGGAAGTTCATCTGGATAGAAAACTTGCTGATAAAAGAATTTTCCCAAGCATTGATATTGGTGCTTCTGGCACGAGAAAAGAAGAATTGCTTGTTGCTCCTGATGTTTTAAATAAAGTCTGGATTTTAAGAAAGGTATTAAGCACACTAAGTCCTATTGAAGCAATGGAGTTTTTACTCAGTAAACTTAAAGGAACAAAATCCAATAAAGAGTTTCTTGAGATGATGAACAAATGATGAAAACAGAGAACTACTGTTTTGTCTGTGGAAAGCAAAATCCGAAAGGCTTGAAAGCGGTTTTCAGTCAAGGTAATGGAAAGTCTTACACAGAAATTATTCTTGAGCCTGAGTATCAGGGTTACAGCGGAATAATTCATGGTGGTATTATTGCAGCTTTGCTTGATGAAGCCTGTGTCTATGCTGCAAATTCTCTTGGATTTAATACAGTCACAGCTGAGCTAAAAATAAGATTTAAAAATCCTGTAGCACCGGAAGAAAAAATAGTGGTGGAAGCAAAGGCAAATCACTTAAAATCAAAACTAATTGAAGCAAAAGCATGGGTAAAAGATAAACAAAATAAAATTGTAGCAGAAGCAGAAGGAAAATTAATAATAAAGGAAAAAATAGAGTGATTATAAGATTTTACAGAAAAACAGCTTTATCAGATTACAAGACCAGAGAACTTCTCAACCGCATAAAATCAGAGATTTCAAAGGAGATTGAAAATCTTGAAACCGAGTTCTGTTATAACATCCTATTAACCGAAGAACTCTCCTTTGATGAAATGAATATTCTCAAATGGCTTTTATCTGAGACCTTTGAGCCAGAGAATTTTTCAGAAAAAAGCTTCCTCAGTCCAGACAATGGAATGATATTTGAAGTAGGTCCTCGCCTTAATTTTTCCACTGCCTGGTCAACATGTGCTGTTTCTGTGTGTCACAGCATTGGAATACAAAAAGTTCAGAGAATAGAGCGTTCCAGAAGATATAAACTGAGCCCTAAAATAATAAACTTTCCAGAAGAAAAATTCTTAAACATGATTCATGATAGAATGGTTGAATGCCCCTATCCAGAACCTTTAAAGGATTTTTCTCATGGAATAACAGCAAAACCAGTTAAGATTGTGCCTGTTATAGAAGAAGGTAAAACAGCACTTGAAAAAATAAATAAAGAACTCGGACTTGGATGGGATGAATGGGACATTGATTTTTATCTCAGGCTTTTTAGGGACAGATTAAAAAGGAATCCTACTGATGTGGAATGCTTTGACCTTGCCCAGTCAAACAGTGAACACAGCAGACACTGGTTTTTTAGAGGTAGTTTAATCATTGATGGAAAACCCTTAAAGCGATCTCTTTTTGATATAGTAAAGGAGCCATTACAGAGAAATCCAAAAAATTCTGTAATAGCCTTTAAAGACAACTCAAGCGCAATTTATGGTGCAAAAATAAGTTATCTAAAACCTGAAAAACCTATGAAACCTTCAAAATTCAAAATAGAAAAAAATCTTTATCACTTAATTTTTACTGCAGAAACCCATAATTTCCCGACAGGAGTAGCTCCATTTCCAGGCGCTGAAACAGGAACTGGAGGAAGAATCAGAGATGTTCACGCTACAGGTAGAGGTGCTTTACCAATAGCAGGAACTGCTGCTTACTGTGTTGGAAATCTTCAGATTCCAGGATATGAGCTTCCTTGGGAGGATAAAACATTTAAGTATCCGGACAATCTTGCAAAACCACTTCAGATTGAAATAGAGGCAAGTAATGGTGCTTCTGATTATGGAAACAAATTTGGTGAACCTGTGATTGCAGGATTTACTCGTTCTTTTGGGATAAGACTTCCTCAGGGAGAAAGAATTGAATGGGTAAAACCAATAATGTTCACAGGTGGGATTGGACAGATAATGGATATTCATAAAGAAAAACAACCTCCTCAAAAAGGAATGTTCGTTGTAAAGATTGGAGGTCCTGCATACAGAATTGGGATGGGCGGTGGTGCTGCCTCAAGCGTTGTATCAGGAGAGCTAAGTGAAGCTCTTGACTTTAATGCTGTTCAGCGGGGAGACGCTGAGATGGAAAACAAACTCAACAGAGTTGTCCGTGCCTGTGTTGAACTGGGAGTCAAAAATCCTATTGTAAGCATTCATGATCAGGGTGCTGGTGGAAACTGTAATGTTGTAAAGGAGCTTGTATATCCTGAAGGAGCAAAGATTGACATAAGAAAAGTAATACTTGGCGATGAAACTCTCTCAGTCCTTGAAATATGGGGAGCTGAGTATCAGGAAAATGATGCAATTTTAATAAAAAAAGAAAGCGCTAACCTTTTTAAAACTCTTTGTGAAAGGGAAAGACTTCCATGGTCAATTATTGGAGAAGTAACAGGAGATGGAAAACTGATTGTTTATGACAGTAAAGACGGTAAAGTCGCGGTGAATTTTGACCTTAAGGATGTTCTTGGAGAAATTCCAAAAAAGGAATTCAAACTTACCACTGGTGAAAGGAAAGTTGAACCTCTAAGACTCCCTGAAAATTTAACAATTCACGAAGCATTGCAGAGACTCTTAAGACTTCTTTCAGTCGGTTCTAAGAGATTCTTAACAAATAAAGTGGACCGCTCAGTTACAGGGCTTATTGTGAGACAGCAGTGCGCTGGTCCTGTTCAACTTACTGTTTCTGATGTATGCGTTGTTGCCCAGAGCTATTTTGATAAAACAGGAATAGCCCATGCAATTGGTGAACAACCTATAAAAGGAATCATAAATCCAGAGGCAATGGCAAGGCTTTCAGTAACTGAGGCTCTTACAAACATTGTATGGGCAAAGATTACAACTCTTGAAGACATAAAATGCTCTGCCAACTGGATGTGGGCTGCAAAACTTCCAGGTGAAGGTGTCAGGCTTTACAGAGCTGCTCAGGCAATGGCAGATCTTATGATAAATCTCGGTATAGCAATTGATGGAGGTAAAGATTCTCTTTCAATGGCTGCAAAAGTAAAGACACCAGAAGGAATGGAAATTGTTAAATCTCCTGGAACACTTGTCATCTCAGCCTATGCTCCATGTCCTGATATAAATAAAGTAATCACTCCTGATATAAAGCATCCAGGGGAAAGCGTAATTCTTTTTATTGACCTGAGCCCAGGGAAAAAAAGACTTGGTGGAACTGCTCTTGCTCAATGTTTTGGTCAGCTTGGAGATGAAACTCCAGATCTTGAAGATCCTGAACTTTTAAAAAGAGCTTTTAAGGCAGTACAGGAATTAATTGATAAAAATTTAATACTTTCAGGACATGACCGCTCAGATGGAGGATTAATTGTAACACTGCTTGAAATGGTTTTTTCAGGTAGCTCAGGTTTATGGATAAAATTAGAAAATTCTCTCCCAATTATTTCAGAACTTTTCAATGAGGAACCCGGAATTGCAATAGAAGTTGACAGAAAAAAGGCTCATAAGGTAAAAGAAATACTAACTGAATATAACCTTCCGTATTGTGATATTGCGAAAACCTTAAAAGAGGACAGAATCATTATTGAACAGGAAAACAGAGTTATCTTTGACGAACCAATGACAAAACTCAGAGACCTGTGGGAGGAAACAAGTTCCAGAATTGATATGCTTCAGGCAAATCCTGAATGCGTAAAAGAAGAAAAGAGAGTAATCTATTCAAGAACCTCACCAAAGTATATGTTAAGCTTCAAGCCAGAAAACACTCCAGCAGTGCTGCTAAGAAAAAAGGTAAAACCCCGTGTTGCAATAATTCGTGAAGAAGGAAGCAATGGAGACAGAGAAATGGCAGCAGCTTTCTACATGGCAGGATTTGAACCATGGGATGTATGCATGCAGGATCTTATAAATAAAAAAATTTCTCTCAGAGAGTTTAAAGGCATTGCCTTTGTTGGAGGATTTAGCTTTGCCGATGTTCTTGACTCTGCTAAAGGATGGGCAGGCTGTATCAAGTTTTCCCATCTTAGGAAAGAGTTTGAAGAGTTTTATATGCGTCATGATAGCTTCAGCCTGGGAGTTTGTAATGGATGTCAGCTTATGGCACTTCTTGGATGGATTCCATGGTATGGAATTGAACAGACTCAACAACCCCGTTTTATATGGAATAAATCTGGAAGATTTGAATCCCGCTGGGTGAGCATTAAAATCCTTCCCTCTCCATCAATTATGCTCAGTGGTATGGAAGGTTCAGTGCTTGGAGTATGGATAGCTCATGGAGAAGGAAGAGCCTATTTTCCTGATGAAAAAATTCTGAATAAAGTAATTGAGAAAAATCTTGCACCTCTTCGTTATGTTGATGATGATGGAAATATTACAGAAACCTATCCCTTTAACCCAAATGGTTCACCCTTTGGGATAACCGCCTTATGCTCTGAAGATGGCAGACATCTTGCAATGATGCCGCATCCTGAAAGAGCCTTTTTACTCTGGCAATGGCCCTGGATGCCTGAAGAGTGGAAAAAATCCCTAAAAGCCTCTCCATGGTTAAAAATTTTCCAGAATGCAAGAAGGTGGTGTGATGGCAATGCATAAACTGTTGAAAAACAAAATTGCTGAAGCAATCAAAAAGCTTGGCTTCTCAGATATTGAGCCTGAGGTAGAGATTCCAAAAAATGAATCCTTTGGGGATTTAAGCAGTCCTGTAGCAATGGAGCTTGCAAAACAGTTGAAAAAACCACCAAGAAAAATTGCTGAAAAATTAGTCTCTTTAATAGATAAAACTTTATTTGAAAACATTGAAATTGCAGGAGCTGGATTTATAAATTTCAGATTTAAAAAGGATTTTATTTTTTCTGAACTTGAAACTCTCTTGAATGACGGTGAAAGATTTTTAACCCAGAATATAGGAAAAGGGAAAAAAATTCAGATAGAGTTTGTAAGTGCAAATCCAACAGGTCCGCTTCATCTTGGTCATGGAAGAGGAGCAGCTCTGGGCGCAGCTTTATCAAACATACTGAAAGAAGCTGGATACAATGTCTGGACAGAATACTACATTAATGATGCTGGTAAACAGGTGGAACTTCTTGGTTTGAGTGTTTATGTGGCATTACAAAAATTTTTTGGAAAAGAATTACCAATGCCTGAGGATTGCTATAAAGGCGAATATATACATGAAATTGCAAAAGATCTCTACGAACTTTACGGTGACAGCTTAAAAGATAAAAGCTTTGATGAAATTGGTGATTTTTTAATTGATTTCTCTTATAAAAAAATACTCAATGAAATCAAAAGAGACCTTGAAGACTTTGGAGTAACTTTTGACAGCTACCTAAGTGAAAGAAAACTTTATCATACAGGTGAGGTTCAAAGAGCAATCCTGAAGCTTAAAGAGCTCGGATTTATTTATGAAAAAGATGGAGCATTGTGGTTTCGCTCCACTGAATTTGGTGATGACAAAGACAGAGTTGTTGTAAAAAGTGATGGAACTTATACATATTTTGCATCTGACATTGCTTACCATAAAAATAAGATTGAAAGAGGATTTGATGAGCTTATAAACATCTGGGGTGCTGACCATCACGGATATATTCCGAGAGTAAAGGCTGCTGTGCAGGCATTGGGAATGAATGCTTCTCAAATAAAGATACTTCTCGTTCAGATGGTAAACTTGCTTAGGGAAGGAAAGCCCGTGCAGATGTCAAAAAGAGCAGGAACATTTGTTACTTTAAGAGAAGTTATGGATGAGATTGGTTCTGATACCACAAAATTCATATTTCTTACACGAAAATCTGATAGTCACTTAGAGTTTGACATTGAGATGGCAAAAAGGCAATCACAGGAAAATCCGGTTTATTATGTTCAGTATGCCCATGCAAGAATTAATAGTATTTTTGACAAAGCTGGGGTTTCACCTCGTGGGTTTTGCCCACAACTGTTTAATGAAGATGAGCTTAGAATTATAAAAAAATTGCTTCTTTATCCAATGATTTTTGAGCTCTCCGTTCAAATGAGAGAACCTCACAGAATAACCTTTTATTTACAGGAACTTGCTGGACTGTTTCACAGTTATTATCATAAATACAGAGTTATCTCTGAAGATGATAGATTAACAGAAACAAGGCTCGGTCTTTGTAAAGCTATAATGATTGTTTTAAAACATGGATTGAGAATGCTTGGAGTAAAAGCTCCTGAAAAGATGTAAATCAGCTGAAACGAATAGCATCCAATACTTTTACAACCTTACAGATGAATCCAACATCGTGAACTCTTACAATATTAGCTCCATTTAAAATTGAAGCAGCAACTGCTGCAGCAGTTCCTTCAAGCCGAGACTCTGGAAGGGCATCATTCAGAACTTTTCCAATAAAGCTTTTTCTTGATACTCCAATAAGTATTGGTTTGCCCAACTGAGAGAATTCTCTAAGATTTTTTATTATTTGAAGATTATGCTCAGGTAGTTTACCAAATCCTATGCCCGGATCAATAATTATCATATCTTCATTAACTCCTGCCTGTTTTGCAATAACAATGGAGGTTCTCAGGTATTCAATAATTTCAGGTATAAGAGCCTCATAATGAGGATTTTTTTGCATATCTTGGGGTGTTCCTTTTATGTGCATTATAACTACAGGCACTTTGTATTTACTGACTACCTCTGCCATTTGAGGATCAAATCTTAATCCACTTACATCATTTACAATCGTTGCTCCTGCTTTGATTGCTTCCTCTGCAACAGAAGCTTTATATGTATCAATAGAAATAGGAACAGAGATCCTGTTTGAAAGAGCCTCTATTACAGGAATAACCCTTTTTAACTCTTCATCAGTGCTTACTGGTTGTGCACCAGGACGGGTTGATTCTCCACCAACATCAATTATGTCAGCACCTTCATCAATCATCCTGAGAGCATGTTCAATAGCTTTTTGATAATTAAAAAATCTACCACCGTCATAAAAAGAATCGGGAGTGACATTTAGAATTCCCATTATGTAAGTTTTTTGAAGAAAATTGAGCTCAAAGTTATGGAATTTAAGCTTCATTTAGCTTTTGAGATTATCTCATCTATTTCTGCAGCTTCAAGAGTCTCTCTTTCAAGCAAAGCCTGAGCAATTGCATCAAGAAGCTTTCTGTTTTCTTCAATTAACTGTCTGGTCTGGCTATAAGCCTCTGTTACAATTCTTTTTGTTTCCTCATCTATTTCTTCTGCAGTTTTGTCAGAATAGTCTCTGTGTTTTGCAATTTCCCTTCCAAGAAATACATGCTCTTCTCTTTTACCAAATGTAAGAGGTCCCATTCTGTCACTCATTCCCCATTCTGTAACCATCTTTCGGGCAAGTTCAGTAGCTCTCTCAAGGTCATTTCCAGCTCCTGTGGTCATTGTCTGAAGAGCTATTTCCTCTGCAACTCTTCCTCCAAGAAGAACCTTAAGAGTGCCGTAAAGATATTCTTTTGAATAAGTATACCGGTCATCAAGGGGAAGTTGCTGGGTTACTCCAAGAGCTCTTCCTCTTGGAATTATACTAACTTTGTGTATCGGATCAGTTGCAGGCGTTAGTTTTGCTACAAGAGCATGCCCTGCCTCATGATAGGCCGTGATTCTCCTTTCTTCCTCAGACAGAACCATGCTTTTTCTTTCAATACCCATCAAAACTTTATCCTTGGCTGACTCAAAGTCATTCATATGAACAGTATCACTATTTTTTCTTGCTGCAGTTAAAGCAGCTTCATTTACCAAATTTGCAAGGTCTGCTCCTGAAAATCCAGGAGTTCCTCTTGCAATTTTTTCAAGATCAACATCTGAAGCAAGAGGAATGTTTTTTGTATGAACTTTCAGTATCTCAAGTCTTCCTTTTACATCAGGAAGAGGAACAACAATCTGACGATCAAATCTTCCAGGTCTTAAAAGTGCAGGATCTAAAACATCAGGTCTGTTTGTAGCTGCAAGCACAATTATTCCTTCATTGCTTTCAAATCCGTCCATTTCAACGAGAAGTTGATTCAGGGTCTGCTCCCTTTCATCATGTCCTCCACCAAGACCTGCTCCACGCTGTCTTCCAACTGCGTCTATCTCATCAATAAAAACAATGCATGGCGAGTTTTTCTTTGCCTGATCAAACAAATCTCTAACTCTGCTTGCTCCAACTCCAACAAACATCTCAACAAAATCTGAACCAGAGATTGAGAAAAAGGGAACACCTGCTTCTCCTGCAATTGCTTTTGCTAAAAGAGTCTTTCCTGTTCCCGGAGGACCTACGAGAAGAATACCCTTTGGAATCTTTGCTCCAAGTTTTATATACTTTTGAGGATTGGTAAGAAAATCAACAATTTCTTTTACTTCTTCCTTTACTTCCTCAATTCCTGCCACATCTGAAAAAGTTACTTTAACTGATTTATTGGAAATCATCTTTGCCCTTGCCTTTCCAAAAGACATAGCACGGGAGCTTCCAGCCTGCATCTGTTTCATAAACATAATCCATAAAAATACGAGAAAGATCACAGGCCCCCATGAAATCAAAAAATTAATATACCATGGTGTCTGCTCTGGAGGCTTGACTGAAATTTTTACTCCATGAGAGGAAAGTTCTTTTATAAGGTCTGGATAATTTATGTAGTAAGTTTTGAACAGAGAGCCATCTTTAAGCTTTCCGGTTATAGTATTGTCCTTGATTAAAACTTCATCCACTTCAGAATTTTGCACCTTTATAAGAAATTCTGAAAATATTATCTCTTTTTCATTTTTCTGAGGCACATTGAAAAAATTAAAAAGGGCAATTATGGAAATTCCTATGATTAACCAGATCAACAATGTTTTTAATGAACCCTTTGCCTGTCCATTCATAAATTAATTTTAACTTAAAATAAGTATAAAAGTAAAAAGTTGGGATAAACATAAATCTGAAGATGAAAAAATAGGCTCAGATTTTTTAAAATATGCCTATGATCAGATTTCTTACAGCAGGAGAATCACACGGAAAAGGACTTACAGGCATAATAGAAGGAATGCCTGCCGGAATTCCTATTTCAAAAGAAGAAATTGATATGGAACTTAAACGAAGACAGCAGGGTTATGGTAGGGGTGGAAGAATGAAGATAGAGTCCGATGAGGTTGAGATACTCTCTGGTATAAGATGGGGAAAAACTCTCGGCAGTCCAATTACGCTGTTCATTAAAAATCGTGACTGGGAAAACTGGAAAGAAGCAATGAATCCCTATGAATCTTTTGAAAATTCTTACCCTCCTGTAACAAGACCAAGACCTGGACATGCTGATCTTGCAGGATTTCTTAAGTATCAACACAATGACATTCGTAATGTCCTTGAACGCTCCTCTGCAAGAGAAACTGCAATGAGAGTAGCAGTTGGTGCAGTGACAAAGCAGTTTTTAAAAATTTTTGATATAAAAATAGGAAGTTTTGTAATAAAAATTGGTTCTGCTGAAAAAAAAATTGAAACAGCTTATTTAACGGAAAAACAGTTACTGGAGCTTGCCACAATAGCAGAAAACTCTCCGGTTAGATGTCCATGGAAAGAAACAGAAGCAGAGTTTATAGATACTATTAATCAGGCAATAAAAAATGGAGACAGTATAGGCGGCTGTTTTGTCGTTTTTGCCACAGGTGTTCCAGCAGGGCTTGGAAGCTATGTTCACTGGGACAGAAAACTTGATTCAAGAATAGCTATGGGAATAATGAGTATTCAGGCTATAAAAGCAGTTGAAATTGGTGACGGAGTTATATTGGGCGGAAAATTTGGCTCTGAAGTTATGGATGAGATTTTTTACAATAAAACTTTTTACAGAAAAACAAATCACATGGGTGGAATTGAAGGAGGAGTTTCAAATGGAATGCCTGTGATTGTCAGAGCTACTATGAAGCCAATACCTACTTTAAGAAAACCTTTAAAATCAGTTGATGTTTTTACCCGAGAATCCTCTTTAGCTTCCTATGAAAGAAGTGATATATGCGCCGTGCCTGCTGCAGCGGTTATCGGAGAAGCTGTCGTCTCATGGCATATAGCAGAAGCTTTTCTGGAAAAATTTGGAGGAGACAGCCTGAATGAAGTTAAAAACAGTTTTTATTCCTATCAAAAACAGATAATGGAAGATAAATGATGAAACTTACAGGCTTAATAATAGTTTTTATTTTATTTCTTTTTCTTCCCTCTGATACATTATCGCAGTTTTCTTCCTTAGAGTATCTTATTGAAGGTAAAAACTCTCTTGATTCAGGAAAATTTCAAAAAGCAGAGGAGTACCTAACAAAATCTCTACCTGAATTTAAAGAAATTGGCGATTATATACTGCTTTGGCGAGCAAAGGCTTATAAAAATACAAAGAAATATGAGGAAGCCTTAAGTGATTTAAGTGAAATAATAAAACATTATCCGAAATCGCCTGTTGTCAAAGAAGCAAGGACAGAAGAGATTGAACTGGCAAAATTACTTAACTTACCTGAAGTTGAGCAACTCTATCAATCCTTTGTCAATGAATATCCTGAGGAATTAAAAATAAAGTTTGAATACGGAGTTTATCTTAAAAAACTTGGAAAGATTGAAAAGGCAAAGAAAATATTTAAAGAAATTTTTATAACTTCTTCACCCTTTGCTGAACAGGCAGAAAAAGAACTTTCTGTAGAAGATATAACAATAAATGATTTAATTAAAAAGGCTAAGGCTTTAAATAATGCTTATCAGTTCAAAAAGGCAGAAAGATATCTTAAAGAAGCCCTGTCTATGAAAAACTCTCAAAAATCAGATATTCTCCCTTTGCTTGGATATTCACTTTTTATGCAGAAGAGGTACTCTGAAGCAGCAGAGATTTTCAAACACACAGGAGATTATTACTGGAGAGCAAGAGCACTGTTAAGGGCAAAAGATTATGAAACCTTTGAAAAGGAAATGGCGGATTACATGAAATCTGCAGATCAAAGAATTTCAGAAGTTTTTGTAAATTATGCAAATATCAAAAGAAGAGCCGGTAAATATGAGGAAGCAATAAAGACTCTTAAGATGATTATTAATAAATATCCCTCTCAGAAAGAAAATGCAATGTGGACTTTAGCATGGAATTATTATCTTATGGAAGATTATGATGAGGCAAAAAAAATACTTGAGAATCTTTGCTCCTCCTATGGTAAGCTTAAATACCTTTACTGGCTTGAAAAGGTAAATGAAATAAAAGGAGTTATTCCGGTAAAACAATACAAAGTTTCCTTTCAACAGGGAGATATCTATTCATATTTACTTTATATGAAGGGGAAAATATCTAATATTCCTGAACCAGCCTCAGTCAATTATCAAATTATTCTTCCAAGAAGAGTTGACATACTTGTCAGAGCAGGGTTTAAGAAGGAAGCAATAGGAGAATTAAAAGCACTATTAAAAGAAAACAGTAGCCTCAAAAACATTCCTTTAATAAGTAAAATTCTCTATGAACTGGGAGATTATTCCACCTCAGTAAGGCTAATATCAAAGATTCCTGATAAATTTAACTTTCCTGAACTTCTATATCCACAGGTTTACAGAGACACTGTTTTAAATGCCTCAAGGAAAATCAATATTAATCCTTACCTTCTCTTTGCCATTATGAGGGAAGAATCCCGATTTGACAGTTTTGCCCAATCGCCTGCAGGAGCAATAGGATTAATGCAACTGATGCCTGAGACTGCAAAAAAAGAAGGGAAAAAAATGGGCATTGTAATTAAAAAAGATTCTGAAATATTTGACCCTGGTAAAAATATACTGATTGGAAGTTTTTATCTAAAAAATCTAATTGAAGAATTTGGAAACCCTGTAATGGCTGTAGCTGCATATAATGCAGGTGAAAAGGCTGTTCAGGCATGGCTTAAAGAAAATTCTTATAAAGATATTGATGAATTTATGGAAGATATTCCATATGCTGAGACAAAAGTTTATGTTCAAAGAGTTTTTGCTTCCTATTTTGAATATCTCAGAATTAATAAAGCTTTGACCCAGGAAAATATTTTAAAAACCATAAAAATTAAAGGAGGGAATTCATGATTGAAGAAAAAATTGCATCAGCACTGGAAAGAATCAAAGCTCTCAAACTGGAAAAGGAAGAGTTACAGAAGAAAGTAAACACACTGGAAGAAGTTTTAAGAACAAAGAATCAGGAAATTGAAAATTTACTCTCTGAAAGGGAAGCAATAAAAAAACAGATAGAAGAACTCCTCAGAGAGCTTGATTTAGAAGCAAATGTATAAAACTGAAGTTTATATACTTGGACAGAAATATTCAATAAAAGGAGAAAAATCTCCCGAATACATCCAGAAGCTGGCTCAGTATGTGGATGAAAAGTTGAGGCAGGTTTACGAGCAAAACTCTGCAATGCCTCCTCTGAGAGCAGCCATCCTTGCCTGCCTTTACATTGCTGATGAACTGCATGAAACGAAAAAAGCCTGTGAAGAAACAAAACAACAGTTAAAAAAACTTGAAGAAAAAACCAATGAGTTGCTTCTGCTTCTTGACTAAATATTATTTCTCCTTCTGTCAACAGCGTATCTTTTTTCTTTTTGCTTCTTTGCAACAGACTTCATGGCAGAAGCAACCTCAGCCATCTCACTGAAATGATTGAAAACTCTGAATTGATTGGAAGTTATTCCTACAGAAATTGTCATAATAGGATAAATCTGAATATTACCTTGTCTGTCAACTGATTCAATGTAACCTTTTTTTAAATCTTCTTCATCGTAGAAATTTTTAACAAGCTGATTAAAAATATCTATTATTTTTTTTGTAGTCTCTTCAATTTTCTCAGGACTCATTATATAAACAAAGTCATCACCCCCTATATGTCCAACAAAACTTCCATTTGGCTGCTCTGTCCTTACAATATTGAGTATAAGCCTTCCAACTATCTTTATGACCTCATCACCCCTTGAAAATCCATATTTATCATTGAAAGGCTTGAAGTTATCCAGATCTGCATATGCCAGAGCAAAAACGTCTCCTATCTGAAGTCTTCTCTGAATCTCTCTCTGAATAACGAGATTCCCGGGAAGCTTTGTTAGAGGATTTGTTGCTATAACTCTTTCAAGCCTTTGAAAAGAAAGATTTATTCTCATTGGCAAATCTATCTCCAGATTATTAACTCTTATGTAATCATCTACAAGAAAATTCTGCCAGTCTTCAGTATAAAAATCATTTGACACCATTGCTATAACATTCATTGAGACAAAAATAGGATCACTTTTTAAACTATTTATAATTGAAATCTCTATGACAGGATTATTTATTGCTTCTACAAGAACTAAATCAGGAACTTCATCATATATGACATCAAGAGCTTCTTTAATCTCATCAAAATAGTAGATTTCATCAGGAAAATTAAAAAGAGCTTTTTTTATAACTTTTTTTATCTCATAATCTCGCACAATAACGATAATTTTCTTACTCATCAGAAAGGAAGATTTCTCCTGAAGTAGTTATAGGCTCCTCTGCCTCTTTAAATATTTCTGATATTTCCTCTGCTTTAAAATTTAAAATCTCCCATGCAAAGGGATTAACTGAGGGAACAAAAATTTCTCCTGAATATCCTACTCCTCTTGCCAGTGCAAGTATATTTGATAAGTGAACAACAGCTGTTTCTTTCTGGAACTTTTCAGCCAGCTGAGGCCTGTGATGATACATTATTGGTTCCACCAACTTTAAAGGAAAATTCCATTTTTTTGCAATAATTCCTCCCACTTCAGCATGGGTTATGCCAAAATACTGTTTCTCAATTTCATATAAGAAATTTTCTTCTGACTCAACAGATTCAATCAATTTCATATATTCGTCTTTGAATGCCATTATGTATATAACCTTTCCAATATCATGTAAAAGTCCTCCTATTGATATTTCCTCAGGAGACTGCAACTCTTTTTTCATTGCAATAATCCTTGCAAATATGGCTGCTGAGAGAGAATGTTCCCATAGCCCTATCATACTTTTTTGCATTATCTCAAAAACTGACACACCCAGAAGCAGTCCCTTTACAGCATTCAAACCAAGAATAACCATTGCATGGCTTACGGATGAAATTCTTCCAGGAAAACCATAAACGGGAGAGTTAACCATCTTAAGAATCCTTGCAGTAAGAGTTGGATCAGATGAAACAAAATCAGTTATCTTTTGCAATGAGACCTTTGGGTCTTCTATAACTGATAAAATTTTTTTCAAAATTGGAGGTATTGTAGGAAGGCTCTCTATTTTTTCAATTTTTGCAACAACTTCCTGAGCATTCATTTATAAAGTTCCTCAATGTGACTTTTCAGAATGGTCTTTATCAAAAGAGTATGTGTATCATTAGCTTTTTTAAACCTTCTTTCAATCTCATTCAGAACCTCTTCCTTTGGGGGCATATCTTTTTGTCCTTCCACATATAAAAAATCTACATTCATCATCAAAAGCCTGTCTATAAGAGAATCTGTCAACTCTCTACCAGCAGGAACAACGACCATGCCTGCTTCATTAGTTATGTCTCTAAGAATTTTCATTCCTGGCTTTGCTTTATTGATTGGAATTTTTATCATCGTTGTTTAATTATAACTAAATATCAAGCTTTATGTGTAATTCTTTTAACTGCTTTAAATCAACCTCTGTAGGAGCCTCGCTGAGTGGACAGTAAGCTTTCTGAGTCTTCGGGAAAGCAATAACATCTCTCAGAGAACCTGCTCCAGTCATAAGCATAACAAGTCTATCAAGCCCTAAGGCTATTCCTCCATGGGGAGGTGCTCCATAACGTAAAGCTTCCACAAAAAATCCAAATCTTTTTTTAACTTCCTCTTCTGAAATACCAAGTATTCTAAATATCTGCTCCTGAAGCTCTGCTTTATGAATCCTGATGCTTCCACCACCAAGCTCATAACCATTGAGAACAATGTCATAAGCCTTTGCTTTTAAATCTTTTACAGGACTTTGAGGATCTCTGAAAGCTTCTTCCGGAATCCTTAAAAGCTTTTCTATGTCCTCTTCCTTGGGAGATGTAAAAGGATGATGCATACTTACAAATCTTTTTTCATCCTCGCTCCATTCAAAGAGAGGAAAATCAACTATCCATACAAAACTAAAACCTTCTCTTTTTACCCCTGCCCTCTCAGCAATTTCAAGCCTCAGTTTTCCTAATACCTCATTGACAACAGAGGCTTTATCAGCAACAAAAAGTAGCATGTCTCCATTTTCCACCCCTACTCTTTCAGTAACTTCTTTAAGAACTCCATCAGAGAAGAATTTTACAATAGGTGATTCAAATCCATTTTTAACTTTAATCCATGCAAGTCCTTTTGCACCAAAAGATTGGGCTAAGGCTACAAATTTGTCTATTTCACTGCGTGTTAATGTTGAAAAACCTTTTCCACATATTGCTTTTACAACTCCGCCTTTTTCAATAGTATCAAGAAAAACTTTAAATTGACAGTTTTTTACAATCTCAGTTACATCATGAATCTCAAACCCAAATCTTAAATCAGGTTTATCTGAGCCATATTTATTCATTGCCTCTTCATAAGTAAGGCTCTTAAAAGGCAGTTCAATCTCAATAGAAAGCACCTCTTTGAAACACTTAAAAAGCAACTCTTCAACAATTTGCAAAATATCCTGAATATCAACAAAGGACATCTCAAGGTCAATCTGTGTGAATTCTGGTTGCCTGTCTGCTCTCAGGTCTTCATCTCTGAAGCAGCGGACAATCTGAAAATATCTATCAAATCCTGAGATCATAAGAATCTGCTTAAAAAGCTGGGGAGATTGAGGAAGAGCATAAAATGTTCCAGGATTGAGCCTGCTTGGAACAAGAAAATCTCTCGCACCCTCTGGTGTGGATTTTGTAAGCATTGGAGTTTCTATTTCAAGAAACCCCTTAGTATCAAGAAAATTTCTTACCGAGATCGTTACTTTATGTCTTATAAAAAAATTTCTCTGCATCTCTGCTCTGCGAAGATCAAGATAACGATATTTTAATCTCAGAAGCTCACCTGTCTCTGATGCTTCATCAAGCTGAAAGGGCAGAGACTTTGATGTAGACAAAATTTCAAGTTCTGAAACCCAGAGTTCTACATTACCTGTAATAAGCTCTGGATTTTCAGTCCCTTCGGGTCTTCTTCTGAGAATACCTTTTACAGAAATAACACATTCTGTTCTTAAGTTATGAGCTTTTTTATGGGTTTCTTCAGAGATTTCAGGACTAAAAACAATCTGAATAATTCCTGTTCTGTCACGGAGATCAACAAAAATTAAACCACCATGATCTCTTCTGCGAAAAACCCATCCACATAGTCTCAATTCACTGCCAACTTCTTCTTCTTTAACTTCAGCACAATATTTATCGCGAAACATTTCTCCTCCTCAGAATTGATTTCATAAATTTTTATTATAGCAAAACAGCTATATCCAATAAAAATCGGATACTGCTACCTGAGATTGTAAAACATACCGGGATAACATACTCTGTTCGCAATCTCAGGTTAATAGAAAAATTTTTTAAAATTGTGTATAATGTATTGATTTTGGGTTTAATCTGATTAAGGAGACTGTCAGAATTTTTTCAGAAATGGTAAGAAAGAAAATCAGGACAAAAGCATGGAAAAAGAACTTCTCAATGAAAAAGAAATAGAAAGAATCCTGACAAGGATAACCCACGAGATATTGGAAAAAAATAAAGGTGCTGAAAATATCTGTCTGATAGGGATTGTTACAGGAGGAGTTTATCTTGCTGAAAGAATAAAAAATAAGATAAAAGAGACTGAAGGTGTTGATGTGCCCTTAGGTATTCTGGATATATCCTTTTACAGGGATGATATAAATATTTCAAAAAAGCGAAAACCAATAAAACCTACCAATATCCCATTTAGCATAGAGGGCAAAAATGTTATCCTCGTTGACGATGTGCTTTTCACAGGAAGATCAACAAGGGCAGCAATGGATGCATTGATGGACTTTGGCAGACCTGCTCAGATACAGCTTGCCGTATTAATTGATAGAGGACACAGGGAGCTTCCAATTATGGCTAACTATACAGGTAAATACATTCCCACTTCAAGGGACGAAAAAATAAAGGTAAATTTTAAAGAAGTTGCGGGTAGAGACTCTGTGTTATTAATTAAACAATGAAAGACCTTATAGGAATAAAAGAGCTTTCAAGGCAGGATATTGAGGAAATCCTCAATACCGCTAAGGCTTTTAAAGAGGTTCTTCAAAGAGACATTAAAAAAGTTCCAACCCTAAGAGGTAAGACGGCAATCAATCTTTTCTTTGAACCATCAACAAGAACAAGAACATCCTTTGAACTGGCGGAGAAGCGTCTTAGCCTTGATGTGCTTAACTTTTCAGTAAGCACAAGCAGCGTTGTAAAGGGAGAAACCCTTTATGATACATTAAAAACCATTGAGGCATACAATGTTGACTATATTGTTATAAGACATCCCTGTTCAGGAGCAGCAAAGTTTGTAGCAAATCATACTCCAGCCTGTGTTATAAATGCAGGAGATGGAACAAATGAGCATCCCACTCAGGCATTGCTTGATGCTTTTAGCATTCTTGAGATTAAAGGTAGACTTGATGGACTCAAAATTGCTATTGTGGGGGATATAATTCACAGCAGGGTTGCGCGTTCAAATCTTTATCTTTTAAGCAAGTTTGACACTGAGATAAGGTTTGTTGGACCTCCTACTGTTGTCCCTGGGTATGCACCTGATAATGTGAAAATTTTTTATGACCTTAAAGAAGGTATAAAAGATTCAGATGTGATAATGCTTCTCAGGATTCAGCTTGAAAGACAGAATGCAGCATTTATACCATCTCTAAAAGAGTATTTTCATGTTTGGGGAGTAAAAAAGGATGTTTTTTCATACATTAAAGACGATGCAATTATTATGCATCCGGGTCCAATGAACAGAGGAGTTGAGATTTCCACGGAAGTGGCAGACAGTTCTCGTTCAATAATTCTCAGACAGGTAACAAACGGAATTGCTACAAGAATGGCTGTTATATATCTTTTAACTCCAAGGGAGGCATAGTTGATTATTAAAATTTACAATGCTTACATAATTGACCCCTTTACTGACAAAGAGGCAGTTGCTGATATAGTGGTTGAAAACGGAATTATTTCCAGATTAATCTTTAAGTCTCAAGCCTTAAGCCTTAAGCCTGACACAAAGCCCTCAGCCTTAAACATTAAGCCTGACCTTATAGAAATAGATGCCCGAGGGCTTTATGTTTTCCCCGGTCTCATTGATATGCATGCCCACTTAAGAGAACCAGGATATGAATACAAGGAAACCATTCGCACAGGAACTCTTGCTGCTGTAAAAGGTGGCTTTACCTCTGTGTGTTGCATGGCAAATACTAATCCTGTAAATGACAATCCAGAGGTTACATACTACATTCTTGCAAAGGCAAACGAGGAGGGTAATTGCGATGTATATCCAATAGGAGCTATTACAAAGGGACTTAAAGGTGAGGAACTTTCTGAAATGGCAATGCTGAGGCAGGCAGGCTGTGTTGCCTTCTCAGATGATGGCATGCCTGTAATGAATGCAATGATAATGAGAAGAGCTCTTGAGTATTCTAAAGCAGTGGGTGCTCCAATTATATCCCACTGCGAAGACCTCTTTTTAAGTGAAAATGGAGCAATGAATGAAGGCAAACTCTCCTTTTATATGGGACTTAAAGGAATCCCCAGGGCAGCAGAGGAAGTTATGGTTGCAAGGGATATAATTTTATGCAAACACTTTCATGCACCTTTACACATTGCTCATGTATCAACTAAAGGCTCTGTTGATTTGATAAAAAAAGCTAAAGAGGAAGGAGTGCCTGTAACAGCTGAGACCTGTCCCCATTACTTTAGTCTTACTGAGGAGGCTGTAAGAGATTATAATACCAATGCTAAAGTAAATCCTCCATTACGCACAGAACAAGACAGAGAAGCAATAAAAGAGGCACTCAAGGAAGCAGTAGTTGATGTAATAGCCACAGATCATGCACCCCATAGCCTTGATGATAAAAACACTCCTTTTCAGGAGGCAGCAAATGGAATTTCCGGTCTTGAAACAGCTTTAGCTTTGAGCCTTAAACTGGTGCATGATAAAGTTTTAACTTTAAGACAACTAATTGAAAAATTTACTGTAAATCCCGCAAATATATTAAAGATAAATAAATCTGGCATCAAAGAAAAAGCAGAGGCTGATCTCATAGTTGTTGACATAAACAGACAATGGACAGTCAAAAAAGAAGAATTCGTCTCAATGGGGAAAAATACTCCCTTTGATGGTTGGCAACTTAAGGGGAAGGTTCTTATGACTGTAAAAGGTAGAAAATTTTTTAATATGTGGCAGGAGGATAAATGAAAAAAGCAATGCTTGTTCTAAAGGATGGAACAGTGTTTGAAGGATACTCCTTTGGAGCAGAGGGAGAATCAATTGGAGAAGTTGTTTTTAATACATCAATGACCGGTTATCAGGAAATTCTTACAGACCCTTCATATAAAGGACAGATTGTTGTTATGACCTATACCCAGATTGGAAACTACGGAGTAAATGATGAAGATGTGGAATCTCTTGGAGGACCAAAAGTTGAGGGATTTGTGGTGAGAGAATATAAAGACTATCCAAGTAACTGGAGAGCAGAGAGAAGTCTTGGAGAGTACCTTAAAAAGTATGGCATCGTGGGAATTCAGGGAATTGATACCAGAGCATTGACAAAACATTTAAGGGACAAAGGTGCTCAGATGGGAATTATATCAACAGAAGAGCTTGATCCTGTAAGCTTACATAAAAAAGTTCTTGCCCATCCTGATATATCAGAGATTGACCATGTTAGTGCCATGATGTGTAAAGAGCCTTATATGTACTTAAATAAAGAGGGTGCACCTCTCTGTGTTGTTTATGACTACGGAGTAAAACTGAGCATACTTAGAAATTTAAAGAGAGTTGGATTTTCAGTCTATGTTGTACCTGGTAAAACATCTGCTGAGTATGTTCTTGAGATGAATCCTTCATGCGTGATGTTAAGTAATGGTCCTGGAGACCCGCAGATTCTCTCTTATGCAGTGGAAAATGTTAAAAAAATTATAGGTAAAAAGCCTGTATTCGGAATCTGCCTTGGTCATCAGATTTTAGGACTTGCCTTAGGAGGAAGGACATACAAACTTAAATTCGGTCATCACGGAGGAAATCATCCAGTTAAGGATCTAAAAACAGGAAGAATTTCTATAACAGCTCAGAATCATAACTACTGTGTTGATATTGCAAGTCTTAAAGGTCAGGTGAGGCTGACTCATAAAAATCTTTATGATGGAACAGAAGAAGGAATGGAACATGTGGAGTATCCAATTTTTTCAGTGCAACACCATCCTGAAGCAGGACCAGGACCAAATGATGCCATTGATGTATTTGAAAGATTTATGGAAATCGTAAAAGGCTCGTAAGGTTATGCCTGTAAAATATGATGAAATCTTTATTTCTACCATGCGTGAGATAAATATCTGCAAAGATTACATAAATGCCTATGAAAAGGAGATTAAAAAACTTGAGAAAAAACTCGGTATCAGCTCTTCTCAAATAACTCAGGAGATGTTAAAGGACAAAAAAATAAAAAAACTTTATGAAAAAAACCTTGCCCTTCAAAGGGAAAAAGAAAGATTGAAAAGATTGGAGGAGCTTCTGAAATAGTATGCCAAAGAGAACAGATATTAAAAAAATAATGATTATCGGCTCTGGTCCGATAATAATTGGTCAAGCCTGTGAGTTTGATTACTCTGGTGCACAGGCATGCAAAGCTTTAAAACAGGAAGGCTATCAGGTAGTGCTTGTTAACTCAAATCCTGCAACAATTATGACAGACCCTTCAATGGCTGATGCTACTTACATTGAACCTTTGACTGCAGAGATCCTTGAGTTAATTATAAAAAAGGAAAGACCTGATGCTTTGCTTCCAACACTTGGTGGACAGACTGCTCTAAATCTTGCCGTAGAGCTTGGAGAAGCAGGAGTCCTTGAGAGATACTCTGTGGAGCTAATTGGTGCAAATTTAAATGCTATAAAAAAAGCAGAGGACAGAGAACTCTTTAAACAGGCAATGACAAAAATAGGGCTTGATGTCCCCCGTTCAGCAACAGTGCATAGTTTAAAAGAAGGAGTTGAAGTAATTGAATGGATAGGTTTTCCTGCAATTTTAAGACCTGCCTTTACTCTGGGTGGAACAGGAGGGGGAATCGCATACAATATTGAGGAGTTTAAAGAACTTCTTGAAAGAGCGCTTAAGCTGAGTCCCATAAGTCAGGTTCTTATTGAAGAGAGTCTTCTTGGATGGAAGGAGTTTGAGCTTGAAGTAATGAGAGATAAAGCAGACAATGTTGTAATCATATGTTCCATTGAAAATTTTGATCCAATGGGAGTTCATACAGGAGACTCCATCACTGTTGCACCAGCACAGACTCTTACTGACAGAGAATATCAAATTATGCGTGACAGTGCCATCAAAGCAATAAGAGAGATAGGTGTTGACACAGGTGGAAGCAATATTCAGTTTGCAGTAAATCCTGAAAATGGAAGAATGTGCATAATAGAGATGAATCCAAGAGTATCACGGAGTTCTGCTTTAGCCAGTAAGGCAACAGGATTTCCAATAGCAAAAATAGCTGCCCGCCTTGCCGTGGGATACACACTGGATGAGATTCCCAATGACATAACAAAAATAACACCGGCAAGCTTTGAGCCAGTCCTTGATTATGTAGTTGTTAAAATACCAAGATTTACATTTGAAAAATTCCCAGAGGCAAATCCTGTGCTCACAACCCAGATGAAGTCAGTGGGAGAGGTAATGGCTATTGGAAGAACATTTAAGGAAGCACTTGGAAAGGCAATTCGCTCCCTTGAGATTGGCTCATACGGATTTGAGGAAATCAATAGTTCCGATGATGAAATAAGATGGAGAATTAAAAATCCCAATGCTGAAAGGATTTGGTACTTAGCAGAAGCCATTCGTAGAGGATTCAGCATACAGGAGATATATGAATTGAGTAGAATTGATCCGTGGTTTTTAAACAACATAAAAGAGATCCTGGAGATTGAAAACAAACTGAAAACTGAAGAATTAAATCATGATCTTGTCTTTGAATCCAAACAAAATGGTATTTCTGACAAAAGAATAGCAATGCTTACTGGTAAAAAAGAAGAAGAAATAAGGCAGATGAGAGAAAAATTCAACATAAAGCCTGTCTATAAACTTGTTGATACCTGTGCAGCAGAGTTTGTAGCCTATACTCCATATATGTATTCCTGCTATGAAAAAGGATTTTATCGTCTTCAACCTGAAGCCACTGCCTTTAAACACCAAACCATAGTAGATGCTGATGCTCCACCTTCTGAAAATAAAAATAAAGTCATAATTCTTGGTTCAGGACCTAATAGAATAGGACAGGGAATTGAGTTTGACTACTGCTGTGTTCATTCAGTCTTTGGTTTAAGAGAGCTTGGATATGAAACAATAATGATAAATTGTAATCCAGAGACAGTGAGCACAGATTATGACACTTCAGACAGACTTTATTTTGAACCCTTAACTCTTGAAGATGTCTTACACATTATTGAAAGAGAAAAACCACTTGGAGTTATACTTCAGTTTGGAGGACAGACACCTCTGAAGCTTGCAAAGGCTCTTGAAGCTCATGGTGTAAATATTCTCGGAACAAAGGCAGATGCAATTGACAGAGCTGAGGACAGGAAAAGATTTAAAGAACTGGTAGATAAATTAAATTTAAAACAGCCTCCAAGTGGAACAGCCACATCTCTTGAAGAAGCCCTGAAAATAGCAAATGAACTTGGATATCCCATTCTTGTAAGACCATCCTATGTGCTTGGAGGAAGAGCTATGGAGATTGTTTATGATGAAGAGTCTTTGCGTAGATATATGAGAGAGGCAGTAAAAGCCTCAGAAGACCATCCAGTGCTAATTGATAGATATCTTGAAGATGCCATTGAGGTGGATGTTGATGCAATCTCCGATGGAGTTGATGTGATTGTTGCTGGTATAATGCAGCACATTGAAGAAGCAGGAATTCATTCTGGAGACTCTGCCTGCTCACTTCCACCTTACAGTCTTCCAGAAGAGATAATTCAAAAAATTAAGGAAGAAACCATTGCCATTGCAAAGGAACTTGAAGTCAAAGGACTTATGAATGTTCAGTATGCTGTAAAAGATGGAGAGGTCTATGTTTTGGAGGTAAATCCCCGTGCGTCAAGAACAATTCCCTATGTGAGTAAAAGCATAGGAGTCCCTCTTGCAGCAATGGCAGCAAAGATTATGGTTGGTAAAACATTAAAGGAGCTGGGACTTACAAATCACATAAAAATGCCCTATGTGACAGTGAAAGAAGCTATTTTCCCATTTGATAAATTCCCTGAAGTGGATGTTATTCTCGGTCCTGAGATGAAATCAACTGGGGAAGTAATGGGAATAGATGAAGACTTTGGACTTGCCTATGCCAAGGCTCAGATGAGCGCAATGGGTAAAATTCCTTTAAGTGGAAAAGTATTTATAAGTGTAAAGGATAGGGATAAAGCTCTTGTTTTACCTATTGCAAAGGAGTTTATAGAGCTTGGTTTTACAGTGATTGCCACTCGGGGAACTGCCAGATTTTTGAAAGAAAGGGGATTAAATGTGGAAACTATAAATAAACTCCAGGAAGGTCGTCCCCATGTCCTTGATTTAATAAAAAACAGACAGATTCACTTTATAATAAACACGGTTTTCGGTAAGCAGTCACAAAAGGACTCAATGTACATAAGGAGAGGAGCTTTGCAATACAAAATTCCGTATACTACAACCATCTCTGGAGCTAATGCAATTGTTAAAGCCATAAAAAGGCTTAAAGAAAGCAAAATTAAAGTAAAATCAATACAGGAATACCACAGGGAGGTGCTCGGGTGATAAAAAGGGCATTAATAAGTGTATCTGAAAAAAGGGGATTAATAGAGTTTGCAAAGGAACTTTTTCAGCTGGGAGTGGAGATTATCTCTACAGGTGGAACAGCAAAAATTTTAAGGGAAGCTGGAATAAATGTGATAGATGTTTCAGAGTATACAGGCTTTCCTGAAATTATGGATGGCAGGGTAAAAACCCTTCATCCACTTATTCACGGTGGAATACTGGCACGAAGGAGCAACAGAAATGACATAGATGCAATGCAAAGGCTGGGAATTAAACCCATTGACGTGGTGGTTGTTAATCTCTATCCCTTTGAAGCAACAATAAAAAAAGAAGATGTCACTATTGAAGAAGCCATTGAAAACATTGATATTGGCGGACCTACACTGCTGAGAGCTGCAGCTAAAAACTACAAAGATGTGATAGTTATTGTTGACCCTGATGATTATCCTTCCATAATTGAGGCTCTTAAAAAAGGGGAAGTTTCTACAGAAAAAAGATTTGAACTTGCAAAGAAGGTCTTTTCTCATACAGCAAGATATGATGCCTTAATTGCAGATTATTTTGATAAAATCAGTTCTTCAGCCTTTAAAGAGGACTGGACATTGCCATTAAAAATGGTGCAAACATTAAGATACGGAGAAAATCCTCATCAGAAAGCAGCACTATATGCATTGAATGAAACTCCATCATTGATAGATGCAGAAGTACTGCAGGGCAAAGAGATGTCCTTTAATAACTATCTTGACACTCATTCAGCAGTTCTTTTAGCTTCAGAATTTGAACAACCAGTCTGTGTAATTGTAAAACACAACAATCCCTGTGGAGTAGCAATTGCTGAGGATCCTCTGGATGCTTATAAAAAAGCCTTTGAATGTGATCCTGTAAGTGCTTTTGGTGGAATAATTGCTTTTAACAGAGTTGTGGATAAAACCACGGCAGAAGAAGTTATTCAAACTTTTTATGAGGTTGTTATTGCGCCAGGATTTGATGAAGAATCATTGAAAATTTTTTCAAAAAAGAAAAATCTGAGATTACTGAAATTTCCAGCTCTTTCTGATAAAATTAAACCATCAGGTTTTGATTTAAAGAGAATTATCGGTGGATTTATAGTGCAGCAGTGGGATACTCTTGAGGATGAATTTTCTCAGGCAAAGATTGTAACAAAGAGAAAGCCCACAGAGGATGAATGGAGAGCTTTAAAGTTTGCATGGAAGGTTTGCAAACATGTAAAATCAAATGCCATTGTTTATGCAAGAGAGGACAAAACAGTGGGACTTGGAATTGGTCAGACAAGCAGAGTATTTTCAGCAAAGATAGGTGCAATGCATGCCTTAAGTCCATTAAAAGGAACTGTGGTCGCATCTGATGGATTCTTCCCATTCAGAGATAACATTGATGTCCTTGCACAAAATGGAGTAACTGCTATAATTCAGCCAGGTGGATCTGTCCGAGACCAGGAAGTAATTGACGCAGCAGACCAGTATGGTATGGCAATGGTATTTACAGGAATAAGACATTTCAGGCACTAAGATGAGACCTTTTAAAGAAATCAAAGCGAACTATTATTTTACAAAAGAGGATGAGAATAGGCTTTTAGAGCTTAAGCCTCTTATGGAAAAAAGAGCTGAAAAAGTTGTAGGAGCTCTTTATCAATGGATCATCCAGACAGATTCAGCAAAAAGAATTTTTAAAAATGAATCATTAATAAAACATGTAATGAGACTCGTAAGAACATGGTTTATAAGTCTTTTTTCTGGCAGATATGATAACTACTTTTATGATTCTCTGATAAGAGTTGGACAAAAACATGAAAAAGTTGGCGTAGATCCTCATTTTATGACAAGAGCAATAAATATCATAAGAAATGCCTGCGTTGATATACTTTGTGAGGAAATGGAACAAAACAGAGAAAAATATTTAATCTCAATCAATAAGATACTTGACATAAATCTTGATATTATCACCTCTGCTTACCTTGAGGAAGAAATCAAAGGTTATTCCCCAGCCTATAGAATAAAACTACAACTTGTAAGGTATGGTGAAATATTCTCTCAACTTGTAAGTATCGTTTTAATACTTGGATTGAGCATTCTTACTTTTGCTGTTATTTATCTTTGTGGAAAAGACATATATGAAATATTATCAGGTAAATTAGAACAGACAATTGTAACAGCACTTGGTTCAGTTCTTATTCTATGGGTTATGCTTGAACTTTTAAATACTGAAATCACGCATCTTAAAGGAGGAAAATTCAGAATAAGTGTTTTTGTTGGAGTTGCTCTTGTTACTGTAATAAGAGAGACAATGATTGCAACCCTAAAACATGAAACAATTGAATTCATAATTTCATTAATAGCTGCTATTCTCGTAATTGGTTTAATTTACTGGTTAGTTAAAAAGACAGAGGAGGACAGAAGATGAAAGTTCTTGTTATAGGTTCAGGAGGAAGAGAACATGCCATAGTATGGAGACTTGCGCAGTCAAGAGTAATTGATAAAATTTACTGTATGCCTGGAAATGCGGGGATTTCCGATCTGGCAGAGTGTGTAGAAATTGAGAGTAAGGAGTTTTCTACTCTTGTTGACTTTGTTAAATATGAGTGGATTGACCTTACAGTAGTTGGACCTGAAGACCCTCTTGCAAAGGGAATTGTTGATGTGTTTCAGAAAGAGGGACGAAAAATTATCGGTCCAACAAAAGCAGCTGCTCAACTGGAAAGTAGTAAAGTTTTTGCAAAGGAATTTATGAAAAGGCATAAAATTCCAACAGCGGAATACAAAGTTTTTACATCCTACACACACGCTGAAGAATATATTAGATTGAAAGGCGCTCCAATTGTTGTAAAAGCAGATGGACTTGCTGCAGGCAAAGGAGTTTTTGTATGCCAGAGTTATGAAGAAGCAGTTGAGGCATTAAAACTTATTATGAAAGAAAAAATTTTTGGTTCCGCTGGAGAAAAAGTTGTCATTGAAGAATGTCTTCAGGGTAAAGAAGCTTCCTATCTTGTTTTTACAGATGGTAAAAACATAGTCCCAATGGTTACATCAAAGGACCATAAAAGACTTCTTGACAACGATGAGGGACCAAATACAGGAGGTATGGGAACATTCAGTCCTAATCCAGTAATTACTGCAGAACTTGAAAAAGAAATCCTTGATACAATAATTAAGCCAACAATAAGAGGATTAAAATCTGAAGGAATAGTTTATAAAGGGATTCTTTATGCAGGACTTATGATTGTCAATAACAAACCGTATGTGCTTGAGTTTAATTGCCGATTTGGTGATCCTGAAACACAGGTAATTTTGCCAAGACTTGAAACTGACTTAGTTGACATTTTTATGGCAATAACAGAGCAGAAATTAAATAAAGTAGATGTAAAATGGAAAGATGCTTCATCTTTATGTGTTATTCTTGCATCAGAAGGATATCCGGGAAAATATAAAAAAGGTCTGCCTATTAAAGGTCTTGAAATGGTAAAAGGATTAAAAGATGTAATTGTCTTTCATGCAGGCACTAAATTTGATGAAGACGGCAGGATTGTAACAAATGGAGGAAGAGTTCTTGGAGTTACTGCCTTAGGAAAAGATATAAAAGAGGCAAGGCATAAGGTTTATAACGCTGTTAAGTTAATTCATTTTGAAGGAATGCAGTACAGAAAAGACATTGGATTAAATATTTAAAAAATTTTTAAAATAAAAAATAAGCGAGAGTGGCGGAATGGCAGACGCGCTGGACTTAGAATCCAGTGGAGAGATCCGTGAGGGTTCAAATCCCTCCTCTCGCATTGAATGTTAAAACTCTCCATTTTGCTAATTTTGTTCTTTAGAGGTGAAGCTTAAAAATGCAAGAGAAAAAAATTAATGGAAAAACATTACGGATAATGATCGGAGATATCACAGAAAGGGATACAGATGCCATTGTTAATGCAGCAAATAATTATCTCAAACACGGTGGAGGAGTGGCTGGTGCAATTGTGCGAAAGGGTGGACAGATCATACAGGAAGAAAGTGATAGAATTGGCTTTGTGCCAACAGGTTCTGCAGCAATCACCACTGCTGGTTCTTTAAAAGCAAAATATATAATTCATGCTGTTGGACCTAAGTGGGGTGAGAGCCAGGAAGAAGAAAAGCTTAAAAATGCGGTATTAAGCAGTCTCAGGCTTGCCAATGATTATAAACTTAAAACCATATCATTCCCTGCGATAAGTTCAGGAATATATGGCTGTCCAAAGAATATGGTTGCAAAAGTTTTAATTAACACTGCAGCTGAATATTTAAAAAACTACAATACAACTCTTGAACTCATTGAGTTCTGTCTTTTTGATGAAGAAAGCTTTCGCTACTTTAAAGAGGAGTTTGATAAAATATAATTAATGCCGGGATAGCTCAGCGGTAGAGCAGTCGATTCGTAATCGACTGGTCGTGGGTTCAAATCCCATTCCCGGCTTTAATTTGTATGCCTGTCTGCTACTTTTGTAGCACCGAAGGAATCAGGTTTTGTTACAGCAATATATCCTGAGCCAACAATCATCTTAATAACTTCCTTAACAAGACTTCTTGTTGCTCCATTTTTACCTATATCAAGATGAATTTCAACGGGTAATCGGGAAACTCCATTTTCAGATAATTTACTCCTTAAAGCCTCTGCCACTTCAAGGCTGAGTGAGGCTTCAGTAAAAATTCTCAACTTTAAACTATCCACTTTTTCATGTTTTATTTTTCTGTAAAAATATCTTCCACCAGAACCTTTTCTATGAATTATTATTGCAGTTACAAAGACAGTCTCTTCTCCAGGAAAAGAATCACTCCCTACTATTAAATTGTATTGTCTGTCAGGTTGTTCTCTTACAAAATCTATTATTTTTTCAAAAACCTGTTGAAATGACAAACATCCAAATGTAGGACTGATAAAAACTGATTTTTTTAACGATTCAGCTTCCATTTTTTATATTTTACCAAAAATTCTCCAAAAGTTGACATATTTTAATCTATGATGATATAAAAAACTATATACCTTTGCGGGCGTAACTCAGCGGGAGAGTGTCAGCTTCCCAAGCTGAAGGTCGCGGGTTCAAATCCCGTCGCCCGCTTTTTTATTGGAGGTCAGCTTGTCAGTATTCAAAGAAGGTGATTTAGCTCTTTTGATAGATTCAAAGGAAAGAAAATATCTTGTTACTTTAAAAAAAGACGCTTCTTTTTCATTCCATAAGGGTAATGTTTACTTCAATGAAATAATAGGCAAGCCCGATGGAACTAAGATTAAATCATCTCACGGGGAGACTTTAACTGCTTTTCGCCCTACCCTTGAAGAATACATTCTTAAAATGAAAAGAGGAGCTCAGATAATATATCCAAAAGATATTTCAAGAATTATCACCCTTCTTGATGTCTTCCCTGGAGCAAAAGTATTTGAAGCTGGAACAGGCTCTGGAGCCTTAACTCTGTATCTTTTACGAGCTGTTGGAGAAAAAGGCAAGGTTGTCTCATACGAAAAAAGGCAGGATTTTTATGAAAATGCGAGGATAAATATTGAAAAATTTATTGAAAATGAAGCTGCAGGACAATTAATTCTTTTAAATAAAGACATTGCTGAAGGGATAGAAGAGTCAGACTTTGATAGAGCAATTCTTGACCTTACAGAACCATGGCTTTTTCTTGATAAGGTGGTAAATGCTTTAAAATCTGGTGGAATTATAGGATGTTACCTGACAACAGTTTTACAGATATATAGTTTGATGGAAGAATTTGAAAAAAACTTCTCTCAAAAACTTCATAAAATCGGCATATTTGAAATTCTTGAAAGAAAATGGGAAAAACAGGGTCTAAGCCTCAGGCCAGCCTTAAGAATGGTGGCTCATACAGGATTTATTGTTGTCTTTAGAAAACTTTCATGACTGTCAGGTGTCTTCTTGTAAATCCCTGGATTTATGACTTTGCTGCCTATAATTTCTGGGCAAGACCTCTCGGATTGTTGAAAGTGGCTGAATTTTTAAGTCAATTTAACTTTGAACTATTCTTAATAGACTGCTGTGATTCCTTTAGAGTGAAAAAATATGGAACAGGAAAATACAGGGCAGAAGTTGTTGAAAAACCTGAAATTTTAAAAAATATACATAGAAAATATAAAAGATACGGATGCAGTAAGGAAGAATTCATTGAAAAATTAAGCCTTGCTGATTCTGTTGACCTTATCCTGGTTACTTCTATTATGGCTTACTGGTGGTACGGAGTAAAGGAAGTTATAAAAATTTTAAGAGAAAAATTCAAAGACATTCCAATTATTCTTGGAGGAATTTATGCTACTCTTTATAAAGAACATGCAGAAAAAAATACCAATGCTGATTTTATTTATGAAGGACAGATAGATAATAGATTAATTAAAACAATTGAAAACTTTGGATTAAAGCTTAAAAGAATAAACGACAAGCCAAAATACTGGTGGCAGATGAGTTTTTATAAAGAAATGCCTTATGCTCCGATTTTAACTTCCACAGGATGTCCTTTTAGATGTTCCTACTGTGCTTCTTCCCTGTTATATAAATCCTTTGAACAAAGAAATATAGATGAAGTAGTTGATGAAATTGAAGGATTATACAGGCTTGGAGTAAGAGACTTTGCCTTTTATGATGACGCTTTATTATATAAAGCTGATACTCATATAAAGCCTTTGCTTGAAAAACTACTTAAAAAGAATTTACAGGCAAGATTTCACACTCCCAATGGACTTCATGCCCGCTATATTGATAGAGAGCTTGCTCAGTTAATGAAGCTTACAGGATTTAAAACTCTGAGACTGAGCCTTGAAACAGTGGACATAAAAAGGCAGATAGAAACAGGAGGAAAAGTTACCTCTGATGAAGTTGAAAGAGCAGTTTTTTATCTTAAAGAAGCAGGATTTTCTTGTCAGGAAATAGGAGTTTATGTAATGTATGGGCTCCCTGAACAAACTCTTGATGAAGTGAGAGCTAGCGTAGAGTTTCTTAGAAAATTAAGAGTTCGCATTCATTTAACAGAGTTTTCACCAATTAAAGGAACCTATTACTGGCAAAGGCTTGTAAGGACCGGCGTTATTTCCGAAGATTTAGATCCTCTTTTGACAAATAATTCAATTTTTTCAGAGATTTTTGCTGGATATTCAAGAGAGGAATTACAAAAATTAAAACTTGATGTGAACAACTTTAATCTGATATTATAGACAGCAAAGTTTTTAGCCTGGAGGAATCAAGTGGAAGAAAAAAAATTAGCAGAATTAATAAGAACAATCATCAGAGAAGAAGTCAGAGCCATTGTTAAAGAAGAACTAACCGAAATTATTAGAGAAGAAGTTAAAGCAATCGTTAAAGAGGAAATCAAAGGACTCGTTAATGATGTGGCTATGCTGAAAAATGATGTGGCTATGCTGAAAAATGATGTGGAAGAAATCAAGAAAGAGATGGCTACAAAAGCTGAATTAATGAGTATGGAGCAAAGATTCACTGCCTCACTTGAAAAACTAAGAGAAGCACTCAGGTTTTCCATGTTAGAAGTTCATAGTGATTTAGAAGACATAAAGGTTAAGTTAAAAATGTATGACTTTGACTTTTTGCTTAAACAAAATGATCATCTTGCAGGAGTTTTAAAGGATTTACTTGAAGAAAGAAAAGCTTTATCGCAGAGAATGAAAGACTTTGAAAGCAGGCTAAAAGCTCTTGAAGTAGCATAAATTGATAGCTCTATTTTTTGCTACTAAAAAAGAATGTGAATTAATCATTAAAAGCTTAAACAATAAGCAGTTTTTTTCCATAAAAACTGTATCATTTATAAAAGGCAAAATAAAAGATGTTGATTTAGTTTTATGTATCTCAGGTATTGGAAAAACTTCAGCAACCTTATCCTCTGTAATCTGTTTTGAAAATTTCTCTATAAAAGGGGCTATTGTATCAGGCATAGGAGGTGCCTATCCTTCCTCTGGGCTTGAGATAGGAAGTATTGCAGTAGCGGAAAAGGAAATCTTTGCTGACGAAGGACTGTTAAGAAACTGTCATGATGCTTCAGATTCTTTTATTTTTTTCAATCTTGAACAAATATCTCTTTATGTACCAGATTTTTTGAAAAATCTTCCTAAAGGAACATTTCTCACTGTTTCATCCTGCACAGGAAATCTTGAAAGAGCCAGACTCCTTGAAAAAAAGTTCAATGCTCTGTGTGAAAACATGGAAGGTGCAGCAGTTGGAAGAGTATCTAAAATTTATAATATTCCATGTATTGAAATAAGAAGTATCAGTAATATGGTTACTGACAGAGCAGAACTTTTAAGTTTAAAGGAAGTGGCAGAGAAATCTTTGATTGTTCAAAAATTTATTATTGAAAATCTTACACTATTTGAAGAGTCTCTTTAATCTCTTCAATAATTTTTGTCACGCTGTTTTTTAAATTTGGATAATTCTCTCCAGAATACTTTATAAAAGCTTCATAATGTTTTAAAGCATCAGACTTTTTATTCATTCTATAGTAAGTTACCGCAAGATTGTAATTTGTTTCAGGATTTTCAGGGTCAAGTTCAAGGGCTTTTAGAAAAAATCCCACAGCTTTTTCATACTCTTCTTTATTTAGATAGACAAGCCCTATATTTGCATATGGCAAGGCAAAATCTTCTTTAATTTCAATGGCTTTTTTAAACTCTTCTATTGCTTCTTCAAATTTACTGAGATAAAAAAGAGCAAGCCCGTAATTGTTATGAAGTTCCGCTAAATTAGAGTTTTCCTGAATTAGCTCTCTATAAATTTTGCAAGCTTCATCAAACTCTTTATATCTGAGCATTAAGTTTGCTTCTTCAAATCTTGTTTCAAAATCCTGCTTTTCCATAAGAAAAATTATATCAAATCTACTGAGGTTTTGTATACATATACCATGGTTTTTCCGTAGCTCTATGAATGCCACATAATTTTGCCACTGCATCAACTATTTGATTAGCATTAAAAGGTCTTACAATAATATTGTCAACCATTTTATCCTGAATAAGCTTTACTATTTCCTGTTTGGCAGTATCAGCTGAGATTATCAAAAGAATTTTAATCTTTGATTTATCCCTAATTTTCTGTAAAAAAGGAATTGTGCTTTCACCATCAATCTGAGAGTCAATTATCATTCCACAAAAATTTACGTCTGATTCAAAAAGCTTTTCAATTTGATAAACATGATCAAAATATTGCAGTGAGACTTCTGAAAGATCCTTCAAAGCCCAGTTAATAGTGTTTTTAATATCCTTTTGAACACATACAAGAATCTTCTTTTTCATGATCTCTCCTTTCCAATTATTTTAGCTAAAAAATTTAAAGCCTTCTGGATGCCTTCAGTTTTCAAGACTTCACTAAACTTAGACACATCTATTATAAAATAATCATTCTTTTTCTTCACAGTTACCATAAAACTCTGTAAAAAACCATTCTCGCTGAGTAAAACTTCCACAGCATAATCCTGTCCCTTTTTCCATATAGAAAAACATTTTATATAAAGAGCCTCTTCAATTTTAAATTCCTTGTAGGCTACGAGTTCTACATCTACTCTGTCTGCTGAAATTCTTACAGGATACAACTCAGACACCTCCTTTATTTCATTGATTTTCAATGTAATGGGCTCTTTTTCTTTTTTAAGAACAATATCCCATATATTTTTGCCCATTGATAGCCATCTTTTTTCATATTTTGTTAAAGGCTCATTTATTGTGGGATTTGAAACATTTATGGAAAAACAGTTTAAAAAACTGGCTTCTTGCAGTGTGAACTCAACAAAGGAGTAATCATCAGTTCTTATTTTAACTTCACCATCATTAATTAATTTTTTTGCATAAACATAAAGATTTTCCCTTCTTGTAAGTCTTCGTTCAGCATGGGACTTTTTAAACCATGGGTCAGGATAGTTCATTATTATTTTTTTAACGCTATTGTCCCTGAATAAAAGCTGGAATGCCCAGTATGCATCAAGACGAATACAATAGATATTATTGATTTTCTTGAGCCCACACTTTTTCAAAAGCTTATTTACTGGAATCCATGATTTTTCAATGCCAAAAAATATCTCATTTCTGTTTTCCTTTGCAAGCTTAATTAAAAAATCTCCTGAACCAAAACCAATTTCAACTACAAGATTTTCAAACTCAAGAGGTTTCTGAGTCTTACGATAATCGATATAGTTTTGCATAAATAAAAAATTTACTGACTTGCTTTATTTTGATTTTGAACACCTTTTATTTTACTACAAACTCAACAGAATCAACTATTGTGTTTTCACTATTTATAATTGCAATTTTATGAACACCCTTTTCAGGTTTCCACAAAAAAAACGAATTTTTTATGCCTGTTTTTTCATCATTTAAAACCCTTTCATATTTATTGCTTTTAGGCTTAAACTGAAATGTTACAATTTGATTATCTTCAGGGATATCAGGGTCAATGGCAATTACTGCTCCATCCACAGGATAGACTATGCGAGGTTTTTCTGAAAAATCTTCTACAACTATGGAAGAGTCCATCTCTGTCCCTTTAACAAACCACTCTGTTCTGTCAGGTTCAATTCTGTCTTTAAATATAACTTTTGCCCACACACCAGTTATCTCTCATATCTTTACTCGTGCCTGTTTTGACTGCTGTCCAGAATCTCGTTGAAAGAGGGTTTTCAAGCCCGAAAGTTTCACTTCTTGCCTCTCTGTCTGAAATTATACTGGAAACAATAAAAGCTGATTCTTCCTTCATAACTTGCCTGTATCTTTTTATTCTTTGTTCAGGGACAAGGAAGTTAAAATAATCTTGTGTCTGTGTATAAAATATATGGTTTTGAAAATAAAATAACCTGAATGAGGAAAAGGGACATGGAAAACCACAAGGAACTCTATGAAGCAGCAAAGGAAGAAATATTCAGGCAGGCAGTTGAGAAGGTGTTTGGAGATACTTTAATGGGTAAGCATCCAGGTATAAAAAGGCTTCTTGAGGAAACGATTAACCAGATAATGAAATCCGAAAGGCAGATATTTCTAAAAAATAACCCTGGGAACAAGGCCAATGGCTATTACCCTCGTCAGCTCTCTGAAGGCTCCTTCTGCCTTGACCTTAAGTCCAAACAGGAATCCCTGACGTCAGGGGCTCTTTGTTTGTCATTCCGAGCCTGCCCATAATTTGTCATTCCGAGCCTGCCCATACTTTGTCATTCCGAGCCTGCCCATAATTTGTCATTCCGAGCGAAGCGAGGAATCTCCTTTGTTTTTTTTGGCATTGAAAGACTCAGAGATTCCTCGGGTGGGATGCCACCCTCGGAATGACAACCCTAAGGTCCAAACAGGAATCCCTGAAGTAAGGGGCTAAGACCAAGGTAAATCTCAACCATAATGAATGGGGATAGACCTTCAGGGGCAGAAGGATATCTATGGATTTTATGAGTTTTTTGGCTCAGAGAGTAAGGAAGGCTGAGAGCATCAGTTGTGTTTTGTGCATTTAAAGAGAAACATAAGGAGGAATATGGGAAAGGAGGCATCCAAGGAGTTTCTCAAAAAGCTTCATCAGATAAAACAATTCAGTGCAGGTCTTGAGGAGGCTGTAGAGAGGTTTAAAGCCCTCTGCGATAGATACCAGAGAAGTTATCCTTATTTTATGAAAGAACTTAAGGAGAAGGCAGAGAAGTATTTTAATTTCCTTAGATATCCTGAAAATATAAGAAGACACATATACACAACCAATGCAGTAGAGAACTTTAACCGGAGGATAGAGGAGATAAGGCTCAGGCTTGGAGGATACTTTCAATCAGTTGAAATACTTGAGATGAATCTGTTTTTGCAGAGGGAGCGATTATTACAGGGCAGATGGAAAAAACCCGTCCCTATACTCAAGGCTAATGCCTATGAACTCAGACAGATTTTTAACAGAAAATTCTATGGCCAGACACAAAACTCTTGACAAGTGCCAAAGACGCAGTTATTGCAGGTCCTCCTGTTGAAAAGAAAAACTTTTGACTGCCTGTTATTGGTTTACCAGAAAGAGTTTTAAGTTCAGGCTTTACTGTAAACTCGCACTTTATGCCTGCTGCCAGATCCTTACCAAAATCGTATACCCAGGCTTGAACTTGAAAAGAGAAATAGAAGGATAAAAGTTAAAAAAATTTTTTTCAACATAATTAATCCTTTGATAGAATTCTATCATTAAAAAAACAATTTTTCAACTATTCAGATTTGCCTGAACTTGTTTCAAAATATTTAGTTTCAGGCAAAGATGGTTCTAAGCACTAATCCATAAATTTATTCTCAAGTTCTAACAAGAGTTTTAAAATAGGAAACGAAATCCTTAACAAATTTTAATGCTTCTTCCTCTGTTAATATAGACCACCATGTATCAACGCTTAGCTGAAGATCATTTTCTAAGTCAATATCAAGATGATGAAACTTTCCATTCTGGTCATAAACTAATTTATGATTAAAAGGAATTTCCTTGTCCTGTTTAACTTTGAAGTTTATTAAGTCATAATTTTTAAACCTTCTAAAGTCTCCTTTAAAGAGACTTATGCTGACATTTTTGGTAATATTAACTCCGTATTTGTCGTACTTTGTTGGTTCCTGGTAATAATAACAAATATATTGAGTAAAAGTTGAAGCAGGGACTCTTTTAAATTCAGCTTTAATAAATTTTTTACCTGAAATATCTTCTATCTTTTCCTTCGGGAATATCTCGCATGGATTTAAAGACCCCTTAAATACAGATTGATAATCTATTTTCTGGAATGGTTGCTCAACAGATTTTTCTTTAGCTTCAGTAGGTGCATAGGTTTCTTTAATTGTCTCTTGTTTGCTGATGGTGCCTTTCTCTTTCAGCAAGAAAATACCCATAAAGACTATTACTAAAACTACAGCGATTATTATCAAGTAAATTTTAAAATTTTTCATAAAAATACCCTCCTGCTTTAAATTTCCAGCAACAATAAAAAATACCATTTAATAGTTTTTGTTTCAATAGTGTTTATGAATTTATAAAAAATTTTTATAATCGTTAATCTTGCAGTTTGAATTTAAAAATTATACAGTTGGAATAAGAATAAAATATAAAACAGGAGGAAGCAGAATGGATAAGAAAGTATTATTAGTATTTTTAGCAATTGCTTTTCTTGTCTTGTTTGCATCACAAACTCAGGCTCTTGTTCCTCTACGCTGTGGCAATGTATTGCTTGGCGGATTTCCTGAGGCTCAATCTCCTGATGGTTTTATTCTTGGAATGGGAGGTGTATATGGTCGCGCAAAAAATGTAAAAGTAGGAGATGTGATATGTGTGAGATTTAATTTAATGCACAATTCAAACAAAGTTATTAAGTTTGACTCAAATGGAGTGTTTGTAGGGGCAAGATTGAATTCAACCAACGACGCCAATAACAGAGATTTTGGGCATCAATACAGAAACTACTCATGGTCACTGAATCAAAAATTTATTAATTTTGAAGCAACAAAAATTGTTGACCGTCCTGGTGTATGGAGGTTCTGGCCTGCCTATCATATTAACGGACATTATGGACCATTCAGATGGCATGAAGTGGTCGTTAATGTAGGGAATTAAAAAATATAAGCCTCATAGGCAATTGCCTATGAGGCTTCTTTCATGTAATCTAAACTATCAGCAGCCTCTACATTTTAGAATAACTTCTTTCTTTGAAGGATTTATTGAGGCATAACTTGCCTCCCGCATTTTACGCAAAACTTTGCTCCCGGGGGAATGACAGCTCCGCACTCACAATGTTGGGCTGTTGAAGGCTTTTTTTCTGTTTGAGCTTCCTCTTCTTTTATCTCAACTTTCTTCCCACACTTAACACAAAATTTAGAACCTTCAGGAATTATAGCTCCACATTCACATAAATTTGTAGCTTTTGATTCTGCCTTCAATCCTTCAATTTCCTGCTGCGTTTTTGCTTGAATCTCAAGGATTTCCTGTTCTTTTTCTTTAATCTGCCTCTCAAATTCTTTAATTGCTTCTGCTTTTTCTTTAAGCTTATCTATATCAATAGTCTCAGAATTAATCATTTCATAAACAATACTACCCAATTCTTCAAAGGCTTTTCTTTTTTGTTCCTGAATTTTACTTATCTGTCCTTTTATTTTTGTTATTTCAAGTGTTTCTTTTGCTTTGATGCTTACCTTATCTATGCCTTCCTTGAGTTTGTCAAAAAACTCTACCATGCTTAATCTCCTTATTCAGGAAATTTTGTCCCGCATTCTTTACAAAAGACATTGCCTGCTTCATTTTTTGCTCCACACTCAGGGCAGAATTTAAATGCTGATTCCGGTGGTTTCTTAACAGAGGTAGTTACAGAAGCTTCACTCTGTGTAAGAGAGTAAACATTTACAGCAACTGCAGCAAGCAAAAGAAGCAAGGTAAGATAAAAACCAAGTAAAAAATCAAGCTGAATAAGTCCCTGTGATTTCTGCACCAACTCATTTTCAAGTTTAAATTTTTGAAGTATTACAAATATAAAACCTGCTACTGCTGATATGCTTGTAGTAAGTGAGCCTATTCTGCCTTTTACAAAACTTAAAACAAGACCCGTAATAACACAAACAAGTGCAAGGATAACATATAGTTGAGGGTCAATTTTTCCCTCCTTTGGTGATTTAGAAGGAACATTTTGCATTCCATATTGCCCCATTCCAAACTGGCTTTTAAACATCTGGGGTTCTTCAAGAGTTTTTCCTGTGACAAATTGAATTCCACTTATACTTGCAATTTTGTAGTTCTGACATGATACATTTACCCAGGGAAGAAAAAAACATATAACAATAAGACCATATAATGCTGGTGAAATTACTCTTCGGAACATAATTTACCTCCATAGATATTTTTAGGTAAATTATATATTTTTGAAAGATAAGTGTCAACTGGTATAATTAAAAGAAGCTTTAAGATTAATTTGGGGTGTTTTTACTATATCCCAAAACTTCAATTTTTTCATAATAAGTATATGTTCCGCTTTCATCTCCGCGGACTGTATAACCTTTAATTTTTATCCGCATTCCTTTTTTTAAGAAATACCTGTTTTTGTGATTGACTTTTACAAGTATAAATGGAGGCTCTCTTTTTTCATTATTATTCAAAGTATCCCATTTTATGTATCTTGTTATTTTCAAAGCATCTTCAGAACTGATACCTTCGTAATCTGTTAATTTTAAGATATAGTGTGGAGGCATAATCCGGTCTTTTCCTGCTGAACCAGACATCCCTGAAATTCCTTTTATAAACTTTTTCGGATACCATTCTATTTCAGAGATTGTCCCTGTTATATCATATTTATCAACTGATGGAAGAGGAACAGAATAGGCATTATTCAAAAGTATGCCGAATGTAAAAATAAAAACTGATGCTTTCTTCCAATCAAAAAGTATGCAAAAAAGTAGCAAAGGTGAAAGCCCGCAGCAACCCTCCAATCTCAGATGATTTTTCTTCAAGAACACTTCCTCCTAAAAGCGATAAAAACCCCAGAAAGTAGCACAATATTCCATTCTTAACCTTTCTTATGTTTTGGATTAAGAGTTAGTTTGTCTTAATTCTCCACTTTCTCTGTTTAAATCTCTATTGGTATCAAATCTGCTTTCTGCATCACGCAAACAAAACTCATTTATTAAAATTTATACTTTAACTGAGCTCTACCACTGTAAGCTTTGTAATCAGAGTTAAAATCTGCCTTTATTCCAAGATTTAAATCCAGACTATCAGAAATAGTTATTTTTGTCCCTGTATCAAAAGATAGTGTTGTATCTGCAATATCTTTTTGAAGTTTGTAACTTGTCGTATCTCCTTTTATCCAGTTTGCAACGCTTATATCGTTGTCTGTTATTGCTTGTTCAAGCCTTATTAAACCATAAGCCTCTACCGCCTTGCTTAATTTAGCAAAAGCTCCCATTGAAACAATAGCTTTCCATATATCTAAGCTATCAGGATCATAATACCTTTCAAATGATGGGTTATCTTTGACTTCTGTCCAAAAACTATCGCTTTCGTAGTGACTATAACTGAAACCTATTTCAGGAATAAGTCTGATGTTATCCTTCACAAAGACTTTTCCTGCAAGTATTTCACCATATACTCCCCAGCTGTCATAATCAGCAGTTTCTTTTAAATCATAGTTTAACCCTGTCCAGCCATTGTATCTGTTGCTTGATTTATGAACTTCTCCATTAAGCCTAAGATGGTATTTATCAGGTAAACGATACATTAAAGCAAACCCGCCTATGAGTGTTTTTATTTCTCCACTGTCAGCTCCATCAACTTTATAATAAAGATTGCTTTTTACATATCCTGCATAGGCATCTACGCTTAATTTATCTGTAATATATCCACCAATACCCAATGCAGTTCCATACAGATCAGCATTAAAGCCTATTCCACCATCTTCAACTCTTGTATAAACTGGCATTAACCATATACCATAATTGGGCGTATTTTTTGAGTTTTTTAAGCCATAATCAACATCAGTTGCCAGTGAAGCAAGCATAACAGGCATATCATTAGTTTTATTTGTTAGCAGTATGTAAGGTGATGTATATGGCATCTGTTGTGCAAGGACCTGATGAAACTGCCCTGTTAAAAGTAATCCAGAAAAAAATCCGTTTACGGATGGCATAATTGCGCTGTTTTTATCTCCGGCAGGATTGTATTTAAAAATTACCGCTGAATTCTCTCCAAGCGTCAGAGGATCTACCCAGCTTACCTCAATATTAGGATTGACATAACCTCTTTCAAGACCTCCCCACTGCCCTGTAACTGTTCCACCATCATTTTCTATAAGAAAATATGGAGTGTTAAGTTTTAAGTTTCTAATGTCTGCTCTTGCTATCAATACTGTTCCATTTAAGTCTAAGGTTGATCCACTTGCTACATATATAGGTCTTTTATCAGGTGTAACTCCAGGTGTGCCAAAGGTAATTGCAAATTTATCTTGTAGTTTTACATCTGCGTTGTTTTCCATATAAAGAGTTCTTAAATCTCCACCACTAATATTGCTTTCTACCCAAGCATTGCCATAGTTAGACAAGACCACATTTGAGTTGTTTACATAAAATACATAACCCTTTAAGTTTGATGTGTCTGCACCATCTGGCAGATTAACAGAAAGTTTTATATTCCCATTGTTTACAATATTTGCATTAAAAAAGCCATCTTCTTTAGTTAATGCTAAACCGTAAATCTCGTGGGAAGAATTTTTAGAACTTGATTGTGCTTTAATCAATATGTTTTTATTGTTTGTAAAGTCTAAATTTGTATCTTCAAGCACTAAATAATTTAAACCGTAAGCAGTTGTATTGCCTCCTGATATTGCTGTAACATTAATATCTCCATTGTTGATAAAATTGATATTTGCAGGAGATTCATACAAGCCTACTATCCATGTATTTATACCATAAGCTTCTGCATTACTGTCAGGGTTAGTTGCTATTGCTTTGACTGTAATCTCACCATAGTTTATATTTTCCGAAGGAGGTTCTCTAAATAAATTATCAATTCCATAAACAACTGAATTATCACCAGATTCTGCATTTATGATAAACTTTCCGTAGTTATAGAAATTACTTAAACCATGGTCTCCTCTTTCAAATCCTGCAGCCTTTGCATCTGTTATACCCTTTGCATTTATCAAAAAGTTTCCATAATTTCTTAATGTGCCAAAACTTGAATGTATGCCTGAAAAACCATAAGCGCTAACAATTGCGCCTTCTGCATTTATATTAAAAACGCCCCTATTTTCAAAACTTTCAAGTTTATTACTAATATAAAAGCCATAAGTACTATCTATCCCCTGCGTGTTAATTAATATATTTCCATAATTGACAAAAGAGGTTTTTATATCACCATAAAATCCATAAATAGAGTAATAATTATTCTGGTCTGTTGTTGCGTTTAAAATTAAATTTTTAGACGGTTTTATTTCTAAGTTATTTATGTCCCTATCTTTAAAATATATTAAAAAAGCAGATCCACTATCGTTAACATTATTAACACTAACATTTACATCTGCGTTTATTGTCAGATTGTCCAATAAAGTAGACGAGTTGTTGAGATAAATCCCATAGACAGGTCCGCCAGCATTGTCAGATACATTAATGTTGTTGTTAACTGTTACAGATGTTTCAGATGAGTCAATTACCAGCCCTTTGACCTCTGCGGAGTAAACAGATGCAGAGAAAAAAACTTGAAACAGAAAAACTGGCAACAAAAAAAAGGCTTTCGTTTTAACTTTGTTTCCCATCGCAACTCTCCTTTTGTTTTGTTTAGAATTTATCAAAATTTTAAAAAAAGTCGCTCCTTAATTCAAATATTTTTTTGGACAATCCCTTCTTTCTATGAGAGATTTTTACAAACTTTTTAAACCTAAAACTTAAAAGGCGCTGGGGTAAATGTCAAAATAAAAATTACAAAAGATAATGCTCCTGTTATTCTTCTGGTTAATGGTAGTTCGGTTTCCCAGACCAGTATAGGAGGGTGATCTAAACCTAAAAAGAGAAGAAGCATTGCCCATACAAGCCATCCATACCAGTAAAAAATTCCTAACACGGCAACTATAAATAGCATAATTCGTGAGATATAAAAATGCCATCTTCCAAACAATGCATAGGCAATATGGCCTCCATCAAGCTGTCCAACAGGCAAAAGATTCATGGAAGTTACAAAAAGTCCTATCCATCCAGCAAAGGCAACAGAGTGTAAAAGAACATCATGACCCTGAGGAACACTTCCCAGTGTAAGCTTCACGAGCAGTGAAAAAAGAATTGAGTCTCCAAGCATAAAAAAATCTTCTCCTGCCGTTAAAGTAACAATCTTTGACATTTTTAGCCCAACTATGCAAGCAACAAGGGATAAAACAAAGCCAACCAGCGGACCTGTTGCGCCTATGTCTATGAGTGCCCTTCTTGTAAGAATGGAGGATTTCATCTTTATAAAAGCTCCGAATGTGCCGATTATTGAAGGTGCAGGAATGAAATATGGCAGTGTTGCCTTTGTTCTGTGAGCCTTTGATGCAAAGTAATGTCCCATCTCATGTCCAAGTAAGATTGTCATTATGCTTAATGAAAAAGGATATCCTTCCCATAGCCTCAGTGGTTCTTTAAATAAATTTATCCCCTGTTGAACTGCTCCTGCAAAAAGAGTTGTAAAAACTGTGGCAATAAAAAGAATTAAAGGTATGAGATTCCTTTTCACGAAACAATAACTCCTTTAAGATCATATTCATAGGCTTCAGTTATGAGCAGTTTTAGTTTTTCTCCTGCTTTTAAGTTTGATACATTTTCCAGTATTACCACGCCATCAATCTCTGGTGCATGACAGTAAAGTCTTGCCATTGCCATATCAGCATCAACATAATCTATTAGGGCATCAAAATTTTTGCCAACGAGTGCTCTATTTTTTTCAAGGGATATTAAAGCCTGTCTTTTCATTATCTCATCAAATCTTCTATTTTTAACACTTTCAGGAATCTGCCCTTTTAGACTGTAAGCTTTTGTGCCTTCTTCTCTTGAGTATTTAAAAACTCCAAGTCTGTCAAACTGAAGCTCTTCAATAAAATCAACGAGTCTCTGAAACTCATCTTCTGTTTCAGTAGGAAAGCCAACAATAAAGGTGCTTCTCAATGTTACTCCCGGTATTGCTTCTCTGATTTGCCTTATCTTTTTAAGATAATCCTTCCGTGTTCCCCTTCTTCCCATGAGCCTCAGTATCCTTTCTTCACTGTGTTGCATTGGTATGTCAAGATATTTAACAATTTTATCATTTTCTGCCACTGTTTGAATAATAGCCTCATCAATCTCAGTTGGATAAAGATAAAGAAGTCTCACCCAGAAATCACCACTTATGGAGCATAAATCTTTAAGAAGCTCTGGCAGTCCATATCCCTTTAAATCTTTTCCATACTGGGTGATATCCTGAGCAACGAGAATTAATTCCTTTATTCCTGAGGAAATAAATTTTTCAGCTTCTTTAAGTATTTTTTCAGGCTCTATGCTTCTAAAAGGACCTCTTACCTCTGGAATTATGCAGAAACTGCATCTTCTGCTACATCCTTCAGCTATTTTTATATATCTGTAAGTTGGTGGCTCTGCTGTATATTGAAACTCTTGAAGTTTTTTGCCTGAGTATTCTTTGAACTGTTTCATGTAATTTAATATTTTACCTGTTTCATCAACACCAAAAAGGGCATCAATTTCAGGTATCTCTTTTTTCAATTCATCTCCATATCTTTTCGAAAGACAGCCAAAAACAATGAGCAATCTGTCAGTTTTAAACTTTGCTGCTGTAAGAATCTCATCAATGGATTCTTCCTTTGCATCATTTATAAAACAGCACGTGTTGATAAAGACAAAATCTGCTTTTTTGAACTCCTCCACATATAAAAATCCCTCTGCTGTGAGTTCATTTATCAAATGCCTTGAATCAACAGTGTTTTTTGGGCATCCCAGTGTAATTACTGTAAAATTTTTCATTTCAGAAATGCTGCCAGCCTTCTGGTTTTACGGGGATTTTACCTTTATCAGGGTGTACGAGATAAATGCCTTTTTCTTCAACTATTCTTCCTACTGCAGTTAAACCAAACTCCTGAGCATTTCTCTCAGAGATAACCAAAAGTTCATAGTCCTCACCACCAGATAAAATGAACTTCATTGCATCTATATTTAAATACTCTGCAACCTCTATTACAGCTGGATGCTTTGGAATGTCTTCAAGATATATCTCAGCTCCTACATTGTTTTCTTCGCAGAGTCTGTGTAAGTCAATGAGCAAGCCATCACTTATGTCCATCATTGCCTTTGCAATATGTTTGAATCTTTCAGGATTTCTTGCAACAGGCATTAAATGTCTCTGTAAAAGCTCATTTATGCCATCAATTTCAATAATGGGAGGATATTTTTTGAAGTCTTTAATTGATTTTATAACTTTCCTTTTATCATCAGGAAGGCTTTTTAAAAGATTTAAACCTGCCGATGAAAGCCCAAGAAAGGATGTGATTAAAATCAGATCCCCTGGCTCAGCACCTTTTCTTAAGACAGGCTCTGAAGCCTCTCCCACTGCAAAGCCTGAAAGAACAACCTTTTCACTCTTTGAGAGATCACCACCGATTAAAAAACCCCTGTAATGCTTTAATGCATTCTCTATTCCATCAAATAGCTCTTTAAAATCCTCTTCAGATACAGTTTCTGGAATTCCTGCAGAAAATAAAAAAGCCTTAAAATCTCCACCCATCGCATAAATGTCACTCACATTAACAGAGACTATTTTAAATCCAAGATGATAAAAGGAAGTATAACTCAGGTCAAAATGAACATCCTCAATCATTAAATCCGTTGTAAGCAATACAGGCTGTTTAAAATTCAAAACCGCAGCATCATCACCAATTCCAACTCCTTCAGAAAATGAAAACCTATCCCTTATCTGTCTTACGAGTGTAAGTTCATCTTTTTTCATTTAGCTTTAGCTGCTAATTTCTGAGTTTTAGCCTTTGGTCTAACCTTTGAAAAAACATGTTTTAAAACTTCATCCATTGATTCAGCAAGAATGAACTTCATGCCTTCTTTCACATATTTTGGCAGTTCTTCAAGGTCTTTTTTGTTTCTCTTTGGTATGATAACTGTTTTTATACCCATTCTCTTTGCTGCAAGCACCTTTTCCTTAAGTCCACCAATTGGAAGAACCCTACCCCTTAAGGTAATTTCACCTGTCATTGCAACATCCTTCCTTAAAGGTTTTCCGGTAAAAACTGAGGCAATTGCTGAAGCCATTGTAATTCCTGCTGAAGGACCATCCTTTGGGATAGCACCTGCTGGAACATGTATATGTAAATCCATTGTGCTGAAAAGCTTTTCATCTATATTTAATTCCTTTGCCTTTGATTTAACATAGCTCAATGCAGCCTGTGCAGACTCTTTCATCACATCTCCAAGCTGTCCTGTAAGAATAAGATTACCCTTTCCTTTCATAATTGTTGCCTCAACATAAATGACATCTCCACCTGCTTCTGTCCATGCAAGACCTGTTGCAACTCCAACTTCTTCTTTTTTGAGTTCCTCCTCAGGAAGATACTTGGGTGCACCAAGAAACTTTGATACCTTCTGAGGTGTTATGTAAAACTTCTTCTTTTTACCTTCTGCAATAAATTTAGCCACTTTTCTACAAAGATTTGCTATTTCTCTTTCAAGATTTCTTACTCCGGCTTCTCTTGTATAGTGAGTAATAATGTATCTTACAGCTTTATCGCTGATTTTAAAAATTGAAGAGTTAAGTCCATGTTCTTCAAGCTGTTTTGGAATGAGATATTTTTTAGCAATCTGAAGTTTTTCTTCCTCAGTGTATCCTGAAAGATATATTATCTCCATTCTGTCTCTTAATGCAGAGGGAATAGTATCAGCTATATTGCCTGTGCAGATAAACATAACATTGCTTAAATCAAAGGGAACAGCAAGATAGTGGTCAACAAAGCTGTTATTTTGTTCAGGATCAAGGACTTCCAGAAGTGCTGAGGAAGGATCTCCTCTGAAGTCCATTCCCAGTTTGTCTATCTCATCAAGCATAAAAACAGGATTATTTGTTCCTGCCTGCCTTATACCCTGGATTATTCTACCAGGAAGTGCACCTACATAGGTTCTTCTATGTCCTCTTATTTCCGCCTCATCTCTTACTCCACCAAGAGAAATTCTTACAAACTCTCTGCCAAGAGCTCTTGCAATGGAACGGCCTAAAGAAGTTTTGCCAACTCCAGGAGGACCAATGAAGCAGAGGATTGGTCCCTTCATTTTTTCTTTTAGTTTTCTTACGCTTAAATATTCAAGAATTCTTTCTTTGACCTTTTCAAGATCATAGTGGTCTTTATCAAGAACTTCCTTTGCAGCTTTTATATCAAGCCTGTCTTCTGTTGAACGAGACCATGGCAATTCTGTAAGCCATTCAAGATATGTGCGCACCACTGCTGATTCAGCAGCTTCAGGATGCATTCTTTCAAGTCTTTTAAGCTGTTTTTCAGCCTCTTCTTTAACTTTTTCAGGCATTTTTGCTTCTTCAATCTTTTTTCTAAATTCATTTATCTCCTCTGCCTTGTCATCAATATCTCCAAGCTCTTTCTGAATTGCCTTTAGTTGTTCTCTTAAAAAATACTCTCTCTGAGTTTTGTCTATTTCATCCCTTGCTTCTTTTTTGATTTTTTGCTGAATTGTAAGCAACTGAATCTCTCTGTTAAGGATTTCTCTTATCTTATTCAATCTTTCAAAAGGATCGGTAATTTCAAGTATTTGCTGCGCTTCAGAGCTTTTTAATCCTAAATTTGAAGCAATAAGGTCAGCAAGCCTTCCGGGTTCATCAATGTTTTCAATTATTACCATTGCATCAGGTGGTATGTTTTTACCAAGTGAGATAGCTTTTTCAAGCTGTTCTTTTACTGTTCTTACCAGTGCTTCATGTTCCAGTGTAAACTCTCTTAGCTGGATATCCTCAATCTTTTCTATTTTTGCAAGATAAAAACCTTCAAACTGTGAAAACTCTATTGCCTTTGCCTTTGAAAGTCCCTGAACAAGAATCTTAAGTCTTCCATCTGGCAATCTCAGCATTCTCATAATCATGCACACTGTTCCAATATCATAAAGGTCTGAAGGTTCCGGGATTTCAACATTGAAGTCTTTCTGAGTGAGTAAAAGAATAAGTCTGTTGGTATTCAACGCATGCTCTACAGCTTTTACAGAAATATCTCTTCCAACAAAAAGGGGAATTATCATATATGGGAAAATTACTATATCTCTTACAGCCAGAATCGGAAGTTGTTCAGGAATTTCTATCTCTTTATTTTCCTGCTTTTCACTGTTTTGCTCTTTGTTTTCTTTCTTTATTTCATCCATTTTTTGCCTCCTGAGAAAAAAATTTTAAAGTCTTTATTTTAATTTTAACAGTTTTTGAGAGATTTTTGATATTTTTTAAAAAAATTTTTTCAATAACCTAAAAAGTTGAAAGTTTTTCTTTTAGAAACGCTATAAATTGAGAAGAAATTTCAGGATCTTTTAAAGCAAACTCCACTATTGTTTTTAAATATCCAAGTTTTTCTCCTGCATCATATCTTTTGCCTTTAATTATAAAACCATATATTTCCGTTTCTTCTAAAAGTGTTTTTAAAGCATCAGTTAACTGGATTTCTCCGCTTTTACCGGGCTTTACACTCTCAAGATGTTTGAATATTTTAGGAGTAAGAATATATCTGCCAATTATTGCAAGATTGGAAGGAGCATCCTCTGGCTCAGGTTTTTCAACCAGATCATCAATAACATAAAATCCGTCAATTTCTTTACCTGAAACTATACCATATCTTGAAATCTCGCTCACAGGAACTTCTTCAAGAGCTATTACCGGAGCTTTTTTTTCTTCGTAAATCTGAAGCATTTCCTTTAAAACAGGATATTCAGGATCAATCAGATCATCGCTGAGAATTACAACAAATGGCTCATCTTTCACAAATGATTTGGCACACAAAATTGCATCTCCAAGACCCTTGGGTTCTTTCTGTCTTATAAAGACAAAATTATGATTTTCAAAACAGTTGATTTTTTCAAGAAGCTCATATTTACCTGCAGACTTAAGCCTTTCTTCTAACTCATAAGCTTTATCAAAGTGGTCTTCAATAGCTCTTTTGTGCTTCCCGGTGATGAATAAAAATTCTTCAATTCCTGCTTTTATTGCTTCTTCCACAGCATATTGAATAAGAGGTTTATCTATTATGGGGAGCATTTCTTTTGGTGAAGCCTTTGTCGCTGGAAGAAATCTCGTTCCCAGTCCTGCTACAGGAAGGACAGCTTTTTTAACCATTATGTCCTCCAAAATAAAAATAATGCCGGAGACGAGACTCGAACTCGTACGGAGGTCGCCCTCCGAGGGATTTTAAGTCCCTTGCGTCTACCAGTTCCGCCACTCCGGCTATATTTAAAATACAAAAAAATTTAAACTTTATTCAAGTGTCTTATCCCATTATGGCACCCTTATCAGCTGAACTTACCATACGGGCATATCTTGAAAGATATCCTTTTTGTATTTTTGGCTTCGGAGGCTTCCACTCTTTAAGCCTCTTTTTAAGTTCTCTTTCTGAAACCTTAACTTCAAGCTTTCTCTTCGGAATATCAATCAAAATTCTATCACCATCTCTAACTAAGGCAATGGGTCCTCCCTGAGCTGCTTCAGGAGATACATGTCCAATGCATGGTCCACGAGTGCCACCTGAGAATCTTCCATCGGTAATCAATGCAACAGACTCATTAAGCCCCATTCCAGTGATTGCACTTGTTGGAGAAAGCATCTCCCTCATTCCAGGACCACCAGATGGTCCTTCATATCTTATTACAATTACATCTCCTTCTTTGATTTTTCCATCAAGAATTGCTCTCATTGCCTCTTCTTCAGAATCAAAACAACGAGCAGTGCCTTCAAATTTAAGCATCTTTGGAGAAACAGCAGTTTGCTTAATCACCGCACCATCAGGTGCAAGATTTCCTTTAAGAATCGCAACTCCTCCTTCTTTATGATAGGCTTTTTTAATTGGACGAATTACTTCCTCATCATAAATCTGAGCTTTCTCTGCAATCTCTTTTATGTTAGAACCTGAAACCGTAGGATTTGGAAAGATTTTATCTTTAAGTCTCTGAAGAACAGCGGGAATCCCTCCAGCTCTGTAAAGGTCTTCCATGTAATGCTCCCCTGAAGGAATTATATTTACAATGTGTGGAGTTTTTCTACTTATCTCATCAAAGACTTCAAGAGGAAGTTCAACTCCTGCTTCATTAGCAATGGCTTTTATATGTAATACTGTATTTGTAGAACCTCCAAGTGCCATATCAACTGTGATGGCATTGTAAAATGCCTCTTTTGTGAGTATTTTTCTTGCGTTAACCTTCTTTCTAACAAGCTCTACAATTTTTACACCTGTTTCAAAGGCAAGTCTTCGCTTTTCAGACATGACAGCAGGAGTTGCTGCAACTCCCGGGAGACTCATTCCAAGTGCCTCTGTCACACAAGCCATAGTATTTGCTGTATACATTCCCTGACAGGAACCTGCAGTGGGACATGCACAGAGTTCTAAAGCTTGAAGGTCTTCCTCTGTTAAAATTCCTTTTTTAAACTTTCCAACAGCTTCAAAGGTATCAGAGGTAAGATTTCTCCTCTGACCTTTGTAATATCCTGCAAGCATTGGTCCTGCTGTAAGCAGTATTGCTGGAATATCAAGCCTTGCAGCTGCCATAAGCATTCCCGGTGTAATTTTATCACAGTTTGTAAGAAGCACTATTCCATCAAACTGATGCGCTTCAACTATGCATTCAATTATGTCTGCGATTAACTCTCTGGACGGTAAAGAATACTTCATTCCTTTATGTCCCATTGCTATTCCATCACATATACCAGGAATGCCAAAGAAAAATGGATAGCCCCCTGCAGTATGAATACCTTTTTCTATAAATCTTTCCAATTCATTCATTGATATATGTCCGGGTATTATGTCGGTAAAGCTTGTTGCAACGCCAATAAATGGTTTATTCATCTCAGACTTTGGAATCCCGGTTGCATAAAGAAGCGCTCTGTGAGGAGTTCTTTCAAGACCTTTTTTAATGCTGTCACTTCTCACTGAGTTGCCTCCTTTGCTACTCTGGCTTTGTATTGCCTTATCATCTCAGCCATTTTATCTTTCTTGTAAAGTTTTTCCTTCTGCATCCTTTTTTTCTCAACCTCTTCTTCAGGAGTTAAATAAGGTTTTTTGTTCATCTCATCAAGAATGCTATCAAGGTGTCTGTGTTCCTCATAGAGTTTGCGAAACTCTTCGTTTTCTCTTTTGAGAACTTCAATGATCTCTTCTTCTCTCATGGAACACCTCCTAAGGAATGTTTTTTTAAATTTTACAACAAATAATAAAAAATATGTTATAATTTTTTTCATTTTTTAAAATCTTGGAGGTGGATATGAAGCAGCTTTTGAGGTTTTTATTATGTTTTGCTTTTCTCCTTAATTTCTTTTCTCTGTCTTTTGCCATTGAAAATGAGCCTGGTGCATCTGTGAGATTAAGACAGGAAATCTGGGACAATGTTGTTGACCTTGGAACAACACCTGCAGCACAGCCTGATAGAAACTTTTTTAGGCTAAGAATTCAGCTCTGGGATAAGGTTAATTTTAATGAAAATCTGAGTGGATACATAAGAATTGCAACAGAGCCAAAATACTACTCAGGTCCTTACAGACTAACCCTTGACAATCAAACAAACAGAAAAAGATTTGATCAGGATGAGGTTGTAGTTGACAATCTCTACATTGACATTAAAAAACCCTTTGACTTACCTTTAAGCTTCCGCATAGGCAGACAGGATTTCTTAGGACCTGATATGTATGGAGAAGGATTTTTAATTCTTGACGGAACTCCAGGGGATGGTTCAAGAACATTTTACTTTAATGCAATCAAAGCAAAAATAGAAATTGACCAGGGACATTCAGTGGATTTAGTTTATGTATCAGACCCCAAAACAGATCAATATCTTCCGAGCCTGCATCCTGCTTACTATGACAGAGCTTCTGGTGGTGCATATATTGATCACAAAAAAAGACTTAATGGTTCAAATGAACAGGGATTCTGGATTTATGGTAGACACAAAATAGTTGATTGGCTAAATATAGAGCCATACTATGTTTACAAAAAAGAAGACTCCTATGATGTTATAAAAGAAAGTCATATCAATACCTTTGGAATGAGAGCAGTTTTTAAAATAAGTGATTTCTCATTAAGAGGTGAGCTTGCAAAGCAGTATGGAAAATATCAGGATGGAACAAAAAGAAGTGGTCTTGGTGGATATGCCTTTGCAGGATATGAGTTTAAAAACTGTCCAGTAAAACCATATTTAGAAGCTGGATATGTTTATCTGTCTGGAGACAAAAAAGATACTTCAAAAGATGAAGGCTTTGATCCTTTGTTTTCAAGAGCTCCCCAGTGGAATGAGCTTTTAATTTACACTTTAATCCCTGAAACAGCAACTAAAGGCGGACCAATTCCCGGTTACTGGACAAATATAAAAGCCCTGGTCACAAAACTTAAATTAAATCCCATAAAGGACCTTGCAATAACCCTTTCTTATCAACATTTCTGGGCAGATGAAAAAACAAATATAACCTCTGGCACTTACAAGAACATGTTTTCCAATGATGGTAAAAATAGAGGTGATCTCTGGGCGATTATTGGAAACTACAAATTTAACAAAAATCTTGATGGAATGCTTCAGATTGAGTATTTTGAGCCTGGAGACTTTTACAAAAATGCAAGAAATGCCACATTCATAAGGTGGCAACTTCAGTATAAACTATAGTTAGAAGGAGAAATGAGGATGAGAGTAATAAAATTCAAAATATTTTCAATGCTTCTCATCCTCATTTTCTTTTCACACTCCTATGCATGGGACTGCAAAACCCATGCATACATTGCTAAAAAAGCGGGGATAAAAATTCCAGAAGCTGCATGTATGCCTGATATAATCCGTGATGAAAACTATGAACTCCTTGCTCCTATGCATTATCATAACGCTGCTCCTGACACAGTGGTTACACCAGAATACATTGATAAATACTCTGTCAAAGAAGTGATAGTGAATGCCGATGGAAGAGCTGTTAAAATTTTACTACCCCATCAGTCAGGAGTGCTTTACTGGAAAATTGTGAATCTTTACGAAAAGATGAAATCTCTTGATAAAACCAAGCCTGACAATCTCCTTGCCTACGAATACTATCTTGTTACAACTGCCCATTACATAGGAGACCTCTCTCAACCTTTGCATAACTTTCCTTACGGAGAATCTGTTGCAAGCGATGGAAAAATATATATTGACGAAGGAAACTTTAACAGGGAATTTCACATAAAGTTTGACGAAGCCTTTGATTCATACATAGGAAAACCTGAAACAGAAGAAAAGATCAATAAGGCATTAAAGACAATAAATATCACAAATACTGAGGATTTAAAAAATGAAATCTCAAGAATTGCAAACTCGGCGATAAAAATTGCCAATCATTGTTATAAAGAAGACAAAAGAATGCCAAAAGAGGAAGAACTAATTGAGCAGATTTCGTGGTCAATCTCTCTTTTAAAGGCTTTAATTAAATCAACCTATTAATATCTCCATGGCAGAGGACAAAATCGTATTTCAACGGGTCTGATGGATTGATTTTTCTTAATTTTTCTGTAATTTCCAGAGCAGTTTTCATACTCTGAGAGCTTTTTTTAGTTAATCCTATTCTTTTTGAAACTCTCAATACATGAACATCAAGAGGAATAATTAGTTCTGAAGGTTTTATGGTTTTCCACAATCCAAAATCAATGTCATGGTTTCTAATCATCCATCGGAGAAAAAGATTGATTCTTTTACAGGGACTGCCTTTGAGAGGATCTGGTAAAAGATGAATTAAACCCTTAGTTTTAGTATTTTTTCCATAAACAGAAGTTAAATTAACTTTGAATGCCCATTGAACAAAATTTGAAATTTTTAGAATGGTGTTTTCTCCATGAAAATAGTATTCCAAAGAGTTTGACGGAGACTGCTGGATTAACTTTTGAATAATAAATAGATAAGCAACTATATCATCCACATTACTGAATCTATACTTAATTGACAGTTTTTTAAGGAGATAAGATGGTTTAAAATTAAGTATGAATTCTGAGGGATGTGATCCCATAATATTAAAGAGTCCTTCAAGAAAACTGCAAAAACATTTTATGCTTCCGTAGGCAAAGGAAGATGAAATAATCCCTGCTGTTTCTATGTCTAATGGTTCTCTGTATCTTTTTGGGAATCTTATAGGGTCTTTCTGTATAGCAGTTTCAAAATTAAAGGTGTGGTATAATCGTTCAAGAGTATCTCTTATTTTGTCCATTTCATATTTTTGATTATTTTGAAGCCTTTATGCAATAATAAATTTTAACTTAACCTTATTTGATAAGGAGGTTTTCCATGGGAATGACAATTTCAGAAAAAATTCTTGCTGAGCATGCAGGAAAAAAAGAGGTCTCTGCAGGTGAGATAATTAATGCAAAGGTTGACCTTGTCCTTGCCAATGATATCACAGCGCCAATTGCCATAAAAGAGTTTGAAAAACTTGGTGTAAAAGATGTATTTGATAGAGAAAAAATTGCTCTGGTGCCAGATCATTTTACTCCGCAGAAAGACATAAAGGCTGCAGAGCAGTGCAAAATGTTAAGAGATTTTGCATATAAATACAGAATAAAACATTACTTTGAAATTGGAAGAGTTGGAATTGAGCACGCCCTTTTACCTGAAGAAGGAATCGTGCTTCCTGGAGACCTTGTAATTGGAGCAGACAGCCACACCTGCACATATGGAGCTCTGGGTGCTTTTGCAACAGGTGTTGGCTCCACAGATGCAGCCATAGCTATGGCAACAGGTGAATGCTGGTTTAAAGTGCCAGAAACAATAAAATTCATATACTATGGAAATCTACAAAGATGGGTAGGTGGAAAAGATTTAATTCTTTATACAATTGGAGACATTGGAGTTGATGGAGCATCTTACATGGCAATGGAATTCACTGGAGAAGTAATTGATAGACTGCCAATGGCTGGAAGATTTACAATGTGCAATATGGCAATTGAAGCAGGTGCAAAGGCTGGAATTATCGTGCCTGATAGAATTACAGAAGAATATGTAAAAGAGAGAGCAAAAAGATCTTATAAATTTTACACTTCAGACCCAGATGCTATGTATGCAGACATAAAAGAGTATGATTGCTCAAAGATTCCACCAATGGTTGCCTGCCCTCATCTTCCATCAAATGTAAAACCAGCACAGGAACTAACCCACATAAAAATTGATCAGGTTGTAATTGGCTCCTGCACCAATGGACGGCTTGAAGACTTAAGGGAAGCTGCAACTGTACTCAGAGGAAGAAAACTGCATCCTGAAGTAAGAATGATAATAATACCAGCAACTCAAAGGATCTATATGGAAGCCCTGAAGGAGGGATTAATAGAAATATTCATAGAAGCTCAGGCTGTTGTTTCTCCTCCCACATGTGGACCCTGTCTTGGAGGGCACATGGGAATTCTTGCAAAGGGAGAAAGAGCAATAGCTACCACGAACAGAAACTTTGTGGGAAGAATGGGACATCCAGAAAGTGAGGTTTATTTAAGCTCTCCAGCAGTGGCTGCGGCAAGTGGTGTGCTTGGAAGAATTGGAACACCAGAAGAGTTAGGATTGTAGATATATTAAAATTTTTTCTTCAAGTTTACGCATTCTTCTTGCTTCATAGGCTGAGCGTTCATGGTCATAGCCTATGAGATGAAGGATGCCATGAACCAAAATTCTCTCAAGTTCCTGTGAAAATTTAACACTGTATTGTTTTGCCTGAGATGAAACTTTTTCAGGATCAACTATGATTTCTCCGAGGAATAGACTGTCTGAAGGCTCTTTGACTAAATAAGGGAAAGAAAGAACATCAGTGGTAGAATTTTTACCCCTGTATTTAAAATTAAGCTCCTTCATTTTTCTGTTTCCAACAACTACTATTGAAACTGTAAGAGAAGCTGAATTTTTTCCTACTATTTTTAGCAGGTTTTTATTTTTATTTTCATATAGAAATTTAAGAACTTTTTGAGTGCTCTGCTTCAGCTTTTTCGTTGAAACTCTAAATTTTCTTTGCCTGTTAATAACTTCAACAATAACTCTCATACATTCTTTGCTCTCAGAGGTTCTGGATAGGAAATTCTTCTGTGGAATATTCCTGTAAGGATGTATTCAAACTTCTTTTTTATCTCACTTAAGTCTTTTAAAGTGATTTCACATTCATCAAGCTGCCCATCAAGAAATATGTTTTTTATGATTTTATCTACAAGTCCTGAAATTCTCGCCGGAGTTGGATCATCAAGAGTTCTTGAAGCTGCCTCAACTGCATCTGCAAGCATTACTAAAGCTGCCAGTTTTGTTTGTGGTTTTGGTCCTGGATATCTATAATCCTGTTCTTGGGGAGGATTTTCCATCTCTTTTAAAGCTTTTTGATAAAAATAAGTAACAAGAGCAGTTCCATGATGTTGCTGGATTACATCTTTTATAATTTCAGGTAGATTATACTCTTCTGCAAGCTCAACTCCGTCCTTTACATGGGAAATTATGATCATGCTACTTAAATGAGGATTGAGTTTTTCATGTTTGCTTATACATCCTGTCTGATTCTCCACAAAATACTCTGGCATTCTTATTTTGCCTATATCATGGTAATAAGAAGCAACTTTTGCCAGCAGAGGATTAACTCCCACAACTTCACTTGCAGCCTCTGCAAGAGAACCAACTATCATACTGTGATGATAAGTTCCAGGTGCTTCAACTGAAAGTTGTTTCATCAATGGATGGTCAATATCAAGCAACTCAATAAGACTTAAAGGAGTGGTTACATTAAAAAATCTTTCTATAACAGGCAGGCAGAGAAAACACAGCGCTGATACAGTTAATCCATTAATAACTGAAAAAACTGAGGAAAAATAAACTGAAGGAAAACTAAAATCTCCCATTATAAGAAGAACAGCAATTGAACTAACTATATTAGCCATTGCTATGTATATTCCTGCATTTATTATGTCAGTTCTTTTTTTACATCTAAGAAGGCTGAATGCTCCAATAAGACAACCAATAAAAACATAAAGAGGTATTAAAGAAGTTTTCAACCATATTCCAGACATAAGGCTAAGAATCAAAGAAAAAGTTATAGCAGTATGAAAGTCAAATATTAAAACTACCAGTGCAGGTCCTATTGCAAAGGGTATCCCGAAGGTGTGAATAACCATACCATCAACTCCCAGCCCTCTGGAAAATACTGAAAATATATGGTCAAATATTCTTGCAGAAATTAATGTAAAAATCATAAGACTTACAAGCAAAGCTTTCATCTTCTTTTTCTTAAGATAAGCAGGTTTGTACCTGAGAAGGTCTCTATAGAAAAAAACAATGAGAAGGAAAATAACAATAAAACTTCCAAAAAGAGTAGTTCCTGATTGAAAATCATGAAGTAAAAAGGCATTTAAAGCTGACAGAACAATAAGGAAAGGCAATAAATCTTTTTCAATAAATTTTTTTCTCTCTTTCCCATTCTGGGAAGTTTTAAATTTTTCAATAAATTTTCTCAAGTAAGACCTATCTGGAGTAACAGGCTTAAGCTGAGGAGTGTCTTTCATGTTTTTCATAGGCTTTTATGATTTCCTGAACAAGTTTATGTCTTACCACATCTTTTTCAGTGAAATATATAATCTTAATTCCTTCTATGTCTTTCAGAATCTTTAATGCTTCTACCAATCCTGATACTTTCTGAGGTGGAAGGTCTATCTGGGTAATATCTCCTGTTATCACGGTTTTTGAACCAAAGCCAAGTCTTGTAAGATACATCTTCATCTGCTCTGTTGTTGTATTCTGAGCTTCGTCAAGAATAATAAAAGAATCATTAAGAGTTCTTCCTCTCATAAAAGCAAGAGGTGCTATTTCAATAGCACCTTTTTCAATGAGTTTTGATGCTCTGTCAAGATCAAGCATGTCATAAAGAGCATCATACAAGGGTCTTAGATAAGGGCTTACCTTTTCCTCAATTGCTCCTGGTAGAAATCCCAGTTTTTCTCCTGCTTCAACAGCTGGTCTTACAAGCACTATTCTTGATACTTGCCTTGTAAGCAAAAAATGAATTGCCATTGCCATGGCAAGATAGGTTTTTCCTGTTCCAGCAGGTCCTATTCCAAAGACAATATCATACTTTAGCATTGCTTCCATATATTCTTTTTGAGTTGGTGTTTTTGGAATAATAACTCTTTTTTTGGAGGGAACAGGAATTCCGCCTTTGAAAAGACTTACTATAGAGACAGGCTTACCTTCTTTAAGCCCCTGAAGAGAATGCATGATGTCTTCTGGTTTAATTATATAACCTTCTCTATTAACAGCTCTTATATCGTCTATTATTTTTTCAGCTCTTTCAATATCCCCTTCATTCTCACCCTGAATAATAAGTTTATTTCCTCTGATGCTTAAAGTAACGTTCAATGCCTCTTCTATAAGTGTGAATATTTTATCCAGACCTCCATGAATGAAGGGATATTCTCTTTCTTCATCAAGCTCTAATATGCGTGCTATGGTTTGCCTCCTTTATAACCTATTTTAAGTATAAAATTTTCAAATCCTTTGGAATGCAATTCCTGTGAAACCTTTTTAGCCTGAGAAAATTTTTTGTATTTACCTATTCTCAATTTATACAAATCCTCTTTTACAAGAAAGCTATCATAACCTGCTTCTTTAAGTCTTTTCTGTAAAGTTTGAACATTTACCATATCTGAGAAAGCGCCAAGCTGAATTGTATAAAAAATCTGTTTATGAGTTTTATATTTAATTGGCTTTACAGGTTTTTCAAAATCCTGCTTTTTAAGCTTTTGTTCTGAAGCTTGCGTTTGAGTCTTTGTCTCAGCCTGTTTAGTCTGCACTGTATTTTGCACTTTATTCTTCACTGTATTTTGTGCTATTTCAATCTCTGGTTCAACTTTATTTTTTTCATCACTTTGCTGAGCTTGTTCTTGCTTAATTTCAGGTTTTGGGGTAGAAGATTCTTGTTTTTTTGCAAAAGCTGTTCCTACAGTTGTTGATAACACAGTTTTTTCAGAATCTTCAGTTCTGCTAACATATACCTCCTTTACAGGAGTTGTAATATATCCAATGGTATAACCCACTGCAATTCCTGCCAGAGCAATTCCGAATAATATCAAGAAAAAGATTTTTTTGTTTATCACTAAAAGCTCCTCACCTTTTTGTTTCATATGATTAACATAGCATCACCATATGAAAAAAATCTATACCCTTTTTCTATGGCTTCCATGTATGCTTTTTTAACCATCTCAAGACCGCAAAAAGCACAAACCAATGCAAGAGGAGTTGACTTTGGTAAATGAAAGTTTGTAATTAGTGCATCCACAATCTTAAAACTATATCCCGGATAAATAAAAATATCAGTCCTGCCTCTTACTTTTTGCTCATCAGAACCCATATCTTCATACCTCTCTGAAGCATAACCTTCCAGTGCTCTCGTTGTTGTGGTGCCAACGGAAAAGATTTTTTTCCCTTTTTTTTTAACTTCATATATTTCTTCTAATAAAGCTCTTTCTATTTCAAAATATTCAGACTCCATCGTATGTTCCTTTAAATTTTCCACTTTAATCGGTTTAAAAGTTCCCACACCCACATGAAGAGTTATCTCCCTTAATTTAACTCCTTTTTTTGCTATATTTTCAAGAAGTTCCTCTGTAAAGTGAAGCCCTGCAGTAGGTGCAGCTATAGAACCATTCGCCTTTGCATAGACTGTTTGATAATGTTTTCTGTCAGACTCCTCAGGTTTTCTTTTAATGTATGGTGGTAAAGGCATAAAACCTTTTTCATCTATAAGTTTTTTTACCTCCTGAGGAGTCATCCTGAAAATAATCTGTTTTCCATCACAATTAGTTCTGATTTCGGCTTTAATTTCATCAATGAAAACTTCTCCTTCATATCTTCCCTTTGTCATTACTTCCCATACAACATTCTTAGATGAGGCTTCCTTTTGTCTGATGAGAAGGATTTCAATCTTTCCTCCTGTTGTTTTTTTACCGATAAGTCTTGCTGGAATAACCTTTGTATTGTTAACAATCAGCATATCACCTTCATAAAAATAATCTACGATTTCAGAAAAAATTTTATGCTCTATCTGTCCTGTTTGTTTATTGAGGACAAGCATGCGAGCTCTGTCTCTTTCTGATAGAGGTTTCTGAGCAATTAAATCTTGGGGCAATGGATAGTCAAGCTCAGTTATTTTCATTAATTTTGGTTATCTCTGTTCCAGGATAGAAATACTGAAGTATTTCTTTATAATTTTTTCCTTCCTGTGCCATCTGAAAAGCACACCACTGACACATCCCAACTCCATGACCGTATCCGCTTCCTTCAAAAATCACCCCGTCCTCCTGAACTCTTATAGATTTAATCATTGTGCTCGGAAGTGCTGTCCAGTGAAGAAGTCGTCTTAACTCAGTTGCTTTTATTGTTTTTTTATTTTTTCCATCACTGAACTCAAGTTCCTTTACCCTTCCAGTAATAGTGTAACTCAATATTTTAACGTCTGATATTTTCTCCATTGATAAGGCTTTTTTTAGAACATCAAAAGAAATCTCTTTTTCCCATATAGTATAGGGTGATGGTGTTGATGGAACTTCTACAGAGGCTAAATATGGATATTTTTTCCCAAAAACTTCTTCTGGCTCTTCAGTGCGTCCTACACTACAGGCATGATAAAATGCCATTATAGGTTCGCCCTGATAGGTAAGTATCTGTCCCCTTGTCTCATTAACAGCTTTTTCCACTTTTTCTTTTCTTTCATCTTCTCTGTAAACCTGATGAAACACTGAAGATGTAACATCGTAAAAATTTCTCGTTCTGTTTCTAATAATGTGTGCCACAGCATAGGTTCTTGCCAGAACAGCCTGAGCTTTAAGAGCCTCCTCTGGCCAGTCAATCCCCACTTCTGATGAAACAACTCCCTTTACATAATCTTCAAGCTGAACAACATTTATCAGAAAATATCCTTCCGAGCCCTTCCATATCTCAATTTCTCCAGAATAAGTTGAACCATCTATAATTGTTTTTGCGGCAACCTTTTTTATTTTTTTTAAATCATTCGAAGTAGGTCTTCTATCTCCTATAAGCACTCTTATAAAGGAATTGTCATTTTTGTCCATTCCATAGACCTGCACACTAATAAGCAAAGTAATCAGAATTGATAAAATTACTCTCCTCATGCTCATCTTTTACTTAAAAGGTAAAATATCAGACTTAGGATGATGCTTAAAAGTATTGATGTACCTAAAGGAAAATAAAATACAAAGTTTCTTTTCTCAATTACAATATCACCAGGAAGTCTACCAATAAAAGGAATTTTCCCAGCCAGCATCAGAATTAAACCTATTACAGCTGTTATTATTCCAACAAGAATTAAAAACTTTCCAATTTCATTCATAATCTATCCTTTTTAAATATCTTTCAGCCTCGGAATATATGCATCCACAATATTTTTGCCTGTAAAGTTCAAGAGCTACTGCAGTTTTCATTGCCTTTTTAAATCCTTCTCTAAAGTCCTCAGAAATAAAATTAACGCCGAGTTTCTTACCTATTTCATCTCCAACTTTTATTATTTTATCAAATTTTTGATAAGGACTTACCAGCAAAGTGGTTGTAAATTTATCAATTCCTGTCTCCCTGGCTTTTTGAGCAGCTCTTTCAAGCCTCATTCTGTAACATATTTCGCATCTTTCTTTTTCTTTTCCTACCACAGCCCTTAAGAACTTGTAAAATTCTTTGTAACTGTCATCATAAATTACTTTAAGATTCCAGAGTTGTTCAAGTTTTTTTAAAGAATCCATTCTTGCTCTGTATTCAGTGTATGGATGAATATTGGGATTATACCAGAATAGAGTTATATCAAATCCCTTGTTTGTAAGAACTTCTACTGGATAAATAGCACAATTGCTACAGCATGTATGAAGTAATATTTTCATTAAAACAACCTCTCAGGAGGGTTTTTTTGCAAAACCTCATAGGCAAGGCGAGTAGCCACTCTACCTCTTGCTGTTCTCTCAATAAAGCCTTCCTGCATTAAATAGGGCTCATAAACATCTTCAATTGTATCCTTGTCTTCTCTGAGGGAAGCTGCGATTGATTCAATACCAGCAGGACCACCATTGAATTTTTCAATTATTGTTAACAGAATCTTTCTATCCATCTCGTCAAGTCCGTAATTATCAACATCCATTGCCGTAAGAGCCTCTTTTGCTATATTTAAATCTATTATTTCTTTATCCTGAACCTGTGCAAAATCTCTTATTCTTTTAAGTAGTCTGTTCGCCACTCTCGGAGTTCCACGAGACCTTCTTGCAATCTCCATTGCAGCATCTTCATTTATGGAAATTCCCAGAATTCTTGCTGATCTTTTTACAATCTCTTTAAGCTCCTCAGGAGTATAAAACTCAAGTCTGAATACAACACCAAATCTGTCTCTCAAAGGAGATGTAATCAAGCCTGTCCTTGTCGTAGCTCCAATAAGTGTGAATCTTGGAAGATTTATCTTTATTGAACGAGCAGAAGGCCCCTGACCAACAATTATATCAAGGGTGAAGTCTTCCATTGCAGGATACAGTATTTCCTCAACAACTCTTGGAAGTCTGTGAATCTCGTCAATAAATAAAATGTCTCTGTCAGAGAGATTTGTAAGAATTGCCGCAACATCCCCTGCTCTTTCAAGAACAGGACCGGATGTGCTTTTAATGTTAACACCCAGTTCATTTGCTATCACTGTTGCAAGAGTTGTTTTTCCAAGTCCTGGAGGACCGCAGAAAAGAACATGATCAAGAGGTTCCTGCCTTATAAGAGCTGCTTTAATAAAAACTTCAATATTGTCTTTGATTTTTTTCTGACCTATGAATTCTTTTAATGTTCTTGGTCTGAGTGTTATATCTAAAATTTCATTATTTTCCATCTTTTCCTGCTAAGATGCTCAAGGACTCTCTGATTATTGTTGCTTCGTCTTTTTCACTATCATAAATTTTATCAAGAACTTCCTTTGCCTGTAGCCTCCTGTATCCAAGATTTACCAGAGCTGATAAAACATCTTCATATTTCTGATCTTTTTCATATTTTAAAGAAGGCAAGACTCCTTTCAATTCAAGAAAAATTCGCTGAGCGGTTTTTTTACCAACTCCTGGAATCTTGCTCAGTGATTTTATGTCTTCCTGCTCAATGGTTTTATAGAGAGTTTCTTTATCATAAGTTGAAAGAATGTTTATTGCCATTTTTGGACCAATACCAGAAATTTTTATCAATTCTTCAAAGAGATCCCTTTCAGAGCTATCTAAAAATCCGTAAACCTCTATAAGCTCTTCCTTTAAAATCAAAGAAGTGTAAATCTGAATTTCCTCGCCTGTGTTGATGTATCTGGCAATTCTAACCGGTATTTTTACTGAATAACCAAGACCGCCTGTTTGAATAACAACTCTGTCAGGTTTAACAGTAACGGCTTTACCTTTTATAAAGTCAAGCATTTATTTATTTTAACACTTTTAAAAGCTTTCTTGAGTGAATATGGCATATTGCTACAGCCAGAGCATCAGCACAGTCATAGGAAATTTTTTTATCAATATTTAATAAATTATAAACCATGCTTTTAACCTGGATTTTATGAGCCCTTCCATATCCGGTAAGAGCTTTTTTTATTTCTGTAGAGCCGTATTCATAAACAGATATATTTTTTTGCGCTGCCACTAAAAAAGCTATTGCCCTTGTATATCCGAGAATAAAGGAAGAAGGAATTTTTTTCCCTGCAAATATTTTCTCTACAGCCATCTCATAGGGACTGTATTTTTCAATCACCTGTAATAAGGATTCATAGATAAACTTAAGCCTGTCTGGTAGGCTTAAATTGTGAGAAATATTTATGGTGTCAGCATGAATTAATCTTATCTGACTAAACTTTGAACTTTGAACTTTGAACTTTGAATCACCGAAGGTGGTTGAAGTATCCACTATTCCATAGCCAAAATGTCTGCTACCAGGGTCAATACCTATAACTACCATTATTTCATCTTTTTTTTAGTTGCTGGAAGCTCAAATAGTATATCTTCTACAAGTTCGCACAGAATGTGACCAAGTGTGATATGGGTTTCCTGAATTCTTGGAGTATCCTCTGACGGAACAGCAAAAGCGTAATCAACTTTTGAAATCAGTTTTTCACCTCTTATGCTTGTAAAGGCAATCGTCTTAAGCCCTCTTTTTTTAGCTATCTCAACTGCTTTAATAACATTCCTTGATGAGCCAGATGTGCTTATTCCGATTGCTATATCCCCGGAGTTTCCCAATGCTTTAATCTGCTTTGCAAAAATCTCAGAGTAATCATAATCATTAGCTATTGCTGTAATTACAGCCATGTCTGTGTTTAAAGCAATTGCTGGAAGTCCTGGCCTTTCTCTTTTAAATCTGTTAACAAACTCTGCAGCAATGTGGGAGGCATCTGTAGCACTTCCACCATTGCCAAAGATTAAAATTTTACTGCCTTCATTAAGAGTTTTTGCGATAATTTCAGCAACTTCTTTAATCAGATTTATATTTTCTCTGAAAAACTGCTCCTTAACCCTGATTGAATCTTCATAGGCTTTTCTGATTTTGTCTTCTATCTGCATTTATTCTTCCTCCTTAAAACATGGATAGAGTTTGTCATAGGTTACGAGGATATGCTCTGGAACGACCCGCACATCCTCAAGTATAGTCATAAATCCCACATCTCCTGCCCATCTGGGAACGATGTGCCAGTGAAGATGCTCATCAATGCTTGCAGAGGCAACAACTCCTATATTGAGTCCTATATTAAATCCATCAGGATGCATTACCTTTTTAAGACATTTCAAACACTTAACTGTAAGAATCATGCACTCTGTGAGTTCCTCTGTGTTCAGTTCTTCAAGACTGTGCACATGTCTGTACGGAACAACCATAAGATGTCCTGAGCTGTAGGGGTATTTATTCATAATAATAAAAGAAAGCTTGCCTCTGTAAAGAATCAGGTTATCTCTGTCTCTGTCTTCTTTTGGTTTGTCACAGAATATGCATCCCTTTTCTTTCTGTCCAAGTATGTATTCAATTCTCCATGGTGCCCATAAAACTTTCATCTAATCCTCCTTAGAGCTTCCTGTGCATCCTGCCATGTTAGCCATTTATCTTTTCTGTTTCTAAGTAAATAAGCTGGATGAAATGTAGGTATAACAGGAATTTGATTATAAAAGAAAACTCTCCCTCTTATTCTGGATATATGCAAATCCTTTAGTTTCCCATGCATCCCCATTAATGTATAGGTTGCTACTCTGCCAAGACACATAATTACTTGAGGAGAAACTATCTCTATCTCTCTTCTTAAATAATCAAAACACTCGAAAACTTCACTTTCTAAAGGATCTCTATTCATTGGAGGATGACATTTTACAGTATTGGTTATATAAACATCTTTTCTGTTAAATCCCATTTTTTCTATAAGGCTTGTTAAAACTTTACCTGCCTCACCAACAAAAGGACTGCCCTGCAAATCCTCCTCCACACCTGGTGCTTCACCAACAAACATTAGTTTTGCATTAATACTACCTTCCCCACATACAGGATTTTTTCTTGAATTGCTCAAAGGACATTTTTTACATTGTCTTATTTCTTCATTCAATTTCTCGATGGATAACTGCGCATATTCTGAAGATTCATCATAGTTTGCGGGAAATGCTCCTTCAGAAAACTGCTCCAGCAACGATTGAACAAACTGCCCTGGCAGATCTTTAAAACCAAGACTTTTACAAAAATTCAGGATATCAACTATATTGTCTATCTTTCGCCCCATCTCAGCTTCTCTCTTAAAACTCTGAAGTAATCTCTACCAGAAGGTGCAATAAGATAGGTTTTTTCATCAGCTATCCTGCATCTAACTTTATCATTTTTCTGCAAAGGAAAACCAATCTGTCCATCCACTGTTAAAAATATGTCTCTCGCGTGCGAAGAAATCACCACATCAATTACAAAATCATCTGGCAGAACAATAGGTCTAACAGTCAGTGTATGGGGACATATTGTGGTGAATACTAAACCTTTTAATGTGGGATACAGAATAGGACCTCCTGCTGAGAGATTATAGGCTGTTGAACCTGTTGGTGTAGAAATTATTATTCCATCAGCCTTTATTGTGGAAACATATACATTGTTTATAATTAAATCAAAGTCTGAAATCTTTGCCATTATACCTTTACCAATGACAATGTCATTAAGTCCAAGATACTCATTAACTATCTTTTCATCTCTCAGAACCTGAGCATTTATCATGCTTCTTTCTTCTATCTCATAATCTCCTGAAAATATCTGCTCCAGGCAATTAAATAAATCAGCTCTTGGAATCTCTGTTATAAATCCAAGCTTTCCCATGTTTATTCCAATTATTGGAATTTTTTTCCCTCCAATAAGTCTGGAAGCACTGAGCATTGTTCCATCTCCACCAAGAACAACAACTGCATCAGAGCTTTGAATTGCCATTATCTCGGAATGATTAAAACTGGAAAAAAATCCAATAGAATGGAAAACTATACATTCAGCACTTCTATTTTTCAGCCAATCCTGAACTTTAATAGCTGTTTCAATGGCTGAATTATCATTTTCTTTGTAAAGAATTGAAAGCTTTTTAAACATTTAAATCTCCATCTCAAAAACTCTTGTTGTCTCATCAACTAAATCTATTTTAATCTTTAAAGCATTTTCAGGCAAATCACTGAGTCTCTGAGCCCACTCTATCACACAGGTGCAAACTTCAAAATACTCCCATAAATCAATATCTTCATTTTTGACATTGTCAAGCCTGTAAAGGTCAATATGACAGAAGTCTGCTTCAGGATAGTGTGACACTATTACAAAACTTGAGCTTGCTATATCTTTTTCCTCTATTCCAAATGATGAAGCAATCCCTTTTGTCAAAATAGTTTTACCTGCTCCCATCTCTCCATAAAGAGCTATGACTTTTATTCCCTGTTTCTGCGCAAAACTTCCGAGCATTTTACCCAGGATTTTTGTTTCTTCCTCTGAGTATGTAAAAATCCTCATTTTTTCAGGCTCTTGTAGACAAAAAGCACAATTCCTATGCTTATAGCTGAATCCGCCACATTAAAAGCTGGCCAGTGAAGATTTTTCAGATGAAGATCTATGAAGTCTATAACATAACCATAAATAAGCCTGTCAATAATATTTCCTAAGGCGCCTGCAATTATAAGTGAATAAATCAACCAGTTCTGAGGATCCTTGAAATACATATAAATAAGAAATAATGTAGCAAATAAAGCAATTACGATAAAAAATCCTGCACCTAAAAATTTGAACATTCCAAAGGCTGTGCCTGTGTTTTCAACATAAACAAGATTAAAAAAAGGTAAAAGCTTGATTACTCCATGGGGAGCTAAAAACTCAATAGCAAGATACTTTGTAAGCTGATCAAAGAAAACAACAAGAAAAATCAAAATCAATGATTTATGAAATTTTAAGGACATGATAACATCTTGGACATACATCAGGAATTTCAAGTTTTCCAACCATAGCAGAATAATTCCAGCAACGCTGACATTTAGCTCCTTCAGCTTTCTCTATCGTAACGGTAAATTCAGTGTCCTGAGACTCTACGAGTTGTACCTGGGAGACAATAAATAAAGCTGGTAAAAACTCATAGTAAGGTTCTAAAAAACTCTTTAATTTTTCATTAACAGATAGCACTACCTTTGCCTCAAGAGAGTTTCCTATTAATTTTTCCTGTCTTTTTATCTCCAGTGCTCTATTAACCTCATCCCTTATCTCAATCAGTTTTTCCCACTTAAATTGAAGCTCTTCATCTATGAAATTTTCCTGAACATCAGGCATTTTTTCTAAAAATACACTTTCTGTTTTCCTGTAAGGAAGATGTTGCCATGCCTCTTCTGCTGTAAATGAAAGAATTGGAGCAATTAATTTAATTAAAGAGTCAGCAATGTTGTATAAGACCCATTGTGCAGCTCTTCTTTCCTGTGAGTCAGATTTAAATGTATAGAGCCTGTCCTTTAAAATGTCAAGATAAAAGGCGCTCATGTCAGTAACGCAGAAGTTATAAACTGCATGGAAAACCTGATGAAACTCAAAATTTTCATAAGCAGCCTTTACCTTTGTAATCAGTTTTTGAAGCCTCATCATTGCCCATCTGTCTATCTCAAGAAGACAGTCTGAATAGTCTTTACCATCGTAGTCATAGATATTTCCTAAAAGATATCTCAATGTGTTTCTTATTTTTCTGTAAGCCTCTGTAAGTCTTGAAAGAATTTCCTGAGAAAGCTTTATGTCATCTCTATAATCTTCTGCTGAAACCCATAATCTTACAATATCAGCTCCGTTACTCTTTATAATTTCCTGTGGAGCTATTACATTTCCCAGAGATTTGGACATCTTTCTTCCCTGTCCATCAACTGTAAATCCATGAGTAAGAACAATCTTATACGGCGCTCTTCCTTTGTTGCCCAGTGAAGCAATTAACGAGCTCTGAAACCATCCCCTGTGTTGATCACTTCCTTCAAGATACATGTCAGCAGGCCAGCTTAGCCTCGGGTCTCTCTCAAGCACTGCTGCATGACTTACTCCGGAGTCAAACCATACATCAAGAATGTCTTTTTCTTTTTGAAAATCCTTTGAGCCACATTCTGGACAGCTATACCCGGGAATTAAATCTTCAAGATTGAGCTTAAACCACACATCAGAGCCTTCTGCTTCAACAAGACTACAGATTTTATTAAATAAATTTTCATCATTTACTATATATCCGCATTTTTTACAGACAAATAATGTAATCGGAACACCCCATGTTCTCTGGCGAGAAAGACACCAGTCTGGTCTTCTCTCAATCATTGAAAATATTCTATCTCTTCCCCATGAAGGAATCCATCTTACTTTGTCTACCTCAGCAAGAGCCCGCTTACGAAGCTCTCCATGACTCATTGAAATAAACCACTGAGTTGTTGCCCTGAAAATAATTGGTTTTTTACATCTCCAGCAATGGGGATAAGAATGCTTTATACTACCATGCCAGAGTAATGAGCCAGTTTCCTTCATGTGTTCTATTATTGCTTTATTCGCTTTAAAAACATTCTCCCCAGCAAAGTAAGGCACATCCTCTGTGAATCTTCCTCTATCATCAACAGGAGCATAAATTTCAAGCCCATATTTTAAGCCAACTTCATAGTCCTCTTCACCATGTCCTGGTGCAATGTGAACCACTCCTGTGCCTTCTGCTGTTTCAACAAAATCAGCAACCACAACCTTTGAGACTCTATCTATAAAGGGATGTTTTGCTTTTATTCCTTCAAGCTCTTTACCCTTAATCTCAAACAGAGGTGTTTCATCTATTTCAATTTTGTCTTTTAAATTCCTGATTGCTTCTTTAACAATTATAAGCACACCTTTTGAGCTTTTTACTCCCACATAATCAAAATCTGGATGAACTGCCAGAGCAAAATTTGCAGGAAGGGTCCAAGGAGTTGTTGTCCATATAACAATGTATATTGGCAAATCTTTAACTGGTAATTTCTCTTTATCAATCACTTCAAAGATTACAAACACTGAAGGAGACTCTTTCTCAGCATACTCAACTTCTGCATCAGCCAGTGCAGTGATACAGGAAGGACACCAGTAAACAGGCTTTTTACCCCTGTAAACATAGCCATTTTTAACAAAAGTGAGAAACTCTCTTACAATTGTAGCTTCATAGTCATTTGACATAGTTATGTAAGGTGTTTCCCAGTAACCAAAAACTCCAAGACGAATAAACTCATCCCTTTGAATGTTTATAAATTTCTCAGCATATTCTCTACAGAGCTGACGTTTTTTAAAAATATCAATATTTTCCTTTGCTTTTCCCAGTGATTTATCTACCTGTAGCTCAATTGGCAGTCCATGACAATCCCATCCTGGAACAAAGGGACAGTATTGTCCAAGCATGGAATGATATTTAACAATTATGTCTTTAAGAATTTTGTTCAAAGCATGCCCGATGTGAATATGACCGTTGGCATAAGGAGGACCATCATGAAGAATGAAACATCTTACTCCAGAAGCTCTGTTTTTGTCCTGAAGTTTCTCGTATATCCTATTTTCTTTCCAGAATTTTAAAATTTCAGGCTCTCTTTCAGCAAGATTCGCCTTCATAGGGAATCCTGTCTGCGGTAAATTAAGAGTGTTTTTGTAATCCTGCGACATAAATTAAAGAATACCACAATATTTTATGAAAATTCAAACCTTCATGTGATATTATAAAAAATAAACAAACTCTATGGAGGCATTGATGGATTTAGTAAGTGACATATTAAGGAAATTAAAAGGAGAGTATGTTGATATTTTCCTTGAGGAAAAAATAACAAATCAGCTTCAGATAGAAGAAAATAAAGTTCAAAAATGCTCTTCAGTTTTTGATAAAGGACTGGGAGTAAGAGTAATCAAAGAAGGAAAAACCTTTTATGCCTACACAAATGATTTAACAAAAAAAGGGATTGAAGAGTTAATCTCCTCTTTAAAAAGCAAGGACAATGGTAAGCATCTCAATCTGAAAAAGATCGAGCCTGCAAAGCAATTTTTTATAAAAAACAATCCAGAAGATGTTGAAATATCACATAAAATAAATTTTATAAAAAGAGCCAATGAAGTGGCATGGAAAGAAAGTCCAAAAATCAAACAAGTAAAAGTTCTATACGCTGATTCTGTTCAGAAAGTTAAAATAGCTAATTCACAAGGAAATTTTACGGAAGAAAAAAGAATTCACACGCTTTTTCTGATTCATGTTGTAGCCCATGAAGATGGAGTTATTCAAACAGGATATGAAGCAGTAGGAGGATTTAAAGGAATTGAGCTTTTTGAGGAATTTCTGCCTGAAGAGATTTCACTTAAAACGACAAAGAGAGCTTTAATGATGCTCAAGGCAAGACGGATTCAGGGAGGAAGAATGCCTGTTGTGATTTCCTCTGAAGCCGGTGGAACAATGATACATGAAGCAGTGGGACACGGACTTGAAGCAGACCTCGTTCAGGAAGGACTTTCAGTTTACAGTGGAAAAATTGGACAAAAAATAGCTTCAGAATTAATCACTGTAATTGACGATCCAACTCTCCCTAATATGAGAGGATCCTACGTTTTTGATGACGAAGGGACGCCTTCACAGAGGACAGTTTTAGTTGAAAAAGGGATTCTCGTTAATTATCTTTATGATAAATACACAGCAATAAAAGAAGGGAAAAAATCAACAGGAAATGGAAGAAGGCAGTCTTATGAGCATTATCCAATTCCAAGAATGAGTAATACTTTTATTGCACCTGGAGAACACTCTCCAGAAGAAATAGTTCGCTCAGTTGATAAAGGACTCTTTGTTAAAAAAATGGGTGGTGGGCAAGTTAACACTGTTACTGGAGAGTTTGTTTTTGAAGTTCAAGAGGGTTATCTTATAGAAAAAGGTATGATTGGAGAGCCTGTAAGGGGCGCGTTGCTGATTGGCACAGGACAGGAAATTTTAAGAAACATTGATATGGTTGGCAATGATCTGGGATTTTCCATCGGCACATGTGGAAAAAACTCTCAGGGAGTTCCTGTTACAGATGGAATGCCAACGGTAAGAATTCCTGAGATAGTTGTTGGAGGACAAGCAAACTAAATGTTTTATTTTTTCCATGAATGTATCATTTTTACCACATTAATATCCTGGATGAACTAATAATTTCAGCAATTCTGTTCTGGCATTCTTTTTGTATATCACTTCTTGATGCCTTTTCAGAAAACTATAAGATCAGAAATTGCACTGTCCGGTGTGGGAATACACACAGGTAAAAGAATTAATATAAGACTTATTCCTGCCCAGAGGGATACGGGTATAATCTTTTATAGAACAGATAAAGGATTGTCAATTAAGGCAAAACTTCCTTTTGTTATTGATACATCTCTTGCAACAACAATAGGGATTGATGGAATAAAAGTTAGAACAGTTGAACATCTTCTTGCTACTTTGCATGTTTTTGGAATAACAAATGTCATTATTGAAATAGACGGTTCAGAAATCCCTGTGATGGATGGAAGTGCTATTGATTTTGCAAAAATTATTATGAAAACAGGAACTTCAAAACAGGGTAAAACAATACCTATATTAAAAATAACAAAGCCATGTATTTACGAAGAATCACGTTCACGAATTGTTGCCAAACCACACAAAGGCTTTAGGATAACCTATAAAATTTTTTATGAACATCCCTTAATTTTAGAACAATCTCTATCAATTGAAATCAATGAACAAAACTTTCTTAAAGAAATCGCACCTGCGAGGACTTTCGGATTTTTAAAGGACATACAGTATCTTCTTCAAAACGGTTTTGCTCGTGGAGGTTCATTGGAAAATGCTCTTGTTCTTGACGAAAAAGGAGTTGTAGGAGGAAAACTCAGATTCAAAGATGAATTTGTAAGACATAAAATCCTTGATGCAATCGGTGATTTATCTTTATTGGGTTTCCCTCTGCAGGGACACTTTATAATTGAAAAGGGCGGGCATACTGCTCATATAAACTTCTTAAAACATCTTATTGAATCAGGCTGTTACGAATTAGAAGAAGAACCTTACTTTAATTTTCAACTATCAGCACAGGCTGTTTAATCCTCAGTCCAGTGCTTCGGATCAAGAGCATCTCTTAATGCTTCACCAAGAAGATTAAAGGACAACACTGTTAAAAATATGGCTAAACCAGGAAATAGACTCATCCACCATGCAACAGTAATGTAGTCTTTACCAACGCTTAAAATTCCTCCCCAGCTTGGCTCAGGCGGCTGGATTCCAAGTCCAAGAAAGCTTAATCCACTCTCAATTAATATAGCTCCGCCAACAGAAAACGTTGCGGCAACTATAACAGGATAAATTGCATTAGGAAGAATATGCTTAAAAATGATTCTACCAGAACTTGCACCAATTGCTCTTGCAGCAAGAACAAACTCTCTTTCCTTCAATGATAAAACCTCTGCTCTCACAAGTCTTGCCACATCCATCCATCCTGTAAGCCCTATTACTAACATAATTATGTAAATGCTTGGCTCAAGCACAGCAACAACAGCCAGAATTAAAAACAATGTTGGAAAAGCAAGCATCACATCAACAACTCTCATTATCAACGAATCAATCCATCCTCCGTAATATCCTGCAATTGCACCGAGTATTGTTCCAGTAAAAACAGCAATTCCCATTGCAAGAAATCCTACTCTAAGAGACACCCTTGCACCGTAAATTATTCTTGAGAAAACATCCCGTCCAAGCTCATCAGTGCCAAAGGGATGCTGCTTTGATGGTGGTTCAAGAACATGATAAACATTAATTTTGTATGGATCATATGGAGCAAAATAAGAAGCAAAAATTGCAATAAAAAATACAAAAAGAATAAATACCAAACCTACAACTGCCAGTTTATTTCTTAAAACTCTTTTCAGTATAAGCTTAAACATCCCGTTTTACCCTTATTCTTGGGTCAACAACAAAATATGCAATGTCTGCGAGAAGATTGCCAATCAATGTCAATAATGCACCGAACAGCAATATTCCCATTATTGTTGGATAATCCCTTGCCATGGCAGAAGAATAAAAAAGCTGTCCCATTCCTGGAATGGAAAAAATACTTTCAAATATCACGCTTCCACCGATAAGTCCTGGAATTGCAAGTCCTAAAAGCGTTACAACTGGCAGCAAAGCATTCCTTAAGGCATGTCTGACAATAACAACTCTTTCAGGCAATCCCTTTGCTCTTGCTGTCCTTATAAAATCCTGTCTCAGAACCTCAAGCATACTTGAACGGGTATATCTGGACATTCCAGCAAGTCCTGCAAAGGACATAATTGTAACTGGCAAAATAAGATGTTTTATCCAGTCAACTACTCTTTCATGAAAAGGCATTGTTTCAGCTCCAATACTCTGAATTCCGGAAATGGGAAGCCATCCAAGATTTACGCCAAAAACAATCATGGCAAGCAAAGCAATCCAGAAAGTTGGAACAGAAAAGCCTGTAAAAACAAAAACTGTAAGAACTCTGTCAAAGACACTTCCTGGTTTCAAAGCTGAAAAAACTCCAATTGGAATAGAGACAACAAGAATAAGAAGAAGGGAAAGCAGATTAAGAGTCACAGTGATTGGAAGTCTCTCTTTTATTTTTTCTTTAACAGGCCTTCCATCAACAAAACTCTTTCCCAAATCCAGTGTAATAACCATCCTCAGCCAGTTTAAATATCTTTCGTGAAGGGGTTTGTCAAGTCCGTAAAGCTTTTTTAAAGACTCCATTGCTTCAGGAGATGCCTTTGGTGAGAGCTCTTCAGTAAAGCTTGCAGGTGAACCCGGTGCAAGATTTATCACAATAAAACATATAAGAGTGATACCAAAAAGAATTGGAATCATCAGAAAAAATCGCTTGAGTATGTAAGAAAGCATAGACTAAATTTTACAATAAAAAACAGTTATTTGGAAATCCTTAAAACCCCATCTATGTCCACTATTTTCTCTTCCATTGGAACTTCTACCTGAGCCCTTTTCATTGCCTCCTTTACAATCCAGCTTAATCCTCCACAACATGGAACTATCATTCTTAAAACAGTTAAGGATTTAATATCATTGAGCCTGAAAACCTCTGCAAGTTTTTCAATATATAAACTGGCATCATCAAGCTTGGGACATGCAATAAGCAACTTTCTGTTTTTCAATAAATTTTCGTGAAATCCACTGTATGAAAAAGCCGTGCAGTCTGCAGCAATGACAAGATCAGCTCCCTTTAAAAAAGGAGCATTCACAGAGACAAGCTTCAATTGAATGGGCCAGTTGTTCAATTTATGATTTTTAGCAAATGTCAAGCACTCGCAAACAGGTGCTTCAACTTTCCTTAGCAATTCAAGATGCTTTTTGGTTGCCTCTTCATCAAAAGGCTTTGCCTCTCTCTGCACAATTGTTATAGCACCCTTTGGACAACTTCCAATGCAAGCACCTAATCCATCACAGTAAATTTCATTAACTAACTTTGCCTTTCCATTAACAATCTGAATAGCACCTTCTTCACAGGCATTAACACAAACTCCGCATCCATCGCATTTATCCTCATCAATTTGAACAATTTGCCTCTTAATCATTTTTTCCTCCTATTTTCAACATTTTTTAATTTATGTGATTAATTCTATAGCATAAAATCAGGCAGGATCTATGATGTAAATCATAGTTTGTATATTAACTCCATCTCCTCTGTATACTTTCCATCTTCTCTGTAAATAAAAAGTGGAGGCTCTACTTTAAGAGCCACCTTACCTCCTTTGACTGCCTCTATGAGAACCATTTTTGCCTCTGCCTTTATTTTTGAATGAACAAAACGAAGCCTTTTTACCTCAAGAGAGTAATTCCCCATTATTTTAATAATTTCAGTCAGTCTTTCGGGCAGATGAATCATATAAAGCCTACCTCTATGTTTTAATACTCTCTGACTTAGTTGGGAGATGTCTTTAACCGTAAGACTCAATTCATGCCTTGCCATAGCCCTTTTTTCCATAGGACTCATCTTACCTGTTCCCGGTCTTCTGAATGGGGGATTGGAAATTACGAGATCATAACCGGAGTCATGAAATTCTTTTGCATCAGAACATAGTATTCTGACTCTATCTTCAACATTGTTTAATTTAGAACTTATACGAGCAAGCACTGCAAGCTCTTCCTGAATTTCTATCATTGTAACATAAGCTTCTGGATATCTTTTTGCTAGAATAATTCCAATGATTCCGGTTCCTGCACCAACGTCTGCAATTTTGTATACTCTTTTTAAATTAACAAAATGAGCAAGAATCAGAGCGTCTACGCTGAAACGATAACCTTCCTCAGGCTGGCAGATTTTTATACTTCCTATAGAGTCAATTGTGTATTGCATAGAAAAAATTATAACATACAGACAAAATCAGAAAAATTTGATATACTTTAAAAAAGATTATTAATTTTTTAGCTGTCATGAGGAGCCAATTTTCTGTTATTCCGAGAGTTAGCGAGGAATCTACTTATTAGTGTGGAGGTAATTGAAAATTAAAAATGTTTGTAATTTTCTGATTTTCAAGAGCTTGTAAATTTTTGAACAGCCTCAATAATTAAAAAAATGGAGGTGTAAAAATGATTGACAGGGAAAAACTTGAGGAGGAAATAAGACAGGTTGCCTATGAGCTTTATGTTAAAAGCGGATGCATTCCTGGAAGAGACCTTGATAACTGGCTTGAGGCTGAAAGAATTGTTATGGTTAAATACGGATTTACAAGACAAGAAAAAGAGCCTCAGACTGCTGAAGCAGAAAAGGAGGATAAACCTAAAAAAAGAGGCAGAAGAGTTTGTAAGAAAGGCTCTGCAACAAAAAAATCAAAAGGCAGAGGCAAAAAATCATGAAGGAAGCTTTATTTTATGAAAAGCTTGAGGACAGAAAGGTAAAATGTGGACTCTGTAATCACCACTGTGTAATTTCTCATGATGCAAGAGGTATCTGCGGAGTTAGGGAAAACAGAGAAGGAGTGCTTTACAGCCTTGTCTATGGAAAAATAATTGCTTACCACATTGATCCGATTGAAAAAAAGCCACTTTTTCACTTTTATCCCGGTTCTGTATCCTACTCAATTGCTACAGTTGGATGCAACTTCCGCTGTCTTCATTGTCAGAACTATACAATCTCACAGTATCCAAAGCTTTACAAAGATATTCCGGGTGAGGATTTTACTCCTGAAGATGTGGTAAATGAGGCAAGAGCAAGCGGCTGTAAGAGTATTTCCTACACCTATACTGAACCAACGATTTTTCTCGAGTTTGCCTATGACTGCATGGTTTTAGCTCATAGGGAAGGAATTAAAAATGTATGGGTAAGCAATGGTTACATGTCAGAGGAAGCTCTGAGATTTGTTGCACCATATCTTGATGCAATAAATGTTGACCTTAAAGGAGATGATGATTTTTACAAAAAAATCTGCGGAGCAAGGCTTGAACCTGTAATGAAAAATATAAGACTTCTTAAAGAACTGAGAGTATGGGTTGAGGTAACAACCTTGATTATTCCTGATTTAAATGATTCAGAAGAATTTTTAAGAAGTGTAGCCCGTTTTCTCGCCTCCATTGATCCTTCCATTCCATGGCATGTAACACAGTTTTATCCAACCTATCAACTTACAGATAAATCAAGAACTCCTGTTGAGACATTAAGAAAAGCGAGGAATATTGGTTTTGAAGAAGGGCTCAGGTTTGTCTATGTCGGTAATATTCCTGGTGAAGGAGGAGAAAACACATACTGCCCTAATTGTAAAAAGCTTCTCATTGAGCGATTTGGATTTTTTATCAATAAAATAAACATAAAACAGTCCCGATGCACAAACTGCGGGACTGCTGTTGAAGGAGTTGGATTGCCATGAATCTGAGATTATTTATTAAATTTTATACTTAATTTTTCTCAAAAAATCTTTTCTGTGCTGACGGTCTTTTTCGTTTTCAACTCCCTTAGGTGAAAAACCATCAATTACACCAAGAATGCCTCTTCCAAGCTCTGTTTCTGCAACCACTACCTCAAGAGGATTTGCTGTGGCACAGTAAATACCGCATACTTCCTGACACATCTTTATTGCATTTAAAACACTGATAGGGAAAGCATCTTTCATGAGAATGCAGAATACATGACCTGCGCCTATGTTTTGCAGGTTTTTAATGCATACATCTCTTAATTCTTCATCATTTCCTTCAGAGCGAATAAGACATGGACCTGATGCTTCTGTAAAGGCAACTGCAAACTTTGCATGGGGAATATGGGTTGCAAGTATCTCATAAAGGTCTTCAGCGGTTTTTATGAAATGAGTCTGCCCAAGTATTATGTTACATCCTTCAGGAATCTCAACTTTTATTGATTTAAGTTCCATATGCCACCTCCATTTTTTTCAAATTATATCACATTTATCTTTTCCTGCCAAGCCATCTCTGAAGTCTATCCATGTAAAGATAAAACACAGGAGTAACAAAAAGTGTAAGCATCTGGGAGAAAAGCAAGCCTCCTACCACAGCAAGTCCAAGTGGCTGACGAACCTCACCACCTGCGCCAACTCCAAGAGCAATTGGTAAAGCTCCAAAGAGTGCTGCAGCAGTTGTCATCATTATTGGACGAAACCTTATAAGACAGGCACTGTAGATTGCTTCCTCAGGTTTCATACCTTCATTTCTCTGAGCATGAAGGGCAAAGTCTATCATCATTATTCCATTTTTCTTTACAAGTCCTATGAGCATTATTATTCCCACGAAAGCATAAATATTTAATTCAACTCCAAAGACAAGCAGAGTAACAAGAGCTCCAAATCCAGCAAAGGGAAGTGCTGAAAGGATTGTTAATGGATGAATAAAGCTTTCATAAAGAATTCCAAGAACTAAATAGACAACAAATACTGCCACAATAAGCAAAAACCACAGTCCCTTGAAGGACTCTTTAAATGCCTGAGCTGCACCCTGAAAGCTTGTCATTATTGTATCTGGTAAAGTTGCCTTCGCAACCTTTTGAATCTCAGTTACTGCTTCACCAAGCGAGACACCTGGCTTAAGATTGAATGATATTGTCACTGAAGGAAGCTGACCTGTATGATTGACTGTCAAAGGACCAATGCTCTGGGATACAGTGGCAACAGAATTAAGGGGTACGAGCTCACCTTTTGAAGAGCGAATATAAAGCATTGAAAGTGCTGAAGGGTCTTTCTGATACTCAGGCTTTAACTCAACAATAACCTGATACTGATTATTTGGAGCATAAATTGTTGAAATCCACTTGCTTCCAAAGGCATCCCATAGTGCATTCTCTATCTGGTCTGCTGTAACACCGAGAGACTCTGCTTTAGAGCGATCAATTTCTATGTTTAACTGAGGTGTTTTTATCTGAAGATTTGATGAAACATCCTGAATAATTGGAATCTGCTTCATCTTTTCTTCTAAAATCTGAGCATGATGATAAAGCTCCTGAAGATCACTTCCTGAAAGGGTAAATTGATAGAGGGCTTTTGTTAGAGTGCCTCCTATACGGATTGTTGGAGGATTTTGAGGATATACCTTAAGTCCGGGAATTGAGTTAAGCTTTGGTCTGAGTTGCTCAATCAGTTTATCCACATGAGGTCTTTCTGAAAGAGGTTTCAAATGCATAAACATTCTCCCATTATTTGGAGCAGGAGAGGCAGGACCAGGTCCCACAGCTGTCATAAAATCCTGAACTGCTGGCTCCTTTAAAACAATCTGAGCTAACTGAAGCTGATGCCTCACCATCTCATCAAAGGATATGTCTTCTGAGGCTTCTGTAATTACGAAAATCTGGCTTTTATCTTCACTTGGAAGAAAACCTGTAGGAATTTTTATAAAAATATAGATTGTAAGACACAAAATCAAAGCAGAACCAATCATTATTAATTTATGATTTCTCAAAGACCAGCTCAAGCTCACTTTATAAAGATTAACCATCCACTCAAAGCCTTTTTCTAAGGCATTATAAAGTCTACTATGTCTTTGATTTTCTACTTTAATGAATCTGCTACACATCATTGGTGTAAGTGTTAATGAGACCAAGCCTGAAATCAAAATTGCAACTGAGATGGTTACGGCAAACTCCTTAAAAAGCCTTCCCACAATTCCACCCATAAAAAGCACAGGAATAAAAACTGCAACAAGTGAAAGAGTCATTGAGAGAATTGTAAACCATATCTCCCTTGAGCCGTTTAAAGCTGCCTCAAAGGATTTTTCTCCTTTTTCCACATGTCTGACAATGTTTTCAAGCATAACAATAGCATCGTCAACGAGAAATCCAATGGAAAGAGTAAGTGCCATAAGGGAGAGATTATCAAGGCTGTATCCAAGAAGATACATAACAGCAAATGTTCCAATTATTGAGATTGGCAGGGCAACTGAGGGTATCACAGTAGCTGAAAGTCTTCTTAAGAAGACAAATATTACCATAACCACTAAAAACACGGTAAAAAGCAGAGTAAACTGAACATCTCTTACAGACTCTTTTATTGACTGAGAGCGATCATAAAGAAGATGGAGGGAAACGCTTTGTGGCATCTGTTTCCTCAGCTCTTCCACTTTCCTCTTTACATCATCAGCTACCTTAACAGTATTTGTTCCGGGCTGTCTGTAAATGGCAAGAACCATTGCTCTTTGAAGCTTTCCCTCACTTCCATACCATGCAGCAAGTTTATCGTTTTCAACACTGTCAATAGCCTCTCCAATATCTTTAATTCTTACAGGAGAGCCTTCTTTACTTTTTACTATCAGCTCATTGTAGTGGGAAGCATTGAAAAGCTGGCCTGTTGCCTCAATGGTAAATGCCTGATAATTACCATAAAGCGTGCCTGTGGGAAGTTCCACATTCCCCTTTTTTATTGCCTGTTCAACCTCATCAATTCCAATTCCCTTGCTTGCTATAAGTCTCGGGTCTATTCTTACTCTTACAGCATATTTTTGAGCTCCAAATATCTGAACCTGTGCCACTCCATTTACCATTGAGATATTCTGAGCTAAAAGTGTATCAGCATACTCATGGAGCCTGTAGAGCGGCATAGTGGGAGAAGTAATTGCAAAATAAAGAATTGGCATATCAGCTGGGTTAACTTTATTATAAGTTGGAGGATTTGGCATGTTTGTGGGAAGTTGGCGGCTTGCTCTTGCAATTGCTGTCTGCACATCCTGTGCTGCTGCATCTATGTCTCTGTTTAAATCAAACTCAAGGGTTATCTGAGTTTGCCCCTTCGCATTAACAGAATTCATTGACTTCAATCCTGAAATTGTTGAAAACTCTCGTTCCAGTGGAGTGGCAACAGCAGATGCCATTGTTTCAGGAGAAGCACCTGGAAGTGAAGCAGAAACGAGTATGGTTGGAAAATCAACATTAGGCAGTTCAGCGATTGGAAGATAACGATATCCCACCAATCCAAAAACAACAATAGCAACCATTAAAAGAGTTGTCATTACGGGACGCTGGATGAAAATCTGGGAGAAATTCATTACTTTTTAATCTCCACCTTTACTCCTGGTGTAAGTCTCAACTGTCCATCAACAACAACAGCTTCCCCTACATTCAATCCCTTTTGTATTGTTACATAATCGCCTATTCTAAGCCCTGGTATAACTTCTCTCATCTCAGCAGTTTTATCATCTTTAACAACCCATACATACTGAGCATTTTGTCCTGTCTGAAGAGCCCTATATGGAATAACCACGGCATTTTTCTTAATTCCTAAGGTTAAAACAACATTAACAAACTGACCGGGCCAAAGCATTTTGTCTTTATTAGGGAACTCTGCTTTAAGCTTTACTGTTCCTGTTGCTACATCAACAGCATTGTCAATAAATACAACCCTGCCCTGTGCAGCATAGTTTGCATCAACACCTTTGACAATTGCTTCAGTTTTAAGCATTCCCTCTGACATTGCTTTTTTAATTCTAAAGAGTTCCTGCTCTGGCACTGAAAAGCGAACAAATATAGGTATTATCTGATTAATGGTTGCAATCTGAGTATCATTTGCCTTTATCATATTTCCCGGATGAACAAGCAATGCTCCTATTTTGCCATCAATGGGTGAGTAGATATAGCAGTAACTAAGTTGCAGTCTTGCATTTTCTAAAATTGCCTGATCTGCCTTTACAGTTGCCTTAAGAGATTCATAGTTTGTGCGAATCTTCTCATACTGCTGTCTTGATACAAGCTCTTCCTTTAGGAGTTCGTCATACCTTTCAAGGTCTGCCCTTGCAAAATCAAGCTGTGCTTTGTCTCTGAGAAGATTTGCCTCAGCCTGCCTTACTGCTTCTTCAAACGGTCTTGGGTCAATCACAAAGAGAAGCTGTCCTTTCTTGACCTCATCACCTTCTTTGAAGTTTGCCTTGATAAGCTGTCCTTCAACTCTTGATTTTATTGTTACTGAAGAATAGGCTTCCACATTTCCTACTGCTGTAATCTGAACTGGCACATCTTTCATAACTGCCTGGGCAACAATAACAGGAACAGCAGGTGCCTGCTTTTTGGGCGTAGATTTTGAACAGGAAAAAAGAATAAAAAAGCAACCAATTAATGAGATTATTTTAAATATGTTCATTTTGTCCCCTCAGAATATCAGCATGTAAGCACTTACTAAGATAAAAGAAAAACAAGGATTTTGTCAATGATTTAAAATTTTATACAAACATCTTGTTTTAAGTTTAATGGTATTTATAAAATAAAACAGATGCAATTTACTATTAAAAAGAAAATTTTTATTGGATTGGGAATTAGCGTTTCAATTGTAATAATTTTAAGTATTTTTGAATTTTTAAATTTTTCCAGAATAATACAAGAAATTCAACAATTGGAAGTATCTGATGTAATAAAAAGTAAATCTTTGCAGATAAGAAGACATGAAAAAAACTTTTTTCTTTTCGGTTATAGAGAAGCTGATAAAGAAGTGAAAATACTATACAACTATCTTGATGAACTGGACGATATCGTAAACAAGAATCTTCCATACGACAACTCAGGATATTTACATAATCTTAAAAATTTAATTGCTCATTACAGGCAAAAGTTCAATGAATTATTAATTTTGATCAACCAGATTAAAAAAGAACTTGACAACAATAAGATATTTAAAAATAAAGAATTAATCCTTATAAACTCTGCACTGGTAGAAAATCCAAGTGCAGTAATAGATTTTCTAAAGCAATCCAGCACAGAAGACAATAAAAGGCTGATTGTTTTATTAAAAAAACTTGATAACAATATCCAGGAGCTCAGAAAAACGGGAGAAGAAATTGTAAATATATCAAGGAAAATTGATCAAAGTTCAAGGGACAATATTGAGACAGTAATGAAGCGATCATATGGAATGTTTTTTCTATTCCTTACATTATTTTTTTTAGGTGGTAATGGAATTTTCTGGATAGTGGGAAAAAATATCATAAAAAGATTAAATTTAGTAACTTCTGTGGTGGAAAAGGTTGGTGAGGGTAAATTTATTCAGATTTCTAATGGTTCTAACAAAGATGAAATTGATTTACTTATCAGAAAAATCAATGAAATGGAAAACAAGCTTATACAAAGAAAAATAGAACTTGAAGAGAAAAACAAACAACTTTTTCAATCAAAAAAACTTGCTGCAATTGGCACGCTTGCTACAGGAGTGGCTCATGAATTAAACAATCCTTTGAACAATATTTATATTTCAGTACAAATTTTGCAAAAAGAGTTAAAAGAACCTTCTCCATTTATTAATGAGATTTTAAATGATATATCCCATGAAACCGCACGAGTAAAAAGAATTATAGAAGATTTACTTGAATTTGCAAGAGGTAAAGAGCCAGTTTTTAAAAAGGTAAAAATAAAAGATGTTATTTCAAAAGCCTCTAATTCAATAATCAAACAGAGAAACTTTAAAAATATAGATTTAAAAGAGATTCCAGAAGAAATTGTAATCAATGCTGACCCGGATCAGCTGGAAAGGGTATTTTTTAATCTTTTTGATAATGCAATAGATGCAATGCATGAGGACGGACAGATAAAATTAAAATTTTTAGAGAAAAACGACTTTGTGGAAATCTCTGTATCAGATACAGGAATCGGAATTCCTGCCGATAAACTGGAAAAGATATTTGAACCTTTTTTTACTACAAAGAATAGAGGAACAGGGCTCGGTCTTGCAATAGTTTATAACATTATTCAAAAGCACAATGGTAAAATATTTGTAGAAAGTACAGAAGGCAAAGGAACAACCTTTAGAATTTTATTGCCGGGAACATCTTATGAATTTCAAAATTCTTGTAGCAGAAGATGAAGAAATCACATTAAAACATCTTGTATACGCTCTTAAGGCAGAAGGATATGAAGTAGAAGGAGTTACCAACGGACTTGAAGCTCTCAGAATGCTTGAAAAAGACAAATTTGATGTTCTCATAACAGATATTAAAATGCCTGAGATTGACGGGATTCAACTTCTTGAAATAGCCAAGAAAAAAGAGCCAGATATTGAAATTGTTATAATTACAGGTTTTGGAAGCATTGCCTCAGCAGTTGAAGCCATGAAAAAAGGAGCATATGATTATATTACAAAACCCTTTGATCTGGATGAATTAATTCTCAAAATTTCCAAGATTAAGGAAAAAAAAATTCTTGAAAGACAAAATGTAGCATTAAAAACATTTCTTGAAATAAACAAAAAAACCTCTTTCATTGGTAAAAGCGAAAGCATGAAAAATATTCTAAATATTATTGAACAGATAAAAAACTCAGATTGCAATGTTCTTCTCACAGGAGAAAGTGGAGTCGGTAAAAGTTTCATAGCAAAACTTATTCACTATACAAGTAAAAGAAAAGATATGCCTTTTTTATCCATCAACTGTGCTACTTTAACAGAAGAGTTACTCAGCAGCGAGCTTTTTGGTCATGAGAAAGGAGCATTCACAGGAGCAATAAAACAGAAACAGGGATTAATAGAGGTAGCTGACGGAGGCAGTCTTTTTCTGGATGAGATTGCTGAAATGAGCCCCAATCTCCAGGCAAAGCTTCTTAGAGTTATAGAAGAAGGAGAATTTTTCAGAGTTGGAGGCACAAAACCCATAAAGGTTAATGTAAGATTTATCGCAGCAACGAATCAGGATGTAAAAAAAGCCATACAGGAGAAAAGATTCCGTGAAGACCTTTATTATCGTCTTAATGTGATGGAAATCTATATACCACCTTTAAGAGAAAGAAAAGAAGACATTGAGCCGTTAAGCAAATTCTTTTTACAAAAACATCTACCAAAATACAACAAAAAAATCAAAGGATTTACAAAAGAAGCAATGGATATTCTGATACATTACAGTTTTCCAGGCAATGTAAGAGAACTTGAAAACATAATTGAAAGAGCCATAATACTTGAAAAAACTCAATACATTACCGTAGAAAGTCTCCCTCCTACTCTTTCACTGTTTAAAATAGAAACAATACAGCATGGTAATATAAAGACTATAGATGAATTAAATAAAGAATATGCAGAAAAAATTTTAGAAATTACAGGAGGAAATAAAACTAAAACTGCAGAACTTCTTGGCATCTCACGAACAAGTTTGTGGAGAATACTGAAATCGGATAATAAATAAATTGTTCATCATTGTTTCAAAATAAAACAGTATCTATAACTCCCTTCTTTTAAAAATTAAATAATATCAAAAAAATCCAAGTGGCACAATTTTTGTTTTTCTAAATATCCAGAAAATAAAATGAACAAAAAACATCTTTTGCTAACAGCATTGTGGGGAGAAAGACTGGATGAAATCTTTCAGTACACTAAAGAACTGGCAAAAATTATGAATAAGGACATAACTATGCTGTTAATCCATCCTAAAAAAAGAAAATTTGAAGATTTAATGACTGCAGTTACATTTGCAGAAGCGAGTGAATCAAATACTGCAGTGGAGTTGCTGCAAACGAACCAGAATGAAATAATTCAAAAGAATCTCAAAGACTTAAAAGAAAAATACAACCAGTCAGGAATTAAGGTTGATATAGTTTACACAGAAAATACAGTCTACAACGCAATTGATAACTTTTTAAGAAAAAACGAGCATATTGAAATGGTACTGCTGAGTCCAGAAATTACTGTAAATAGCGAACTATCAGCAAGAAAATTGAAAAATCTTATAAAACATGCTTGTTGTCCGATTGTAACAATGACAAAGAAATAAAAAGAGGAGGAGATATGTATATTTACTTACCTGTAGCATTAACGAGTATTAATGTATTTTTGCCTGTATGTCTCGGATTGGCTGTTGGATTACTTTCAGGATTGTTTGGTGTAGGAGGAGGCTGGCTTATGACACCTCTTTTGATGATGTTAGGAATTCAACCTGCCGTAGCAGCAGCAACTGACGCAGCTCAAATTGTAGGAGCATCCACTTCAGGAACATATGCTCACTGGAGGCTGGGGAATGTTGATTTTAAAATGGGATTTCATCTATTAATTGGAGGATTCCTTGGTGGATTAACAGGTGTAGAAATAATTAAAATTCTTAGGGTAATCGGAAATGTAAACTTTTTAATTAAGATTACTTATGTAATAATGCTTGGTGTAATAGGGACTTTCATGTTTATAGAAAGCCTTAGTAAACTCAAAAATAAAACCGTTGAAAAAAAAGATAAGAAAGAGTCAGGTATTACAAAATTTTTCAAATCTCTTCCCTTTCAAATTCATTATAAGAAATCAGGTGTTACCCATTCCATATTAGTAACCGCTACAGTTGGGTATATTGTGGGAATTCTTGCAGCAATAATGGGCGTTGGAGGAGGATTTTTAATGGTACCAGTGATGTTTTATCTCCTTAAAATGCCCATGAACATTGTTATAGGAACGAGTCTTTTTCAGATTTTTTTTACATGCGTTGAGGTAACATTTCTTCAAGCATACATAAATCATACAGTGGATATTTTACTTGCCATACTCCTTTTGATTGGTTCAAGCTTTGGAGCCCAGATCGGTGCAATTATAGGAAAGAAAATAAAGGGTGAACAATTAAGAATTCTGATGGCGATCCTTGTATTAATGGTTACAGTAAAAATAATTATTGAATTAATTACAGCACCATCAATTTTATTATCACCTGCAGGAGGGCATTAAAATGAAAAAATTAATGATTTTTTTTGCCTTAATTTTTTTAATTGTAATATCAAACAATGCATGGGCTAAAATTTCAGTGATTGCAAATCACGATCATATTACTATTGATTTGTTTTATCATGGTTCTACAGTAAGTGTGAAAGGGCAAGCTCAACCTGGCTCAGATATTGTTGTTAAAATAACATCTCCTGATGGATCGCAGGTGTTAAGAAAAAAAGGGAAAGTTCTTGATCTTGTATGGATGAGCGTGGAAAATCTTCAATTTGACAATGTTCCAAATCTTTATATATTAAGAAGCACGAAAGAATTAAAAGACATCTTGAAAGAACAGGAAGCAGTTAAAAATAAAATAGGTTACTCAGCACTTAAAAACTTTGCACAGATTACTCCAGTTTCAAATGAAAATGAAAAAGAAGAATTGTGGAATGAATTTATTAAATTCAAAGAAAAGTCAAAGTTATATAATGTGAAAGCGGATATTGCAAAAAGCGAGGAAAACGGACAGACTCATTATTATACTTTGATTCAGTGGCCCTATCAGGCTCCGCCTGGCATATACAATGTTACTGCTTATGAAATAAAAGATGGAAAAGTTATTGATACTGCTCAAACCCAGATTAATGTAGAAAAAGTTGGAATATTAAAAATGCTTTCAAATATGGCAAAAAATAACTCGCTGTTTTATGGAATTGTTTGTATATTAATTGCAATACTGGCTGGTTTTTCAGTAGGTGTACTGTTTAAGAAAGCTGGAAAAGCTCATTAATTTAAGGAGGCAAATTAATGTATAGCAATATTTTAGTAGCCTTTGATGGTTCAGATTTCAGCAAAGCTGCTTTGTTTGAAGCTATCAGATGGGTAAAAAATCATGGTGGTCACATAATAATGGTTCATGCAGTATATTTTGACGAAGAAGAATTCATTATAAGTCCTGAACAGAGGGAACAAAGATTAATGCTGGGTAAACAGGTTTGTTATCAGATGACACAGGAAGTTTCAGAGAAGTATAACATACAAGCAGAACTTATAATATGTGAAGGAGATGCTCCTGATGTAATTTTACAAGTAGCAGAAGACAAAAAAGCAGATTTAATAATTATGGGAACTTATGGTAAAAAAGGACTCAAGAAGCTTATCTTAGGTAGCACTACCTATAAAGTTATTGTTGAGTCCCCTGTAGATGTAATGGCGGTAAAAAAGACTTCTACATCTGATGAATTGAGTTATAGATCAATTCTTGTTGCCTTTGACGAATCTGAATACAGTAAAAAGGCTCTTCAAAGGGCGTGTGAACTTGCAAAAATAGAGAATGCTACAATTTCTGTAATTTATGTAATTCCAAAATACCAGGAAATGGTTGAGTTTTTCAGTACCGAATCTATAAAACATGCTTTAATGGATGAGGCAAAAAAAATTCTTTCAGAAGCTGAGCAAATTGCTTCAAAATTTAATGTTCCTGTAAAAAAGATTGTTCATGAAGGTTCTATATCGGAAAAAATCGTTCAAATAGCTAATTTAATGCTTTGCGATTTAATCATTATGGGAACATATGGATGGAAAGGTGTTGACAAGGCAATCATGGGTAGCAATGTAGAAAGAGTTATTATTAATTCATCTGTACCTGTAATAATTGTAAAATGAAAGGTTACAGAAAACTATTAATTGCAGTAAATGGTTCAAATGATGTTTTAAAATACGGAATAAAACTGGCAAAAGACGAAGGATGCTGGGTAACTATTTTAAAAATAATTCCACCATATGATGGAGATTTACATCTAACGGGAATTAAAAATGTTTCCGATGTAATAAACAGCAATGTAAAGATTTTTTTTAATGAAGTAAAAGATGTTGCTGAATCTGAAAGAGCTTTAGTGAAAATAAAAGTGCAAGAAGGTGATATTGAGGAAAAGATTCTGGAAGCTGCAGTTGAGGAAAATGTTGATTTAATAATTCTACAAGCAGAAAAAACCAATCCAATTAAAAAGTTTTTTGGTAAAGACCTGATAAGTAAAATTATAAATCAAGCACCCTGTCCTGTTCTTGTTGTGAGGTAATTTTCATTTTATATTAGAAACACTGGCAAAATTCCAAATAATATTATACCTGTTGCACAGATAACAATGGCTATCTCAAGGTCTTTTGAATAAATTGGCACAGGCGATTTCACAGGCTCTTTCATATACATATACATCACAATTCTCAGATAGTAATAAGCTGAAACAACTGTAAAAAGCACAGCAATCACTACAAGCCATGTAAATCCTCCTCTTACAGCCTGAAGAAGTATGTTGAATTTAACTATAAATCCAGCTGTTGGAGGCACTCCTGTAAGTGAAAACATAAAAATTAGCATTGCCAGGGCAAGGGCAGGATGAAATCTGTGAAGTCCTTTGTAGCTTTCAATATCCTCCTCGTTAAAAGCAATGACCATTGCAAAAGCTCCAATGTTCATGAAAGTATAAATCAATAGATAAACTACAACAGCATTAAATCCTGTCTGTGTTCCTACAATCAATCCAATTATAATGTATCCTGCATGAGCAATGCTGGAGTAAGCAAGCATTCTTTTTATGTTTCTCTGAACAAGGGCAAAAAGATTCCCCATTACCATTGTGGCGATAGAAAGGACTATAAGAAAACTGCTCCAGTCAATGTAGTAGTCTTTAAAAATTTCAATTAAAATTCTACCGAAAGCACCCAGTACAGCTACTTTTGGTAGAGTGGATATAAAAGCAGTTACTGGAGTTGGTGCACCCTCGTATACATCCGGTGCCCACATATGAAATGGAACAAGAGCTATTTTAAAACAAAGCCCGATTATGAAAAGTCCAAGACCTGTATAAGCCAGAACAACATGATTTGAAAGCGCTTTTATCAAAACTGAAAAATCTGTGGTATTTGTAGCACCATAAAGAGAAGCTATTCCAAAAAGCATAATTGCTGAAGATACTCCACCAAGCATGAAGTATTTAACTGCTGCTTCATTGGATCTCTTATCGTATCTTCTTATCCCTACTAAAACATATATACTCAGTGACATTAACTCAAAAGAAACAAAAAAGCTTATCAACTCTCTTGCAGATACAAGAAGCATCATACCAAGAGCAGAAAAGAGAATAAGGGCTATGCTTTCATTAAGCAGAATTAATTTTTCTTTTAAATAGGAATTAAAAACAAGAAGGGAGAGAACTGTTCCGATAATTATTATTAACTTTAAATAAACTGCCAGAAAATCATTCAAAAACATCTCCCCAAATGCCTTACCTTCAAAGCCCGGGACAATCAAAACAAGAATAAGTAAAAATATTACAGAGCTCCACACTAAAATTTCATTTCTAATCTTTAACAAACCAGTAAGTAAAATCACCGATGCAAAAGCTGTAAGAACTATTTCAGGTAGCAGAGCAGTAAAATTCAAAGAAATCTGCGGTATATTCATCTCATAGCCCCCTGAGTCATCACATGATTAATTAGCTCTTTAACTGATTGATCTATAAAACTTAAAAAAGCATTTGGATAAAATCCTATCCAGAGCACTGCTACCAGAAGTGGAAAAAGAGTGAACATCTCTCTTGCGTTTAAATCTCCATAACCCTGTATGTGATGAAGAAACTCTGGATTGGTTTTTTCAAAAAAAACTCTTTGATACAGCCACAACATATAGGCTGCACCTATGATTAATGCAGTAGCTGCAAGAACGCACATTAATTTCCATGCTTTGAATGCTCCAAGAAGTATTAGAAACTCACCAATAAATCCATTTGTTCCAGGAAGTCCAATAGATGCGAGGGTAAAAGCCATAAAAAATGCCGAATAAGCAGGCATCACAGTGGCAACCCCTCCATAGTAAGCTATCTGACGGGTATGGGTTCTCTGATAGACAATTCCAACACATAAAAACAAAGCTCCTGTAACAATTCCGTGATTGATCATCTGAAGAATTCCTCCCTGAATACCCTGCTGATTAAGGGTAAAAATTCCAAGTGTTACAAATCCCATATGACTTACAGAACTATAGGCAATAAGACGCTTAAGGTCTTTCTGGACGAGACATATCAGTGCACCATAAATAATTGCAATAACTGAAAGAATCATCATAAAAGGCTTCATCGCCAATGTAGCTTCTGGAAAGATTGGAAGATTAAATCTCAAGAATCCGTATGCTCCCATTTTGATCAGGATTCCTGCAAGAATAACGCTTCCTGCAGTTGGTGCCTCAGTATGAGCATCAGGAAGCCATGTGTGCACAGGCCACATGGGAACTTTGACTGCAAAGGCAGCAAAGAATGCCCAGAATAACCAGAGTTGCATTTTGTAAGGATAGGATGTTTTCATAAGCGTAAGAATATCTGATGTTCCTGTATGCAAATAAAGAACCATAATTCCAACGAGCATGAGAACACTGCCAACAAAGGTATACAAAAAAAACTTTATGGCTGAGTAAATTCTTCTTGGTCCACCCCATACTCCAATGATTAAATACATGGGAATGAGCATTGCTTCCCAGAAGATGTAAAAAAGAAAAATGTCAAGGCTCATGAAAACACCAATCATAGCAGAGTGAGTAAGTAACACTGCAGAATAAAACTCCTTTATTTTTTTATCAATCTCTCTCCAAGAAACTGTTACACAGAGGATTGTAAGGAGACTGCTGAGTAAAATAAACAACACACTTATTCCATCTACGCCAAGAGAAAACTTAATTCCCCACTGCGGAATCCATAAATATTCTTCCCTAAACTGCATCTCATAAGTGGCTTTGTTAAAGGAAATGTATAAAGGAATGCTGAGGACAAACTCAATAATTGATATAGCAAGAGCCGAAAATTTGATTAATTCCTCTTTTTGTCTTGGAAGCACTGCTATAAAGGCAGCACCAGTAATTGGGAAGAAAATAAGAGTTGAAAGAACTGGAAAATGTAAATTATTTACTGCAGCTCCAAACATTAAAATAGCTCCACCAAAAAGTCCAATAAGCAAAAGTGAAATTAAGAGATGTTTTCTGAGCTCTGTGTTAATATCATTTTTAATTACTGCGTCTTCATGCATATTTCAACTCCCTTCAAAATTTTCCAAAACAGAAAACTATCAGAGCAAAAACAATTAATCCTGCAATCATAAATATGGCATACTGTTGAAGTTGTCCTGTTTGAATAGGTCTTATGTAAGAGCCAGCTTTATAAATTAAATTGGGAAGACTATTTACAATTCCTTCTATTATCTTTATGTCTGTAAATTTTTCAATTATTTTATCAGCAATCCATAAAGTTGGTCTTACAAAAATGAAGTTATAAATTTCATCAACATAGTATTTATTCCACAGAATTCTATATACTCCTTTGAAAGACTCTGTCAGCTTTTCCGGGACATCAGGCTTTAAAATATACATGTACCAGGCGATGAATATTCCCGATAAACCTGCAATAATTGAGACTGCCATTACAAATTTTTCATATCCATGAGGCACTGCAATCCCTGGCTCGCTAACCAGAGGTTCAAGAAAGTGAGGAACTGAAAAGTATCCAACAAAAATTGAACCAACTGCAAGAACTACCAGAGGAACAGTCATTATTGGAGGTGATTCATGGACATGCCTGAATTCATCATCAGAACCCCTGAACTTCCCATGAAAGGCAACAAAAACAATTCTGAATGTATAAAATGAAGTCAATGCAGCAGTGATTGTTAAAAGAATCCAGACAAATTTTCCATACGGCTTAGCATAGGCAAAGGCATACCACAGAATCTCATCTTTACTAAAAAATCCAGAAAGTCCCGGAATTCCTGAAATAGTTAAAGCTGCTATTAAAAATGTAATGTATGTAATTGGCATCTTATTTCTTAATCCGCCCATCTTATATATGTCAAGTTCACCAGCCATTGCATGCATTACACTTCCTGCACCAAGAAACAGCAGAGCTTTAAAAAAAGCATGGGTATAAAGATGAAATATACCAGCACCATACGCAGCAACTCCACAGGCAGCAAACATGTATCCAATCTGGCTAATTGTTGAATAAGCAATGATTCGCTTCATATCCCTCTGAACAACTCCTATTGTGGCTGAAAAAAATGCTGTTACAGCACCTGTGATTGCTACAACTGTCAGGGCAGTCTCTGAAAGACTGTATAGAGGACTTAGCCTTGTTACCATAAATACTCCAGCAGTAACCATTGTGGCAGCATGAATAAGAGCACTTACTGGTGTTGGACCTTCCATGGCATCGGGAAGCCATACATACAGTGGAATCTGAGCTGATTTTCCAACAGCACCGCAGAAAAGAAGAAGGGCAATTAAAGTTATAAGGTCAACATTCCAGCCAAGCAGGTTTACAGTCTGTCCCTGAAGCCCCGGGATTTTAGGAAATATATCTGTGTAATTTAAAGCATGTACATTAATAAAAAGAAGAAATATACCGAGAGCAAAACCAAAATCCCCAACTCTGTTTACAATAAATGCTTTTTTGCCTGCATCAGAGGCGGATTTTTTCTGATACCAGAAACCGATTAAAAAGTATGAACATAGTCCAACAGCTTCCCATCCAAAATAAAGCATAACAAGATTGTTTCCCATTACAAGCATAAGCATTGAAAACACAAAGAGATTGAGATAGGCAAAATATCTTGCGTATCCCGGATCTCCGTGCATGTATCCAACAGAATAAATGTGAATTAGCCAGCCAACAAAGCATACTACAAAAAGCATTACAGCAGTAAGCTGGTCTATCAGATATCCAAAACTTATTTTTAAATCATCAGATAAAATCCATGTATAAACATTGTATTCAATTGCTTTCCCCTGATAAACCTCTGCTATTGCAAAAAGTGAAACAATTAAAGAGCCAAGTATGCAGAGAGTTCCTACCCAGCTTACCCATCTGGTACTGACAAATCTTCCAAAAAGAATGTTAAAAAGAAAGCCTGAGAGAGGAAGTAAAAGAATCAAAATATAGTATTCTTTCATCTTAGTCCCTCAATTTATTAATCTCATCAGAGTGATTTATTCCTGTATTTCTGACAAGAGCAAGAACAATGGCAAGACCAACAACAGCTTCACATGCAGCAATAGCTATTGAAAATAAAACAAAAATCTGACCCTGGAGATTAGCATTGTAAAAGCTAAAAGAAGCAAAAGCAATATTTACGGCATTAAACATAATTTCAAGACACATGAGCATTACAATCAGGTCTCTCCTTATGATAAAACCTATTAAACCTATACTGAAAACTGTAGCACTCAGGATTAAATACCAGCTAAGAGGCGTCATCTGCCCTCCCTGTCAACAGGAGTCTTTTTGGCAATAATAATTCCACCTATAAGTGCAACGAGTAAAACTAAAGAAAGTATCTCAAATGGCAAAAGATAATAAGAAAATAGAAGCTTACCAAGTGAAGTCGTATCAGACTTAATTAAAACATTTTCCCCGGATTTTACATGGTTTAGAAAAATATAAAGACTCACAAAAAATATGATACCTGTAGCCAGTCCAGCAGTAGAAAATTTTACAAATCTTTTATGTCTCAGCTCTTCCTTGATATTCATTACCATTATAGCAAAAACAAACAAAGCCAGAACTCCTCCTACGTAAACAATAATCTGAATAACCATTAAAAACTCAGCATTTAAGAAAAGAAATACTGCTGCCACATGAAGAAGAAAAATCAATAAATAAAAAGCACCGTGAATGATATTTCTGGAGGCAATTACAGCGACACTTAAAATACAAAGGCTTACAAAAAAATATATGAAAAAAGCATGCTCAACTGCTGGATTCATCCGATTCCTCCTTTTTTATCTCAACAAACCTTTTAATTGGAATAGGTTTTTGTTCTCTCTTTGTCTTGGGCCACCTTGATGGGTCTATTCCTGGAGGTTGCCAAAACTTATTGAAATAAACATCATAGGGCCACTTACTTGCAAATTCATCCCAGTTTTTAAGGAGCTGTTCTTTGTTAAAAATCAGATTTTTTCTCATATAGTCAGAATATTCAAAATCCTCTGTCAGCACCAAAGCACATACTGGACAGGCTTCCACGCAATAGGCACAGAATATACATCTTGAGGCATCAATAACATAGTCTGTTACAATCATTTTATTTTCTGTTTTTTCTCTTTTAATGTAAATACATCTTGACGGACATACACTGGTACATCTCATGCATCCAATACATTTTTCATTTCCTGTAAAAGGGTCTCTTACAAGAGCGTGTCTGCCTCTAAATCCGGGATAAATTTTTCTTCTTTGAAGAGGATACTGAATTGTTACAGGTTTACTGAAAAGCATCCTCAATGTAAGAAAAAGTCCTTTAAATATTTCAATCAGAAAAATCTTATTTATAATTTCTCTCAGTTTCATAGGCATCTCACAAATAATACTTGAAAATTGAAGTCACCAAAATGTTAAATAAAGCCAGGGGAATTAAAACCTTCCATCCAATTGCCATTAGCTGGTCATATCTGTATCTTGGCAAAGTACCTCTCAGCCAGAAAAACAGAAATATGTGAAAGTAAACCTTCAAAAGAAACCACACAATGCCTGGAATCAATCCAAGAGCTGGTAAAGCTTTTAATAAAACTGGTGGTATTGTCCATCCTCCCCAGAAGCATATTGTGGCAAGAGCAGACATACAAAACATTGCAAGGTATTCAGCAAGATAAAACAGGGAAAATCTTATTCCAGAGTATTCAACAAAATATCCTGCGACAAGTTCTGTTTCTGCTTCTGGTAGATCAAAGGGAAGTCTATTAGTTTCTGCAAGCATAGCAACAACAAAAACAAAGTATCCAATAATCTGCGGAAATAAAAACATCCCATACCAGTATTCACCTTGTTTATTAACTATTTCAGTTAAATTAAAGGACTCTGCCATTAAAATAACACCAACAAGACTTAAACCAAGAGCAACTTCATAGCTTATCATCTGCGCTGCTGAACGAAGACTGCCTAAGAAAGCATACTTTGAGTTTGATGACCATCCTGAAAAAATTATTCCATAAGTTCCAATTCCTGCAATACCAATCACATAGAGTAAACCCACATTTATATCTGAAATAACCCAGTTTTTATTCACAGGAATTACAGCAAAGGTGCTCAAAGCTGCAGTGAGACTTATGAGAGGCGCTATTCTGAAAATCGCTTTATCTACTTTTGTCGGAATGATATCTTCCTTAAATATAAGCTTAACAACATCTGCAATTGGCTGGAGTAATCCATGGGGACCAACAAGCATGGGACCAAGCCTCAGTTGAATATGTCCTATCACCTTTCTTTCAGCATATGTAGCATATGCAACATGAAGCATAAGAATTCCAAAATAAATTAATGTCTTGAAAGTCGTTATTAAAATAATATAAACGGTTTCCATTATCTATCACACTCTCCCAAAACTATGTCTATTGAGCCTATGTTCGCTATAACATCTGCTACTAAAGAGCCTTCACATAATTTTGGCAACACTCCTGCATGAACAAAAGAAGGTGCACGAACTCTCATTCTGTAAGGCTTTGAAGAGCTATCACAAACAATGTAAAATCCAAGCTCTCCACGGGGAGCCTCTACTGAGGCATAAACTTCTGTAAATTTTTGAATAAACTCCTGAATTTGTTTATCTTCAGTGTATATCTCAAAAATAATATCTTTTTTATCAATCTTAAGAGGAGATTCAGGCATCCTTATTCTTAAAGCATTCTCAGCAAGAATAGGACCTTCTGGAAGTTTTTCAATGCACTGTTTTATGATCTTTGCTGATTGTCTGAACTCAAGCATTCTACAACGATACCTGTCATAGATATCACCATTTTTACCAACTGGAACTTCAAACTCCACTTTATCATAAGCATCGTATGGGAAAAATTTTCTCACATCATAGTAAACACCAGAACCTCTCAGTGTGGGACCTGTAAGTCCCCAGTTTATAGCTTCTTCTGCAGTAATTACTCCAACTCCCTTTGTTCTTTTTAACCACACTCTATTACGGTCAATTAATGTCTCATACTCTTCAACTTTTCCTGGAAATTCCTCTGTAAATTTGTAAAGTTTATCAAGAAATTCATTATCCACATCACATCTGACACCGCCAACTCTTGGATAACTTACAGTTAGTCTTGCACCTGTTACCATTTCAAATAGTTCAAGAAGTGATTCTCTGTCTCGCATTGCATATAAAAATACTGTCATTGCTCCAATGTCAAGTGCATGTGTTGCAATCCAGACAAGGTGGCTGCATATTCTTGCCATCTCAGACATCATTGTTCTTATAAACTTTGCTCTTTCTGGAACATTAATACCAACAAGTTTTTCAACGGCAATACAAAAACCCACATTGTTTACCATACTTGAAAGATAATCCAGCCTATCAGTAAGTGGAAGAGACTGAACATATGTTAAATCCTCAGAGAGTTTTTCAACTCCTCTATGTAAGTAACCAATATAGGGAGTACATTTTCTAATCACCTCTCCTTCAAGTTCAAGAATAAGCCGCAAAACTCCATGAGTTGCTGGGTGCTGAGGTCCCATATTTACCACAAGTTCTTTTACTGTTTTAACTCTGTTCTGCATTTTCCTTCCAAGCCTTTGCAGCTTCTTTTAATTCTTTATATGCTTCCCATTCTTTATCTCCCAAGTCACTTCTTACAGGATAATCCTTTCTTAAAGGAAATCCATTCCAGTCCTCAGGCATAAGAATTCTCCTGAGGTCTGGATGTCCTATAAATTGTATACCAAACATATCAAAACATTCTCTTTCAAACCAGTTTGCAGTTGCCCAGATATCAGTAACAGAATCTATACAACATCCTTGCTCTGGCACCTGTGCCTTTATTCTTATTCTATGTCTGTGTTTAATTGACTGTAGATGATAAACCACATCAAAACGAGGCTCTCTAAAACCAAGATAATCAACTGCTGTAATGTCTATAAGATAGTCAAAATCCAATCCAGGAGTATTTTTTAAATAACCAAGAATTTCTTTTATTTTTTCTTTTTTTACTGTAATTGAACATTCATCTCTAAAACATACAAACCACAAAATTTCTTCAGGAAATCGTTCTTTAATCTTTTTTACTATCTCTGCATGATTCATAACTGCACCTTCTCTGGGATTTATCAATTAAACAAACTCCTGAAATGCAACCTCTTTTTTTATGGGGTTCATTTTTTATTTTTTCCTGTAATTTTAATAATCCATCAATTAATGCCTCTGGTCTTGGTGGACAGCCTGGAATATAAACATCAACTGGTAGAATTTCATCAACCCCCTGAACAGTGCTGTAGGTATTGAAAATTCCACCGCTACAGGCACAGCTTCCCATTGCAATAACATATCTTGGCTCCGGCATCTGATGATATAGATTAACTATTACAGGTGCCATCTTTTTAGTAACTGTTCCTGCTACAATCATAACATCAGCCTGCCTCGGAGTAGCCCTGAAAATTACACCAAACCTATCAAGGTCATAATGGGAAGCACCCGTAGCCATCATTTCAATTGCACAACAGGCAAGTCCGAATGTAAGAGGCCATAGAGAAGAACGCCTTCCCCAGCTTGCTATTTTATCAAGGGTCGTGATGATTGTATTAGCTGCTGGAATAACTTTAATGCCTTCCTCTACCTCTACAGGCTCTGTTGTTGTGTCAATAACATGAATCATTCTTTACTCCAGTTAAAAACTCTTTTGCCAATTGCATAAAAATAACCGATTAAAAGAATAAAAATAAAAAGATACATCTCTATTAAAGCGTAAAAACCAATCTTTTTATAAACTACTGCCCAGGGATAAAGAAAAACAGCTTCTACATCAAAAATAACAAAAATCAGCGCAACAATGTAAAATTTAACATTAAATCTTTCCCATGTATCTTCCATGGAAGGAATTCCGCATTCATAGGGAGTAAGTTTCAGGGTATAAGCTCTTTTTGGACGAAGTAAACTGCTAATTAAAAGCATGGAAAGTCCAATAACAATTGAAATAATTATCACTATAAGAACAGGTAAATATCTTTGCGTTAAAGCATTCAAGTCCATTTATTTACTATCCTTCAAAAATGATAGCGAATATTATAACAAAAAATGATGAAAAAAGGAATGGCTCTCTGCCAGTTTTTACAGAGAGCCAGTAAGTTTTATTGACTTTCTTCTTTTGAAGCAAACATCTCCTCTTCTTTTAAAAGTCTTTCCCAGTTTTTATCAATCATTTCCTGAATCTCAGCAATGAGCTTTTCCTTACCAGGTTCGAAAAGATGTTTAAACCTTCCCTGTGCTTTAAGGAATTCAACAACTGGTTTTTTCTCTCTTGGTTTAAAAGTAACTTTTGTAACTCCATTTTCAACTTCATAAAGTGGCCAGAAACATGTTTCAACAGCAAGTCTACTTATAAGTATTGCATCATCAGTTCTGGTTCTCCATCCACGATTACATGGGGTAAAAACATTTATAAATTTTGGTCCTTCAATTTCAAGAGCTTTTCTAACCTTTTTCATTAAGTCTGGCCAGTGACTTGGAGATGCCTGGGCAACGTAAGGAATTCCATGAGCTGCCATAATTTTTGTGAGGTCTTTTCTTTGTTGAGGTTTACCTGGTATTACAGCTCCTGCAGGACATGTGGTTGTATCAGCATATGTTGGAGTCGCACCAGAGCGCTGTATTCCTGTATTCATGTATGCTTCGTTGTCATAACATACATAAAGCATGTCATGCCATCGTTCCATAGCACCAGAAAGGCTCTGAAAACCTATGTCATATGTTCCACCATCACCTGAAATTGCTATAAATTTTATATCTTTATCAATCTTGCCCTGTTTTTTAAGTGCTCTATACATTGTTTCAACACCAGAGAGAGTGGCTGCAGCATTCTCAAAGGCATTGTGTATCCATGGCACCTTCCATGCAGTATATGTTGATATACATGATGAAACTTCAAGGCATCCAGTAGCAGATGCTACAACAACAGGCCAGTCACAGGCAGCAAGAAGTATCATTTTAACCACTGTTGGAGCTGCACATCCTGCACAAAGACGATGTCCTGATGTAAATCTTAACTCTTTTTTTGATAGCTCTTTTAAGTTTAATGGTGTTGCCATTTTACTCCCTCACTCCAATGTATTCTTTTAAAACCTTTACTTTTCCAGTCTTTGCAATCTCAATAAGTTCATCAATTACGCCTTGAGCATGCTCTGGCATGTAGTCTCTTCCACCAAGTCCGTATATTCTGTTAATTAAAACTGGTTTTTCCTTGAAATTACACAGACTTGCAGCAATATCAAGATAAAGGGGTCCAAATGAACCTCCAAAAGCATCTGCTCTATCAAGAACACAAACTGCTTTTAAGTTTTTAAGAGCATTTCCAACCTCTTCATAGGGGAACGGTCTGAAAAGCCTTGGCTTAAGAAGTCCAACCTTTATACCCCGCTCTCTATATTCATCTATCACATCCTTTGTTGTTCCAGCTGCAGAGTTTAAAATTACAATTCCTATCTCAGCATCATCAAGTCTGTAGGATTCAAAAAGTCCATAGCTTCTTCCTGATATTTTTTTAAACTCCTTTGCCACATCAACTACCACCTTAGGAACTTTTTTATATACTTCAGAATGGGCTTTTCTTACTTCATGATACAGATCAGTAAGAATCAATGGACCGTAGCTTTTTGGATTGTCCACATCTAAAAGTGGATAAAGAGGCTTGTATTCGCCAACAAACTTTTTAACTACTTCATCATCAAGATACTCAATCCTCTCTATTGAATGGCTAATTATAAAGCCATCATAGCAAACCATTACAGGAAGCCTTATATCCATGTGCTCAGCAATTCTGAATGCCTGAATTGTGTTGTCATAGGCTTCCTGAGCATTCTCACTCCAAAGTTGAATCCAGCCACTATCCCTTGCACCCATTGCATCAGAATGGTCACAGTGAATGTTTATTGGTGCAGAAAGAGCCCTGTTTACGACAGGCATTACAATGGGAAGTCTTAATCCTGATGCAATAAACAAAATCTCCCACATTAAAGCAAGTCCTTGAGAGGATGTAGCAGTTGCCACTCTTCCACCTGCAGCTGCAGCACCAACACATGCACTCATAGCAGAATGTTCACTTTCTACAAGAATCATCTCTGTCTTTACCTGTCCATTTGATACAAAAGCAGCAAATCTCTGCATTAGCTCTGTCTGAGGTGTTATTGGATAGGCTGCGCAAACATCTGGCTCTATCTGACGAAAAGCATTTGCTACTGCTTCATTTCCTGTTACTGCCACAACCTTTGTCATTATTTCACCTCCTCTTCCATTACAATTGCTTTGTTGCCTTTTTTACCCGGGCATTCCATAGCGCAGATTCCACAGCCTTTACAGTAATCAAAGTCAAAATCCTGTCTCTTTCCATCCTTAACTTTGACTGCATTATCCGGGCAGTAAAGCCAGCAAAGAAGGCATTGAATGCAATTTTCCTCTATCCATCTTGGTTTGAAAGCTCTCCATGAGCCAGTTTTAAACTTAAGAGCACTTCCTGCTTCAAGCAGAACCATTCCTGGTGGTATATCCTTCCATCCTATCATCCTTCTTTCACCTCCTCGTAACCTCTTTTAACTGCAAGAAGGTTACCGTCTATTATTTTTTGAGAAAATTTCTTACCAAAACTTTTTCTTACATCTTCAAGCAGTGTGCCAAGATCAACAAGTCCTGTCACTCTGTTTAATGCTCCTACCATCGGAGAATTAGGCATGGGTCTTCCAAAGCACTCAATGGCAATTTTTGTAGCATCTACGGTGTAAACTTTTTGAGTGGGTTTGAGATTCAGCTTTTTTCTTAATTCAGCAGGCTCTTTGGAAGTATTAATTATAAACTTAGCATCCTCTTTTGCTCCCTCAGTAACATCAATGCTTTCTATTAGTGTAGGATCAACGACTACAACGACATCAGGATTTGAAACAGGACAATGCATTCTCAGTTCTTTTGAGCTTATTCTATTGTATGCTCTCAGTGGTGCACCAGCTCTTTCTGGTCCATATTCAGGAAAAGCCTGAACATATCTGCCTCCACTTAGGCAGGCATCTGCAAATACCTTTGCAGCAGTTACAGTTCCCTGCCCTCCCCTTCCATGCCATCTAATTTCTACCCTTTCCATAAACCACCTCTTAAAAAATTTTTTAATTATTTTAACAAAAAGAAAAAATTTTTATCACGATATATCACTGGATTTCATCAAGTATTTATAAGACAGATAAATTAAAGCTAAAATTATTGCAACTACAGCTAAAAAGCCAACAATGTATTCCATGTACAACATACCTTTTTGCACTCTTTCTAAGAATTTTCCTCCAAGATATCCTGCTGTAACCATAATAGTCAGAACAACTGCAGAACCGAAGGAGTCAATAATCAAAAATTTTGTTATTGAAACTTTTGCAATTCCGGAAAGTAAAAAAACCTGAGTCCTGAATCCCACAAGAAGTCTGCCAAGCAACATTATGAGAGTGCTGTGTCTACGGAATTTTTTTTCAATTATCAAAAACTTAGCAGGAGAAAGAATTTTTTCAAATCTATGATTCGTTACTATTTTTCTACCAAATCTTCTTCCAGCCCAGTAAAGCATAAAATCAGACAAAATAAGACCTGCGTAAGAAATCAAGACTGCAGGAACAGGTTTGATGATTCCCATTGAAATCATTACTCCACAAGCAATGAGAATTAAATCTTCAGGAAAGAGAGGAATACCAAGTCCGCCAAGAATTAATAGAAAAAATAAACCCGGATAGGAAAACTGCTCTATGATTGAGTAGGAATTCATTCTTTTATAAAAGAGCGGAGAGGCAGGGATTCGAACCCTGGGTGGAGCTTTTGGCCCCACAACCGCTTAGCAGGCGGCTGCCTTCGACCGACTCGGCCACCTCTCCAACTCTTTAATAATAACACTCTTTATCTCAATCTTGCAAGATAACCACTTTTAAGCTGTTCTAAAAGCCTGTTTAATTTTTCAAAGTTTCTGTTAGCTTCATCAAAAAGTTTCCTTACCTTTTCATGGTCTCCTGCATTATGGGCTAAAACTATATCTCTACCAAGACTATGACATGCTTTATGAACATCTTCAAGCTCTGAAAATCCTGGAAGGTCTTTAAATTTCTGTCCTTCTTCACTGTAATACCACTTACCTATTCCACAGGAGCGATAATCAGCAAGCCTGTCTGGATCAAGTCTGTCAATTCCTCTTACATGGGCATGAACTCTTATCATTAGTCTTTCATGGTCTCCCCTGAATATGTCAAAAAGCATCTGCTGTGTTCTCTTTGTTTTTACAGCACTTGCTGTGTGTCTTAAGTCTGATGAAACATGCAGTATCTCATAGGAATCTTTAACTATTGTCTCTGCGAGTCGCTCTATCTGAGATGCTATCTTTGCAGACTCTTCAATATTTCTTGTTACTTCCTCACTTGCTGCAGACTGCTCCTCCACTGCAGTGGCAATCTGTGTTATCTGATCCTTAAGCTTTGTAACAGCAGATACAATCTCTCCAAGAGCATTTCCTATGCTTTTAACAGATTCAGTAACTTCCGTGACTTCTTTAAGCTCCTTTTTCATTGATTGTGCAGTATCTGAAGTTTCTCTTTGAATCATATTGATTTTCTGAGCAATTTCATCTGTTGCTCTTATTGTTCGCTCTGCAAGTTTACGAACCTCATCTGCAACAACTGCAAAGCCTCTTCCCTGCTCACCAGCCCTTGCTGCCTCAATTGCTGCATTCAAAGCAAGAAGATTAGTCTGATCTGCAATGTCTTTAATTACTGTTACAATTTCTCCTATCTCAGAGGCAGAACTATTAAGTTTTTCTACCATCCTACCAAGCTCGTTTGTTGTTTCATAGACAACATTAACTTTCTGAACCGCATTCTGAGCCACATTCTGCCCCTTTTTAGCAATATCCATTGTTTCCTGAGCAGTTTCAGAAGCTTTTGATGCATTATTGGCTATATCAGTTATCGTCTGTGTCATTTCTTCAGCAGCTGTCGCGATCTGATTTGCCTGTTGTGTTTGTCTCTTTGCTCCTTCAATTGTTTCGTCTATTACTCTGTTACATCTGTCAACACTTTCAGCAAGTTTTTGAGAATACTCAAAAGATTTGTCAGTAAGATTTATAAAAGTTTGCAAAACCTTATCAATACTCTTTGCCAGTCTTCCCACGATATCCACTCTGTCCTTAAAACCAACGCTTACAGTTAAGTCTCCATCAGCTATTTTCTGTAATGTCTGGGCAAGAAGATTAACAGGTTTGTGAGTAACTAAGTAAGTTATGTAAACTATTGCTGAAGCTGAAATAAGACCCAGAAAACCAAGCACAGCAAAAACAAGCTGAAGTGTTCTTACCTCATTCATTATCTCCACAGGGACTTCTTTGGCACCAAAATGAATTGATGCATCATAAGCAATCTTATAAGCACCATAACCAGTAACAATAACTGTTGCAATAACTCCAAAGGCAATAGCTAAAGATAGAGGAATAACCATCTTCCAGCGTAACTTCACCCTTCTGTCAAGCTCACTTAAAAAATTTTTCATCTCCCCACCCCCAAAATTATACTTTAAATCTGAAAGTTATAATATCCCCATCTTTTACTTCATACTCCTTTCCTTCAAGTCTTAAAACTCCTTTTTGCTTTGCTAAATTAAGGTCACCTTCTAAAGTAAGAAAATCATTATAAGATATTACCTCTGCCCTGATAAATCCTCTTTGAATATCAGAGTGAATCTTTCCTGCCGCATCTACTGCCAATGTTCCTTTTTTAATGCTCCATGCTCTTACTTCCTGAGGTCCTGCTGTAAAAAAAGAGATATAATCAAGAATTTCGTAGGCTTTTCTTATGATTTTTTTACTGACAGGTTCATCTATTCCCATAGCATCAAGAAAATTTGAGATTTCATCCTGAGGAAGTTGAATGATTTCACTTTCCAGTAAGCCACATATTGTTAAAAAGCCTGTATCTTTAAATCTTCCTTCATTAAAAGAATTTTCATCTGCGTTTATAACAGCGAAAGCAGGCTTTAGAGTTAAAAAATTTAAATGCCTTATCTGTTTAATCTCTTCCTCTTTAAGTTTCATTGTTCTTAAAGGTTTGCCCTCTTCCAGATGATTTCTTAAAAACTGAAGAATCTTCATCTCTGCCTCATTTATCTTCTGCCCTTTCTTTTTACTTTCGGACATTCTTTCAATTCTTTTAGTTACAAGATCTAAATCAATCATTATAAATTCATATTCAAGTTCATTAAAATCCCTTACAGGATCAATGGTATTGAATTGATAAGGCACTGATAAGTCTTCAAATCCACGCAAAATGTATATTAAAGCATCGGCATCTATCAGTTGTTTTATAACTTTTGAATTATGTGAGGGATTGTCTTTTATTAATCCTGCTACATCTATACATTCAACCTGAGCAAAAGTTGTTTTCTTAGGATTTACAATTTCACTGATTTTCCTTAATCTCGGATCATCTACCTGAAGAACTCCTACATGAACTTTATCTGCCTGCGCTGAATATGAAGAAGTCTCAATTTTCTGGTGGGTCATTGCATTGAAAATTGTGGTCTTACCTGAATTAAAAAATCCAGTTAAAGCAATCTTCATATTTTCCCTTCTATAAAATTTTTGATAACTACCATGGCTTGATGAAGTCTCTGAAGCTTCATATTTCTTTTTCTTATTTGCAAAGGCTCATTAAAGGGGAAAGGCTCTGCTCTTATCTGCCGCTCTTTTTTAATTATCACATCATGAAGTTGTCTTAACTCTTTTTCTGAAAATTTTTTCAAAAACAAAGGATTTACCGTGATAAATCCTTCTGCAATGTCAGAGGCTATGGCTGAAAGTGATTTACTTCTGCCCTCCATCGTTTTTACCTTTTTTATTGAGTATTATTGAAACCCATATCCCAAGTTCATAAAGTATGATCATGGGAACTGCCATGAGTGTCTGATTGAAAGCGTCAGGAGTTGGTGTTATTATCGCTGCAACCACAAAAGCAAGAACTATAGCAAGACGCCTGTATTTTTTCAGTGTCTGAGGAGTTATCAATCCCATTCTTGTTGTAATCACAATCAAAATTGGCAATTCAAAAACCAGCCCAAAGGCAAGAAGAAACTTCAATAAAAAATCTATATAAAGCCCCACAGAAAGCATGGGCATTAAAAAGTCTCCTACTTTGTAGTTAAGTAAAAATCCCATAGCAAAAGGAAGAACAATCAGATAACAGAAAGCAACACCAGTTAAAAAAAGACCTGTTGCACTTAAAACAAAGGGCAGGACATATTTTTTTTCATGAGAATAAAGCCCGGGAGAGACAAATCTCCAGAGTTGATAAAAAATTACTGGAATTGTAAGGACAAATCCTGATACAAGCGCTATCTTCATGTTCATCCAGAAAGCTTCAGCAGGTCCTAAAAATACAAGCTTTGTATTATGAAGCTTATGGTCAGGAACAAAAACCAACCCCTCTTTTAATGAAAACTGGGGAGTAAATTCAAGAGGAAAAAGCAGGAGCTTAAAAATATATTCAGAATAACTAAATGTAAAAATAAAAGCTATAACCAGAGCTGCAAGACATATGAGAATTCTCTTTCTTAGCTCTGAAAGATGCTCTATTAAAGACATCTTCTGTTCTTCCATCCATTATTACTCCTTTTTTTCAATCTCTTTTCTGGCAATATTTTCAATATGTTTATCTATTCTGAGATCGGAGAGAGATGGTAAATCTTTAAAAACTTCTTCTTTTAGCTGGAGAGGGTCTTTTATGTCCTTTTTAGCTTCTTCAACAGTCTCTTTTACTTCCTGAAACTCCTTCTCCATCTCAGATTTTGCACCCTGAAAAGCCTTTTTGATTTCGTTAATTGTTTTACCAAGCGTATATCCGAGCTCAGGGAGTCTTTTTGGACCAAATACAAGCAAGGCAACGATAAATATTACAATGAGTTCCTGAAAACCTAAATCAAACATGAAACTATTATAACATTATTCAACATCTTCTACAATTCTTTTTATCTTATGTTTTTCTCCAGGTAGCACTACACTTATACCAAAAATAAATCTCACATCAGGATTCCTGTTTTTTATGTCAAAACCAGTGCTTACAGTGGTATAAGAAAAATCTGTTACACTAACTCTGTAACCAAGTCTCCATTCTACAAGGTCTATTTTATTTTTATCAATAGCTTTTCTTCCGATTATTTCAAAGAGAATAGAGGAGTTATAACTTACTTTAAGCTCTGAACCAAGATTCATGTTCCATGTCTCTTTTAATCCTTCTTTATTCGGTCTAAAATAGATTACATTTCCGTGAGCTTTTACAGGTCCTATTTTTTTTGTCAGAATAACTCCTCCTCCAATGCCTCCTTCTGTTGAAAACTCTTCACTTCCAAAATCTCCTGAAACATAGAGCATATATGCAAAAGCTGGTAAATAGGTTGTTTCATCAATTATCCTGTGTTTAAAGCCAAAATTAATATCCTCTGCACCATTGTCATTAAGAGAATTATGGTATGAAAGGTTATATGGAAGATTAGCAATAATTTCCACATTATTGGTTAATCCATAAGAGACATTCAGATTCGTTCTTTTTATATCAGGATCGTTCGTCATTTCATAACTAAGATCAATAGCTACCTGATTCTGTCTTGGAGAATCTGCAGAAAAGGTGGAGATTACGCAAAATGGTGCAGTAGGTGAAAATCCTTTTCTGTCAAAGGCATAGGCACAAGGAGTTAATAGGAAAATAAAAATTGAAAAAATTACCAATTGTTTCATTTAAAGAAAGAATATCAAAAAAAGCAAAATCTGTCAAATTAATTATTAATTTTGCTAAAATGTTTCTATGGATATTCATCAACTAAGAATTTTTATTTCCGTATTCAAAAATAAAAGTTTCTCAAAAGCTGCTAAAGAACTTTTTCTCACACAGCCAACAATAAGTGAACATATAAAAACCCTTGAGGAAGAATTAAACTGCAAATTGTTTGACAGATTCGGCAAACTCATTATTCCCACAAAAGAAGCAGAAGTAATTTATGAACATGCCTGTGGAGTGTTGGAAAAGCTGGAAAGTTTAAAAGAGGTTTTGCAAAAAATAAAATCTGCACCATCAGGCAATCTCCATATTGGAGCAAGCAGTATTCCAGGGACATATATTTTACCAAAATTGATATCATCTTTTAAAAAAATCTATCCTCATATTTCAGTTCAGATAGACATCTCAGATTCAAAATTAGTTATAGAAAGCTTAGTTTCAGGACAGAGTATACTGGGAGTTGTAGGAACAAAACTTCATAAATCAAAGATCAACTATCTTCCTTTTATGAATGACGAACTTATAATTGCCAGCCCTGACTTTATAAAAGATTCTTTTATTGAACCAGAAGAGATTCTTAAACTTCCATTTATAATGAGAGAGGAAGGATCTGGAACAAGAAAAGAAATGGAAAAATGGCTTAATGAGATAGGAATTGATATAGAAAAACTCAATGTAGTATGCACCCTGAGTAGCACAGATGCCGTAAAAGAGGCAATTAAAAATGGCATAGGTATATCAATACTTTCAATCCATTCAATTAAGGATGAAGCAGAATGTGGAAAACTTAAAGTTGTAAGAATAAAAAACTACACAATGAGTAGAACCTTTTACATAGCTACCCATGCAAAAAGAAGTTTACCTTACATATACAGGCTTTTTTTCGAATTTTTGCAGGAAAACGCCTTCAGTTTATAATACTGTCAAGTCCCTCAGGTGAAAAACCTATTATGCGTTTTCCATTAAAGGAAATAAAAGAAGGCGTGCCATTTATATTAATCTTACTCATAAGAGCAATTGATTCTTCTATCTTTTTTACTCCCTCAGAACACTGCTGCCCTGTCCATTTTGAATTAAGATAATCATTGAACTGCATTCCTGAACAGACTGCTCGCACAGCCTTGTCTTTTGCCTGAGGATGAAGTCTTTCAAGAGGGAAAAATATAACTTTCACTTCCACTTTTCTTGAATCTGCCCATTGCTTAACTGAGCTTTTTGCTCTTTCACAAAATGGGCAATCTGGATCAGTAATCATGTAAACATATTTATTAGCACCTTCTGGTTTGTAGGAAAAAGCGACAATTTTTTCAATTTCTGATTGAAAGTTCTTAAAACTCTTTTCCTGAATTCTTTCTAAGGTTGCTTTACTTAAAAATACACCATCTTTGTAAATGTCTCCAAATATGAAAGTTTTACCATCAGGATATGCATAAAACACATTCAATCCACCACCTCTTTGAATTACAATCTGGCATAAATTTGTTCCTTTAATCTCATTTTTTTCAACAATGCTGTCAAAATCAATTTTTAATGTTTCTTTTAAATTCTTTTCTTTGATGCTTGAACAAGGATTAGTGGACATATTGCAAGATGAAATTATGAAGATTAAAAACAAAAAAATTGAAAAAAATCCTGATTTTGTCATCTCATCTCCTTTTTATTTTTAAAATTAGTTTAAAAACAAATGGTTTAAAAAAATCAAGATAGATTTGTTAAAATTAACAGATGGATATCATCAAAAAAGTCAAACATACAATTGAGAAATACAACATGATTTCAATGGAAGACCATATTCTTGTTGGTCTTTCAGGAGGACCTGACTCTGTTTGCCTTATTCAGATTTTACACATGCTTAAACCTGCATACAAATTAAAAATCTCGGCAGCTTACATAGATCATGGATTAAGACCTGAGGATGTTCCGAAAGAAATTGAATTTTGTAAGTATTTATGTGAATCCCTCAATATATCCTTTTATACTCAATCAATAGATGTCAAAAGTTTCGCAAAAAATGAAAAAATAAATATCCAGGAAGCAGCAAGAATCCTGAGATATGGAGCACTGGAGCAAATAAGTATTAATATTAAGGCACACAAAATTGCAGTAGCACACAATGCTGATGATCAGGCTGAAACGGTTATAATGAGACTTTTAAGAGGAGCAGGACCTGCTGGATTGAGTGGAATTCCACCTGTAAGAAAAAAAATCATAAGACCTCTTATAGAAGTTGAAAGAGCAGAAATAGAAAAATTTCTCTCAGAAAAAAACATTTCTTACATAACTGATCCATCAAATGAGAGCTTAAAGTACCTAAGAAACAAAATAAGAAAAACCTTGATGCCAGTTGTAAAATCAATCTCTCCACAGGCTACAAAGATTATTTCAAGAACTGCTGATATTTTAAGAGAAGAAAATGACTACATAAATGTAGCAGTAACAAAGGCTTTAATGCGACTTATGAGCAGAAAAACGGACAAAAAAGTTGAACTTTTTTGTAATCCCATGGAAGTGCTTAATATTGTTGTATTAAGAAGAGCTTTAAGAGTTGCCATTGACAGTGTGAAAGATCTAAAAGGCTTAACTTTTGATCACATAGAAGAGATCATAAAACTTATAAAAACTGGTAAACCTGGCGACAGATTATACCTTCCAAAAGGCATTAGGGCTATAAAGGGATATTCAACTTTAACAGTAACAGCAGAGTCTCCAAAAAAACTTTCTACTTATGAAATACCCAAGCCTATGGATATTTATCTTAAAGAAGCAAATATTTTTCTGAGTCTAAAGGAAATAAAAAGAGAAGAACTTCAGGATTTCGGTAATGGAAAAAGCACTATTTATATTGACATGGATAAAATTAAATTCCCGCTGATTGTAAGAGCAAGAAAAGCAGGAGACTACTTTTATCCTTTTGGCTTTGGCAAGAAGAAAAAGCTTCAGGATTTCTTTGTTGATGAAAAAGTTCCAAGAGATGAAAGAGACACTGTCCCGGTAATTGAAAGCAATGGAGATATTGTGTGTATCGCGGGATACAGACTTGACGACAGATTTAAAATTGATGATAATACAAAGAGATGTTTACAGATAAAAATTATGCCAAAGTTGTAATCACTGTTTTTATTTTAATAACCTCTATTTTATTTTCCACTGCTACTCTGTATTCGGAAGAAAGCTTTTCCACATCAATAAAAAACAAATTTGATACAATATATCAGAGATTTTCAGATTCTATAATTCCTCTGCAGGAAGGAGTGGCAGTTGCAATAGATAATAACTATGCCATACTTCCCGCCACAATTGTTGAAAAAGTAAAAAATCCTGTGTTTGCTGTAGATTCAAAATTAAATATAGCAGTAATAAAACTCAATAGAGATTTCAATCCAGTAAATTTTGATCTGCCGGCAACAAAAGATGAAATATTTTTTCTCTTAACGGTTTTTGAAGAACCCTCTTTGCTGATTGTAAAAGGAGAAATTAAAGACAGTAAAATCCAGATCCGGGGTAAACAGATTCCAGGCTCTCTTGTTCTTTCCCTTGATTTAAAACCTATTGGAGTTGTCACAGAAAGCGACAATGTTTCTGAAGCTCTGTTGATTAAGCCTGTTTATTCAGAGATCAACAAATTGATAAAAAGAAAACCAGGCTGGTTAGGACTTCAGGGGCAGACATTAACTGCAGAGCTTAGCAAAATATTTAATGCTTCTGAAGGAGTGGTAATTACAAATATTTATGAAGCTGGTCCATCAGACAAAGCAGGATTAAAAAGAGGAGATGTAATTGTTGAAGCAGACAGCTACAGGATTAAAGAGTTAAAAGACCTGCAAAACATAATCTCAGCAAAGTTTGCTGGAGACACTCTCAATTTAAAGATTTTAAGAGACGGAATTCAAAAGGATTTTCCAGTAATCCTTGAAGAACCTCCAGAAACTCTGCTTCAGGCAAGCTCTTCTTATAAATCTCAGATAAAAGGCGTTGAGATTACTGAAATTCCTGAAAAACTAAAAACAAATTTAAAAAAATCTATAAAGGGTGTCTATGTAAATAAAGTTAAAGAAGACAGTCCAGCATTAGGAGTCCTGAAACAGGATGATGTAATTATTGAGATTAACAAAAAACCGGTAAACTCCATAAATGATTTTAATGATATCATTTCAAAGGCAACAGGCTCTGATCTTCTTATTCTTGTTTACAGACAGGACAGTTTTCAATATGTAATAATACCCGGGCAAAAATCTCGTTAGAAACAAGCATTCCTCTATCCGTAAGTTTCACTTTGTTGTCTGAAATGGTGAGCAGTTTTTCCTTTTCAAAATTCTTTAAAAACTCAAGTAAACATCTTTTTTTAAGAGTGATGCCTTCTGTCATCCTCAGCCCGAGAAAAATCTTTTCTTTTAATTCTTCCACCTTATCAACAGAATAATCATATACCCATCCTGCTTTACAATCAGTTAAAGAACTGGCATAAAGAAATAAATCAGAAGGATTGTGAAACCTTTTTCTATCAATAAATGAATGAGCTGAAGGACCAACTCCGAGATATGGTTTTCTTAACCAGTATGAAATATTGTGTTTGCATTCAAATCCTGCCCGGGCAAAGTTTGATATCTCGTACTTTTTAAAGCCCTTTTCCTTAAGAAAATCTGAAGCAAATTCATACATTAGAGCAATATCATCCTGTGAAGGGAGTGAAATCTTCCCAGCATTAAGCTCTTTTCTAAGTGGAGTAGTTTCTTCCACTGACAATTCATATACTGAAATGTGGCTTACAACTGTATTCACTGCTTTATTAAGAGTCTCCTTCCAGCTTTTCAATCTCTGTGCTGGAATTCCATAAATCAGGTCAATTGATATATTTTCAAAGCCTTTTTTAAATGCAGTTTCAACTGTTTTCATTGCCTCATCAGCTGTATGAATTCTTCCTAAAACTAAAAGCTCTTTATCATTAAATGACTGCACTCCAATACTTAATCTATTAACTCCATAATTTTTTAATAAATCCAGCTTCTCACTGCCAAGAGTTTTAGGATTTATCTCCACTGAAAACTCCACATCTCGGGATGTTTTAAAATTTTTTCTCAAACCTGAAAGAAGACTTTTCAAGCCATCCATGCTCAAACATGAAGGCGTTCCTCCACCTATGTATACTGTTTTAAGAAAATGGGGAAACTCTTTTGTCATTTCCATTTCTTTCAGAACTGCCTTAATGTAAAGCTTTTCTAAATCTTCATCATAGGGCAATGAATAGAAACTGCAGTATTTACATTTTTTTATACAAAAAGGAACATGAACATAAAGAGATGAAAAAAATGCAGTCATAGTTTATAATAACTCAAATGAAATTCATTGAAAAAATCCTGATGCCCCGGCTTGACTGGATTCAAATTGAGATTTCAGGGCTATGTAATGCTTCCTGCTTTTACTGTCCTCATACAACGCACAGAAGATCGTGGAAAGGAAAAAATCTCAGTCTTTATGAATTTTCTCTTATTGAACCATATCTTAAAAAAGTGAAACTCCTTTATCTTCAGGGATGGGGTGAACCCTTTTGTAATCCCGATTTTTTTAAATTTGTAGAGATTGCAAAAAAACATGGATGCAAAGTTGGCACAACAACGAATGGAATGTTAATTGAGCAATTCCACATAGAAAGAATAATTGACCTTCAGATAGATGTAATAGCTTTTTCCCTTACAGGAATAAAGCAAAATGATACATTGCGTTCTGGAACAAAGATTGACAGGGTTTTTAAGGTAATTGAGCAATTAGATAAAATGAAAATAAAAAAAGGAGTTTCAAATCCAAAGATTCACATTGCTTACATGCTTTTAAGGTCAAATCTTGAGGAGCTGGAAGAAATTCCTGAGAGTTTCAGCAAAAGAGGCATTGACCATGTTGTGGTAAGTCTTCTTGATTTTATTCCTGAGTCTTTTCTTAGCAATGAATCTCTTGTCCCTCAGACGGAGGAAGAATTTAATATCTTAAAAAATAAAGCACTCAATGTTATAAAAGAAGGGAAAAAATTTGATCTATCAATATCTTTTAACATACCTCATCCATTCAGAAAAGGAAAAACCTGCTCTGAAAATCCTTTGAATTCAGTTTTTATAAACTCTCTTGGATATGTTTCTCCATGCGTATTCACAGGGGTCCCGGCAGAAGGATTTAAAAGTATTTATTTTGGGCGAATAACTGAAAAAACCCTACCATCTATCTTAAGAAACTCAAAGGATTTCAGGAAGAAGTTTATTTCAAACAATTCCACTCTTGCATGCAATATTTGTCCAAAACGCAGGATATTAGAATTGTAAATTAAGGGGAGGACTTAACCTCCCCTCGGTAAAAGTTATTTCTTTACTTCTTCTGTTGTTTTCTGAGCGAGATATTTGATGAAGCTTGAAGTTGTTGAACCACTTCTTCCAACAAGTGTTCTTAAAACAGAGCCCCAGAATGCAACAGATTCAGATATTTTTGGATTCTCTGTAAGCTTGTAAACCTTTGGTGAATCCTTGAGGGCAAATACAACTCCCAGTCCTCCAAGGTCTGTCTCACCATAAAGCTTGAATCCCTTAGCCTTTGCTTCTTTGATAAGCGCGTCTCTGTCACCGAATTTAATAGCTCCTGTTGGACAGGTCTTTGCACAAGCAGGAGTAAGTCCAGCCTGAACTCTGTCAATACACATGTGACACTTTGATATCTTTCCTTTTCCACCCTGGTCATATCTCGGTATGTCAAATGGACAGGCAGAACGACAGGCATGACAGGCTATACATTTGTTCTTGTTATAGTAAACAATGCCTGTTTCTTTTTCTTTCTGAAGTGCACCAACAGGGCATATCTGAACACATGCAGGTTCACCACAGTGCATGCATCTTTGGCTTACAAAAAGCCATTTTACTCCTTTAGAGTCAGATGTCTCAATAAACCTGATTCTGTTGTATGTATTCCCATCAAGGTCAGGTGGATTTTCATGGGTTCCGTTGTTTTTTGTCTTTGTTGCAGGAAGCTGATTCCACTCCTTGCACGCAACCTGACAGGCTCTGCATCCTATGCATATATCTGGTGTTATTAACAGTCCTTTACGTGCCATTTTTCACCTCCTATGCCTTCTCTATGTTTACCATGAATGCCTTCGTCTCAGGTATCATGGTATTGGGATCACCCACTGATGGCGTGAGAAGATTTGCACTGTCTCCACCAGAACCGTCCTTGGGCCACTGCCATCCAAAGTGCCATGGGAGTCCTACAACATGAATGGTCTGACCCATTACCTTAAGAGGTTGTAACCTCGGTGTCACAATTGCAATTGCCCAGAGCTTTCCTCTTGCTGATGAGACAATCACTTTATCTCCGCTCTTTATTCCCTTTTCCTTTGCAAGCACTGGATCAATCTCTGCAAATACCTGTGGCTCAAGTTCAAGTAGCCAGTCTGTATGTCTTGTCATTACTCCTGTCTGCCAGTGCTCTGTTAATCTATAAGTTGTTCCCACATATGGGTATCTTGTGTCACAAAATACAAATGCATCTGCCTCTGTGCCAAAAAGTTTTACTGTTGGATTTATTCTGTGTTTCTTATAAATAGGATTTTCAGAGAATGGGCACTCAAGTGGCTCATAATGAGTCGGGAATGGTCCATCTGCTAATCCAGCACCAAATATTGCACCAACTCCAAGAGGTTTCATTATGAATGGAAGCTTTCCACCTTGCATTGCAAGTGGTGGTGCAGGTCCATCTGGCACATCTCCTACCCATTTTTTGTTTGCTGTATCCCATTTAATTACAGCTCTCTTTGGATCCCATGGATTACCCTGTGGGTCAACGCTTGCGCGGTTGTAAAGTATTCTTCTGTTTACAGGCCAGCACCATGCCCAGTTTGGATAAAGCCCAAGTCCTGTTGGATCTTCTTTCCCTCTTCTTGCCATCATATTACCTTTTTCTGTGAAACTTCCGCAGTAAAGCCAGTTTCCAGAAGAGGTTTTGCCATCATCCCTTAGAAAGACAAAGCTCGGGACAAGTTCACCTTTTTTACCTATGAGTTTGCCGTCTTTATCATACACATCCTCAAGATAGTAGCCATTGATCTCCTTTGCAATAAGCTTTGTATCAATGTGTTTTACTTTTCCATTTACATCCTTTTCACCATAGTTCCATGTAAGATGAATAATTGGCTCAGGAAATGCTCCCTTTTCTTTTTCATAAAGTTTCTTTACTCTGAAGTAAAGCTCATTCATTATCTCTGCATCTGGCATTGCTTTGCCTGGAGGATTAACTGCCTTGTATCTCCACTGGGCAAGTCGTCCTGAGTTTGTGATACTTCCTTCTTTTTCCACTGAGCTTGCACATGGTAGTAAAAATACCTCTGTTTTTATCTTCTTCGGATCCATGCCAGGACCACGCCAGAATGAAGCTGTTTCATTATCCCAGAGATTAACTACTACGAGCCAGTCAAGCTTAGCAAGAGCTTTTCTTGTTTTGTTGGAATTTGCACCTGAACATGCAGGGTTCTGTCCCCAGGCAAAGAATCCTTTAATATTACCTTTGTACATCTGGTCAAATATCATAAGCCATGAGCAGTTCTGTCCATCATCTCTCTTGGGAAGATAACTGTAACAGAAGTCATTCTCTTTTGTGGCTTTATCACCGTACAATGCCTTAAGATAACTGACAATGTATTTTGGTCTATTGGACCACCAGTTAACACTCTTCGGTTCTTTTGTTTTCGGTGTGTATTTTTCAATGTATGTTTTAAGGTCTACATCGCTCGCCACCGGTGTGGGATTGTATCCTGTAAGGATATGGAAAAGAATTCCATGGTCTGTTGAGCCCTGAACATTAGACTCACCTCTCAGAGCATTTACTCCTCCGCCAGCCATTCCGATATTGCCAAGTAACATTTGGACAATAGAAAAAGCTCTTATATTCTGAACACCTACTGTGTGCTGGGTCCAGCCCATTGCATAACATTCTGTCATGACTTTGTCAGGCTTACCTGTTGATGCGAGAATTTTGTATGCTTCTTCAATCTTTTCCTTTGGTGCTCCTGTAATTTGTGCTACTGTATCAATTGTGTATCTTGAGTATTGTTTCTTTAGTAACTGAAAAACACAGTTTGGATGCTGAAGTGTTGGATCTTTCTTTGGCACTCCATTTTCATCAAGCTGATACTTCCATGTGGATTTGTCATAAGCTCTCTTTTTCTCATCATATCCTGAGAATACGCCATCAAGCTCTTCAGCAGTTTTAAAGTTTGGATCAACAAGGAATGACGCATCTGTATAGTTTACTACATAGTCTTTGAAATAGAGATTGTTGTCAATTATATATTTAATCAATCCACCAAGAAATACAATATCTGTTCCAGAACGAATTGGAACATAAAGGTCTGCCTTTGAAGCTGTTCTCGTGAATTTTGGATCAACAACAACGAGTTTGGCACCTCTCTGTTCCTTAGCCTTCATTATCCATTTCATTGAGATTGGATGATTTTCTGCGGGATTACCACCCATTACTAAAATAACATCCGCATTTCTTAAATCAATCCAGTGATTTGTCATTGCTCCTCTACCAAACGACTCTGCCAGAGCCGCTACAGTAGCGGAGTGTCATATACGCGCCTGATGTTCAATGTAGACAAGCCCCCAGGAACGCATTAATTTTTGAATAAGATAGCATTCTTCATTATCCATAGCAGCTGAACCAACATGAGCAATAGCATCTACTCTGTTTACAATCTGTCCCTTATCATTCTTTTTAATAAAATACTTGTCCCTCGTCTTCTTTACAAGCCGTGCTATCTTGTTTAAAGCCTCCTCCCAGCTTATCTTTTTCCACTCTGTAGCTCCAGGTGCACGATAAAGTGGTTCTGTAACCCTATAAGGATTGTTTGCAATCTGATAGATTGATGCACCCTTTGGACATAGTGCTCCCTCATTAATAGGACTATCAGGGTCACCTTCTGTGTTTACTACTTTACCATCCTTAACAGAAACAATAATGCTGCAACCAACTGAACAGTAAGGACACACTGTGGTTGTCTCCTTAGCGCCCTTTGTTCTCAGCTCTGCTGCATAGGCTTTTGCAGGCTCAAGATTAAGCCCCAGCGAGCTGAGAAGCAGAGCGCCTGTGGAGATTTTCAGAAAACTTCGTCTTGTAAGTTCCATAAACCTCCTCCTTCTTTAGTTTTTTAAATAAAAAAAGGGAAGCTTTGAGGTTTCATACCTCAACTGCTTCCCCTGTCCACCGATTAAACTTATCAGGGGGCTGTATGGAAAAGTTAATCGGTTCATCTATTTCATCTATTAACAATATATATGCCAGATAAAATTTCTAAATAATTCAGAGACTTTTTAAATAAAAAGGGTGCAACCATATTTGCTGAGACTTTAATTTAGAAAAAATTTTTTCAGGGGACTATTTTTTATGCAGTTTATGCAATCTTTTATTAAGTGCCTGCCTTGTTATACCAAGCATTTTAGCTGCGATACCCTGATTACCTTTAGCTCTTCTTAAGGCTTCATGGATAAGGAGTTCTTCCATCTCCTTTAATGTGGGAAGTTTATCGGGAAATCTCATCTGTATATAAAATTTTACTATCTCACTTTTAAGCTCTTTATCAATGGAATTGCTTATGTCTATCATGTCTTTGAAGACTTCCAGTGAGAGAATAGAGGATTTACATCGAGCTACTGCATCATAAACTATCATCTCTAATTCTCTTATATTGCCCGGAAAGGAGTAGTTCACTAAAAGTATTAATAACTCTTCTGGATACTTGGGAGGTTTTTTCCCCAATTGTTTTGCAGCCTCTTTAATAAAATGGTCAAGTAAAACAGGTATATCATCCTTTCTTTCCCTTAAAGGTGGAAGATGAACATGATGTGCTTTAAGTCTGTAAAATAGATCCTTTCTGAAGGCTCCTCTGTTAACCATATCATGTATATCCTGATTTGTGGCAACTATAATTCTTGCATCACTGCTTTTTGGAATATCTGAACCAAGAGGATAATAAACTTTCTCCTGAATAACCCTTAAAAGCTTAAGTTGAGAGGCTTCAGATAAATCTCCGATTTCATCAAGAAAAAGAGTTCCTCCCTTTGCTCTTGAAATAAGTCCTTCCCTGGTTGAGATAGCTCCTGTAAAAGCTCCTTTTCTGTGACCAAAAAGTGTATCAGAAAACATATTATCATCAAGCCCTGCAACATTTACTGCTACAAAATCACCTTTTCTGCCACTTATTTTATGAATTGCTCTTGCTACAAGTTCCTTTCCTGTTCCTGTTTCACCTGTTATTAAAACAGGTTGCTCTGTTTTGGATATTACTTCTACGTATTTAAAAATACCTCTCATTCTCTGATTTACAGTGATAATTTCTGAAAAAGCCTCTTCATGTTCGAGTCTATCCTCTATCAAGCGATGCTTTAATCCTGAAATCTCCTCCTTAAGGCGATTCATTTCCAGTGCTTTTTTTATTGATGAAATCAGCTTATTTTTTTCAACAGGCTTTACCAGATAATCTGAAGCACCTATTTTTATGCACTCAACAGCTGTTTCTATGTCTTTTATTGCTGTTAAGACAATTACAGGAATTTCTGGATATTCCACTGATAAGTATTTTAAAAGTTCAAAACCTGAGATATGGGGCATTGAAAGGTCAAGAAGTAAAATAGAAAATGATCTTTCTTTTAAAACAACAGGAAGTTCTCGTGGGTCCTCAATTAAAACAACATCATTAATTCCAGACTGTTTTAGAATTAATGAGTAGGTATATAAAGACTCTCTCTCATCGTCTATTATTGCAACAGAGTAATTAAAGTTTTCCATCTGTTTTATAACAGGGCAGATAAATAATTATTTGCGTACCCTTGCTTTCTTCTGATTTGATCGTGATTTCGCCACCAAACTCTTCTATAATGGACTTTGAAAGATAAAGTCCAAGACCTGAGCCACCTGATGAATATTTTGTTGAAAAAAATGGTTCAAAAATATAAGGCATTATATCCTTAGAGATTCCAATACCTTCATCTCTGATTTCAATGTATATCTTATCCCCTTTTATCCCTGTAGATAGGAAAATTCCTCTTTTTCTATCTGGTAATGCCTGTAAGGCATTAATTAACAGATTTATTATAACCTGCTCAAGCTTTTGCGTATTGCCTCTTATTTCTGGCAATCCTTCTTGAAGATTAAGATTAAAATTTTCTGTATGCATAAAAATATGATGATTGAGTATTGTTACTACTCTCTTTACCAATTCATTTACATCAATAATTGAGGATTCAGATTTTAAACCTTCTTTAATGTATTTTCTAAAGTCGTCAATTGTATCTGAAATTCTCGTTATACCCTCCATGATTGACAGCATAAGTTTTGGAATAATTTTTTCAATCTCTGCAGATGAGATTCCTCCAAGTAAGAATTCTCCATTTTCATTCTCATACTCTCTGACAAGATTAAAAACATCCTGCCATGCCTGAAATGTAATTCGGAGATTATTAACCATAAAATTACAGATGTTATTTATTTCGTGTGATATGCTTGAAGTAACCAGATCAATTGATTTTAACTTATCCTGCAGTATCAACTGGGCATTTCTTCTTCTTTTTTCTTCTTTTTTCTTTATTTTTTCAGTTATATCATTAAATTTAAGAAACACAACCCTCTGGTCTTCCCAAGCCACTGGATATAAACTGAAAAGCAAAACTCCTTTACTGCCATTATCTTTTCTATAACTTATAACCCTTTGCTCTTCTATGCTATGACAATCATGAATTAATTTAATAAAATTTCTATACTCCTGTTGTTCAAAAAATTCTGATAACTCTGAATGCTCACCCCAAAAATCTTTTGCAGGCTGATTCATGTAGATTATTTCCATTCTTTCAGGATCAAAAAGAATCAAAGGCTCTGAATAGGAATCTACAAATCTTAAAAGAACTTCTCCTAATTGGGCTTCTTTATGAAATATCTTCATTCTATTTTGATTTTTCCTTTACCTCTGATTACTTCACCAATTGAGTAAGCTTTATATCCTTTTTTATTTAAAATATTCAATGCCCTTTTCACATCTTTACTGTCAATGATAAAAACATAGCCTATTCCCATATTGAAAACTTTAAACATTTCTGATTCTTTAACCTTTCCTTCTTTCTGAATAAGCTGAAATACTGGATGAATCTGCCATTGATTTTTATATATTACAGCAGTTTTATTTTCAGGGAAAATTCTTGGTAGATTTCCTGGAATTCCACCACCTGTTATATGTGCCATGCCTTTAACATTAACTTTCCCCTTAAGAGCAAAGTAGGCTTTAACATAAATCTGAGTGGGCTTCAGTAATTCATCGGCAAGACTGCAACCCAGTTCTGAAACATACTGGTCTATTTTCATTTTTGCTCTCTCAAAAAGAACTTTTCTTACAAGAGAAAAACCATTGCTGTGAAGTCCTGATGAAGCAACGCCTATTATTGCATCTCCTTCTTTTATTTCCTTTCCATCAATTATTTCATTCTTTTCAACCACTCCCACAGCAAAACCTGCAAGGTCATATTCCTCTTTTTTATAAAAGCCAGGCAGCTCAGCAGTCTCACCTCCTATAAGCGCACAGCCTGCCTGTCTGCATCCTTCAACAATGCCTTTTATCACCTGCGATGCCTTTTCTGCATTAAGCTTTCCTGTAGCGAAATAGTCAAGAAAAAATAAAGGCTCAGCACCAACTGTCAGAATGTCATTCACACACATGGCAACAAGGTCTATTCCAACGGTATCATGTCTGTTTGCTTCAAAGGCTATTTTTAGCTTCGTTCCCACTCCATCAGTGCCACTAACAAGCACTGGTTCTCTGTATTTTTTTATCTCCAGCCTGAATAATCCTGCAAAAAGTCCTATATCAGTAAGAACCTCTTTACGGAAAGTTGTCTTCACCACAGGAGAAATCATTTTTACAAATCTTTCTGCTTCATCAATATCAACTCCAGCCTGTTTATAAGTAATGCTCATAAAACCTCCCTTATCTTCATGCTTATATCAACAGCTCTGGCAGAATGAGTTAAGGCTCCAGCAGAGATAAAATCTACACCTGTTAAAGCAATCTCTCTTACATTTTCAAGATTAACGCCACCTGAGGCTTCAATCAGGACTCTGCCTTTTGCAATGGATACAGCCTTTTTCATTGTTTCAATCTCCATGTTGTCAAGCATCACAATGTCTGCTCCTGCATTAACTGCCTCCTCAAGCTCTTCAATAGTTTTGACCTCAACTTCAATTTTCTGATAAATACAAGATTTTTTAGCTCTAAGCACTGCCTCTGCTACAGAACCTGCAATTTTAATATGATTGTCCTTTATTAAAACCGCATCATAAAGAGCAAAACGATGATTATGTCCTCCAGCAATTCTTACAGCATACTTCTCCATAAATCTTAATCCAGGAGTTGTTTTTCTTGTATCAAGAATTTTTACTGGAAGGTCTTTAACTTTTTTAACAAATTCTCCTGTTAAAGTGGCAATTCCTGAAAGTCTCTGTAAAAGATTTAATACAGTTCTCTCTCCTGCAAGAAGCAATCTTGCATTGCCTTTAAGTGTGGCAATTGTATCGCCCTTTTCAATGAAATCACCATCTCTGTAGTGTTCCTCAAAACATAAGCTATCAGGCTGAATGCTGAATGATGAAGAGAGAATACTGAAAAATCTTTTTACAAAAGGTATTCCTGCAAGAATCAAATTTTCTTTACATATTATATGAGCAATGGCATTACATTGTTCAGGGACAATTACTTCTGAAGTGATATCACCTTTTCCAATATCCTCTAAGATTGCTATTCTGAAAACTTCATCAATCAGTGAACTATACATTTATCTCTTATCTCTTTAAAAAAATTCTTAAAAGTCCGTAAATGCCTCCTGCAACTGCTGTAATGGCAAGAGCACTCTTCCAGTTAAAAAGGGTGGTAACATTTCCCTGAATGTTTTTGCCTATTAAAATAAAACTGGCAGAGTTTTTAACCTCCACATTACTTCCTATAACTATACCTGCTGCTGATCTTTTCACTTCAGCTTCTTCTCTACCAATGGCAACAGGACATAGAGAAAAATTAACATCAGTTTTCTCTCCCATTGAAACTCCACTTATGCACTGATTCATGCTCAATTCATTAGCTCTTACAAATCCTATTGCTCCTTGAGTAATTTCAGCTCTTTCTGAATCAATACTTAATGCACAAACTTGCTGCATTTCTGCGGTGCCTGCTTCAATAGCCCTTGCTGTGCTTTGTTTTATATTGATAAATTCAGCTTCAACTATATCCATACTCTCCCCTTCAATTTCTATTTTTTCTTCCATCTTTTCCTCCTAATCTGATAATTCTTCAAGAATCTTAAGATTATCTTTTATTTTATCACTTTTAACTAAAAGCTCCTCATACTTTTCCCTATCTTTCTCAACTACTTCTTTGGGTGCGTTTTTTATAAAATCTTCATTCATCAATTTTTTGTTAAGAAATTTTATGTCTGCTTCAGTCTTCTGAAGTTCCTTTAAAAGCCTCTTTTTCTCCTGGGCTATATCTATCATTTCTTTTACAGGAATATAAATTTCAAACTCTTTTTTTACTGAAACTGCTGAGCCTTTTTGCCTGACAATGTCCTTGCTGATTTTTAATGTTTTTGCTCTGGCAAGTTTTGAAATAAATTGATATCCTTCATTTAAAACCTGCTCAGCCCTTGAAGACGCTGGTTTTATAAATACCTCAAGACTTACTGAAGGAGATATGTTTAGTTCTCCACGAATACTTCTTACTCCAGAGATTGCCTGCATTATGTATTCCATTTTTTCAACTGACTCTTCATCTATGCCTATTAGATCAGTGGTTGGATAGGAAGAAATCATTATTGATTGATCTTTTTTTAATATATTTAGCCAAATTTCCTCAGTTACGTATGGCATAAAGGGATGTAAAAGCTTTAAGACATTTTCAAAAACGTAAAAAAGACAATTAACAGTTTCTTCCTTGTTTTCTGTTTCAGAGTATAACACAACCTTGCTTAGCTCTATGTACCAGTCGCAGAACTCATGCCAGAGAAATTGATAAACTGAATTTGCTGCATCATTAAATCTGTATGCCTTAAGCGATTGATTTGTTTCTTCTATAGTTTTTGAGAGTCTTGACAGAATCCATCTATTTTTGAGACTCAACTCTTGCATTGTAACGGTTTGCTTTGTTCTTAAAGAAACAAAGCTCATTATAAACTTCATGGCATTCCAGATTTTGTTTATAAAATGCCTGTATCCTTCAACTCTTTCTTCTGAAAACTTTATGTCTCTGCCCTGTGCTGCAAATGCTGCAAGAGTGAATCTAAAGGCATCTGCTCCGTATTTTTCTATCATAACAAGAGGGTCTATTACATTACCCTTTGATTTGCTCATCTTCTGTCCCTTTGAGTCTCTCACAAGAGCATGAATGTAAACATCTCTGAAAGGAACATCTTTCATAAATTTCATCCCCATCATTATCATCCTTGCTACCCAGAAGAATATTATGTCAAAGCCTGTAACAAGAACACTGGTAGGATAAAATCTTTTTAAATCCTCTGTTTCCTCTGGCCAGCCAAGTGTTGAAAAGGGCCAAAGAGCTGAAGAAAACCATGTATCAAGAACATCAGGGTCCTGTATTATCTCTTCACTGCCACATAATGGACAAACACGGGGTTCATTTCTGCTTGCAAAATGGGATACCTCTTTTGGAATCTTGATCATCTTTGCTCTCTGTTCAATTTCTTCCTTAGTTATGCCAAGCCTTCTTAATTCATTGTAAGTACCGCTCCAAATTTCTCTTCCATCAAAGATAAAGGGTTTATAGAATAAAATTTCTATCAGATCGCCGTGTTCAACGCCTTTTTCTGATTTGCATTTTGCACAGTACCACACAGGAATTCTGTGTCCCCACCAAAGCTGCCTTGATATGCACCAATCCTTTATATCACGCATCCAGGCATAGTAGTTATTAACCCATCCTTCAGGAATAAATCTTATTTTGCCCTCCTGTACAACCCTTACTGCCTCCTCAGCTAAAGGCTTTATTTTCACGTACCACTGAACTGTCTGCAAAGGCTCAATAACTGTTTTACATCTGTAGCAATGTCCAACAGCATGTTTGTGCTTTTCTATTTTTTCAAGAAGTCCAGCCTTTTCAAGGTCTTCAATTATTCGTTTTCTCGCTTCATATCTATCAAGTCCCTTATACTTACCAGCTTTCTCTGTCATTTTTCCTTCTTCATCAATCACACATACATAGGGAAGATTGTGTCTCTGAGCAATCTCAGCATCATTGAAGTCATGGGATGGAGTAACTTTTACAGCACCTGTTCCAAACTCCATATCAACAGCACTGTCTGCAATTAAGGGAATCTCCCTGTTCATAAAAGGAAGAATGAGTAGCTTACCAATCAAATTTTTATATCTTTTGTCTTCAGGATTAACAGCAACAGCTGTATCACCAAGCATTGTTTCAGGTCTGGTTGTTGCCACTGTAATAAATTGCCGAGAATCGTCTTTTAATGGATACTTTATGTAGTAAAGCTTCCCGTCTATTTCTTCATGCTCTACCTCAAGATCAGAAAGAGCTGTATGACATCTCGGACACCAGTTAATAAGTCTTAAATCTCTATAAATCAATCCTTCCTCAAAAAGTCTTAAAAAAACTTCTTTAACAGCTCTTGAAAGCCCTTCATCCATTGTAAAGCGAAGACGGCTCCAGTCACAGCAAGCACCTATTCTTTTAAGCTGTTGTATAATTTTATCTCCACAGGCATCCTTCCACTGCCATACTCTATGAAGAAAAGCGGTTCTACCAAGTTGATATCTATCCAGTCCCTCCTTTAAAAGTTCTCTTTCCACAACATTTTGAGTGGCAATTCCAGCATGGTCAGTTCCTGGAACCCATAAAGCAGCATAACCAAGCATTCTTTTCCATCGGATTAATATATCCTGAAGCGTAGCATTTAAAGCATGTCCCATATGAAGAGTCCCTGTTACATTGGGAGGAGGAATTACAATGCAGTAAGGCGTTTTTTTAGGGTTAGGGTCTGGTTTAAAGAAACCATTTTCTTCCCAGAAGCTGTAAAGCTTGGTTTCAATTTCCTGAGGTTGATAGATCTCACTTATAAGCTTTTCTTTAAACATGTCTCTGCTGCATAACCTCCAGAATTTGCTTGAAAATATTTTGCATTTCCCTTTTAACTTCGCTGCTTATGTAAGGTCTGAGCTTATTAATTAATTCATCTTCCTCAATAGAAATTGACTGATGTTTTATGCCCAGCAGAGATTGTAATTTCTGCTTAAATTCTTCAAAAGTAAATGGTTTAACAATAAAATCCACTCCCAGGTTTCTTAATTGTTCAAGATTTATGGAAGAGTAAAAATTGAGCACCGCTAAAACAGGGATTAACAGAGAGTATTTTTCTCTTATTCTTTGAAGAAAATTTATTAAATCTGACTCTTTTATATCAACACCTGAAACTATTACCTGAGGACTGTGCTCTTCAATGCTCTGCAAAGCATTATCAGTATCTGAAAAGGTTATAATTGAAAAATTATCCTCCTTAAAACTGCTCAAATAATCCCACAAAAAAGGTGATTTTTCCAGTAAAAAAATTTTCATCTTACTTCTCCCTCATCAATTCTTCTGCTTGCTTGGTTTTCATTCTTTTTACAAGCTCCTGATAGGAATGAGTACGAATTATCTTATTAAACTGGCTACGATAATTACTCACAAGACTGACTCCTTCAATAACAACATCATAAACTTTCCATTCTTTTCCATTGAAATAAAGCTTATAATCAATGGGAATCTCTTTTTTGTCCTTTGTTATTATTTTCGTTTTTACCTCAGCATACCTACCGTTTTCAATTCTTTCATCTGTATAAACTATCTGCTCATCAGTGTATGATTCAATCTTTCCTGCGTAATACCTTTCAAGAAGGTCCCTGTAAAGCTCCACAAACTCCTTTTTTTCCTGTGGAGTTCTATCCTTCCAGTAAACACCTAAGGAACGCTTTGACATCTCTTCAAAATCAAAAACTTTGCTGATCTCTGTTCTCAATGCAGCTCTTCTCTGTTGTGTCTTTTTTTCTCCTTTGTACTTAGGGTCTTTAAGAATGCCTATTACCTTATCCACAGTTTTCTTAATCTGTTCCTTTGGAGAGGAAACAGCAAAGGCGCTGGATATTGTAAAAACAAATATTAATAAAAATACCGTTAATTTTTTCATTATTTAACCTCCCTTTATCTATCAAGTCCAGATGCCTGAAGCAAGTTTGCGATAGCCATTTTTTGATTATAAAGTGCTTTTAAATGATTTACTCTTGTCGTGGCATAGGCTAAAACCGCATCTGCAAGGTCTTTTGTCTCTCCAACTCCCATATCAATGTTTGCATCTGCAGTTACAAGCCATTTCTTTGCATTTTGATAGGCCTCATCCATATCCCGAGCAGACTTTGTTGCTTCCTGAAGTTCATAGTAAGCTTTCATAATCTGAACCGGAATTCCGCTTTCAGCAAGTTTTTTCTTTTCAAGCACCTTCTGATACTCAATCTCAGCCTCTCTTATTTTACCCTTTGTTATGCCAAAATCAATATTGAGTTTCATTCCGAGCACAGCAGCGAGCATTGAATCATTAAGAGGATCATAAATATAGGGGTTGTGGATTCTGTCCCTATTTGTAGCTCCAGAAAGAGAACCTTTAACGAGGAAAAATATCTGAGGATAAAGATTACTCTTTTCAACATCAACAAGAGCCTGTTTTGCTCTGAGACCTTCTTTTATCTGAATCATCTCAGGTCTGAGCTGAAAAGCCTTTGCAATTAACTCATCCGGTTTCATGTATATTTCTTCATATTTTAAGGGTTCTGTAGTTATCTCAAGCTTTGTATTCTGAGGAGTTCCTGTCATGAACTTTAAGGCTTCTATTATGATTGCTTCATTTTTGTCAATCTCATTCAAGTTTCTTTTGACCTCACCAAAGTAGGTTTTAAGTTTATAAAGAGTAAGTTCATCAGCAGAGGGAATGTCTTTTTTCAAATCCTCTTGTGTTCTTTTAATTGCCTTTTCAAGCTCATCTTTAATCTCATTGACAAGGTTTCTTAAATCTCTCAGCATGGCAAGACTCCAGTAAAGCTCTTTGGTTTTTAAAATAACTTCAGAACGCTTCTTCTCAAGTTCTGCTTCTGAAACCTTTATACCTCCCTGAGCAGCTGTTCTGTATCCTGAAATCTTTCCAAAGGTATAAATTGGTTGCAGCACCTGCATTGTAATCATACCAAAAACACCGTTTATTGTGGTGGATTTAACATCAGTTCTAATCTCTGGAGATATAGCATCTCTGCGTGCTTCAGGAGATGGACCTCCTAAAGCCATGAGCTCAATCTGTGGAAAAGCTGCTGATTGTGCTTCGCTGAGTTTTGCTTTATAAATCTCAATATCCTGCTTATATTCACCGAGCTCTGGATGAAAGTTAACTGCTCTATCAATACATCCTTTAAGGTCAAGCACTATTTTGTCTTCTGCAAAACAGACTGATGAAAAGAGAATCATCACAAAAATGATTAAAATTCTAAATTTTGCCGAATACATATTTTGACAACACCTCCTCTATATCTATTGCTGATTCCGTTTCTCTAATTTTACCATTTTGAGCAATATACTGCTCAGAACCTCCAGGTGTAATCTGAACATATTTTTCACCTATCAACCCCTTTGTCCTTATTGAAGCAATTGAATCCTCTGGAAGCTTAATAGAATTAAGAATTTTCAATTCAACTACTGCTTGATATTTACTATTAAGCGTTACCTTTTCAACAGAACCAACCGGAACTCCTGCGATCTCCACAACAGAGCCTTTTTTAATTCCTCCTACCTTATCAAATTCTGCGTAAACAGTATAATAGCCAGTCTGAAACATATCAATCTTGCCAAGCCTGAAAGAGAGATAGCCCAGTGCCAGAATTCCAATTAAAACAAATATGCCCACTGCTATTTCAAGACTTTCTCTTTTCATTGCTCCCTCCATTTTCTATGCCAATTATAAAACTTTTTACAACCATATTATCACTTTTCTGAATCTCCTCTGGAGTTCCTATCGCTACAATTCTTCCATCATGAAGCATGGCAACTCTATCTGAAATTTCAAAAATTTCAGGGATTTCATGGCTTATTATCAATCCAGTAAATCCATACTGTTTTTGAGTCTCCCGTATGAGACTGTGAATTGAACGAACCAGGATTGGGTCAAGTCCTGTTGTAGGTTCATCAAAAAGGATTATTTTTGGATGGGCTATTAATGCTCTTGCAAGGGCGACTCTTTTACGCATCCCTCCACTGAGTTCGGCAGGATATTTATACTCCATGCCAAGAAGTCCAACATCATTCAGAGCTTTAATAACTCTTTCATGAATCTCTTTTTTATTTAATCTGGTTTTCTCTGTTAAAGGGAATGCCACATTATCATAAACTGTCATTGAATCAAAAAGAGCACCTCCCTGAAAAACAACTCCAATATCTGCTCTAATCTCATCAAGCTTGTTTCCTTTTAGCTTTGTTATATCCTGTCCTTTTATGAATATACTTCCTCTGTCTGGTTTTAACAGTCCAACAATGTGTTTAAGCAAAACAGACTTGCCGCCTCCGCTTCTACCAATAACAGCAGTAACTTCTCCCTCATTTATAACTAAATTAACACCCTTTAAAACCTGTTGTTTTCCAAAAGACTTGTAAAGCTCCTTTATTTCTATCATAGGAGAAATGCTCCAAGAATATAATCCCAGATGAGTATTACAACGCTTGAAAGCACAACTGCGTTTGTTGTTGCTCTGCTGACTCCTCTTGCTCCATAACCAGCATTATAGCCCATAAATGTGCATATCCAGGTAACAAGAAGACCAAAACTCAGAGATTTGTAAAGTCCGATTTTTATATCTTCCATATCAACATGAAGCTCCATCTGAGAAAAGTATGTTCCTTCGCTTAAACCAAGAGCATGAACTGAAATAAGATATCCACCATAGATACCCACCACATCAAAAACTGCCGTTAACAGAGGAAAAGTAACAATACCAGCAAGAATATTGGGAACCACCACATATTTCATTGGATTAACTGCCATGACGGTAAGGGCATCAATCTGCTCAGTAATTCGCATTATTCCAATTTCTGCTGTTACTGCAGAACCAGCCCTTCCTGTTACCATCAAAGCACAAAGCACAGGACCAAGTTCTCTTATAAGGGAAAGGGCAACAACAGGTCCTAAAAGTGCCTCTGAGCCAAATTTATTTAGTGCATGATAACCCTGAAGTGCTAAAACCATTCCGCTAAAGGCACCTGTAAAGACTACAACAATCATTGATTTATTGCCGAAAAATCTTACCTGCCTGAGAAAATTTCTGAATTTAAGCGGAGGAGTAAAAATATGATAAATTGAATCAACGAGGAAGATAAACATTCTTCCTAAAAAAATTAAAAGCTCTATGGTGTATCTGCCAATAAATTTTATAAATGCTATCATTGAAGTTTTAAGATATCCATTTTAGCTTTTTTTTGTCAACATTTGCTTAAAACTATCATTTAATGTTAAATTAGAAAAAATTTTTTGAAAGGAGCTATATATGAAATATTTGAAAATTCTTATCTTTCTGTTGAGTTTTTCACTTATTTTTGCCTGTAGTAAAAGTGACGAAGTGGTGGTAAAAGCTGGTTCATCAAAGCTTACCAAAAAAGAACTTCAGGAAGACCTTAAGAGTCTTCCTCCTCAAACAAGAGTCTTTCTTGCTTCACCTGAAGGTGTTAATCGTTTAAAAGATGAATTGATTAAAAGAGAGATTTTATATGAAGAAGCAAAGAAAAAAGACCTGGCAAAGTCAGAGGAATTTAAAAGAAGAGTTGAAGAATTCAAAAAAATTACACTTATTAACATGTTGCTTGAGCAGGAGTTGAAAAATTTACCCCAGGTTAGTGAAAAAGATGCAGAGGATTATTATGAAAAAAATAAAGATCAGTTTATTAGACCAACTGAAGTAAGATTGAGCCAGATAGTTGTAAAAAATGAAGACGAAGCTAAAAAAGTTTATGAAAGAATTGACAAAGGTGAGGATTTTGGGAAAATAGCTAAGGAGATTTCAAAGGATGAAAAAACAAAAGCTTCTGGTGGAGACATGGGATTCTTTAAAAAAGGACAACTCAACCCACAAATAGAAAATATTGCCTTCAGCCTGAAAAAAGGTCAGGTAAGCATGCCTCTGAATTTAAAAGGACAGCTTTATATATTTAAAGTTACTGATGTGAAGGGAACGCCTATTCAGTTTGAGCAAATTAAATCCCAGTTGATTGAACAGCTTAGAGCAAAAAAACAGCAGGACTGGTTTAACAGCTATATTGAAGAACTCAAAAAGAAACACAAAGTAGAGGTTAATGAAAAGGCTTTACAGGAAATACTTAATCAGGCTTTGATTGGAAGTAAACCTGAAGAAATGCCTAAGCAGGCTAAATAATTACTTACCAATGCAGAATTCACTGAAGATTAAATTCAATATCTCTTCAGTGGTAACAACACCCACAATCTGACCAAGAAAACTCAGAGCCTCTCTGAGAAACATGGCAGTTATCTCAAGAGGCTCTTTTTTTTCAAAGCTTTTAAGGGCATTTTCAAGGGCTTCAATGGCATTTTCAAGTGCTACTTTATGTCTCAATTTTGTCACAATCACTCCTTCTTGCTCATACTTCCCTGAAATTGTTGTATTGAAAATAAGCTCCTTCAACTGTTGTATTCCATCACCCTTTAAAGCGGAGATCTCAACAGCAGGCTTGTCTTTAAGAGTCTCTGGCAACTGGAATTCCTTACTTTTTATATCTTTTTTGTTTATTACAACAATGACTTTCCTATGGATTACCTTGTTTATTATTTCTTCATCAAGACTGTCAATGGGTCTGCTACTGTCAAGGACAAGTAAAATAAGCTCAGCTAATTCAACTGCCCTTAAACTTCTTTTTATACCCTCTGCCTCTACAAGATCATGGGCTTCACGGATACCTGCAGTATCAACAATCTTAAGAGGCATTCCCTTAATGTTTATGTATTCTTCTATAATATCCCTTGTAGTGCCTGGAATTTCTGTTACAATCGCTCTGTCTTTCATCAGCAAAGCATTAAGCAATGAAGACTTTCCAACATTTGGTTTACCCACAATTGCAGCTCTTAGTCCTTCCCTGTAGATTTTACCCTCTTCATATCCTTCAATGAGTCTTTTAATCTCCTCCTTTATACGATTTATCTCACTTTGAATCTGCTCATGGGTTAATCCATCAATATCCTCCTCAGGAAAATCAATATAAGCTTCCACATGAGCACAAACCCTCATAAGAGAGTCTCTCAATTCATTGATTTTTTCGGAAAGCTTTCCACTTAAATGCTCTAATGCAATTTTTTGAGCCTGTTCAGTTTTTGCTCTGATTAGGTCAATTACTGACTCAGCCTGACTCAGGTCAATTCTACCTCTTAAAAATGCCCTTTTTGTAAACTCTCCTGGCTCAGCAAGACGAGCACCAAGACAGACAACAAGGTCAAGAATCTTTTTTAATGTCACATATCCGGCATGACAGTTAATTTCCACCACATCTTCTCTGGTGTAAGTATTTGGAGCTCGCATAACAGTCACCAAAACTTCATCAATCTTCTGCCCTGTTTTAGGATCAATTATAAAACCGTAGTGAATCGTATGACTCTTTACATCTGAAAGTTTTACTCCCCTTGGGCTATGAAATATTTTGCTTACAATAGGTATGGCGTCTTTTCCACTTATACGGATTATTCCAATTCCACCTTCTCCTAAGGGCGTGCTTATGGCAGCAATTGTGTCAAACTCTGAAGAAATCACTTAGCTTTTTTTATCTTCTGGTTAATATAAAACTGCTGGACTATTCCAAATATGTTATTTATAAGCCAGTAAAGAACGAGTCCTGAAGGAAAACTCAGAAATAAAAATGTAAAAACTACTGGCATAAGTAACATTATTTTTTGTTGGGTTGGATCGGCAGTTGAAGGAGTCATCTTTTGTTGAATCAACATTGTAGCACCCATTAAAATGGGTAGAATATAGTAGGGGTCCTTTGCTGAAAGGTCTTGAATCCATAACATGAATGGAGCCTGCCTGAGCTCAATGGCTATTGTAAGGATTTTATAGAGAGCAAAAAATACAGGAATCTGAAGAAGTATGGGAAGACATCCACTCATTGGATTGATTTTGTATTTTTTGTAAAGTTCCATCATCTCCTTTTGAAGTCTCTGGGGATCGTTTTTGTATTGTTCTTTCAATTGCATTAATTTTGGCTGAAGCTCACTGAGCTTTTGCATTGACTTCTGCCCACGATTAACTATAGGAATAAAGGGAATTCTTACAAGTATTGTGAGAATTATTATGGCAATTCCGTAATTTCCAGTGAAGCTATAAAGAAGCTTTAAAAACCAAAAAAGAGGACGGGCTATAATTGAGAAAAATCCAAAATCCACTATGTGCTCAAGCCCAACATTAAATTTTTTGAGATAATCATAATCTTTTGGCGCAGTAAATACTTTATACTGATTTGTTCCATCCTGAAATTCAACTGCTGTTAAAGCATTTCCATTATAAGGTAAAACAACGAATTGTTGAGCTTTACTTACAGGAACAATGGCTGAAAAAAAGTATTTATCCTCCTGCGCAATCCATTTTACACCTTCTCTGTATGTAACAGGTTCCTTTATTTTTGAAGGATTGAGCTCAACTCTCTCAGCTTCTTTTAAAATCACAGGACCCCAGTGAGGTGCACCTGTTTTATCAAAAATTCCAAAATCCTCCCCCAGTGTTACATAATAAGAACCAACACCACTTATCTCTTCTTTTAAATCAATTGAGTAATCAGCTTTATTAAAAATGAAACTTCTTTTAATTGAACTGCTCCCATCACTCCAGTTAAATACCACCACTGCTTCACTGGAATTTTTAAATGTTGCCTTTGAATCGTCTACATTGAAAATAATCTTTGCATAATCAAATTTACCATCCTTAATTATTGAAATTGCTGGAATTTGACTGGAAGAAAGTTTAATGGGATTACCCTTTGAATCTTTATATTTTTTCAATTCCACTGATTTAATAGTTGCACCTTCGTTTGAAAGAACCACTTTGAAGACTTCATTTTCTACAACCACTTCCTTATACTTGACATCTTTGACTGCAGGTTTTGTTTCTTCTTTTTTGTCAGAAGGAAAATAAAGAGTTTGCGGAGCAACAGGTTTTTCCTCTTTTTTAACTTCTTGTTTTTGCTGAACTGGTTGATTTTGTGGCTTATAATACTTTGTGTATAAATACTGGCTACCAAAAAGTATAACCATGCTTAAAATCACTGCTAAAAATGCTCTTAATCCTGCGTTTTCCATACTCTCACCTTAATGGATCATATCCTCCTGGATGAAAAGGATGACATTTAAGTATTCTTCTAATTGCAAGAAAAATACCCTTTGCACCATATTTTTTAATAGCCTGCTCTGCATATTCTGAACATGTTGGATAAAATCTGCATGCAGGAGGCATAAATGGCGATATAAACCTCCTGTAAAATCTTATTAAAATTAAAAAAACTCTGGATATTAAGGAGTTAGTCTCCATCTACCCTTTGCTCTTCTTCTTTTTATTACTCTTCTTCCCCCTGGAGTGCTCATCCTTTTAAGAAAACCGTGCGTTCTTTTCTTTTTAAGCTTATGGGGATGATAGGTTGTGTAAGCTCCCAATTTTTAACCTCCCTTTTAAAATTTGTAAGGAATAAGAGTTCTTATAGCCCTATACTGAGTTTCGTCAACCTGAGCTGGATGCTTTAAATGTCTTGTCCTCTTTGAAGGTTTACCTGTAAGTAAATGGCTTTTATTGGCTCTTCTGCGCATAATCTTGCCCGTTGCTGTAACTTTAAATCTTTTTGCCGCTCCTCTGTGTGTTTTTAGTTTTGGCATAAACAATCTCCTCCTCACTGAGTTTAGATGGATATTTTAATAAAAATTTAATGAAATTATCAATCTTTTCCTGGAGCTATAATCATACTCATGTTGTTACCTTCAAGGCGGGGTTCCTGCTCAATTCTGTGAGAAAAACCTATAAGAAGAGCCTTTATTTTATCAAAAACTTTCATTCCCAGTTCAGGATGAACAATTTCTCTTCCTCTGAAAAAAAGTGTTACTCTTGCTTTATCTCCGTCTTCAAGGAATCTTTTAATATGTTTTACTTTTAGTTGAAGGTCATGATCTGAAATCTGTGGTCTTATCTTTATTTCTTTTACTGTAGAAGTCTTCTTTGAGGAGCTCTTTTTGTCAAGTTGATACTTATATTTTCCATAGTCCATTATTTTACAAACTGGTGGATTTGCATTTGGTGCTACTTCTACAAGATCATAACCTCTGTCCCTCGCTATCTGAATAGCTTCTCTGGTGCTTACCACTCCAATCTGTTTACCATTTTCATCAACCAATCTTACTTCCTTTGCTTTAATACCTTCATTTACTCTAATTTCCTTTGTTGCTATCTTCTCACCTCCTCAATTTATTTTCTCTGCTGTATTCTTTCAAAAAGCTGCTGTAAAAACTCATCAATCGTTATAAGTTCAAGATTCTTTCCTTCTCTCAATCTTACTGTAATTTTACCACTTTCCATCTCCTTATCACCAACTATTACCATATAGGGCACTTTATTTAAAGTTCCCTGTCTTATTTTATAACCTATTTTTTCATTTTCAGTATTAAGTTTTACTCTAACACTTTTTTGTATAAGCTTATCATAGACCTGTTTTGCGTAATCAACATGCTTTTCAGAAATGGACATGACCTCCACCTGCACAGGAGCAAGCCATAATGGAAAGGCACCAGCATAATGCTCAATCAACACTCCCATAAACCTCTCAAGAGAACCCATCAAAGCTCTATGTATCATAATGGATCTATGTTGTTTACCATCTTTTCCTCTATATGTGATATCAAATCTTTCTGGTATGTTAAAATCAACCTGAATTGTACTGCACTGCCATGCTCTGTTTAATACATCTTTTATTTTTATATCAATCTTTGGTCCATAAAAAACTCCTTCTCCAGGATCAATCTGATATGGTAAATCTCTTTTTTTAAGTGCCTGTTCAAGAGCATTTGTTGCTTTTTCCCAGTTTTCAAGGCTTCCAACATACTTTTCAGGTCTTGTGGAAATATATATTTCATAGTTATCAAATCCAAATGTTGACAGAACAAATATAGTAAAATCAAGAACTTTCTGGATCTCTTCTTCAAGCTGTTCTTCTGTACAAAATATATGAGCATCGTCCTGAGTAAATCCTCTAACCCGTAAGAGTCCATGAAGCACTCCTGACCTCTCATATCTGTAAACTGTTCCGAGTTCTGCTAATCTTAGTGGAAGGTCTCTATAACTGCGAAGTTCCGATTTATATACCTGAATGTGAAAAGGACAGTTCATCGGCTTAAGCTGGTAGGCAACTTCATCAATCTGCATGGGCGAAAACATGTTTTCTCTGTAAAAATCAAGATGCCCGCTTTTACTCCATAGTTCAAGCTTTGCAATATGGGGAGTATAAAGAAGTTGATATCCTGCTTTTAAATGTTCATCTTTCCAGAAATCTTCAATGATTTTTCTAACAATTGCTCCATTGGGAAGCCATATTATGAGACCAGGACCTACTTCTTCACTAATTTCAAAAAGTCTCAACTGTTTCCCGAGTCTTCTATGGTCCCTCTTTTTAATTTCTTCAAGAAACTTAAGATACTCATCAAGTGCCTGTTTTGTTTGAAAGGCTGTTCCATATATTCGCTGTAACATCTTATTTCTTTCGTCACCACGCCAGTAAGCACCTGCAACACTGAGAAGTTTAAAGGCTTTAACCATTCCGGTATGAGGTATATGAGGACCTCTACAAAGATCAATAAACCCACCTTCTTCATATACTGAAACCCTGTCATCTTCTATCTCATTAAGAATCTCAACTTTATAGGACTCACCGAGGCTTTCAAAAAGTTTAATTGCTTCCTGTTTTGAGATTTCCTTTCGTATAAAGGGATTTTTTGCTTTTATAATTTCCTGCATTCTTTTTTCTATTTTTTGAAGATCATCTTCAGTAAAAGGCTCGTCTTTGTCAAAATCATAGTAAAATCCATCTTCAATAGCAGGTCCTATCGTGACTTTCACCTGAGGAAATAAATCTTTTACAGCATGAGCCATTATATGAGCAGTGCTGTGCCTGAGAATTTCAAGTCCTTCCTTGCTTTCAGGTGTGATTAATTCAATTTCTTCATCTTCATTGAGTGAGGATAAAGAGGACAAATCCTTAGACTGTCCATTAATTTTGATTGCTATTGCCTGCTTTTCCTTAAAGAGTTTCTCTAATTGCTCAGGCTCTAACTCAAAAATACTGTCCTTGACTTTTACTTTTATGCTCAACCTCCTTGAATTTTTTCAAATTTTATATTAATCTAAAACCCTTTTAATAATCAATACCTCAAAAAGATTTCACTTGACAAAGTCTGGTCAGATATAAAAGAATTAGACAAAAAACTAAATAAGGAGGCTGAAGATGTTTAAAGGTTCAATGGTTGCAATCGTAACACCTTTTAAGGAAGGTAAGGTGGATGAGAAGGCTCTTGAAAAGCTTATAGAATGGCACATAAAGGAAGGAACTCATGCTATTGTTCCATGTGGCACAACTGGTGAAGCATCAACTCTTGATTATGAAGAGCATTATAGAGTTATTGAAATTACTGTAAAAGTGGTAAACAAACGAATTCCTGTTATTGCAGGAACAGGCTCAAACTCAACAGAAGAAGCAATAATGATTGCCCGCAAAGCAGAAAAACTCGGCGCAGACGGTTCTCTTTCAGTAACTCCCTACTATAATAAACCCACTCAGGAAGGACTTTACAGACATTTTAAAGAAATCGCAGACAAAACAGGACTGCCGATGATTCTTTACAATGTTCCTGGAAGAACTTCAGTGAATATGTTACCGCAGACAGTGGCTCGTCTTGCTGAGCATCCGAGAATTGTTGGAATTAAAGAAGCTACAGGAGATATGAAGCAGGTAAGCGAACTTATAAGACTATGTGGACCTGATTTTGATGTCATTTCAGGAGATGATTTTACAAATCTGCCTCTCCTATCTCTTGGTGGAAAAGGCTTTATATCGGTAACTGCAAACATCTGCCCAAAAGACATGGCAGAGCTATTTAATGCATGGGAAAGAGGAGACATTAATCTTGCGAGGCAACTCCACTACAAGCTGGAGCCTCTTAACAAAGCAATGTTTATTGAAACAAATCCAATTCCAGTTAAAACAGCCCTTGCAATGATGGGTAAAATAAAAGAAGAATTCAGGCTTCCTCTATGTGAGATGTCGGAAGCGAACAAACAAAAACTTGCGGAGGCTTTGCTTAACGCCGGTCTTATTAAATGATTGAAGAGCTTAGGATTAAAAACTTTGCAATTATTGAAAGTCTTTCAATTCCACTGGCAGAGGGGTTTAATGTCCTTACAGGTGAGACAGGAGCTGGAAAATCTATAATTGTTGATGCCATAGGAGTTTTACTCAAAGAAAAACTATCAGCCTCTGATTTTGTAAAACACGGTAAAAATGAGGCTGTCATAGAGGTGGTATTCAGTGATGTAGGACTTTCAGGAACAGATGATGATCTTATAATTCTTAAAAGAGTTATTCCAGTTCAGGGAAAGACAAAGTCATACATAAATGATTCAATTTACACATCTCAGGGATTTGTAAAAATTGCTTCTCAGCTTATAAACATTCATGGACAGCATGAGCATACCTATCTTTTAAAAAAAGAAAATCACATTGAGTTTCTTGACACAATTGCGGGATTAAATGAAGAAGTAAATGCCTTTGCTGAAATTTACGAAAAAGTTCTTACACTAAGAGAAAAAATTGAGCTACTTAAGCATGAACTCATAACAAAAAGGCAAAAAAAGGAGCTTATGGAGTTTCAATTGAAAGAGATTGAATCTGTTCAACTCAAAGAAGGAGAGGAAGAGGAACTGAATGAACAGAGAAAAATACTTAAAAATGTTTTAAAGCTTAAAGAGCTTGCTGAAAACGCCTTCAGTCTTCTTTATGATGGAAAAAACTCGGTTCAAGAAAATCTTTCTCAAACGCTAACAACTCTTAAAGAGCTTGTCCGTTTTGACTCAAAAGCAGAGGAAATAAAAAATCTCGTTGAGTCAGCTCTTGCCCAGATTGACGAAGCTATTTACTCCCTAAGAAAACTTAAAGAAAGCTATGAACCAGACCCATTTACTCTTGAAAAGATAGAAGAAAGGCTTACACTTCTGAACAGACTTAAGTCAAAATATGGAGGCTCAATAAAAGAAATTCTTGAATACGCAAAAAACATTGAGAAAGAACTCAGTATTGTCAGTATTTCAGAGGAAGAAATTAAAAAACTTGAGGAAGAACTTGACACTGTTCAAACAGAGATGAATAAAAAAGCAGATGAGCTTTCACAAAAAAGAAAAAATTTGGCAAAAAGAATCAAAGCTAAGGTTAATGAAGAGCTTAAAGGAGTTGGATTCAGTAATCCTCAATTTGAGATAAGAATCAGCGAAAAAGAGATTTCATCAAAAGGTAAGGACGATGTTGAGTTTTATTTTTCGGCAAATCCGGGAGAGCCTCCAAAACCTTTAAGCAAGGTCGCATCAGGAGGAGAACTCTCCCGTTTAATGCTTGCTCTTAAATGTGTTGAACTTAAGGAAGCAAAAAAACATATAAAATCAATGACTTTGATATTTGATGAAATTGACGCAGGGATTGGAGGAAGTGTGGCAGAAAATGTTGGCAGAAGACTTCGTGAGCTTGCAAGGTATTATCAGGTTCTTTGCGTAACTCATCTTCCCCAGATTGCAGCAAAGGCTCAGCATCATCTGAAAGTGGAAAAAGTCATATGGGATGAAAAAACAGTTGTAAAGGTTGAGTTGCTAAACAAGGCAAAGAGAAAAGAGGAAATTGCCCGAATGCTGAGTGGACGGATCACAGAGAGTTCCCTTTTTCACGCTGAAGAACTTCTTCAGGATTGAAATAAGTTAAGATTTAAGACCGCAGGGTATAAATTCTCTTAAGCTCTTGCTTTATTATTTCAATCGCCTCCATAACTTCCTGAGGTGTTGTAAATTTTCCCGTGCTTATTCTTATTGATGAGAGGGCTTCCTCCTCAGACAGTCCCATTGAAAGCAAAACATGGCTTGGTTTTCTTATGCCTGCATGGCAGGCTGAACCTGCTGAAATTGCCACTCTCTTTGAAAGCCTTTCAATGAATTCATCTGCAATTATGCCTTTTATAGAAACATTTATCGTATTTGGTAGTCTCGGTGCTTCTGCTCCATTATGCTTAATACCTGGGAGTTCAATTAGTCCTTTAAGCAAAAACTCTGTCACATGCTTAAGATGCTCGGTTATTGTATCAAACTCTACTGAGATTATCTCTGCTGCCTTCCCTAATCCTGCAATGTATGGAGTATTCTCTGTTCCTGGTCTTAATCCCTTTTCATGGGATGCACCGAAAAGCAAAGGCTTTATAAAAAAATCTTTCCTGAGATAAAGTGCTCCTATTCCCTTAGGTGCATAAAACTTGTGTCCTGCTAAAGTAAGCATACTCACCTTAAGCTCTTTCACAGAGACTCTCACCTTTCCAATACTTTGAGCACAATCTGTATGAAAGGGTATTTCTTTTTCCATAAGAATTTCAGCAATTTCCCTGATTGGCTGAATTACTCCAGTTTCATTGTTTGAATGCATTATTGTTACAAGGACTGTATCCATTCTGATTGCTCTTTTAACATCATCAGGCTCAATCATTCCACTGGAGCTTACGGGTAAAAAAGTAACCTCGTATCCCATCCGGGCAAGTTGTCTACAAGTATTGAAAACTGAAGGATGCTCAATCTGAGATGTAATTATGTGCCCGCGCTCAAAACAAAGGGCTCTACCAAATATGGCGAGATTGTTTGATTCTGTGCCTCCTGATGTAAAAATTATCTCTTCTGGGTCTGCATCAATAAGTTTTGCTACCTTTGCTCTTGCAGATTCAATAATCTGTTTTGCTTTTTTACCATATTCATGGGAACTTGAAGGATTACCAAACTCTTGCAGAGTTTTTACTATTTCTTCCTTTACTCTTGGCTCTATAGGTGTTGTTGCATTGTAGTCAAGATAAATCATAAGTTAATTTGGAATCCCTTTTGGGTAAATTTTATATTCATTTAATCATTTCCTCTAACTCTGAAAGACTGAATGTTAAGTTTTTTTAACTCATCTTTTTTTTGATAAAATAGCAGGCATATTGCCTCCTTTACTTAAAATTTTAATTTATTTTAACATAGTTTAATGAAAATTCAATTCTTCGGAGCTACAAAGACTGTTACAGGTTCGTGTTTTCTCCTTGAAGCTGAAAAACACAACATTCTCATTGACTGTGGACTTTTTCAGGAAGATGAGAAGGAATACCTAAACTACGAGCCCTTCCCCTTCAATCCAAGGAAAGTAGAGCTGATGATTCTTACCCATGCCCATCTTGACCACTCTGCTCTGATGCCAAAACTCATAAAAGAGGGTTTTAGAGGCAAAATTATAACAACTCCTGCTACAAAAGACCTTCTTGAAATAATGCTTTTTGATGCATTAAAGGTACAAAAAAACGAAAACTACAAACAGCCTCTTTACGATGAAGAAAACATATACAGAGCTTTAAAACAAATAGAAACACTGTCATATCAAAAAACTTTAAACTTCAACGGAATAGATATAAAACTCTTTGATGCAGGACATATTCTTGGATCAGCCACTGTTCAATTAAATATTAATAGTAAAAAAATAGCATTTTCAGGAGACATTGGAAGAAGTGGTTATCCTATTTTGCGAGACCCTGAAGTTCCAGAGGAAGCAGACTATCTCATTTTAGAGTCAACCTATGGAAACAGAGTTCATAAAACTCTTGATGAAAGTATTAAAGAACTCATTCTGGCAATAAAAGAGACCTTTCAGAAAGGAGGAAATGTAATAATTCCAGCCTTTGCTGTAGGAAGAACTCAGGATCTGCTTTATATTCTTAACAAAACAGTAAGACAGGGGCTTCTTCAGCCTGTAAATGTCTATCTTGACAGCCCTCTTGCAGAGGAAGCAACGAGAATATATCTCTCCCATCCAGAGCTTTTTGATGATGAAGCTTTAAGGGAAATGAGAAGTCCCAATCGTTCAGCTATAAAACTCCATTTTGTTAAAACTGTAGAAGAATCAAAAAAGTTAAACTCAATAAAATCAAATGCTGTTATTATTGCTGGAAGTGGAATGTGCCAGGGCGGAAGAATTGTATATCATCTTTATCATAATATTGATAGAGAGGAATGTAGCATTATTTTTGCAGGATTTCAGGCTAAAGGAACACTAGGAAGAAAAATCGTTGATGGAGAAAAAGAAGTTTCAATCCTCGGTAAAATTCTACCTGTAAGAGCAAAGGTTTACACGATTGGTGGTTTCTCAGCCCATGCTGACAGAGATGAGCTTCTCAATTGGCTTCAGTCAATAAAAACAAAACCGGAAATCTTTCTCGTCCATGGTGAAGCAAAAGTTATTGAAGCTTTCAAGAACTCCATAGAAGAAAAATTAGGATTTCAATGCAGGATTCCAGAAAGACTCTCCGTTTATGAAATCTGACAGATACTTCCTCAATGAAAATTTCTTTATAAAACTTATTGAATTTCCAGCACTTTATAATATAAAAACAGACGAGCTTTACAGTCTTGATGAAAGAGCATTAAAAATACTTAAAGATGTTGCAGAAGGCAAGCCTTTAAATATCAATGGAAAAGATGAAAAAGAATTCATAACCTACTGCTTAAACGAAGGAATCCTTACTGAAAAGCCTCAAAAAAGAGTTAAAACCGAGATTAAACAATCACCAATTCCTTCACTTAGATATCTTGAGTTACAGATTACAAATCAATGTAATCTCCGATGTAAACACTGTTTTGTTGATAGAGACAAACCTCAGGCTCTCCCTTTTGAAAAAATTAAAAAAATTCTAAAAGAGTTTGAACAGATGCAGGGATTGAGAGTTTTAATTACCGGTGGAGAGCCTTTGCTGCACCCTGAATTTGAAAAAATCAATGATTTTTTAAAAGAGCTTGCAATAAGAAAAATTCTTTTTACCAATGGAGTTTTCCTTAATGATGATGTATTGAAAAATCTGAATGTAGAGGAAATCCAGATAAGCCTTGACGGAATGAAAAAAGGGCATGAAATATTAAGAGGTAAAGGAACATTTGATAAAACTCTGCATGCAATAAAAAGGGCAATTGAATACGGATTTCAGGTATCTGTAGCAACAGTAATTCATAAAGGTAATCTTACAGAGTTTGAGGAGCTGGAAAACCTTATTAAAACCTTAGAAATAAGGGAATGGACAGTGGATGCTCTCACAATAACAGGAAATTTAAGGCTTCATCAGGAACTGTGGGTTCCTCCACAACAGGCATATAAAATCATGCAGAGATACGGTTTCTCTGTGGAAGACCATCCAAGAACAGAAGAGTACGGATGCGGTGCTCATTTGCTTACTGTGCTTTCAAACGGTCTTGTAACCTTTTGCTCTTTCTATGAAGATGAACCAATAGGTAGCATTGATGAAGGATTGGAGAATCTATGGAAAAAGAAAAAACAAATTATATTAAAAGAGCTTGAATGTGCAAAAATCAAATGTCCCTTTCTTCAGGAATGCAGAGGAGGTTGTAGATTCAGAGCCACTGTGTTAACTGGCAGAAAAAATGCTCCAGATTTATTTAAATGTTATCAGTTTGGAAGGCTAAATCCTTAGCCCTTTCATATTCCTTCCATAAAGCCTCCTTAGTTAATCCTTCATGTTCAATGAAATCCCATGGTAGATGGTCTTTAAAAGATTTAATTTCATAGAGGCTGTCCTTGACCTCATCAAAGATTTTCCCGAAGTTTTCTCCCTCTGAAATCCTTTCAATCACTGAAATTGCCTTTCTTGATGCTCTTGCAAAGTATCCCTCCATGTAAGAGTATTTTGGAACTTCATGAACAAGCTTGAATCCCTTAATCTGTAATGTATCTTTTTTCAATTTTTTCAATTTCTCTTTAATTTTCTCATGCTCCTCCATCCTGTGCCATTGAAAGGGAGTAAAAGGCTTTGGAACAAATATGCTTATACTTGCCGTTATCCTGCGAGGGAAAACATCTCTGATTTTTTTAATGAGTTTAACTATTTCATTAATCTCTTCATCTTTTTCAAAAGGAAGCCCTATCATAAAGTAAAGCTTCAGAGTTTCCACACTGGTCTCTTTAAGTTTGTCTGCTATAGTAATTAGGTCTTCTTCACTGATTTCTTTTTTTATTATTTTTCGTAATCTCTGAGAACCTGCCTCTGGAGCCAGAGTAACGGTTTTCTGTGATGCAAGATTTTTTAAAATTTCAATGGTTGCTTTGTCTGCTCGTAGGGAAGTAAAGGATAGTTCAAAGCCCTCAAGCTTGAATAATTCCTTTAGCTCACTGTAAGCTGTCAGAGAAGGAGCTATTATTCCTGCTTTAACGGGTTTTAAACTTTCAATTATCTGTCTTAATTTTTCAAAAGAAGCTTTCCTTACAGGCTTATAAACATGTCCCACAAGACAGAATCTGCAACTGAAAGGGCATCCACGCATACTTTCTAAAAGAAATATGCTGGAAAATACAGCCTCTTCAGTAATTATCTGGGAAAAATTGAATTTTTCTGCAAAATTTTTACAGTAAACCTTCTTAATTTTTTCTGGAGCATTTTCCCACAAAACTCTCCTTCCTCTTAATTTTCCCTGAAAATATACCTCTTCGTATGCTTCTGGAACATAAAAACCATCAAACTTCAGAAGCTCTTTTTTTAAACTATCCTTAAAATCTTCCAAATAGCAACCTTCCTTAACAGTTCTGTAAGCTTCTATGAATTTATCAATAAGTTCTTCAGCCTCTCCAATAAATAAAACATCAAAAATTTCTGCCAAAGGTTCAGGATTGCTGAAAGCTCCAACTCCACCTGCCACAACAAGGGGATGATTAAAGCCTCTCTGTAAAGTGTAGTGAGGAATTCTGCCGAGTTTTAATATTTTTAAAATATTTGGATAGTCATTTTCAAAACAGAGACTGAAAGCCACTATATCAAACTCATAAAGCGGCGTTTTTGATTCAAAGGACACAATGGGATGATTTATAAAATCCTGCTCTTTCTCGGGAAGAAAAGCTCTTTCGCAGACAACATCCTTTCTTTGATTAAAAAGCCTGTAAACAGCTTGAAAGCCCAGGTTTGATATGCCAATCTGATATAGATTTGGATATATGAGACATATCTTTATTCTACCACCATGCTCCTTAAAAATCGTACCCTTTTCTTTTTTCAGAAAAGCATCAATTCTGTCAAATATTTTTTTCATTCAGGATTTTATATTTCTTTCTCAAATAAGCAGGGATATCAATCTCATCCTCAATATCTGTAGGAATCTCTTTTGAAGGCTCTTTTAGAATTATAGAGTTTTCAGGCTCCTGGGTTTTTTGTTTTTCATCAACAGTCTCCTTTCTGCTGGTCTCAAAAGTATCATCAACTTCTTTATTGATAGAGGAAGTAGATAAGCTTTTTTCTAAATCTGATTGATTCTCAGAAGTCCTGGTTGTAGAATCAACTTTCAATGAAGAAAGAGAATTAATATCTTTTGAGATGATTTTTTTTGTCTCTTTTAAGGAAATGTTGCTACTTTTTGGCATCCACTTCTCAGTGGAGCTTAAATTTATCTCCTCAGTTTTGTCTTCAAATCCTGTTGCAATAACTGTAACATATATCTCGTTTTCTATTTCTGACTTTATAACAGTTCCAAAAATAATGTTTGCCTCTTCATGGGCAACATCATAAACAGCTCCAGCAATTTCCTGAACTTCATCAAGAGTGAGGTCAAATCCTCCTGTGATATTTATCAGTATTCTTTTTGCACCTTCTATTGATGTTTCTTCAAGCAGGGGATTATTAATTGCTCTACGGGCTGCCTCAGCTGCACCTTCCTGTTTTGTGCATGTTCCAAGCCCAATTACAGCCTTCCCAGAGTTTTCAATAATGGTTCTTACATCTGCAAAGTCTCTGTTTATAAATCCGGGACTTAAAATCAGGTCTGAAATTCCCTGGACTGCTTGCCTTAAAATATCATTGGCAATTGCAAAAGACTTTACAAGAGGAGTTCCCTTTTCAACAACCATGTGAATTCTATCATTGGGGATAATAATTATTGTATCCACATATTTTTTCAGTTCTTTTATTCCCACAACTGCATTGTGAAGCCTCTTTTTACCCTCAAAATAAAATGGTTTTGTAACAACAGCAACTGTCAATATTCCCAGCTCTTTTGCTAAAGAGGCAATCACAGGCGCAGCACCTGTTCCTGTCCCTCCACCCATCCCAGCTGTTATAAAAATTAAATCTGAACCTTCAATACAGGAAAGAAGCGTATCTCTGTCTTCCAGTGCTGATTTCTTACCAAGTTCAGGGTCAGAGCCTGCTCCAAGACCTCTGGTAAGCTCCTTTCCAATCTGAACCTTTACAGGAGCCAGGGATATTTCAAGGTGCTGTATGTCTGTATTGACTGCTATAAACTCAACTCCATAAACCCCTGAAGAAATCATAGTATTTACTGCGTTTGTTCCTGCTCCTCCAACTCCTATAACCTTTATTTTTGCCACAGGTCTTTCCACTTCTTCAATTTCAAACATCTTTTCCCTCCTTCTTTGATTTTATATAAATTTTTTCAATCCTTTTTCAAACCACATTGCAATTCTATTAAATACCCTTTCAAAGCCTGAAGTTGAATCATTAAAATCTCTTGTTTTTATTGCATAAATAAAACTGCCTATGGTTGAAGAAAACTCAGGGTGATAAATTCCTTCTATTTCTTCTTCATTAAAAGGAGTCTCATCTAAACCAAGTTCATAAGCCATTTCCATGAGTCCTGCATCAGGTTTACCTATTCTTGCAGGAATTGATAGAAATCCTTCAGCCAGAGAAATAAAACCCTGCAAAAGAGAGGTTCCACCTGTAAATACTGCTGAAGATATTGAATCAAGAGGAATTGAATCAATCTCCTTTTTAATGATTTCAAGGATTTCCTCACATCTTGCGTAAACTATTTCTTTTATTACATTCAGAGGAATTTTTATAGAATGCTTATCCAGCCCAACAATTTCTATCTCCTTCTCATTCTCTTTGAATTTCAAGGTACCAAAACTTACATCAGGCATCGCAACTGCAAACTGGGTTTTTATTCTCTCTGCTTCTCTAAATGGTATTTTTAAGCCTATTGCCAGATCATTTGTAATGTGATTACCTCCGATACCGTATGTTGCAACATGCTTTAAATAGCCATCTTGAAACACAGCAATGTCAGTACTTCCTCCACCAATATCAACAACCACAGTTCCTATTTCTCTGTCATGTTCTGTAAGAGTAGCTTCAGAGGATGCTATACTCTGTAACACTATCTCTTCAACTTCAACTCCTGCTTTATTACAGCAAGTAACAATATTCTGAATGTGAGATGATGAAGCAGTTATAATATAAACCCTTGCTTCAAGCCTCAATGCCTTCATGCCAACTGGGTCTTTTATCCCATTTACTCCATCTACAATAAACTCAACAGGCAAAATATGAACTGCCTGTCTGTCAGAAGGGATTCTCATAGCAGTTGCTGCTTCAATAGCTAAATCAATATCTTGCTCTGTCACTTCTTTTTTTCTTACCCTGACTGCTGCATTACTATACATACCTTTGATATCATTTCCTGAGACACAGACATAAGCTTTTTTCACCTTTAATCCTGTAGTGGTTTCTATATCCTGTAAAGCCCTTTTAATAGAAGTACTCATTGCTTCCATGTCCACTATTTTACCTTTCTTTAAACCAGCAGAAGAATAACTTCTCAGAAAATTGATCTTTAGCTTTGCATTCTCAATTTTTGCTGAAGCAAAAGCTATTTTTGTCGTTCCAATATCTATTACTGCAATCTCACTCATTCTTCAAATCCTACTGAACTGGCTTTACTATTACTCTATCAGGAAACCTTAAATCAACGTATTGCACCTGTAACCCTCTTTTTTGAATTTCAGCATTAACAATGAGATACTTGGCAAACTTTATCTCAAAGTCTCCCTTACCTACAATAATTGGAAAATCATTTATGTAAAGAGTAAGAGTATCTGGATTATTGCCTGTTATGGTTACTTCATCTTCAGGTTTTATAAAGCCCTTATTGTTAATAAAATTCAGTAACTTCACAGCTTCTTCAATAGTCTCCCTGTTTTTAAAGGGATCAATATTTTTTATAACTGGCAGTAACAAAGGCTTAGGATTCTGTGATGCCTGAATCTCTTGCGTAAAATCCTCAAGAACCTGAGCTTCATAATCAATTAAATAGGCTTTTTCATTAAAAATGGCAACAGCAACTGGACTGGATTCTTTTATATAAATAGTTATTGTGCCATTTAAATCTTTCCTTACTATCGCATCTTTTATCCACGGCGTTTTTTTTAGTCTTTCGTATAAGCTCTTAGATGATGGATAAATCACAGAACTTCCCTCTTTTATGCCTATGATTGATTTGATTTCTTTTTCATTAAGATGTTTGTTGCCAATAATTACAATACGCTTTACAGTAAGTCCTTCAGAATATAAAAATGCTACCATTAAAACGAAAAAAACTCCCACGAGAATTATCCACTTCTTATTCTTCATCTTTCAGTGCAAGCTCAAGGATTTCTTTAACAAGACTTTTAAAATCATAACCTGCAAGAGACGCTATTTTGGGTAAAAGTGAAGTCTCTGTCATTCCAGGGATTGTATTTACTTCAAGAACATAAACATTATTTTCCTTATCAACGAGCATGTCAACTCTTGTAGCACCCTTACAGCCCAATGCCTGATGAGCTTTCAGTGCAAGCTCTTTAAGTTTTTCATAAAGAGAAGCATCTATCTCTGGAGGAAGTATATAATCAGTGAGTCCCTTTGTATATTTTGCTTCGTAGCTGTAAAAGCCCTTTTTAGGTCTTACCTCAACTCCTCCAAGAGCTTTGTTTCCAAGAACACCAATGTGAACTTCTTTACCTTCAATGTATTTTTCTAAAATTGCCCTGTTTCCATATTGAAAGGCTTCTTTAAGAGCTTCATCAAGCTCTTTTTCGCTTCGGACAATATTTACTCCTACTGAAGAGCCTTCGTGTGCAGGTTTTACAACAAGAGGAAAACTGAGAGGCTGAAGGCTGAAGGCTGAAGAAAGATAATCAATTTTATAAACTGTTTTGAATGGAGGAACAGGGATGCCATGATATAGAAATACTTTCTTTGTTGCTTCTTTGTCCATTGCCAGAGCTGATGCAAGAACTCCTGAACCAGTATACGGAATCCCCATAACTTCAAGCATTCCCTGAACTCCGCCATTTTCTCCCCATCCACCATGAAGGACCAGAAAGGCCACCTCAATTTTTTCCTGTTTTATTTTCTCACATAGGTCACTGCCTGCATCTATAAAAATCGCATTAAATCCGAGTTCCCTTAAAGCATTAAAAACTGCCTGTCCACTTCTAAGAGATACCTCTCTTTCCGATGATATTCCTCCAGCTATTACACCAACTCTCATAAAATCCCCCCTAAAATTTTTATCTCAGGTTCTAATTCAATAGAAAAAAGCTTGAATACTTTTTCTCTAACAATATCCATTAATCTCAGAAAATCACTTGCTTTACCACTGCCAGCATTTATAAAGTAGTTAGCATGAACAGAACTTACAACTATATCTCCAATTCTCATTCCCTTTAATCCTGCTTTATCTATTAAAGCACCTGCTGAGTGTCCTTCAGGATTCTTAAATACACAACCCGCAGACCTCTCTTTTAAAGGTTGTGTTTCCATTTTTTTCTTAAGAAACTCCTTCATTTTTTGAAAAGGCTCACCACTTTTTAAGTTAAATCTGGCAGATTTAATAATCCATGATTCAGGCAGTCCTGAACTTCTGTATTTAAAATTCATATTCTGCTTTTTTAAAACCTTTATCTCAAGGTCATCAGTAATAACTTCCACTTCCTCAAGGCTGTCCTTTATTTCATATCCAAAAGAGCCTGCATTGCCTTTCACAGCACCTCCGACTGTTCCTGGGATACCAACAAGTCCTTCCATACCTGAAAGACTTCTTTTCAAAACAAAGGCAGCAAGCCTTTGAAGCTTTACTCCAGCTGAAGCCCTGATTTTAAATTCTTCAATATCTATTCTGTTCATTCTTTTTGTATTGATTACCACTCCTCTAAATCCACTATCACTTACGAGTAAGTTACTACCTCCTCCTATAACATAATAGGCTAATCCCTCGTTTTTTATTACTTCAATCAATTCCACAATACTGTCTTCCTCTGAAAATACTATTAAATCAGCCTGTCCTCCAACTCTCAAAGTGGTATACTCAGAGAGCGGCTCATTTTTTTTATAAATAATTCCCTTTTCTTTGCAGAAAATTTCAATATTTCTCATAGCCTTTCCAGCAGAGCTTCACCAATTTTATAAACATCTCCTGCTCCAATGGTGAAAACCACATCTCCTTCTTTCAGCTCCTTCAAAATATCATCTTTAATTTTTTCTTTATCAGGATTGAATCTAACATTAACATGCGCAGCTTTTAGCTTTTCGTATAAAATTTCACCACTCACTCCTTCAATAGGAGGCTCACTGGCAGGATATATATCCATAAGGAATAAAACATCAGTCTTTCGCAGTGTGCTTTTAAATACCTTAATAAACTCTTCCATTAAATCTCTTGTTCTTGTGTATCTGTGCGGTTGAAAAACTATGCAAAGTCTATCAGGTTTTAACCATAAAGCAGTTTTTAGCACAGCCTTTATCTCTGTTGGATGATGCCCGTAGTCGTCATAAAATTTTATTCCTCTTTTTTCTCCTTTAAACTCAAATCTTCTGCCAATTCCTTTAAAACTCTCAAAAGACTCTTTCACTTTTTCCAGAGGCACTGAAAGTTCCTTTGCCACAACTATTGTTGCCAGAGCATTCAAAACATTATGCTTTCCTAAAACAGTAATAGTAAATCTTCCAAGAGATTTCTCTCTGAAAAAAGCATTAAAGGAAACCTTTGGTGGTGAATACTCAATATTTTTTGCATAAAAATCAAAGCTCTCATCAAATCCATATGTCACATATCTTCTTGTTAAATGAGGAATTAAATCCCTTATGTGCCTGCACTCTCCACAAAGAATTGAAAGACCGTAAAAGGGAACTTTATTTGCAAACTCAACAAAAGCCTTTTTAATTCTTCTGAGATTTTTAAAATAATCAAGATGTTCTCTATCAATGTTTGTTATGACAGAAATAGCCGGAGTAAGCTTTAAAAAACTTCCATCACTTTCATCAGCCTCTGCCACAAGAAACTCACCCTTGCCAAGTTTTGCATTACTGCCAATTGACTTCAGCTTTCCACCAACAACTACTGTTGGATCAAATCCTGCATCAGTTAAAACAGTAGCAATTAACGAAGTAGTTGTTGTCTTTCCATGAGCACCGGCAACTAAAATTGAATATTTCAGTCTGCAGAGTTCAGCAAGCATCTCAGCTCTTGGAATGACAGGAATACCAAGCTGCTTTGCTTTGACAATTTCAGGATTATCAGGCTTTACTGCTGAAGAAAATACGACCACATCTGTTTCATCAAGATTCTCTTTGCTGTGTCCAATGAATATTTTTACTCCAAGACTTCTTAATCTTTTAACAGTATCAGACTCTTTTATGTCAGAACCTGTTACTGTATAACCCAGGTTATGAAGAACCTCAGCAATACCGCTCATTCCAATTCCACCAATACCAACGAAATGAATTCTTTTATACTGATACATTTCTCCTCCTTATCAGGGTTTCAGCAATCTCTATAATTTTTTCTCCTGCTTTTGGTTTCCCAAATGCAAGACTTGCTCTCTGCATCTCTTTTATGACTTCTGGATTATTTAAAATCTCGTTGATCTTTTTTGCAAGGCTCTTTCCATTTAAATCCCTGTCAAGAATAAGTTCACAGGCACCACGGCTGAGAAGTCTTCTGGCATTCATCTCCTGATGATTGTATGCAGCATAAGGATATGGAATCAAAATTGATGCTTTACCAATGGCTGTAATCTCTGCTACAGTGGAGGCTCCTGCCCTTGAAATTACTAAATCTGCTACACTGTAAGCCTCTGCCATCTCATATATAAAGGGCAAAACAGTTGCCTTAAATGAAAGATTTTTATATTCAGTAGAAACCCAGTTTAAATCATACTCACCTGTTTGATGTATTATCTGGATTCTGTCTTTCAATGGAAGTAAATATGAAAGAGCTTCTGTCATAGCTTTGTTTATTTTTCTTGCGCCAAGACTTCCTCCAAAAACCAGTATAGTGAGTTTTCCTTCTTCTATATTAAAAATCCTTTTTGCTTTTTCTGAATCAGCTTCAAGAATCTTCTTCCTTATTGGAGTTCCTGTGAGATAAACTTTTTGTTTCGGAAAATAATCAATGGTTTCAGGATAGGTTATAGCAATTGCTGAAGCAACCCTTCCAAGTATTTTATTTGCCAGTCCTGGAACAGTATTCTGTTCAAGAATAATTGAAGGAATTTTTTTTAAAGCCGCTATTAAAACAACAGGAAAGGAAGCATATCCTCCTACTCCAAACACCACATCAGGTGAAAAGGAACTTATAATCTCTTTTGATTCAGAGATTGATTTAAAAAGACTAATGACAGCCTTAAGTTTCTGTGTTGCAGACTTTCCAACAAACCCCTGAATAGATATAAATTTCAACTCGTATTTTGTTTTAGGAATAACCTTTGCTTCCAGTCCCTTTTGAGTTCCTACAAAAATAATTTGAGCCTCTGGATGTCTCTCTTGAATTGTCTCTGCAAGAGCCACTCCGGGGAAAAGATGTCCTCCTGTTCCACCACCAGCTATGATAACTTTCATGAGAATCTTTTACCTCTCCAGTAGTTGTATTTTCTTAATTTTGTTTTTCTCTGAGGTAATACCTCTACCAAGCCTTTAGCTGAATTGAATCTTGAAAGATTAAGTAAGATTCCAATAGCTATGAGATTAACCACCAAAGCAGACCCCCCATAGCTGATAAAAGGCAGTGGAAGACCTTTTGTTGGTGCCATGCCTGTTACAACAGCAAAGTTTATCAATGCCTGAATAGAAATCATAGTTGTAATCCCTGATGCGAGAAAGTAATAAAAAGGTTCAGACTGTCTCATAGCAATGCTTAATCCTCTGACACATATCAAAAAAAACAAAACAACCACCGTAGCTGCTCCAATAAATCCCATCTCTTCACCAATGTGAGCAAATATAAAATCTGTATGTATCTCAGGTAAAAAAGCAAGTTTCTGCTTTCCTTCTCCAAGTCCCTGTCCTGTAAGTCCTCCACTTCCAAGAGCAATCAATGACTGAACAAGCTGAAACCCGCTACCCTGAGGGTCAGCCCATGGATCAAGAAAGGAAGTAATTCTTTTCCATCTGTAAGGCTCCTTAGCAAGATAGAATACAACAGGAATGGCAAGCAAAACAGTAGCCCCCAAAAATCTTAAGCTTACACCTCCTATAAAAAGCATCACAAAACTAATTATTCCAAGCGTCATTGCTGCACCAAAATCAGGCTGCTTTAGAAAAATCAACTGGAAAATAGCCATCAATCCTAAGGGAATTATAAAATGCTTGATACTTTCTTTATTGTAGCCATCTCTACTCATATACCATGCAAGAAAAAAGACCATTGCAAGCTTTACAAGCTCTGAAGGCTGAAAGGAACTGGGCCACAGTCTGAGCCATCTTCTGGCGCCTCCTGCAGTTACTCCCAGAGGAGTAAAAACTGCTGCAAGCATTATAAAGGAAATAATAAGCAGTGGGAAAACCAGTTTTCTTAATTTTTCTGGTGATAAAAAAGTAAAAACAATCATAAAGAAAAAACCTGCAATCAATGTAAAAAACTGCCTCTGTAAATAAATCATTCCTCCCTTATTTGCGTATTTTGCCTTAACAGAGGCTAAAACAGAAGTAGAGCTGTAAACTGCAACAAGTCCGATTACAACAAGCAAAGTCACTACAACTATAAGTGTTTTATCAATAGAGCCTCTTTTCATAATGAGTTCACAATATCCTTGAATACTTCTCCACGATGTTCAAAGTTCATAAACATATCAAAGCTTGCACATCCAGGAGAAAGAAGCACCACATCTCCTACACTAGCAATTTCTTTTGCTTTCAATACAGCAGATTTCATATCATCCTCAAAATAATAGGGCACTAAATCTCCAAGAGCATCTGCTATTTTTTGCTTTGCCTCACCAATAAGCACTAAAGCCTTTAGTTTATTTTTTACAATCTCCCTTAACTGGGAAAAATCTCCATCTTTGTCTCTTCCTCCGGCAATTAAAATCACATTTCCGGGGAAACTTTCAAGGGACTTTGCTACTGCATCAACATTGGTTCCCTTTGAATCATTTACATAGACTACTCCGTCTATTTCTCTTACATACTCCATTCTGTGAGGAAGTCCTGAAAATTCTTTAACAGCTTCTTTTATGCTTTCTCCTTTACATCCAGCACAAAGAGCAAGTAATGCTGCTGCCATTATATTTTCAATGTTGTGAACCCCTTTTATTTTAAATCTGCTTACAGGAAGAACTGTATTTTCCATCTCTGAAAAGATGCTTTCTGGAATCTCTTCTCTTGGGTTGAACCGAACTTCATTATTTTTTAAATAGGCTCCATAAACGCTTTGAAATCTGCTGAAATAAAAAACATGTGGAAGTCTACCTTTTCTCAAATAAACATTTCTTAAATGTTCAATGGCAGAGACTGTATTTTTATCATCCATATTAAGTATAAGATAGTCCTCTCCGCCCTGATTCTGAAAAATTTTTGCCTTTGCTTCAATATATTCCTTCATACCTGAATATCTATCCATATGATCAGGTGTAATGTTAAGTATTGCTGCAAAATCTGGTTTAAAACTTTTTATTCCTTCAAGCTGAAAACTTGAAAGCTCAAGCACAAGATAGTCTATATCAATTTCTTTGTTTAAAACTTTCAAAACAGCCTCTGCCATAGGATATCCAATGTTTCCTGCCAGATAAGTCTTTTTGCCATCTTTTTTCAAAAATTCATAAACCAGTGTAGAAGTCGTAGATTTTCCATTAGAACCTGTAACACCTGTTATCTTTATCTCTGGTTTTATTAAACTTAGAATCTGCCAGCTGAGTTCTATCTCACCAATAACTGGAATACCTTTATAGATCGCTGAAACAATTGAAGGAGTGTTCAGTGGAACTCCTGGACTTACCACTATGACTTCAGCATCCTCAAGAGCTTCTGATGGATGCCCACCTCCTGTTATTCTTTCCACACTCTCTTTTATCTGCGTTATCTCTTTTAAGATTTCGTCTTCATTTTTTTTATCATTTATAATTAATCTTGCACCAAGACTGCTTAGCAGTTGAGCTACAGCTAAGCCACTTTTGCCAAGCCCGACAATTGCTACTTTTTTATCTTTCAGTTCAGATAGTTCTTTTATTATTCTTTGCATTTTTTATCCTCTTATTAAAAGTTTTCTTCACTTTCTTCTTAGTTGTCTTTTTAGCTAATTTTTGATTACTTTTGTAGGACACAGGCATTATTGATTTTTCCTCTGAAAGCCTAACAACAGGCTCCTGTTTACCGGAAAGAACATCTTCCGCCCGAGCTATTAGTTGTTGAGTATCTTCCCAGAGTTTTTCTCTGTTGCTGTCTCCAAGAATTGCCGTATAAACAACTCTCCCTTTTACTTTATTGGCACTGACAAAGCAATGCCTTGCAGTTCTTGTGTATCCTGTTTTGCCTCCTATCATGTTATCTTCTAACCATAATAAATGATTGGTATTCTGAATGAAGTGTTCTTTACCGTTTCCAGATTTTACTAAATAAACCCTGGTATTTATGGCTTCCTTTATCAGCGGATAAGAAAGCGCATGAGACATAATTTTTGTTAGGTCATAAACTGTTGTATACTGTCCTTTTCCAGGTAATCCACTGGCGTTTATAAATCTTGTATCTTTTGCTCCTATTTTCTGCACCTTTTCATTCATGAGTTTTACAAAATTTTGCTCACTTCCTGCTGTGGCTTCTGCCAAAGCAACTGCTGCAGAGTTTACAGAACGCATTAAAGCAAGGTAAACAAGGTCCCGAACAGTATAAACTTCTCCATTCAGAAGTCTTGGTGAGACACTGGGAGTTTTAGCTGCTTTTTTTGATATGATTACCTTCTGCTCAGGATCAAGTTTTTCAAGAGCAACCATTACTGTTACAAGTTTTGTTGTGCTTGCTGGAGGAAGTTTCATATGAGGATTTTTACCGTAAAGAATTTTCCCTGTCTGAGCATCCACTGCAACTGCACTAGGTGCGTCAATATCAGCAGCTAAAGCATAGGAATTCAAAACAAATAAACAGACAATAAAGATGAAAAATTTTAGTTCTGCCTTGATTCTTAAGCCTTTAGCCTTATTTCTCATTGCATCACCTCAGTTTCAAAGTTAAAAGACTTAAAAGAGCAAGTATAATTCCTATTATCCAGAATCTTACTATAACCTTTGACTCTGGCCATTTTTTCAATTCAAAATGATGATGAAGTGGTGCCATACGAAAGATTCTTTTGCCATTGGTTAATTTAAAATAGCCAACCTGAATAATAACTGATAATGCCTCTACAACAAATATTCCTCCAACAACAGCGAGGACTATCTCATGTTTTGTTATAACTGCAAGACTTCCAAGTGCTCCTCCAAGACTCAGAGAACCCACATCTCCCATGAAAACCTCTGCAGGATAACAGTTATACCATAAAAAACCAAGACATGCTCCAAGCATTGCTCCGCAGAAAACAGACAGTTCTCCACTTCCGGGTATATAAAGAACATAAAGATATTTTGCAAAGACTGCATGACCTGATATGTAAAGAAGAACAGCATTCACAATAGAAGCAATCCCAACAAGACCTGCAGCAAGACCATCCATTCCATCTGTAAGATTAACAGCATTTGAAGTCCCAACAATTACAAATATTGCAAACGGTAGATAAAAAATTCCAAGGTCTATAAGCCACTGCTTGAAAAAGGGAATACTTAGAACAGTTGTATACGGGTCTTTTGGATTGAAATAAAGAAAAAGAGTTACCGACAGAGCAAGTAAAAACTGAAAGCTTAATTTATACCTGCCAGGTAAACCTTTATAGTTTTTTCTCGTGATTTTCAAATAATCATCTATAAATCCTATCAAACCAAAGCCCAAAAAACATATAATCATTATCCACATGTAGTGATTCCTTAAATTTCCCCATAAAAATACTGAAATCAGAACTGATGCAATTATTATTATTCCACCCATTGTAGGAGTGCCTTCTTTTTTAAGGTGTGTCTTTGGTCCGTCATCTCTAATATGCTGGGTGAAACTTAAATTTTTAAGCCATCTTATGCACGAAGGAGCAATAAGGAATGTAAAAAAGAAAGATGTAAGTATAGCAAGCATTGTCCTGAAAGTAATGTAACGGAAAACATTAAATACCGAGATCTGATCACTTAAACTGTAGAGAATTTCATAAAGCATCTCTGCCCTCTAATAAAATGTCAAGAATCTGCTCCATCTTCATAGCTCTTGAGCCTTTTATTAAAATAATTTCAGAACCATTAAGTTGTTTTCTCAAAAAAACAGCTGCCTGCTGAGCATCATCAAAAACCTCTCCATCAACATATCTTAAAGCATTTTTCATAAACTTACCAACTCCAACAAAAAAATCAATCCCCATCTCTTTAATCCATCTACCAACTTCCTCATGAGCTGGTTGAGTAAGCTCACCAAGTTCAAGCATGTCTCCAAGCACAGCAATAGCTTTTCTCGTTTTTTTTCTTCTTGCAAGCTCCTGTAAAGCTGCCTTCATTGAAGAAGGATTGGCGTTATAAGCATCAAAAAATATTTCAATTCCATTGATTTTTATTATTTCTCCACGCATGGCTACAGGACTAAAGGATTCTACTGCTTGCTGCAGCATACACTTAGAGACACCAAAGAAAGTGGCAACAGCCAAGGCACCTGTTATGTTGTAAACATTGTGAATGCCCATTAAAGAGGATTTCACTGGAAAACTTACTCCATCAGCATGAAAATCAAACTCCACATGCTCATCATAAAATTTAATGTTTTCAGCCCTATAGTCACATTCATTGCTCAAACCAAATCTCAGAATATTTCCTTTAAAATCCTTAAGTCCTTCCATAAGAAACTCATCATCGCCATTGGCAAAAACTGTTTTAACAAAGGGAAGTATCTCAAGCTCCCCCTCTCTTACGCCTTCAATTGAGCCAAATCCTTCAATATGCTCATATCCAATATTGGTAATCATTGCATAATCTGGATAAACTATTTCACAAAGTTCCTTTATATCTCCATGTCTGTTTGTGCCAAGCTCAAGAACCATTATTTCCGTATCGTGCTCAATCTTACTCAGGCAGAGAGGAACTCCTATATTGTTATTGAAATTTCCTTCTGTCTTAAGAATCTTATATTTTTTTGACAGCATACCAGCAATTAATTCCTTTGTTGTAGTTTTACCATTACTTCCAACAACTGCAATAACTTTTCCTCTAAATTTTTTTCTTAAGTATCTTGCCAGATTCTGTAATGCTATTAGAGTATCATCAACCAGAACTACTGTTTTATTTTGAAAATTTATGTCTTCTTGTTTAGAAATCACAGCACCATATGATTTTTGTAATGCTTCAATTAAAAAATCATGACCATCTCTTTTAGAGCCTTTTAAAGCAAAAAATAAATCATTCTCTGCAATTGTTCTTGTATCAATTGATGCTCCTCTGAATATCTGCATCCCTGAGGAAATTAATTTTCCTCGTGTGGCTTTTATTAAATCCTCAAGAGTAAACATGGCTTAATGCATTCCTTTCAAAGCCTTTATCAAAACTTCTTTATCACTGAAATGGTATCTTTTCCCTTTTATTTCCTGATAGTCTTCATGACCCTTGCCGGCAACAATTAAAATATCTCCTTTTTTGCATATTTTTGTTGCAATCCATAAACTTACTGCTCTATCTGGAACTACAATATAGTTATCCTTCAGGATACCGTCTTCAATTTCTTTAATTATTTCTCCTGGTTCTTCCCATCTCGGATTATCAGAAGTAAGAATAACCATATCGCTTAACTCTGTAGCAATTCTTCCCATCTGGGGTCTTTTACCTCTATCACGATTACCACCGCAACCAAAGACTGTTATTATTCTGCCATCGTTTGATAAATCCTCTTTCAATTTTTTTACACTTAGAAGCAATCTCTCAAGAGCATCAGGTGTGTGTGCATAATCAATAAAAACAAGAAAGTCCTGCCCTTCATCAACTCTTTCAAATCTTCCCTCCGGGGAGTTAGCCTCTAAGAGAGCAGAAACAATAATATCAGGTGGTATGTTTAAGCCAAAAGCAACAGACACAGCAGATGTAACATTGTAAATATTTGGAACTCCTAAAAGAGGTGTTTTCACAAACAATTCTTCATTCTGAAGGGAAAAAACAATCTCTGTTTCTTTAAACTTCAATCTATAATTTTTTACATAAATGTGTGCCTCAGGATTTTGCAGAGAATATAGAATTTTTTCACTTTTTACCTGCTCGGCAAGTCTTTTTCCATATTCATCGTCAATGTTTATTACTGCAATACCTTCTTTCTTAAGTAAATCAGTAAAAAGTCTTTTTTTTGCCTGAAAGTAATCTTCCATATCTTTATGAAAATCAAGATGGTCTCTTGAAAGATTTGTAAAGACCGCCACATCAAACTGAGTGTAATCAACTCTTTTTAAAGCAAGAGCATGGGAAGAAACCTCTGAAATAACATATTCCACTCCTCTTTGAAGCATCTCATAGAGAAGTCTATGAAATTCAGGAGCTTCTGGAGTTGTATGAATTGCTGCTTTTTCTTCGTTATCAATTAGATATTTGATGGTTCCTATAACTCCTGTTTTTTTACCGTATTTTTTCAGTATCTGTCTGATTAAATACGATGTGGTTGTTTTTCCATTTGTCCCTGTTATCCCGATAATTTTAAGTTTTTCACCTGCTCCATAAAATCTTGAACTAAGCCATGCAAGAGCGTCTCTCGTATCATTAACACCTATCCACGTAACAGAGCTGTTATAAGGCGTGAAACGATCTTTTTCATAAACAACTGCAACGCTACCTTTTTTTATTGCCTCTTCAACAAAAAGATGTCCGTCAGTATTTTCTCCTGATATGGCTACAAAAAGGCTTGACTCTTGTATATCTTTTGAATTATAGCTTATATAAGCAATCTCTCTGTTTATATCTCCTTTAACATCAAAATCCTCTCTTAAAAGCTCTTTTAAGATCATCGTCTTGCCACCGAAACCTTTCTATTTGTTTGACTATCAAAGTTAACAACAAGACCTTTTTGTCTGGCATCATCTCTTGGAACATTCAGATAAGACAGTGCCTCATCAGCTATTGCTTTAAATACCGGAGCTGCAACAACTCCTCCATAATGAGCACCTTTTGGGTCATGAATTACAACTATCATGGCAATACGGGGATTATCAGCAGGAATAAATCCAACAAAAGAGCTTACAAATCTATCTTTTGAGTATCTGTGGGTTTTTGGATCATATTTTTGAGCAGTGCCTGTTTTACCTGCCACATCATTTCCATCAAGCTTTGCTTGAGTAGCAGTTCCTCCTTCTTCTGTAACTTTTTTAAGGATTTCTCTCATTATCCTTGCTGTTTTATCAGAAATTATCTTTTCCCTCTGAATAACGCTTTTATATAAAATATTTCCTTCAGGAGAGCGAATTTCAGAGACCACAAAAGGCTTTACAAGATAACCTCCATTGGCAATCGCAGAGTAAGCTCTAAGTATTTGCAATGCTGTAACTCCTACCTCCTGTCCAATTGGAATCGCGCCTATTGATGTGCCAGACCATTTTTGTGTGGCTCTTATATAGCCTGATATCTCTCCAGGAAGGTCTATTCCAGTTTTTTCACCAAAGCCAAATTTTTTTATGTATTGATAAAGTTTTTCCTTTCCAAGCATCATTGCTATCTTTATTGTCCCCACATTTGAAGACTTCTGAATAACCTCTTCAAAAGTAAGAACTCCATGTCTATGAGCATCTTTTACTTTTTTACCCCCTACTTCTATATATCCCTGAGAGCAATCAAACTTAGTATATGGCTTTACAATGCCTTCTTCAAGTGCCGCAGTGGCGGTAACTATTTTAAAAGTAGAGCCTGGCTCATAAAGATCTGTTATTGCACGATTTCTTATTATACCAATATTTTTTATGGATTTTAAATTATTGGGATCATATGTGGGTCTGTTTGCAAGAGCGAGAATCTCTCCTGTAAAGGGATCCATCATTATTGCAGTAGCAGAAGAAGCCTGCCATTTTTTTACTGCTTCATCAAGGTATTTTTCAACAATGTATTGTAACCCTTCATCAATTGTTACAAAAACATCATTTCCCTTTACATCCTTTAAATCTCCCTGAGAAAGCTTCTTCCCCTTAGCATCCACTGAGACTGTTTTTAAAGCCTTTTCTGCTCTAAGATATTTATCATACTGCCTTTCCAGTCCTTCTATACCCTGTTCATCAAGATTCACAAATCCAATCACATGAGAAGCTAAAAAACCCTTTGGATAAAATCTTGCTCCTTCTGTGACAGAACCAACTCCTTCAATCTTTAAAGCTTTCACTTTTTCTGCCAGAGCTGAATCAACTTTTCTCTGAAGCCATAAAAATCTTATGTTTCTCTCTGACAATCTTTCTATCTGCTCAGGATCAACTTTAACATAGTTTTTTAAAAGATTAACTGCCTGAACTGACTTTAAAGATGCAGGATCAATGAACAGAGACTCTTTTTCAAGAGAGATTGCCAGTTCCCTGCCCATTCTGTCATATATGTTGCCTCTCTTCGGAATAATTTCTTCCTTTTTTATTTGTTGAATTTCTGCTCTTGCAAAATAAGCCTTGTGTTCAACAAACATGATTAAACCAAGACGAAAAATAACAGAAGCAAAACAGATTAAAAGGATTATTTTCAGCAAAATAAGCCTTTTCTGCATTTTCAATTCTTTTTGTTAAAACTTATTGTTTTTACTAAATTTTCAGGACTCCCTTCTATATAAACAACTTTCTTCCTGTCTGGAAATACCAGCAAATGCTCCTCAGCATTATTAATTCTTACAAAGGAGGTTAAGCTTGACTTTTGAGCAACTAAATTCTTGTTCTCCCTTAACAAAGCCTTTTTTTTCTCTTCAAGACTGCTTAATCTGTACTCTACAGAAATTACATTTGACCTTACCCATAAAATGGCAAAAATTGCAAAAAGAATAAAAACTATTGAGATAAAATATTTCATACTTTTTCACCTCCCCTGAGTCTTGCACTTCTTGATGAAGGATTTTGAGAAACCTCTTCAAGAGATGGTAAAATGGGTTTCTTAGTGAGAACCCTGACAATTCCATTCTGTTGTTTTTCTCTGAAAAAATTCTTTACAACCCTGTCCTCACCTGAATGGTAGGAAATAACGCATATCCTTCCACCTGATTTTAATAATTCCAGTGCCTGGGAAAGTCCTTCTATTAATTCGTCAATTTCTTTATTCACTTCTATTCTTATTGCCTGAAAAACCTGAGTTGCGGGATGAAGTCTTCCATGTCTTGGAATAACTCTTTCAATTAAATCTGCCAGTTCTTTACATGTATCAATTGTTTTTTTGACTCTCTGTCTCACGATCTGTCTTGCTATTCTTCTTGCAAAGGGTTCATCACCATATTCTTTAAAAATCCTTTCAAGCTCCTTTTCTGAATATTTGTTTACCACATCCCAGGCTGTTAAAGCACCTGTTTGATCCATTCTCATATCAAGATTTTCATTAGAATAAAAACTGAATCCTCTTGAAAAATCCTTTAACTGAAGCATTGAAACTCCGAGGTCAAAAATAATACCATCAATACTGTCAATATTTAATTCCTTTAAAACCTCCTTTAATTGAGAAAATTTTGCTTTTTTTAAAATCACCCTTGAATCATTAAGAACTTCTTTTGAGATCTCTATTGCTGATTCATCCCTGTCAATGCCAATTAGTCTTCCCTGATGGTCAAGCCTTTTAAGTATTTCCAGTGAATGTCCTGCACAACCTACAGTAGCATCCACATAAGTTCCATGAGAAACTGGATTAAGAAGCTCCATTACTTCTTTAACCATTACCGGAATATGTATTTTATAATCCATACCTGGCAAGGCCATCCTGTATCCTCTTTATATCCACCTTTGATGGATCAGTGATGCTATCCCATGTAGGTTTATCCCATATTTCTATTCTGTCAATCTGCCCAACAATAACAACCTCTGAATTAATTCCAGCATCCTGTCTGTGTTCGTAGGGGATCAGTATTCTCCCCTGTTTATCAAGCTCACAAGGTATAGCTCCTGCTATAACTCTCCTTAAAAAGTACATTACAGCCTCATCTGATTTGGGAAGCTGTCTTATTTTCTCTTCAAGCTTTAGCCATTCTTCAAGAGGATAAAGATGCAAAGCCTTATCAAATGGAGCATTTGTAAGATAAAGTTTGCCTGAAGCATACTTTGTTGCCAAAACCTCTCTAAAAGGAGCTGGCAGAATAACTCTTCCTTTTTGATCAAGATTATGGTAATATTTTCCTATGAAAGATATCATACTCCACTTTGCACCACTATTTACCACCAATATTATACTAAGGTGAAATTTTTGTCAAGAGGTTATTTATATGAGTGAAAAAATTTTTGAAATTTTTGAAAAAAAGCTTGAAAAACTTAAACAGGAAAATCTCTATCGCTCAATAAAAGATATGGAATCAAGGAAGGGGATGAAGATTACAATTGAGGGGAAAAACTACATAAACTTTTCATCCAATGACTATCTTGGACTGAGTCAGCATCCACTGGTAAAACAAGCAGCAAAGCAAGCAGTTGAAATTTTTGGCTGTGCTGGAGGGGCATCAAGGCTTCTTTGTGGAGGCACGATTTTGCATAAAAAACTGGAAGAGCTTTTATGTGAATTTAAAGGCACTGAAAGCTCCATTGTTCTCAACTCTGGTTATACGGCAAATACTTCTTTAATACCAGCACTGGCTGATGAAGAAGATATAATCTTCAGTGACGAACTTAATCATGCAAGCATAATTGACGGAGTGAGGCTCAGTAAAGCAAAAAAAATTATTTATAAACATGCTGATATGAATGATTTATACAAAAAGATAAAAGAAACTTCATGTAATGGCAAAAAAATTATAATAACAGACACTGTCTTCAGTATGGATGGAGATATTGCACCACTTCAAGAGCTTTATGAAATCTGCAAATCTGAAGGTGCAATTCTTTATATTGATGATGCTCATGGAACAGGTGTTCTTGGACAGGGACATGGTGCATGGAAACATTTTAATCTTCCTAAGGAAAATTTCGTAGTGCAAATGGGAACTCTTTCAAAAGCAATAGGTTGTTTTGGTGCATTTGTATGTGGAGCAAGTAGTTTAATAGAATGGTTTATAAACTCAGCAAGAGGATTTATTTTTTCCACTGCGCTTCCAGCAACTATTATTGCCTCTGCCTTTGCTTCCTTAAAAATTATTATGGATGATAAAACTCTTATTGAAAGACTGTGGCAAAATACAGAGAAAGTTATGGAAGTTGTGAAAAATCTTAATATAAAAACAACAGATACGCAAACGCCCATTATTCCAGTTGTCTTTAATACCATACATGAGGCAACAGAGGCTTCAAAAATCTTTAATGATTTAGGTATCTATGCACCTGTTATAAGACCTCCAACAGTAAAACTACCAAGAATAAGAATCACAATAAGTGCGGGGCACACAGACAGAGATATTGAAAGACTTATTGAGGCTTTTAACCTCCTCTACCGGCAACTTCACCGAGTTTAAATATTGGTAGATAAAGGGATATGACAATAAATCCTATTGTAACGCCAAGAAATACTATTAAAGCAGGCTCAAGCATGCTCATAAGATTAGCAACAGCATTGTCAACTTCTTCATCATAAAAATCTGCTACTTTATTGAGCATCTCATCGGTTTTACCAGTAGACTCTCCAACACTTACCATCTGAACAAATATTGGCGGAAAAATTATAGGTTTTGATTTTAAAACCTCTGTAAGAGATTTACCAGCAGTTACATCCTCTCTCATTTCAATAACAATATCCTCTATAACTTTATTTCCTGAAGCTCTTGCTGCAATCTCCATGCTGTTGAGTATAGGGACTCCACTACCAAGAAGTGTTCCAAGTGTTCTTGCAAACCTTGAAAGAGAAGCTTTGAGCAAAATAACTCCTAAAAGAGGAATCTTCAAAAAAATGGCATCTGTTATTTTTTTACCTTTAGCAGACCTTCGCAAAAATTTTATAAATATGAAAAATCCAATAACTCCTGAAAGTATAAAAATTCCTGACCTTGCCATGAAATTGCTCATAGCAATTGTGACTCTTGTAGGAAGAGGAAGATCAACTCCCATTTCAGCAAACAATTTAGCAAATGTTGGAATAACAAATATCATGATAATTGCCACAACCAGAACAGCTACAGCTATTACCAGACTGGGATAGATCATGGCACCAATAATTTTTCTACGGAGCTTTATCATTTTTTCAAAATAATCAGCCATACGCTGTAGCACCTTGTCAAGCATTCCACCTTCCTCTCCTGCTCTAACCATATTTACAAAAAGTGAGCTGAATACTCTTGGATGCTTTTTCATGGCATCAGCTAAGGAGGAGCCTTTTTCTATGTCATTTCTTAATTGAATAAGAACTTTTTTGAAGCTTTTATTCTTTATCTGACCAATTAATGCATCAAAAGCCTGAAGGACAGGCACACCTGAAGAAAAAAGAGTTGCAAACTGACGGGTAAAAAACAGAATATCTTTCTGAGAGACTCTTGCAAAACCAAAAAATTTTTTCTCTTCCTTTTCTTTTACATACCTTGGAATTATTCCCTTTTTCCTTAAGGCTAAAAGCAATTCTCCTTCATTCTCAGCTTCAGTTTCACCTGTTACTGGAAGTCCTTCTTCTGTTCTACCCTTCCAGATAAAAGTTGTAGGCATTTCAAACCTCACAATTTTTTATAAAAATACAATTTTAAACCCGAAGAAAGCAAGTCCTAATGGAATAATAAATACCATAACTTTCAAGAATCTTTTCAATGAGTTGTTTTTTACATACTCTGTAACCAGCCCATCTAATCCATAAAAACCGTGATATAAAGCTGACAGAAGAAAAACAATATTAAAAACCTTCCATGACGGCTCACTCAATCTTTGAATTACTGCTTCATAGGAATATGCCTCAGGTTGAATAAAGTGCATCATAAAAAAATGATAAACCAGCCCAAAAGCAAGAATCACACCTGTTATTCTATGTAAAAGCCAGCTCCACATTAGAACACCTCCTTTAAAAAGTAAAAAGCACCAATAAACCATAAAACTGCTACAACTGCTGCTCCAGCATAAGCTATCTGTTTTTGATACTTCGTTGATACCCCTATCTCAAGAAGTGTGATTCTTATGCCTGCAAAAACATGTTTTAGAACTATAGCGAAAAGAATTAATTCGCCAATCTTAATAATGGGATTTTTCATCAATGCCATTAATTTATCATATGCCACTGGATCTTTTAAATGGCTCAAAACATAAATATGAGCGATTAAGTAAAGTGTAAGAATAATTCCTGTAACTCTATGAACGAGCCAGGCAATTGAGCCTGTATTCCATTTATATCTCATCTTTCACCTCCTGTAAAGCCTTTCTTAACAGCCATTCGCTTTAATTTTAGAATGTGCTTTGTAATGTCAATCTCCTTTGGACATACCTCCACACAGTTAAAAATTGAATGACAGCGCCAGACTCCGTGTTCTCCTGTGATTTTCTCAAGTCTCTGCTCTGTTGCTCTGTCACGGGTATCAAAAAGAAATCTATATGCTTTAAGCAACGCACTTGGTCCAAGATATTCTTTGTCAGCCCAGAATACAGGACATGATGTGGTGCAACTGCCGCACATAATGCATGTTATTGACTCAAGAATTTTATGCTGGTCTTCAGGTGATTGAATCCTTTCCCTTTCAGGTGGAGGTTCGTCATTTATCAAATAGGGTAAAACTCTGTCATTTTTCTCAAAAAACAGAGTCATATCTACCACAAGATCCTTTATCACAGGCAGGGAAGGCAAAGGCTCAATCACTATAAGTTCTGGCAGATCCTTTACCAGCGTCTGACAGGCGAGCCTGTTTTTACCATTAATCTTCATTGCACAGGAACCACATACTCCGTGAGCACATGATTTTCTGAATGTGAGAGTTCCATCTCTTGTCTCTTTAATCTTAATAAGTCCATCTAATACCCTTTCCATGCTATTAAGCTTAATTCTGAACTCATCCCATCTTTGGGAAGGATTTTTATCGGGTAAATATCTTTTAATTCTGAAGGTGTAATATTTTTCCATCAGTATTTTCTCTCCTCCGGTTTAAATCTTGTAATTTTAACAGGTTTAAATTTGAAGGTGATACCTTTGTCTGTCTGAAAAGCAAAAGTATGCTTGAGCCAGTTTTCATCATCTCTTTTTGGATAATCCTCTCTACAGTGTGCACCTCTGCTTTCTGTTCTCTGTAAAGCACTGCAGGCTATTACTTCTGCGAGGGTGAGCATGTGTCCGAGCTCTATTGCCTCAAGAAGCTCTGTATTGAAAGTCTTTGATTTATCAGTAATGGATATCTCTTTATATCGCTCCTTTAACTTCTGAATTTCTTCAATTACTGTTTTTAATCCTTCCTCAGTTCTGAATACTGAGCATTTATCCATCATGACTGATTGAAGGTCCTTTCTTACAGAGGCAACAGTCTCCCTGCCAGTTGAGTTTTTAAGCATATTGATGCAGTCTGAAACTGCCTGAATTCTCTCTTTGCTGACCCTGCCTCTTGTGTTTGATTTAAGAATTTCTGAAGCAGCTTTTCCTGCTCTTCTTCCAAATACAACAGTATCAAGCAGGGAATTACATCCAAGCCTGTTTGCTCCGTGAACAGATACACAGGCACACTCACCAGCAGCATAAAGTCCGTAAACCACTGAGCCATCCACATCTCTTAAAACTCTGCCATCATTATCTGTTGGAATTCCACCCATCGCATAATGAGCAGTGGGAACAACAGGAATTGGTGACTCAGAAGGATCGATTCCCATGTAGATTTTGCAGAAGGTGGTTATCTCTGGAAGCCTCTCTTCAAGAATTTTTTTGTCCACATGTCTTAAGTCAAGGTAAACATAGTCTTTTCCATCAATACCTCTTCCTTGTCTTATCTCTGTAAGAATTGCTCTGGATACCATATCTCTGGGTGCAAGGTCTTTTATGGTCGGTGCATACCTTTCCATAAATCTCTCACCCTTACCATTAATAAGAATTCCACCTTCTCCTCTTGCTCCTTCAGTGATCAATATTCCAAGTCCGTAAAGTCCTGTAGGATGGAACTGAAAGAACTCCATATCTTCAAGAGGAAGTCCCTGTCTGAAAAGCATGCTTAAACATTCACCTGTGCTTGCATAGGCATTGGAGGTAACTTTAAAAATTTTCCCATACCCACCACTGGCTATTATCACTGCTTTGGATTCAAATACATGAATTGAGCCGTCCTTTATGTTTACTGCAATAACTCCCTGAACAGCATTGTTTTCTATAACAATATCAAGAACCTCAAACTCCTGAAAAAATCTTACACCTTTAAGCTGACACTGCTCATAGAGAGCAAAAAGCACGGCATGACCTGTTCTGTCAGCAGAATAACAGGCTCTACGAACAGGTGCTTTACCAAACTCCTTTGTATGCCCCCCAAATCTTCTCTGGGCAATTTTGCCTTCAGGAGTTCGGGAAAAAGGCACACCCATGTGTTCAAGCTCAATTATTGTGGGAATGGCGTCATAGCACATAATTTCAATGGCATCCTGGTCTCCTAAAAAATCGCTTCCCTTAACAGTATCATAGGTATGCCATTCTGGTGAGTCCTCTTCTTCATTGCCAAGAGCAGCACCAATTCCTCCCTGTGCTGCTGTTGAATGGGAACGAGTTGGATAAAGTTTGCTTAAAACTCCAACTGTTCCGTGATTGATACATTCAATGGCAGCACGACAACCCGCAAGCCCTGAACCAATAATAACTGTGTCAAAGTAGTGTCTGTTAATTTCCACCTATACTCCTCCCTATTTGCAAAAATTATTTTATTTTGTATAATTTATAGCACAATGTCAAGCATAGGAGGAGAAAAATGGGATATGTACCAAGTCCAAGTTACAGTATAACGGTCCGTGTTGAGATTGAAAATAGAATAGGAATGTTTGCCAAAATTGCCTCAGCCATAAGTGGAGCAGGTGGAGATCTTGGTTCAATTGATATTGTAAAAGTGGAAAAAGGAAAAATAATAAGAGACATAACAGTGAATGCAAGAGATGAAGAGCATGAAAAGAAAATTATCAAGGCACTCAAACACATTGAAGGAATTAAAATCCTCAGGGTAATGGACAAAACATTTCTCGTCCATGAAGGTGGTAAAATTGGAACATATAATAAAATTAATGTTAAAGGTAGAGAGGACCTCTCAAGAGTCTACACTCCAGGTGTTGCCAGAGTATGCCTTGATATTAAAAAAAATCCCGAGCATGTTTACAGGTACACCATTAAAGGAAACACTGTTGCAGTAATTACTGATGGAACAGCAGTGCTTGGACTTGGAAATATAGGACCTGATGCAGCAATGCCTGTGATGGAAGGAAAATGTATGCTTTTTAAGGAGTTTGGCGGTGTAGATGCCTTTCCAATAGCAATAAGAACAACTAATGTGGATGAGCTTGTGGATATAATCAAAAAAATATCAACTCCCTTCGGTGGAATAAATCTTGAAGACATTGCTGCACCCAGATGTTTTGAAGTAGAGAGAAGACTCAGGCAGGAGCTTGATATTCCAGTAGTTCATGATGACCAGCATGGAACTGCGATTGTTGTTTTAGCTGCATTGATAAATGTGGGAAGAATTCTTAAGAGAGACATTAGAAATTTTAAAGTAGTTATAGCTGGAGCAGGTGCTGCGGGAACTGCCACTGCATATATGCTTCTTGACTACGGAGTAAAAGAGATTACTGTTTGTGATAGAGCAGGAACTATCTTTGAAGGAAGAACAGAGGACATGGATCCCCATAAAGAGGAGCTTGCAAGGAAAACTAATCCGAGAAAAATAAAAGGTAAGCTCAGTGATGCCCTTGAAGATGCTGATGTATTTATTGGGCTTTCTGCACCAAATATTTTAAAGCCTGAAGACATTGAGAAAATGGCAAAGGACAGAGTAGTATTTGCCCTTGCCAATCCAGACCCTGAGATAGCACCGGAGCTTGCAATGCCCCTTGTCCGAATAATGGCAACAGGAAGGTCTGACTATCCCAATCAGATTAACAATGTTCTTGCTTTTCCAGGATTATTCAAAGGGTTACTTGAAGTCCGTGCAAAGGGAGTTGAAAAGGAAATATTTTTTGCAGCAGCCAGTGCCATTGCAAACATAATTAAAGATGAAGAGTTGAACGAAGACTACATAATTCCAAGCATATTTAACAAAAAGGTTGCTCAGGCAGTATCCCATGCAGTGGCAGAAAAGGCTAAAAAGCTTGGATTAGCGAGATAGATGTTGAAATTTTTTAAAAATTTTTAATATCATCATTAAAACTTAAAAAAGGAGGGGCAAAATGAAACGAGCAGGTTTAATGATTTTGGTATTAAGCTTGATTTTTTTATTTGTAGCTCAGGCTTTTTCTGCTGATGTGATCAGATTTGGCGCAGCTCTGTCTCTTACAGGAAAACTTGCAAAAGAAGGAAATCTTGTAAAAAACGGTTACGAACTGTGGAAAGAAACTGTAAACAAAAAGGGAGGAATACGAGTAGGAAATAAGTATTATAAGGTTGATATTAAATATTACGATGACGAAAGTGATCCAAACAGAGCAGCAAAGCTTGTGGAAAAACTCATAACCGAAGATGGCATCAAACTCATTTTAGGTCCATACGGCAGTGAATCAGTTTTTTCAACATCTGCGATTACTGAGAAATACGGAGCTTTAATGGTTCAGGGAGGTGCTGCTGCAGACAAACTTTACACAAGAGGCTTTAAAAATCTATTTGGAATTTATACAGTAGCCACTGAATACATGGATGATACTTTAAAAATGCTAAGGAATAAAACTCCTAAACCAAATACTGTTGCAATTGTTTATTCAAACGACCTTTTCTCCACACAGGTTGCACAAGGTGCATATGCTTCAGCTCAGAAATATGGTTATAAAGTAGTATATTACAAGGACTATCCAAAGGGAACACAGGATTTATCAACAGTTATTGTGGAAATTAAAGCTAAAAATCCTGATATTCTAATAGGATGTGGACATTTCCAAGATACTGTTGTAATAGTTAAACAAAGTAAAGATTATAAATTAAATCCAAAGGCAATTGCCTTTTCAGTTGGTCCAACTTTACCAGATTTTATAACAGCACTTAAAGGTGATGCTGAATACATTTTTGGTTCAGCTCAATGGACTCCAACCTTGAAATATAAGGATCCTGTTTTTGGTTCAAATGCAAATTTTGTAAAAGCCTTTAAAGCAAAATTTGGCGTGGAACCAAATTATCATGCTGCTGGTGGTGCTGCTGCTGCAGTTATATTCCAGAGAGCTATTGAAAAGGCTGGCAGTTTCACAGATATAAACAGAATAAGACAAGCCCTTGCCAGCTTTAATGAAGAAACACTCTTTGGAAAAATCAGATTTGATGCAACAGGAAAAGTTGTTGGTAAAGGAATGCCTGTTATCCAGATACTGAGAGGGCAACAAAAAACAGTATATCCTGAGGCAGCTGCTGAAGCTAAACCAGTATATCCAAAGCCAGCATGGAGATAATCCTGAAAGCCCGGAGTAATTCCGGGCTTTTTACTAAATTTATACGAGGGAGGATATGATAATATTACAAATTCTTCTGAATGGTATTCTTCTTGGTGGTTTTTATGCTCTTATTGGTGTTGGTTTTTCTCTTGTCTGGGGAGTAACAAATATAATTAACCTTGCTCACGGAGCAATAGCTCTTTTAGGAGCATATATTACTTTATTTTTATTTCAGCATTATGGGTTTGATCCTTTCTTAAGTCTTCCATTCAGTTTTATACCTCTTTTTATCTTTGGATACATTTTGCAAAGGTTTTTACTCAATCTGGTTGTAAAAGCTCAAATTTTTATGCTTCTCATTTTAACCTTTGGCATAGAAATATTTCTTGTAAACTTTATGACAACTTTTTTCTCGGCAGACTTCAGATCTGTTACTCCTGACTATGCAGGAGAAAGTTTAATAGTGGGAAATATTGTTATACCGTATATAAGATTGGGTGTATTTGCGATATGCGTGTTAATTACATTACTTTTAAGTCTATTTCTCAATAAAACATGGACAGGAAAAGCAATTAAAGCCACATCTCTTGATATTGATGCTGCAATGATGGTGGGAATAAACCCAGCAAAAATTTTTGCTATAACCTTTGCAATTGCTTCAGGATTGGCAGGAGTTGCTGGAAGTCTTTTCTCATTAACTCAGGCATTTTCTCCATCTGTTGCAGGCGCTCTAACTTTAAGAGCTTTTATTGTAAGTATTCTTGGCGGACTTGGAAGAGTTGAAGGAGCTCTTTTAGGTGGAATCATCCTTGGAATTGTGGAAACATTGAGTTCTTACATTATTGGAGAAAGTTATAAAAATGCTATTACTCTGGCAATAATGGTTTTGGTTCTTGTAATAAAACCAACAGGAATCTTGGGGAAAAAATACTTTGCGGAGGTAAAGCATTGATATGAAAAAAAGTGTTATCTTATTTTTTGTATTTATTACCATATTAATTTTACTTCCATTTTTAGTGTCAGGATACTGGCTAAGAGTTCTTACTCAGACCTTCATGTTTGCAGCCATAGCTACTGGAAGTAATATAATCATAGGATTTACAGGATATCCAGCCTTTGGAAATATAGCATTTTTTGGAATAGGAGCATATGTAACTGGAGTATTAATGACAAAGTATAATCTGTCTTTTATACTTACTCTTCCCTTCTGTGCATTGTCAGGATTTCTGATTGCTACACTTTTAGGTATACCGCTTTTAAGACTTAAAGGACACTATTTTGCAATTGCTACAATTGGAGTAATGGAAGCAATAAAAGAAATCGTAGACAATATGACAGAAATAACAGGCGGAGGCATGGGACTTACATTGCCTATTATGGAAGGTGATCCTGCTTATATATATAAATTTTTCTACTATGCAATTCTTTCAATAATGCTGCTTACTGTTGTAATAGCTTTTTTAATATTTCGTTCGAAATTTGGATATGCTTTAAGAGCAATCAGAATTGATGAAGATGCAGCATCTGTAATGGGTATAAATACATCACTTTTTAAAACAATATCCTGGGCTATAAGTGGAGCTCTTGTCGGCATAGCTGGTGGAGCATATGCTTACTGGTTAACATATATTGACTCTTCTACAGTTTTTCAAACTTCCTATTCTGTAAAAATGTTTGCAATGATTTTGCTTGGTGGTGGAACAACTGTCCTGGGTCCAATGATAGGAGCTTTTATTCTTGAGCTTGTCTCAGAACTGGTATGGAGCAAATTTATAGAAATTCACGGAATGATACTCGGACTGTTGATTATATTAATTGTCATATTTATACCAAAGGGATTATTTGAGACATTTAAAGGAGGCTTTTCATTTAAAAGAATTATTATCAACTTGAGAGAAAACAAACTATGAGGTGTTGAAAAATGATAATACTTGAAACAAAAAATCTTGCAAAAAAATATGGTGGACTTGAGGTTTTAAACAATGTAAATCTCAAAGTATACAAAGGAGAAATTCTCGGATTAATAGGTCCTAATGGTGCTGGAAAAACAACTTTAATGAATCTTATATGTCGCCTGACTGACATAACAAAGGGTGAAATTTATTACAAAGGAGAATTAATAAACAATAAAAAAACATACGAAATCTCAAAAATGGGAATAGCAAGAACATTTCAAGTTGTTAAACCTTTCAAGGGACTAACAGTTCTGGAAAATGTTATGGTTGGAGCATTTTATGGCAGAAAAAATGCAAAAACCAGAGCAGAAGCAAAAGATATAGCAATGGAAGCATTAAAAATAGTTGGACTCTTAAATGAAAAAGACAGAGAGCCCAGCATTCTACCAATCGCTCAGCGTAAAAAACTTGAACTTGCAAGAGCACTGGCAATGGACCCTGAGCTTTTAATACTTGATGAGGTTATGGCAGGACTTAATCCAAAAGAGCTTGATGATATAATGAAAGAGATTCTGCTTTTGAAAGAAAGAGGAATAACAATAATAGCAATTGAGCATGTTATGAAAGTTATCATGGGAATATCAGATAGAGTTGTTGTTTTACACTTGGGAGAGCTTATTTGCGAGGGAAAACCTCATGAAGTCTGTAATAATCCTCAAGTAATTGAAGCCTATTTAGGAAATAAATTTGCACAAAGAGGGGTGGCATAATGAAATTTTTCGAGGTAAAAAATCTCAATACAGGTTATGGTGATCTGCAGATATTAAGAAATGTTTCTCTTGAAATCAATAAAGGAGAAATAGTTGCTCTTCTTGGCTCAAATGGAGCTGGAAAAAGCACATTAATGCGAGCAATTGCAGGAAGACTGAGAGTATGGAATGGAGAAATCATTTTTAAAGACAAAAATATTGCCAATCTTTTACCTGATAGAATTGTTAAACTTGGAATAAGCCTTTGTCCAGAAAGAAGAAGAATATTCTCTGGTATGACCGTAAAAGAAAATCTTGAAATAGGAGCATATCAGAGAAGAAATGGATTAAGAGAAAGAATGGAAAAAGTTTTCTCCATTTTCCCAAGACTTTATGAAAGAAAAAATCATCTTGGTGGAGACCTTTCTGGTGGTGAGCAACAAATGCTCGCAATTGGAAGAGCACTAATGAACGAGCCTGAACTTCTTTTAATAGATGAATTTACTTTGGGGCTTGCTCCTACAATAATTGAAATTCTTGTTGATGTGGTGAAAAAAATTAACAAATCCGGAGTAAGTATTTTACTGGTTGAACAGGATGTTCATATGGCACTGGAAATAAGTGACAGAGCATATGTTATGGAAGTTGGAGAAATAACAATCTCGGGAAATTCAAAAGAACTTCTTGAAAATCCACAAATAAAAGAAGCTTACTTAGGAATGTAAAATAGAATCTAAGACCTTAAAAGGAATCCAGTGAGAACCTGAAATAGTATGCATCTGAGCAAAGGAAAATATCTTTTTAAGGTCAAATAAAGCTTTAATTGGTAAAATTTTATCACCGCTTCCGTGTATAAGAATGAGCTTATTTTTAGGGTAATCAATATAATTAAACTCAGAAGAAAGTAAAAATTTTAAACCTTCTTTTAAAGCATTTTTATCAGCCTTCTCAGATAAAATTGGCTTACATCCTGCGTTCAGCAAAAACTCTTTTATAACTGTTTCTGGTTGTATTTCCATCTTATCAATCATTCTTCTGATAATTCTTGGATGGACATAATCTGTGAATTTCTTAAACCCTGCCACAATAACTATTTCATTGAATCTTAATGAGAAAAATTTAAGATTTTTAAGTATAATATGTCCGCCCGTTGACCAGCCAATGAGTGTGCTCCCTGATTTATCTTTAAAAAAATCTAAAATCCCTTCCTCATCTAAATCAATAAAAGGAACTATAAAATACCAGTCCTCAGGCACATCCAGTGCTTCTCTAAATCCTGCCCATCCTGATATGAAATATTTCATTTATGATTTTACGACCAGGACAGGCACCTTTGAAAGCCCGATTACTCTCTGACAGGTGCTTCCCATAAGAAGCCTCTTAAGCCCTGTTCTGCCATGAGAACCAACAACAATTATATCAGCCTGAATCTGCTCTGCTTTCTCAAGAATCTTTTTGTAAGGCTCTCCTTCTTCTATGAAAATTCTGGTAGATATGTTCTCACCATGAAATCTAAGCTCAAGCTCTTTTAAGTATTTCTTTGTTTTATTTACCTGTTCATCGTAAAGTTCAGGCTTAACTGCAAAAACTGCTGAAGGGACTTCTACTGCAGAAATCAGGTTTATCTCTGATTGATAATCTCTTGCAATATCTATTGCTTTACTGCAAACTTTTTCACCATATTTTGAAACATCAACAGCCACAAGACATCTATTCCACTTAATCGTTGAATTTTTTGGAACAACTAAAACATCAGTGTTACTATAACCAATCACTCTTTCTGTCACACTTCCCATTAAAACCTGCTGAAGAGCACTTATCCCTTTTTTGCCCATAACTATTAAGTCTGCTGAGATTTCCTCGCATACATCAATAATCTTTTCAAAGGGTTCTCCTTCTTCATAAAGAGTTTTCACGAGAACTTGATGTTTCTCAGCTATATCCTTAGCTTTTGAAAGATTTTCCTTATAAGGTTTACTAATCTCCTCAACAGATACTCCAATACCTAAAAGACTTAGATCTCCATGATAGGATGGAGCAACAGTTAGGACAAAAATGTTTTTTTCCTTTGCAAATCTAACAGCCTCTTCAAAAGCATGGAAACTCTCCTCTGAGCCATCAATGCATACAAGGATTCTTCTGTAAAGTGCCATCTTTACCTCCAGTGTAATTTTTTAAATTATTATAAAAAAGGGTGAGAATTTATCTCACCCCGTTTTTTCAATTTTATATTCTACTTAACAGCAACGGAAGAGGTTGCAACAATCTTTTGTGTTTTCCTCTCTGCCCGTAGGCCCTTAAATAACGCTGTACATATAATTCCTGCTCCCACTACAAGAGCTGTTACCATAATAGCGAAGCTTACAGTTTTAAGAGTGGTAACTGTAGCACCTGATAAAGGAGATATTATTCCAAGCTGACCGAGATAAACTGGAACCATTAAGCCTCGGCTAACAAGCACAATCAGCATGATAACTCCCATGACGATTTTAATCATATAATCTTTAACATAGGTAGTTCCTATTGCGCCAAGCTGGACACCGAAAAGAGAACCTGCCAGAATTATCATTGCAAGTCTAATATCTACAAATCCGCTCATCGCATATTTAAATGAACCAACCAGACCCATAACAAAGGCGATGACAAGCTCAGTTGCAGATGCCATTATTGCTGGTGCACCAAGCACATACATCATAGCAGGAACTCCAATAAATCCTCCCACTGCAATTGTTGCCGCAAGCATGCCTGTTGCAAAACCAAGTGGAATTGTAAAAAGAACAGAAATTTTTGCATTGAGGCTTCTGAAATAAACCATAGTTCCTGGAATGTGGATTGACTGAATCCACTTTGCAATTTTTGTAGTTCCTTCAGGTTTGTTTAATTTATCGTTATTTTTAGTCTTCATCGCATCTAAAAGGACATATGTGCCTACGATACCAAGAACAACAACAAAAGCCATACTTACATAGAGATTCGAACCTGCATCACCGAATGTTTTCTTTATGTATTCCTGAATATGAGCACCGAATAAAACTCCTGCCTCAGCAGAGGCTCCCATCACGATACCAAGCTTAACATCAACCTGACCGAATTTAGCTCTTTTTATAGCTCCTACAAGTGCCTTTGGAAACTTATGACACATATTTGATGCAACAGCCACAAGCCCTGGAACTCCCATACTCATCATTCCGGGTGTCAGAACAAAAGCTCCACCTGAACCAATAAATCCACTTACAAGTCCTCCTACAAGTCCTACAAAGAATAGATACATTACATTCATCCAGTTTAAGTCAACAAAATTTGTTGTAACTTCAATCATTTTGTCCTCCTTTCCCTGTTCTTTATGCTCGTAACTGAGTTCTGATCTCTTTTCTCTCAACAGGTCTGTCATGTTCTGTCAATTCAACTCTCTTTTTCTTTGCCTCAATTCCAAGCGTCTGCCAGAAGTAGTTTGTAAAGTTACCATGAGCAAAGGAGAAAATAAAAGCAGTTGCCACTGGAAACAAAGCATAAAGTCCTCCTCTTGAACATAATGACTTTACTATTGGCTCATTCAGAAATAAACCTGCATACAGAGTTATGGTAATTGCACCATAAAACAACAGCTTAAATAAAGATTTGTTTTTTCTTGGCATCTTAACCTCCTATTAAATTTTTATTTGGTTGAACAAAAACTACATAACCATTTGAAAGTCTTCCCAAGATTTTTTCATCTGCTGTAACTATAAGATCAGCTCTCTCTAAAAGATTTCTTATCTTTTGTTCTGAAAAGCTATCATACTGCAAAATCTCATAGTCCACATCACCCTCCTTTAATTTTTTCATATGATTTTCTGAGACTTCTTTTTTCAACAAAACTCTTAATAGAGCATTTACTCTTTTGGTTAAATTTAAAGCGTACTTTAATGAATACTCATCCTCTTGAGTTCCTGAAATAATTACCACAATATCAGGCTTTTTCCTTAAAATTTGCTGAGCTGTATCAAACTCTCCTGCCTCGGCAAAACTGATGGCTGACATGTAGGTTTCAAATTTACTTATTAAATCTTTTATCCTCATCTTAAATTCCTCCACTTTTTTAGATAAACAATTAATATGCCAGAAATTTTATTGAGTAAATTATTTGATCTTATTAAGAAATTTTTCAGAATAAAAATTTTTATGTTGCAAATTGCATCGCCATATTTGTAAAATGCAATAAAGAAAACAAAAATGAAACTTTTCAAAAAAACAGATAAGATTGATGAAACCAGGAGTACTATAGTTGAAGAACTGAGAAGAAAAATTCTTCAATCTGGAATGCCTTCTCAGGTAAGAGATATTGCTCTTGCAGAGCTTGATCTGCTTTCAAAGATGAATCCTGCAGCAGCAGAATACACTATTACTCTAACCTACATAGAATACCTTACAACACTTCCATGGAATAAAAAAACAGCTGATAATCTTGACTTGGAAAGAGCAGAAAGAATTTTGAATGAAAGGCATTATGGTCTTTATGGTGTTAAAAATAGAATTCTTGAACATCTTGCAGTAAAAATTCTGTCTTCAAATAGGAATCCAAGAATATTAATAGTTGATGATGAAGAAATAGCGAGAAAAAATCTTGAACACATTTTAAGAAAAGAAAACTATGATGTGGTTAGTGCTAAAAATGGAGCAGAAGCTTTCAAACTTCTTGATGAGCAAGAATTTGAAATAGTGCTTACTGATATCAAAATGGAGGGATTAGATGGCTTTGCCATACTGGATAAAGTAAAGGCAAAATATCCAAATACAAAAGTTATAATGATAACAGCCTATGCCGCTGTTGATAATGCCGTTGAAGCAATAAAAAAAGGAGCCTTTCACTATATTGCCAAACCTTTTAAAATAGAAGAAATAAAACTATCAATAAAACAGGCATCAGAAGATAGAGTTTCAACAATCTCCACAAAAGGCTCCATCCTGTGCTTTGCAGGTCCACCTGGAACGGGAAAAACATCTCTCGGAAAATCAATTGCAGATGCTCTTGGAAGAAAATTTGCAAGAATCTCACTCGGTGGGATAAAAGATGAGGCAGAAATAAGAGGACACAGAAGAACCTATGCTGGTGCAAAACCCGGCAGAATAATAGAGGAAATTCGCAGAACAGGAGTTGCCAACCCTGTTTTAATGCTTGATGAAATTGATAAAATCTGTCAGGACTTCAAGGGAGACCCTGCTTCAGCGCTCCTTGAAGCTCTTGATCCTGAACAAAATCATGCATTTATTGACCATTATCTTGATGTTCCTTTTGACCTTTCTGGAGTTATGTTCATAGTAACTGCAAATATACCTGATAATATACAACCAGCTCTCCTTGACAGAATGGAAGTCATAGAGTTTTCAGGATACACAGAAGAAGAAAAGAAAAACATAGCATTAAAACATTTAATTCCTAAACAGACAACTGAGCAGGGTCTTACTGAGTTTCCTCCTGAGTTCACTGATGAGGCTATTTTAAAAATTATTCAGGAATATACAAGAGAAGCCGGGATAAGAAATCTTGAAAGAATGATCGCAACAATATGCAGAAAACTGGCAACTGAAGTTGTAAAAGGAAGTAAACCAAAAACTCCAGTAAAAATAACTCCAGAAATGGTGGAAAAATATCTTGGTCCAAGAAGATATTACTTTGAAGTGGCGGATGCAAAAAATAGGGTAGGAGTTGTAACAGGACTCGTATGGACAGAAACAGGTGGTGATATCATTTTCGTAGAAGCAGCTAAAATGAAAGGTAAAAGAGAGCTAATTCTTACTGGTTCTCTTGGAAACATAATGAGAGAATCTGCCCAGGCAGCGCTGAGCTATATAAAAAGCAATGCTTCTGTGTTTGGCATTTCAGAAGAGATATTTGAAAATCAGGACATACACATTCATGTCCCCCAGGGAGCAATTCCAAAAGATGGACCATCAGCCGGAGCAACAATAGCAATGGCTTTGATTTCTTTGTTTACAAACAGACCGGCAAAGAGGGATGTGGCAATTACTGGAGAACTTACTTTAAGTGGAAGAATACTTCCTGTTGGTGGTATTAAAGAAAAAATTTTAGCAGCAAAGAGAGCAGGAGTAAAAACAGTCATAGTTCCTCACAGAAACAAAGTAGATATTGATAATCTACCAGAGGACTTTAAAAAAGGATTGAAAATTATATTTATGGAAAAGATTGAAGATGTTGTTGATATAGTGTTGATTTAAAAAGGGGCGTGTAGCCCCTTTTACTAAGCTCTCATACGGGGTCTTATATGCTGCTGAGGTCTTACCCTGTCTTTCTTTCTATGGATATCTTGCTGTCTAAGAATTTCTCTGGCTGTATCAAACTCTCCTGCCTCAGCAAAACTAATAGCTAAAAATAAATTTTCAAAAAGTTGTGCAATTCTTTTAAACATTTTTTAAACCTCCTTATTTAAATTTTCTAATAAATAAATTAGCATTTTTTATGCCAGAAAAAATCTTCTTAATTTACCTAAGGTTTTAATATCAATAATTCTCATTAATTGTTTCAGAAATAAACTAATTGTTGCATTTTGCAATTTGTATATTTTAAATTAAACTATGTTTCCTAAAAGCATTGCACAAAAAATAATGCTTTTTTACATTACTGGAATCTTTGTTACTGTCGGTTTATCAGTAGTTGTTCTGTATGATATATGGCTAATCACACAAAAAATAGAGGTGGAAGAAAGTATCTTTAATTTATTTGAAACAATTCAGGAAATAAGAAGAACAGAGAAGAATTTTTTTCTTTACAGAAATGAAACAGACTATCGTGACAACTTAGAGTACATTAAGACTGTTAAAAATTTTATCACTGATCAAAAATTTGAAGGATTAAAGATAGAAAAATCAATAAAAAAATTATCAGATACTCTACAAAGTTACGAATCATTAATGTTACAATTAAGAGAAAAAATAAATTCTCCCTCTGGTCATAATCTTGAACAGTCAATAAGAGAAAAAGGTAAAATGCTTACTCATATAGCAGAAGATATTAAAACAACAGAACGCAAGTTAATAAAAGACAGTCTTAATAACATTTTGAAATACAGCATTTTTCTAATAATTATATTTTTTGTTATTCCTTTTATTTCTTTTGGTTTAGGACTCACAAGATTGATCTCCAAACCGTTGAAAGAACTTGAAGAGAAAATGAAAAAAATCGCTGAAGGCAAAATATACTCTATTGAAGTTAAATCTCATGATAAAGAGATTCTTTCGCTTGTGGATACTTTTAATAAGGTTTTAAAAGAACTTGAATCAAAACAAAAGCAACTGATTCAGGCTGAAAAACTCTCCTCACTTGGCACACTTCTTTCAGGAATTGCCCATGAACTAAACAATCCACTCTCAAACATTTCAACTTCCTGTCAGATACTTATTGAAGAGCTTGAAGAAGCAGATAATGAATATAAAAAAGAGCTACTTCAGGCAATAGAATCTCAGACAGAGAGAGCTAAAAACATCATAAAAACAGTTCTTGATTTTTCAAGAAGAAAAGAACTGCAAAAAGAAAATATCTCTGCACGAAACTTAATTGAAGATACAATTGTTTTAATTAAAGGTGAAATTCCAACAAAAATTAACTTAGATTTTGATGTAGAAGAAAACCTTACAATATATGCTGATAAACAACGGATTCAGCAGGTTCTTTTAAATCTCATTAAAAACGCAATCCAGGCATCTGAACCAGAAGGAGAGGTAAAAATCAGGGCTTACTCATACAGCCAGGAAGCTCTTGATAAATATCTGTTTCTTAAAAAAGAAGGAAAGTGTGTAGGAGAAATTTCTCTTAATAAAGAGTTCGTTGTCTTAGAGGTAAAAGACAATGGTCCAGGAATCCCTCAAGAGAACCTCTCAAAGATCTTTGAACCATTCTTCACCACCAAAGAAAACAAAGGTTCAGGATTGGGACTTTTTATAACACAGGAATTAATTAAAGACCATGACGGATGTATATGTGTGGACAGTGTTCTTGGACAGGGAACAACATTCGTGGTAATGCTCCCGGGACAGTAAAATGACAAAAATTCTGGTAGTGGATGATGAAAAAATAACTTTAAAAAATCTTGAACATGTCCTGAAAAAAGAAGGTTATGATGTCACAGCTACACAAAGCGGTGTGGAGGCTTTAAAACTTATTGAAAAACAACCATTTGACATAGTTTTAACTGATATAAAGATGGAAAAAGTTGATGGATTTGAAATATTAAGAAGGTGCAAAAGTCTCTATCCAGATACCGAAGTAATAATGATAACAGGTTATGCTACAGTAGAAAACGCGGTTGAAGCAATGAAGGAAGGAGCATTTTACTATATCTCAAAACCTTTCAAATTGGAAATTATTCGCAAAATTGTCAAAGAAGCCTCTGAAAAGGTGAATCTTAAAAAAGAGGTTAAACAACTCAGAGAGCAACTGGATTTTCGTGAAAAAGTCAACATAATTACTCAAAACATTAAAATGCTCAAACTTTTAGAGATTGCCCGACAGATATCTCCAACAGATTGCAACGTTTTAATTACTGGTGAATCTGGCACAGGAAAGGAACTCTTTGCAAGATATATTCACCTAAATTCTTTAAGGAAATCAGGACCTTTTTTAGCTGTCAATTGCGGAGCTTTTACAGAAGAACTTCTCAGTAATGAGCTTTTCGGACATGAAAAAGGAGCCTTTACCGGAGCTACAACACTAAAAAAAGGACTAATTGAAATGGCCTCTTCAGGCACTTTATTTCTTGACGAAATTACAGAGATGTCTCAAACAATGCAGGCTAAATTTCTTAGAATAATTCAGGAAAAAGAATTTTTCAGGTTGGGAGGAACAGAACCAATCAGTGTTGATGTAAGATTTATAGCAGCAACAAACAGGGATATTCGTGATGAGGTCAAAAAAGGAAAATTCAGAGAAGACCTTTATTACCGATTAAATGTGGTTAATCTGGAAATTCCTCCACTAAGAGAAAGAAAAGATGATGTTCCTTTACTGGTTGCATATTTTCTAAAAAAGTATTCTTCAATTATGAAAAAGGAAGTTTTTAAAATTTCAGAAGAGGCATTAAATTTACTTATAAATTATGATTATCCCGGTAATATAAGAGAACTTGAAAATATCATTGAAAGAGCAGTTGTACTTTGCAATTCATCTCAAGTGGAAGTCGAACATCTTCCAGATGATCTTAAGGAGTTAAAAATTCAAGTTTTTGTTAAAAAAGAAGGTAAATTTATGACTCTGGAAGAATTAGAAAAAGAATACATAAAATGGGTTTTAAAAGAAGTGGGCAATAAAACAGTAGCTGCTCAGATACTTGGCATTGACAGAGTATCTTTGTGGAGAAAGATGAAAAATTATGGACTTGAAGATTAATTTGTTTTGTTTTTTTATTTTGTTTATAATTTAACAGATGCCAGGTCTGATTAAGAAATTTATTACAAAACTATCGGAAGAAAGATATTTTTATTTTAAATTTAAGCTAATTCTATTAAATACTTTCTTTTCTGTGATACCTCTTATTATTGTCATCACAATTACATACTTATGGATCCATCAAATAGCTCATGATGAATTTAAAAATAACCTTAAATGGCAGATGGAAGAAACAAGGCACTCCCTTGAATTTTTTATTTCTGAAAGAATTTCTGCTCTAAGATTCCTCGTAAGTTCTTATCCTGAGGAGTATTTTACAAACGAAAAAATTTTTTCCCGGTTATTTTCTAATTTTAAAAAAGAATTTGAAGGCATTGTAGATATGGGTATAGTGGATGAGAGAGGAATTCAGATGTTATATACAGGTCCTTATAAACTTAAAGGAAAAGATTACTCACAGGCAGAATGGTTTAAAGAAATGTTTTTAAGAACAGAATATGTAACAGATGTTTTTCTTGGTTACAGAAAAATCCCACATTTTTCTATTATAGTAAAAAAGGAATCAAACTATCATAATAAATTCTGGCTCATCAGGGTTTCGTTAAATATGGACATTTTACAGAAATTTGTTTCAAATCTTGAAATTGGTAACAATGATGATGCTTTTTTTATCAATAAACAACGCATTCTTCAAACAAATTCAAAATTATTCGGTAATGTGCTTGAACCTCTGAAATTAAACAATATCACGATACAGACAGATAGAAAAAATATTACAATTTATAACATTGAATTAAATAAAAAGCAGGCTTACATAGCATATGTGCCTGTGAAAGATACTCCGTGGATACTTGTAACTGCCATATGTTCAAGACCCTACGAAAAAATTCCTTCTTTTTTTACAAAAGAGGTTATATTAATAAGTATTCTGAGCATTATTATCACTTTTTTTGTGATAACAAAATCAATAACTTCATTAATTAACAGAATACAGAAAGCAGACCACGAAAGAGAAATCGCTATTGCAAATGCCGAACACGCTGATAAACTTGCCTCTATCGGCAGGCTTGCTGCTGGAGTTGCTCATGAGATTAACAATCCTCTTGCAATTATAAATGAAAAAGCAGGACTTATGAAAGACCTTATTGAATACACTGATTTATCTCAAAACAAAGATAGATTTCTTCAACTTGTCAGTTCAATTCAGGATAATGTTGCAAGATGCAGGAGTATAACTCACAGGCTTTTAAGTTTCTCAAAAAGAATTGATAGAGGCAAAGAAGATTTCAATATAAATGAAGCAATAAAAGAAGTAGTTGGATTTATAGAGAAAGAAATCCGAACAAAAGGTATAAATATGTTTTACGATTTTCAAGAAGATTTGCCCAAAATTATATCAGATAAAGGACAGCTTCAGCAGGTCCTATTAAATATTATTAACAACGCAGTGGACGCGGTAGATCAGGGCGGAACAATTGAGATTAAAACAAAATTGAGCAACTCAAATCATATAGCAATATCAATTAAGGACAATGGACACGGAATACCAAAAGATAAATTGAAACATATTTTTGAGCCTTTTTATACTACAAAGAAAAAAGGAACAGGGCTTGGATTATACATTTCCTACGGAATTATTAAAAAACTTGGTGGTGAAATTTATGTATCAAGCGAAGTTGGAAAAGGAACAATTTTCACAATAGAAATACCAATCAATCCAGAAATGGAGGAAATTAAATGAAAAAAGCAAAACTTTTAATAATTGATGACGAATCTGAATTGGTATCTGCACTTACTGAAAGGCTGACTCTCAGAGGATATGAAGCAAATGGTGTTACAAATTTTACTGATGGAGTTAAATTTTTAAAGAAATTGCCTGATGTAGTCATATTAGACATCGGATTACCAGATATGGATGGACTGGAAGCATTAAAAAAGATAAAAGAAATCAATCCTTCCATTCAGGTAATAATGCTCTCAGGCTATGGAGATGATGAAAGAGTAAATAAAAGCCTCATGTACGGAGCATACGATTATTTAATAAAACCTGTAGAAATTGAAGAGTTAATATCAAAAATTGAAAGTGCAAAACTTAAAAAGGAGGAGATGAAATGATTGAAAAACCTTTAGCTTTTGTTGGAAAAATTATTGCAGACTTCACTCATGAAATCAATAATCATCTTGCATTAATAAAAGAATCTGCAGGGCTTATAAGTGACATATGCAAGGGTAAAAAATCAATTGATAAAAAGGAAATGCCTTATGTCATGGAAAGCATTGAGGCAATTGAGAATCAGATAAACAAAAGCGTAAATTTTATAAACTATTTCAACAGATTTGCACACAGAATGGATAACTTAAAAAGCTCCTTTAAATTGAACTATGCTATTGAGGAATTATTTGAACTTCTAAGAAGATACTCCAACAGAAAAAAAGTATCTTTAAAATATGATTTATCAGCAGACCTACCTGATATTGAAAGTTCTCCATTTATAGTTGAGTTCGCAATATTTTATGTAATAGATAGCTTTTTGAAAAAATCAAAACCAGATACAAATATTTTTCTTACAGCAAATGCAAACAATAATTTAATTACAATAACAATAAAATACAATGGTGAATTTACAGAAAATACAACATCCGAAATATGGAATATTTCAACTGTTCAGGAAATAACATCCCTCGCCAACATAAAAATTTCGTTAGAGGACAAAACAGCTACAATAGAGATACCAGTATAAACTATTTTTCCTCCTTGTTTTCCATAATTTTTCTTGCTGTGTCAAACTCTCCCTCTTCAGCAAAGGCAATCGCAGACATTGTGAGTTCAAGTTTTCTCTGATAAGCACCTTTAATCTTATCCACCAGGGTTTCAATATCAACAGGTTTTCTCAGAAATTCATAAGCTCCAAGCTTTTCTGCTTCTTCCTTGTCTTTTTCAGTTCCATGTGCAGTAAGAATAATAACCTGTGTTGTAGGATATGCCTGCCTTATCTGCCTTAAAACCTCAATTCCATCCATACCAGGCATTCTTAGGTCAAGAACAATAACATCAGGCTCCTGCTCTTTTGCATAACTTATTGCCTCTTCTCCGCTGTATACCGTATCTGGCTTAAGCTCTCTCATTTCAAGTCTTTTAGCAAGAGTTTTTACAAACTCAACTTCATCATCTACCAGCAAAACTCTCATCTGTCTTCCCATACTTACCTCCAAAATTTTTAGGTCTTTTTAAAATATTAAAAAAAATCCAAAAAAATGTAAAGAAATTATAAATTATTTGCTTATAAAAAATTATAATAACCATTTTTTGGGTCATTTATGTAATAATTTTATAATCTTACATCTAAAAAGTCAGGAGGTTAGGATGAAAATAAGATGCCTTAGTTTGCTTATTCTCATGGTTTTATCGCTGATTTCTGCTCCCTCTGCCTTTGCTGAAACAGCAACACCTGCAGACAGTTCAATGCCATGGTGGGCTTGGCCACTGATTTTGTTTATCGCAACTTTTATCCTCGGTATTTTAGCAGTGCTTGGTGGAGTTGGGGGCGGTGTTTTATTTGTTCCAATTGTTGGTGGATTTTTCCCATTTAATATGGACTTTGTCAGAGGCGCTGGTTTATTTGTAGCGCTCTCAGGCGCTCTGGCTGCAGGACCCGGACTGCTAAAAAGAGGACTTGCTGATTTAAGATTAGCCATGCCTCTTGCATTGATAGCCTCTGCATCTTCAATAGTTGGTGCGATGATAGGTCTTGCTCTTCCATCAAATATAGTAAATATAGCACTTGGCATTACAATATTATTTATTGTGGCAATAATGCTTCTCGCTAAAAAATCTGAGTATCCAGAAGTAAAAAAAGCTGATGCTTTATCACAGGCATTAAAAATAAGTGGTATTTACCATGAAATATCAACGGGAAAAGAGATTGAGTGGAAGGTTCACAGAACTCCACAGGCACTTTTTCTTTTTATAGTTATTGGAATAATGGCAGGTATGTTTGGTCTTGGTGCTGGATGGGCAAATGTTCCTGTATTGAATCTCTTAATGGGTGCTCCTTTAAAAGTCTCTGTTGCAACAAGTAAATTTCTTCTTTCAATAACTGATACATCCGCTGCATGGATTTATCTTAATAACGGCGCAGTCCTTCCAATGATTGTTGTGCCAAGTATTATTGGAATTATGCTTGGTTCTGTTGTTGGTGTAAGGATCCTTGCAATAGCAAAACCAAAAATAGTCAGATATGTTGTTATTGGAATGTTGCTTTTTGCTGGATTAAGAGCCCTACTTAAAGGACTCGGAGTATGGAAATAAAGGAGGTCAAAAATGACAAAACATGAAATTAAAGAAGAACAGATTGCATATGCAAAATGGCTTGACTGGGGAATGAAAATTGGGCTTCTTTTGCTCATCATTACTTTTATAATTTACATTACAGGCATACTTCCTCCTCAGATACCCATATCTGAGCTTCCAAAATACTGGAAACTCAAAGCCTATAAATATTTATCTTCAGCAGGACTTCAACCTGGCTGGGCATGGTTAAGTATGACTACTAAAGGAGATTTTTTAAACTTTTTGCCTATTGCCTTGCTTGGTGCTGTTACAATTTTTTGTTATATAAGAATTCTACCTATTTTCTTAAAGCAAAAAGATATAGCTTACTTTATCTTTGCCTTTGTTGAGTGTTTAATTTTGCTCCTTGCAGCATCAGGATTTTTACATGTGGGGCATTAGTAAAATCCACAGGAGGCAAGCCTCCTGTGGATTAAAAATTTTTTATATCACTACTGGTTAACTATTGCCACTGTTGGTTCAAGGCATTTATTTATCACCGATGAGCTTACACCACCAAGAACAAGGTCTTTCATTGCAGTTCGTCCCTTTCTTCCCATAATTATCAGACTGTAGCCACCCTCTTCAATCTCCTTTAAAATTTCATCAACTGGAAATCCTGCTCTGCTTTTCGTCGATATTAACTGCTCAGGAATACCTTCTTCACAAAATCTTCTTTTTGCTTTATTAAGAATCTCTTCTGCCTCTGCCTCAGGGTCTATTCCCTGTCTTACTCTTTCAAGATAAAGGGAAACATTTATTACTCTTAAAACTGTGATATTTTCTATGCCTTTTACTGTTTTTGCAAGACATACTGCATGTTCCACTGCTTTCATTGAGTACTGAGAACCATCAACGGGAACTAAAATCCTTGAAACAGGGTTCTGTTCTGAAATCTTCTGTCCAACAAGATAGATGTTCTGATTCAGCAAGCCATGAATAACTTTATTTGACACACTGCCAATAATTAAGCTTTTTAGCTCTGACATGCCTCTACGAGCAAGAATCACTGTCTGAAAGCCCTCCTTAAGGGCAATTTCAATTATCTTATTACCGGGGTCACCTTCTTCTATTCTCTTTACTATCTCTCCTTTTACTCCTGCAGTTTTAAGAATGCTCTCATAATCATTCAAAAAAGGAGTGATATTTTCTTCAATGTGTTTCGCTCTGATCTTTTTAAAAACTTCTGTGCCTTTTATGAGCTCCGCCCTAAAATCAATGTTTTTCATATGTTCACTAAGATATCCTCCAGCCATTACATAAAGAATTGTAATGCCTGAACCCTCAACTTCAGAAAGGACTGCTCCAGCAAATTTTATAGCTCTCCTTGAGTTGTCACTTCTATCAACAGGCAGTAAAACCCTTTCAAAAGGACTGCTTATCATATCTTAACCTCCTCAAATTAGTAAAAAATCAAAAGCCATACATTACATATTGCCACACTTATTAGCATATACAAAAAAGCATACTTAAAGAAACCAAAAAAGCTTATTCTGTAACCAGCTGCCTCCGTAATTCCTACTGTTACCACATTTGCAGAAGCACCAATCATTGTTCCATTTCCACCAAAACATGCTCCAAGAGCAAGTGCCCACCACAGAACATTGCTTTCTGCTCCAGGGATAACCTTTGTAAGATAGGCAACAATGGGAAGCATGGTAGCAGTAAATGGAATGTTGTCAACAAAGGCACTCATTATTGCAGAAACCCACAAAATCAAGCATATCGCAACAGTAAGATTTCCCGCTGAAAGCTGATGAACCCAGTCTGCAATAACAGCAAGAAGTCCAGCTTCTTCAACAGCACCAACAATTATGAAAAGGAATATAAAAAATAGAAGAGTTGTCCATTCAATGTCCTTTTCAATTAGTTCAAGCATTTTAACTTTCTTTGTTACTACTGCATATGTAAAAAGAAGCCCTGCACCAAAGAGTGCTGGAATACTTACCTCCATATGCCATATTCCATGAGTTGCAAAGAAGGATACCACAACTGCCATTATAAAGAGTCCATAGCCAAGAAGTGTTTTATCAGTAATTTTGTATTCTTCCCTGAGATAGCTTATGAAGGCATTGATATCATCAGCTCTTCCTTTTTTGTATTCCTTTGAATAAAAGAATTTGTTGTAGAAAACAAGGGCAATCATACTTATAAGTACAACTGGAGTAAGGGCATATACAAATTGCATGAATGTAAGCCCTGTGTAGGAGCCGATCATTATGTTTGGGGGATCACCGATAAGAGTTGCTGTTCCACCAACATTTGATGCCATAATGCCGGGAATTAAGAGTGATAAAGGATTAATCTTCAATGCAGTTGCTATCTCTATAAGAACAGGAGTGTAAAGAAGCATTGTTGTGACATTGTCAAGAAAAGCAGAGGTAATTGCAATAAAAAAGCATGATATTACAGCAAGAATCATTACATTACCTCTTGCAATCTTATAGGAGATGTAAGCACACCACTGAAAAACTCCTGTGTGTTTCAAAACTCCGATGATGATCATCATTCCCATAAGAAGAAGTATGACATTCATATCAATTGCCTGAATTGCTCTCTCAAAGGATATTATCTTAAACTCTGGATTAAAAGTTCCAAGTGTATAGGTAAGTATAAGCATTGTTGCTGCACCAATCATGGCAGCCACTGTTCTGTGGAGAAGCTCAAAGGAAATCAGGGCATAGGCAATCAAGAAAACAGCTGTGGCAATCCAGAAAGCAGGTCCGAGATGACGTTGAATGATTATGTCTTTGCTTATATAGAACTCATTTCCTTTAACTGCAAAATCCTCTTTTTTGAAATCTACAGTGGTTGTCTTGTAAGAACTTTTTACAATCTCAATCTGTATTTTTGCTGTATCAACCAGACCCTTTGGAAGACTAAAGGCTATTTGAAAAGTTCCGTGAGAAGAACTAAGAATTTTTTCTTTATTGTTTTTTAATTTATAAGGACTGCTATTAACAAGCAACCTCAGCACAGCTCCTTTTACAGGCTCTCCGTGTGCATTCAGTATTGTTCCTGATATGTAAAATATGTTGTCTGCATCATTAGAAGCAAAAGCAGAACCACTTAAAACAAGCACTGTAAGCAGTAAAAATATAAATAGTCTCTTCATCGTAATTTCCGTTTTTTGTTATTCTTTAATTATCTCTTCCGAAATCGCATCAAAGACTTCAACCATTCTTACAATTCCGACAAGTTTTTTGTTGTCTTCAATAACTGGCAACAAAGCTAAATCAAAATGAATCATCAGATAAGCAGCCTTTGTAACAGGGTCACTGGGGTCAACAAAATGCTTTGCAGGAACCATTATCTCGCTTACAGGTTTCTGGGCAAGTTTTTTTGATTCTTCTCTGAAGAGATCATCCCAGACAACTGCGAAAACTGTTTTTCCCTCATCTAAAGCCGACACTTCTGGTAAAGGTTTAAGCAATACAGGTTCAATTCCTTTTAAAATATCCTTAAGTGTTGCAGTCCCTAAAAGATTATACTTTTCATCAAACACCAGTATAGCAAGCGGATCTGTGTGCTTCTTAGTTTGAATAAAAGAAGCTTTAACAACTTTAATAACCTGCTCAATGTTAAACCAGTAAGGGATATGAGGATATTCAAATATTTCCAACATAACATCTTTTACTAATTTTTTGTCTGTCATTTTCCACCTCCTGAGTTTTATAATGCTTTCCTCTGAAAACTATTTTATCGGCTTATTAATTGAGTCGTCTTACTTTTTAATGTATCATACTTACAAATTAATTTGAAATTATTTATAATTTAAAATGATGGATTTTTTCGGAGTTTTTAAATCAAAATCTAAAAAAATAGAGGAGAAAGAAAAACTGAGAGCAGTTTTAAAAGAAAAATACTTTTATTTTAAAAAAGTCCTTAATGAAAATAACCATGCTCTAAGTATAATGGCGGACCTTGAAGAAAAACTCAGTGGTGAATACATTTTTGATAGACATTATATCCAGACGAATGTGAATGAAGTCTCAGAAGCAGTTTATGAAATAATAAAAAATTTAAATATACTTTCTGATGGGAAATATTCTGAATTAGAAAAGGTTTATATTCAGCTAAGAGAAAAAATAGAAAAAATTTTAACTCCTAAAATAGAAATTCCAGCAACTGATTTTACAATTCCAATTGAAAAGCTTGATAAAGATTCTGTATTAATTGCAGGTGGTAAAATTTCTCATCTTGCAGAGCTTAAAAATATTCTTCAAATACCCACACCTGAAGGATTTGCAATCACTTCACATGCATTCATAAAATTTCTTGAAAAAGCCCGGTTAAAAGAAAAAATATCTGAAATTCTAAGAAACATCAACCTTGCTAAAATTGATGAACTGAATGAAGGAAGCAGAAAAATTCAGGAATTGATTGTAAATTCACAAATTCCTGAAGAAATTGAAGATTCAATAAAATTAGCCTATGAAAACTTATGTAAAAAATTTAGCAGAAAATGTAAGGTTTCAGTAAGAAGCAGCGCAATCCATGAAGACTCTGAATTCAGCTTTGCAGGTCAGTACTCCTCTTTTTTAAATGTTCCTGAAGAATTAATTATCAACCATTACAAAAAAGTTATTGCAAGCCTGTTTAATACGCGGGCAATTTTTTATTATAAAACAAAGGGTTTTTCTGAAAATGAAATGGTGATGGCAGCAGGAGTTCTCTCCATGATAAATGCTAAGGTAGCTGGTATCATTTATTCAAAAAATCCAGATAATCCTGAAAGTGATAACATTATAATTAATGCAGTTAAAGGACTCGGTAAATTAGCAGTTGATGGAACAGTAACAGCAGAAACCTATGTAGTTAGTAAAAAAGGCGAAATTATAGAAAAACTTCCTGGCAGACAAAATAAAATGCTTATATGTAAAGAACAGGGAGGTATAGAAGAAGTTCCTTTACCTGACACTGCTACGCAGCTTTCTTTAAGCAATGAACAGGTTATAGAATTATCTAAAATAGCAACAAAAATTGAACAATATTATGAATCTCCCCAGGACATTGAATGGGCAATTGATGAAGAAGACAATATTTTTATTCTTCAGGCAAGACCCTTAAAAATAAGTACATTAAAATTACTTGAAAAAAAACTCTTTCAGGAAAAGCAATTATTACCAGCCCGTGTAGATGGCTATAAGGTTCTCCTTGACAGAGGAATTACTGCCTGCAAAGGTGTAGGATATGGAAAAGCTTTTATTTTGCAATCAGAAGAACAACTTAATGATTTTCCTGAAGGGCATGTGCTTGTGGCAAGACACACAAATCCAAAATATGTAGTCATAATGAATAAAGCAGCAGCAATTGTTACTGATGTGGGAAGTCCAACAGGTCATATGGCTTCTCTTTCAAGAGAATATAATGTGCCAACACTAATTAATACTGAGATTGCAACAAAAACAATAAAACATGGACAGGAAATAACTGTTGATGCAATTAATCGCATAATTTATGAAGGAAAAGTTACAAAACTTATTGAAGCCTACAAAAAACAAAAACAACCGTTTAAAGAAACGGTAATTTATAAAACTCTTGAAAAAGTTTTAAAATTCATTGTTCCTCTTTATCTTGTTGACCCAAACTCAGAGGATTTTAAACCTGAAAACTGCAAAACCTATCACGATATTACAAGATTTTGCCATGAAATGGTCATGCATGAGATGTTTACAATGTGGGAGAAGTATGAAAACAGCGAAATCCATGCTGTTCCACTTCTGGCAGGAATTCCAATCGGGATTTTAGTTCTTGATATAGAGGAAGGTTTAAAAGAAGGTCTAAAAAAAGCCACCCCAGAAGATATAACTTCAATTCCTCTTAAAGCACTGCTTAGAGGAATGCAATCAATGCAGTGGCCCGGTCCTCCTCCTGTTGATGCAAAGGGATTTCTTGAGATGGTTGCCCATACAGTTTCCATTCCTGAAGACGAACTGAAAGAAACAGGGAAAAAAAGCTTTTGTATTGTTACAAAAAACTATATGAACTTCAGCATTCGTCTTGGTTATCATCTATCAATGATTGAAGCCTATACAGGAGAAAATATAAACGACAACTATATTAAATTTTTCTTTAAAGGTGGAGGCTCAGGACTTGATAGAAGACTAAGAAGAGTAAAACTTATAACTGAAATTCTCAAAAAAATGGGATTCAGGATTTCTATAAAAGAAGACATTATAGATGCCATATTAACAAAATATGACATCCCTACAATTGAAAAAAAACTTGAAATACTCGGGAAACTAACAGCTTATACAAAACAGCTTGATATGGTACTGTTCAATGATATAGTTACTCAGATGTACATAGATGAATTTATAAAAAAACATATGAAGGATGTATAAGTCAAAAAGCCATTTTAAACAAAGAAATAATTAAAAAATTCCTGCAAATATTACAAAAAATGATAAAAAACTAACCGTAGTAAGAAAAATCATCTCAATGGCTGTTCTTAAATCTACACCAAAGGCTGTTGCGAAAATCATACTGAGAATCATTGAAGGCATTGCTGCATCTATAATACAAACATTAAGTGGTACACCTGAAAGTCCTGTAAGACTACCAAAAGAAAGAGCAAGAAAGGGAGATACTATTATCTTAATTATTATAGCAGGCAAAAGTAGAGCAAACCTTTGGGGTGGAACTGCTTTAATTGAAATACCAACAATTACAAGCATTAAATAAGTGACATAGCTTGAAATCGCTTTTAAAGTAACGATTAATAAATCCGGCAAAGGTATGTTTAATTCTCTAAAACTAAGACCAATTAACAATCCCCAGATAGGTGGAATCTTAAGAATTGTTAAAAAAGAATCTTTCAGCTTAAAACTCTTTGCCTTGCCATACTTCATGCATACCGCAACAGCAACTGTCCATGTAAGAGGTGTGCTTGCCAGAAAGTCATAACTAAAGGCATAGCTCATACCTTCTGCTCCATAAAGCTTTGTTAAAATTGGCAAACCAATGTAAAGAACATTTCCAAAGGCAGAACACATTATCAGAGAACCAATTACTTCAGGCTTTATATCTTTTATGGAAGCTATTTTTTTATAAATCAGCCATGACAGAGCAACGCAACTTAGTATCGTGAAATTTGCAACCAGTGAAATCTTTAAATGACTTAGACTGAATGGCATTGTGTATGTGGTTTTAAAACAGACAAAGGGAATTATATAGTAAAAAACAAAGTAGTTGATTCTATCACGGATTGAATCAATCTTTTCAGGAGAAATACCTGAAACTGTAAGCAAAAATCTCAGGGCTAAACCTGCGAAAATAAACAGAAAAATTTCAAAAAGCATAGTATCCTATAAGCAAAAGCTGGCTTTCATTCTTTTAAGTTATATACAGATTCTTTCGGAAAGCTTCAGAGAGTTTTCAATGCAGTCATTCACGCTAACACCCCTGTAAGCATTACCTGTAAGATAAAGTCCTGGAAATCTTTGCAGCCTTTGCTCAATCTTCATAAGTTTTTCTTCATGTCCCAGTTCATACTGGGGAATTGCCTTTTCCCATCGGAATATCTTTACAAAATCAGGATCTCCTTTGATTTGAAGAATTTCCCTTAATTCCGTCAGAGCTGTATCAATGAGCTTTTCATCAGGAAGCATTGCAAGCTCTGGTGCTCTTCTACCACCTATCATGCTTCTTAATAAAACATAACCCTCTGGCGCTCTGTTTGGGAAGATAGTTGAGTCAAAAAGTGTGCCGAGAATCTTTCTCTTTTCTCTGTAAGGAATTAAAAATCCATAAAGAGATGTGCCAAATCCTACTCTTTCCTTTTTAAATCCGAAGGCAACTACACTTAAGGGTGGATAGGGAATGGTTTTTAAAGTATCTGAGACTTCCCTGTCAAGCTCTTTCAGTATCTCTGATGCCTCATGGGCAGGACATGCAAGAATAACCTTTTCTGCCTCAATCTTTCCGTCATCAAAATAGACAGTATAAAAGCCGTTATTTTTAGCTATTTTTACAACCGTTTTACCTTTTATGATTATTGATGAAAGTTTACTTTCAAGAGCCTTTATTAACTCTGACATGCCGCCTTTAAAGGACATCAGGACAGCTTCAGGCTGAGCCTTTACATCTTTCTTTTCTTTTTTTAGAGCAAGCAATCCCTTTATAAGACCACCGTATTTTTTTTCAAGATAGTAAACCTTAGGAAAACAGCTTTTCATACTCATCTTTGAAGGGTCTCCAGCATATATTCCCGTTGACATGGCATCAATGAGCTTTTCGTAAAACTCCCTTCCCACTCTTCTTGATACAAAGCTTTCCACTGTTTCATCCTTTTCCTCTTTAAGTGCAGGAATAAAGTATTCTCCTATCATTCTTAATTTCCCTAAAAGGGAAAGTACTGGAGACAGGAAAAACTTAACAGGATTATCAGGAACTTTTATAAGCCTGCCATTTATGAGAATGTATCTAAGTTTTGAATCCTCACTTCCTTTTAATGGTTCAATGCCCAATTCCTTTGAAAGTGCAATTGTTGAAGGCTTATTGCTGAGAAACCCATTAACTCCACCTTCGCAAAGGAAACCAGATACATTTTCAGTGACTATTTTCCCGCCTGCTCTTTTTTCTGCTTCAATTAGTTTAATATCAACTTCAGGCTTTCTTTTCAGTAAAAAGTATGCAAGGCTTAATCCTGAAATGCCTCCACCAACGATAACTACTTCTGCCTTACCCATTTAATTATAGCCTCCACCATGTCTTTTATTGTTGATTTTTCAGGCATTATGCTAACCCTGTAGCCAGCATCTTCAATTGCCTTTGCAGTTGTCCTTCCAATTGCTGCAATCGTTACATCTTTAAGCATCTCCTTTGCATCATCTTTAAGAATATCAATCAAATTCATAAAGCTTGAAGGAGATGTAAATGTGGCAATCGTTATTCTGCCTTCTCTTAAAAATCTTACAAGCCTTTTCCCATGCTCTGTTGGTTTTACTGTTCTGTATGTAATTGGGGCATCCACTTTTATTCCAAGAGATTCCATCTCTTCAACAAAACCTTTAAGTGCAATATCAGACCGGGGATATAGGATTCTTATCCTGTCATTCCGAGGCATTAGCTGAGAAATCTCCTCCTTAAAAATTTTTGTCAGAGCCTCAGAATTATACTCATCAGGAACTATGTCAGCATTTATTCCATAAGCTTTTAAGCTCTTTTCTGTTTCTCTGCCAATTGCACAGACTGTAATTCCCTTTAAATCTCTCATATCCCTGCCAATAGCTAAAAATCTTTCAAAGAAAAATTTAACTGCCCGTGGTGATGGAAATACTATGAAGTTGTAAGTCTCTATCTCTTTTATTGCTCTGTCAAGCTCTGAAAAATCCTCAGGAGGCAAAAAATCAATTGTAGGGAAAACAAACAACTCTGCTCCCATGTCTTCCAGTTTCAGATACTCATCACTTAGTTGCCTTGTAACAAGAATTCTCTGCCCGTGAAGGGGCTTTTTCTCATACCAGTTGAGTTTCTCCCTGAGTCTTACAACATCACCAATAACAAGAATTGCAGGTGGTGAGATTTTATGCTCCTTTGCAAGTGATGCAATCTCTGATATTGTTCCAGTAATCACCTTCTGCTCAGGTCTTGTTCCCCAGCGAATTATAGCTGAAGGTGTCTCTGCAGACAATCCTTCATCAATTAATTTATTCGTAATTGTATCAAGATTCTTAACACACATGAGAAAAATCATGGTTTCAGACTGATTTGATGCCCTTATGTGTGTGAAAATCCTATGCTGTTTTGAAAGATCTTCATTCCCTGTGATAACTGTAAAGGCTGAAGCAACTCTGCGATGGGTAACAGGAATTCCTGCATATGCTGGAACCGCAATAACTGAGCTTATTCCCGGAACTATCTCAAAATCAATTCCCTCTTGTACAAGAATTTCTACCTCTTCACCACCTCTGCCAAATACAAAGGGGTCACCACCTTTGAGTCTACATACGGTTTTGCCTTCCTTTGCTCTATTCACCAAAACAGCATTTATCTCATCCTGAGTCATCTCATGGTGTCCGCCTCTTTTCCCAGCGTAGACAAACTCCGCATCTTTCCTTGCATAGGTTAAAAGTCTTGGATTTATATGAAAATCATAAACAATGCAGTCTGCCTGCTGAATTGCCCTTATACCTTTAAGGGTAATCAATCCAGCATCTCCAGGTCCTGCACCAACAAGATAAACTTTACCTTTCACTTGTTTACCTCCGCTTTTTCAAATGAAACTGTTTAAAAATTTGTAATTTCAAGTATCCTGCTTCCGCCCCTTTCAAGTAGTTCTTTTGCAAGCTCTACACCGAGATTTTGAGCCTGAGATATGCTCCCTTCACGAAATCCTCTTATTATGGGGATTTTACCTTCAGGGTCACCTATCATGCCTGCTATTTTTATAAATTTTGTTCCATCATCATGTATAATCTTTGCATGACAGGCAAGAGGAACCTGACATCCTCCTCCCACAACAGATAAAAAAGCTCTCTCTGCAATAACGCAGATTGCTGTCTCTTCATGATTAAGGGGTTTTATAATCTCATTTACAAAATCATCATCAATTCTTGTTTCAATGCCGATTGCTCCCTGACCTATGGCAGGAATCATTAAATCCTCTGAAAGACTCTCTGTAACCAAATGCTCAAAGCCCATTCTTTTTAAGCCAGCCATAGCAAGAATAATTGCATGAAACTTGCCTTCTTTAAGCTTTCTTAATCTTGTATCCACATTGCCTCTCAGTGAAGCTATATTTAAATCACTTCTTAATGCTTTAAGCTGAACAGCTCTTCTGAGACTGCTTGTTCCCACAGTAGCTCCCACTTCAAGCTCTTTTAAAGACTTCCCATCAATGCTTATGAAGGCATCTTTCGGGTCCTCTCTCTCACATATGGCTGAAATATGTAATCCTTCTGGAATCTCTACGGGAACATCTTTCATGCTATGCACTGCGATGTCAACTCTGCCTGAAAGCAATGCCTCCTCTATCTCCTTTACAAACAAGCCTTTGCCACCAATCTTTGCCAAAGGTGCATCAAGTATTTTGTCTCCTGTTGTTTTAATCTTTTCTATCTCAATCTTTAAATCTGGATAAAGATTTTCAAGCTTTTCCTTAACCCAGTTTGCCTGCCACACTGCAAGTTTACTACCCCGAGTGCCAATGATTAACTTATTCCTCTTCACTGTCAAGTCCGAATAACCTCCTTGCTGCAAAAATAAGAATCTCCTTGCTATCACAGTTGTTTTTCAATGCAACAGTTGGAGAATGCATTATCTTGTTTATTATGCTTTGAGTGAGATAATCCACAGAGGCTAAAACCTCTGGTGAAAGTTCTTTAAAACGGGCTTTAAATTTTTCAAGTTCTTCCTGCCTTACCTGTTCAGCCTTATTTCTGATTGAAACAATAACTGGCACGCTTTGAAGTGAGTTAAGCCATTGAAAGAACTTTTCTGTTTCTTCCTCTATAATACTTAAAGCCTTATCTGCCTCCTTTTTTCTTTCAAGAATGTTGGAGTCCACCACATCCTGAAGGTCATCTATGTTGTAAAGATAGACATTATCAAGCTCATTACATGCAGGATCAATGTTTCTTGGCACTGATATATCAATTAAGAAAAGAGGCTTATGCTTTCTTAAAAGCATAACTTCTTTAATCATCTGCTCTGTTATAACATAGTTGGGAGCACCTGTGGAGCATATAATGATGTCAGACCTTGCAATATGCTCTTTAAGGTTTTCAAATGGAACTGCTGTGCCGCTGAACTCTCTTGCAAGCTCTTCTGCACGAGCATATGTTCTGTTTGTAACATAAACATTTTTTATTCCACTTCCTATGAGATGACGTATTGCAAGCTCTGCCATCTCACCAGCTCCCACAAGAAGTATGAATTTCTTTGAAAGCTCATCAAAGACTTTTTTAATAAGTCCTACTGCTGCATAGCTTACAGATACTGGGTTTTCTCCAATTCTTGTTTCATTTCTCACTCTTTTAGCTGTAAAAAGTGCTCTGTTCATTAAGTGATTGAGTATTAAGGAAGTAGCCCTCTCTGAAAGTGCTATCTCATAAGAGTCTTTCACCTGTCCTGTAATCTGGGGCTCTCCAACAATCATTGAGTCAAGGCTTGATGCGACCTTAAAAAGATGACTTACTGCATCTCTGTCAATGTAAATGTAAAGATACTCTTCAAAATCCTTTATAGGAATATTGTGAAAATCTGAGAGAAAATGCTTTATCTTTTCTATAATGCTTTCATTTTCCTCGTTAGAGTAAGCATAGACTTCAACCCTGTTACATGTTGAAAAAATTACAGCTTCATTAATGCCCTCAGTCTGAATTAATCTCTTTAAACCTTCCCTGATAGTTTCCTGTGTATTAAAGGCAAGCTTTTCTCTTATCTCAACAGGTGCTGTCTTATGATTCAGTCCTAAAACTATTAAGCTCATAACGGTTTATGAAAACTCTCTGTTAAAAGATTTATACCAAAAAAGCCAAATATAACAAGAAGAAAACCCACTATTGTAAGATAGGCTGCTTTTTTCTTTCTCCAGTCACCCTTTACCCTGAGATAAAAAATTGTAAGATAAACAATCCATATTAAGAAACTCCATATTTCCTTAGGATCAAAACGAAAACCCAGTAAACTGACATATTTAATCATACCTATGACAAGGGCAAAGGTATAAATTGGGAATCCCCAGAATACAAGACGGTAGTTTATTCTGTCAAGAATCTCAAGGCTTGGCAAGATTCTGTCAATGCCTCCGAATTTTTTGTATTTTATTGCCCTTTCCTGAATAAGATAAAGAACGCTGAAAATAAATGCTATGCTGAATAAAGCTATGCCAAAAACTGCCATCAGAGCATGAAAATCAATTAAAAGACTTTTTAACTCAGGTTTAACAGAAGGAATGCTTCTCGGGAAAAAGGCACTTACAAACATGAAGGCAAAACTCAGAATCACTCCAAAATTCAAAACCCTTGCTTTATATGAAAATCTGATGCAGAGAGATATTAAAAGAATGCTCCACGCAAAAAATGAGGTTGCCTCATGCATTGAAAAAACAGGTGCCTGCCCTGATTTTATGTATCTTACGGCAAGATAAACCGTATGAAGTGCCAAACCTCCCACGCTCAGTAAGAAAACAGCCTCGTCAAGGTCATCCTTTTTTCTTACAATTCCAGCAAGGCTTAAAAGAAAACCAGCGAAATAAAGCGTAAGTGCAAGCTCAAAAAAAATAGTTCCCATCAGAAACAGCCAAGCTCACACTTACGGATTTTTATCTTGAGTTCATTCGCTGCTCTTCCAACTTCAATGTAGGGAACTCCTACTTCTTCAGCAATCTTTCTTGCTTCTGCACATGTAATCTTTCCGCTATTACTTCTTTCTTTAAGAAGTTTTTCAATAAGTTTTTTCTGCTGAATTTTTTCAATCTCTTCCATAACTTCCTCCATAGAGTATTTTCCTTCAATAACTATGTCAGCTATCTCTAAAATAGCCTTACCTGAAGGTTTTATGTGCTCATCATTTTGACCTTTAAGAAATATTATAACATCAGGCTGCATAATTCTTACCAGAGAATTACCCTCAATGATGACAACCGCTTTTTTTTTATTATTCTGAGACATATGCCCAAAAAACTCCTCTTTTAACCTTTCAGAAATCTCTGGCAGATCATTTTCTGTAGCCTTTAACCAGTAAACATTGTCTGCTCCAGCTTTTTTTAATCGGGACGTATCTTTTCCTTCCTCTTCAATAATTGAAGGCTCTGTTACGATTGAGGAATAGAGAGATGTTTTTGTGTATTTTATTGCAATGATATTAATTTGAGCAGAAAATTGTTTTTTTATACTCTTTATAAAACTCTCTATGAAAGAGGTCTTACCAATCCCGCTTTTACTTCCACTAACTCCTATGCTTAGAGGAAAAAACATTCTTATGAACTCTTTAACATAGCCCCGATCTCTTCTAATCTGGTTTCATGTTCTTTAAGTTTATTTGATATGACCGTTTTTTCCTCATAAATCTTTATTATCGTATCATTCTGTCTTGCTATGTAATCAAAGTCATAGAATCTTAATTTACTTTTTATTTCAACTATCTGTCTCTCCAATTCATACAGATAAAGCCTTACTCCTTCTCTTATTTTTTCAATAGCATCACTCAATCGCCTTTCAAACTCAAGAAAGTCCTCCTTGGTGGCAAAGGCTTTCAGATTCTCCCTCAATTCCTCTTTTAAAAGCTTGATTCCCTGCCTTACTGCCTCTCTTATTAAATTTGATAAGGTTTTCTCATCCATGACAGTCTCCTTGAATTAGAGTTAGACTACGTAATTATAATAAAGTCATGCTATAAATCGTCAATGGTGGGGGACGTTATTCATCCCTCCTAATTTAAATCCTCTATTTTCACTTAATCCTAAATCTTGATTTTTTCTGGAGAATTCATTTAACTTATCATCGTTAATATCATCCAGACTTTGAAGCCTGATGTTCCGTTCAGGAAGAGGAAAGGGAATATAATGAATCTCATTCGCAGGAAATTTCTTTTGATTTTACTTCTTCTTCTTATAGTGCTTGTTTTCGGAACAGTAGGATACATCATTATTGAAGATATGAATTTTATTGATGCAGTTTATATGACTGTAATCACTCTTGCAACAGTTGGTTTTAAAGAGGTTAAAGAACTTGATGAGCCCGGTAAAATTTTTACAATTATTCTGATTTTGAGTGGTTTTGGAGTCTTTACCTATACTCTTACAACAGGGGCTAAAATAATAATTGAAGGAGAAATAAAGGAGGTTTTCAAAAAAAGAAAAATGAGAAAAAAGATTGAGGGATTAGCACAACACTACATTGTATGTGGCTATGGAAGAATGGGGAGCATCATAGTTAAAGAACTCAAGACTAACAATATGCCAGTGGTAGTTATTGAAAAAAATAAAGTTAATCTCCCGGAAGATGAAGAGTTTACATATGTTGAAGGTGATGCAACTCATGACGATATTTTAAAATCTGCAGGTATACAAAAAGCTAAGGGACTTATTACAGTGCTGCCATCAGATGCAGAAAATCTTTATGTAGTTTTAAGTGCACGAGAACTAAACCCTGATCTATTTATAGTAGCAAGGGCAGTTGACAAAGAAGCAGAACCTAAACTTAAGAGAGCTGGAGCAAACAGAGTGGTATCTCCATATTTTATCGGTGGACTCAGAATTGCACATACAGTTTTAAGACCAACAGTAGTAGATTTTCTTGAATTTGCAACCCGTTCTGAACACATTGAGATTCAGATAGAGGAAATAGAAGTTTCTTCAGGTTCAAGTCTTATTGGAAAAACAATTGCCCAGAGTGGTATAGGTAGAGACATTGGAGTAATCATACTTGGAATAAAAAGAGCAGATGGAAGAATGAAATTCAATCCAACATCGCAAACTCTGATTAAAGAAGGAGATACATTAATTGTAATAGGACAGATTGACAAACTCGCCCTGCTTGAAAAACTTGCTAAGGGATAACTTTCTCAATCAACCTTAAGGTTTTTTCTGTAGCACCTGATTTATTCAAAAAAAGCTGATAGGCTCTATTGCCTATTGTTTGTCTTAGTTCTGAATTTTCTGCTAATTCTTTCAAAATTTCTAATAAAGAAGCTTTATCAATCATTATGCATGCTTCGTGATTTAAAAATTCTTCTATAAATGGAAAATTATACATAAAGGGACCGCAGATTATAGGTTTCCTCCAGTAAGCTGGCTCCAGTGGATTTTGTCCTCCATGTGCAATAAAGCTTCCTCCTATAATTGCAATATCACAGATACGGTAAAGACTGCCGAGTATTCCCATCTGATCAACAAGGACAACAGAGGTTGAAGACTTAAAGCTAAAGGCTGAAGGCATTTCAGTTAATTTTGAAAAAGAGATTTCTCTACTTGATTCAGAAATTTTTCTCTTTATAAGAGTTTCAACTGCTTGAAATCTTTCTGGATGTCTTGGTGCAATTATAAGACTGCCGGTAATATTAAGCTTGAGGAAAGCATCTAAAATAATTTCCTCTTCTGGCTCATGGGTGCTTCCTGCAAGGATAACAGGTTGGGCAATAGCATTTTCCCAGGGAAAGTGAATCTCTCTTAACTCTATGTCAAACTTCATATTCCCTGTGATATGGATTTTTTGTTCCTCTGCGCCAAGATTGAAAAATCTCTCTTTGTATTGCTCTTCCTGAACACAAAGTAGAGTCAATCTTTTAAGTAAAGGCTTCATGAAGAACTTAATCTTACTGTAGCCGTTAAAAGATTTATCACTCATTCTTCCATTTACGAGGATTACAGGCATTTTTTTTGAAGCGATTCTTATTAAATTAGGCCAGAGTTCTGTTTCAGTAAGAATCACTGCAAGAGGTTTAAAATGTTTTAAAGCTTTATTAATTGCAAATGGAATATCAAAAGGGATATAAATTACTTTCACATTGTAGTTCTTGAATCTGTCATTGGCTATCTTCTGTCCAGTGTCAGTGATTGTGCTTAGAATTATCTCACATTTACTGGAAAGCTCTTTAATCAGTCTTGATACAGCCACTACTTCTCCAACTGAGACAGCATGAATCCATATTTTAGGCTTAAATGTCTCAATTTGCTCATTTTTCTTAAAAAAGCCAAATTTTTCTCTTATCCATCTTTTTCTTAAAGAAGCAGGTCTTTTAAAGTATTCAAAGGGAAGCAGAAATATCAGAACGATTAAATATAAAAAACTGTAAATTAAAAAAGTTGCTTGCATATCTCTGCAACTTCCTGGGAAGCTTTTTTCCCAACAAAATATTTTCTAATGCTGTCAAGAAAATTAATAATTTTTTCTCTGTAAACATCGTCGTAAAGTAAAAGACTAACCTGTTGTGCAATTCTTTCCACATCAATTTTCTGAATAAATTCAGGTACTCTGACCTCGCCCAGATTCATAAAATCAGCAATCACATTGGGCAGAGTAATGTGTTTCACGCCTTTAATGATAGCTTTACCAATAATGTATGATAGAGGATTTAACTTATAAACAACAACCATGGGAGTTTTAAGCAAAGTTGCCTGAAGTGTGGATGTTCCTGATGTAATTACTGCAACATCGCTCATTGCCAGTGCAGTAAAAGATTTTTCTTTCAAAATTGTTACATTTCCTGAAGATGTGATTTTCTTAAGAATGCTTTCACTGAATTCAATATTTGGTGCTTTTGGAATAATGAAATGATAGGAAGGGAAAATCTTTATAAGTTCTAACATTAATGGCATTTTTTTCTTTATTTCAGAAGGTCTGCTACCAGGCATTAACGTTACTACTGTATCCTGATTAATTCCGTATTTTTCTCTTAAAAATCTTTTACACTGTGTAGGTTCTTTATCTTGCAATTCCTCTATCATGGCTTCAAACATGGGATGACCAACAAATTTCACAGGAACACATGCTTTTTTATATATAGTTTCTTCAAATGGTAAGACAACAGCCATAAAATCAACAACTTTCTTGATGATATTTATTCTTCCCTGTCTCCATGCCCAGATCTGAGGACTCACATAATAAAGAACCTTTTTCCCAATTTCCTTAGCTTTTCTGGCAAGAGTGAGATTAAAGTCAGGAAAATCAATTAATATAACACCCTGAACTTCCTTCAAGGCTTTTGTAGCAGCTTCCATATTTTTTCTTAATTTTTTTATATGTCCGAGCACCTCAAAGCCACCAAAAGAATGCGTAATCTCTCCGATAAGCTTAACTCCAGATTGAGCCATGTATTTGCCGCCTATTCCGATAAGTTCAAAATCTTCTTTAAGATATGAAGCAAGCAAAGAGCCGTAAAGCTCTCCTGATGATTCACCTGCAACTATTAAGAGTTTTGGAGACATCTCAATATAATCTGGGATATTTCATAAACTTCCTCATCTGGAAGTTCAGGATACATGGGCAAAGAGAGAATCTCTCCTGCAACAGCCTCTGCAACAGGCAAGTCTCCTTCTTTATAACCAAGAAAACTTAAGGCTTTCTGCAAATGCATTGGTTGAGGATAGTAAACTACTGAAGGAATTCCATAATTTGATAAAGTTTCTTTTATTTTATCTCTCTTTGAAGAGCGAATACTGTAAAGATGATATACATGATAGAAATTATCCTTCTCTTTCGGCGTTATTACGGCATCACTTAAAAGTTTGGTATAAAGAGATGCTTTTTTTCTTCTTTGCTCGTTGTATTCTTCTATGTGTTTCATTTTAATTCTTAAAATTCCTGCTTGAATTTCATCAAGCCTTGAATTTAAACCGATGGTTTCATGGAGATATCTTCCTCTGGAACCATGATTCCTGAGTATCCTTATTTTTTCTGCTACTTTTATATCATTTGTAACAACCATTCCACCATCGCCAAAACATCCGAGGTTTTTGCTTGGATAGAAACTAAAACAACCAGCATCACCAAAGCTTCCTACCTTTTTATTGCCAATTTTTGCGCCAAAAGCCTGTGCAGCATCTTCAATTACTTTTAAGTCGTATTTCCTGGCAATTTCATTTATCTTTATCATATCTGCTGGAGCTCCGAATATATGAACTGGAATGACTGCCTTAGTTCTTGGAGTAATCTTTTCTTCAATTTTCTCAGGATCAATATTGTAAGTATCCTCTTCAATGTCAACAAAAACAGGCTTTGCTCCTACATAAAGAATTGCTTCAACTGTGGCAAAAAAAGTAAAAGGAGTTGTTATTACTTCATCTCCATGACCTATGTCTAAAGCTCTAAGAGCAAGATGAAGGGCATCTGTTCCTGAGGCAACTCCAATTGCATTCTCTACGCCAAGATATGATTTAACTTCCTCTTCAAAGGCTTTTACATTTTTGCCAAGAATGTAATGGGAACTTTCAAGAATTTCATTTATGCATGTGATGACCTCATCCTTGATATTTCTGTATTGTGTTTGCAGGTCAATAAATGGTTTCATCCTGTCTCCCTTCGTTTATTTTATCTATTATTTTCAGCACTTCAATTATTTCCTGCGGAGATGCTGCCTGTTGAGAAGGCTTTCTCTGTTTTACTGAGTTTAAAAAATCTCTTATTTCCTCATACAGAGGATGACTGTCTACATTCTTTACAGGAATTTCATTAATCTTACCATCTTTATCAACTTCTCTTAATTTTTTATTTATCAAATCAGCATAAACTACACTGTTTTGTTGCACAACAGAGATTTCTCTGCAAAACTCCGAGGAAACTCTACTTGCTGTAAGATGAGCTTTAATAATTCCTTTCTGCGTCTCAAACTCCATCCAGACAGAGGCATAATCAATTCTTGAAGTGATAATGCTTTGTGTGAACACTTTTAGATCTCTCAATTCAAAATCTCCAGATTTTTTAAGCATCATCCATATTAAATCAAGGTCATGTATCATAAGATCATAAGTAACATCTGTATCAGTTGCCCTTCCAAGAAAGGGAGATACTCTTTTTGTTTGAATAAAAAGAGGCTCTTTTAAATATGCAAAGAGAGTTTGCACCACAGGATTATATCTTTCTATCAATCCAGCCTGAATTATTACATCTCTTTTTTTTGCCTCATCAAGAAGCATCTCTGCAAAGGCAGGTCTTTCAGTTAAAGGCTTTTCTATAAAAATTGCTTTACCATGTTTTATTAAATCCATTCCTATATCAAAATGAGTTATTGTTGGTGTTACAACAAAGAAAACAGGAGTAAGTTTCAACAAATCCGCATAATCCACATAATATTTCAATTTATACTGCTGTGCAACTTCTTTAGCTTTTTCTAAATCTTTATCCACAATACCAACAATTTCTACATCAGGCATTTGAGTAAGCATTTTTATATGTCTTTGCCCAAAATATCCAGCACCTATCACTGCTACCTTAAATTTCATTCAGGATTTTTTCAACCTCCTGTTTTGCTTTTTTAAAACCATACTGTTTCAAAATTGACACAACTTCCTTTGAAGCAATCTTTCTAAAAAGTTGCTGTCTTTTTTTAGTTTCAGGGATTTTTTTCTGAATTTCTTTTCTAAGCCTTTTAAGATATCTCAAATATAATGCAAATTCTTTGCCATATGATTTTGAGATTTCCTCCCTGAGGAGTTTACTCAATGCAGGAAAATCAGTGGAAATAGCTATGGTTAAATCTGCTTTGTTAAAAATCGCTGGAACATTATACAACAAACCGTTAATTTCTGAGACAGCTGTAGCAGTAACACAGTTTACCAAAAACTTAGCATTCTTTGCTATCTGCGTATTAAGTTTCTCATCTGATGTAGCAGCCACAACTAAAAGCGCATCCTCAATGTCTTCTTTACTGAATTGTTTTTTTATATATTCTATCTGACCTTTTTCAACGATTTTTCTGATATTCTTATTAATCTCAGGACTTATTAATGTTATTCTGGCTCCATAATGAAGCAGTGTTTTTATCTTTCTTTCAGCAACCCTTCCACCACCCACTACAACACACTTTTTACCTTTTATGTCAATAAAAGCTGGAAAAAGCTTAGCCATCTATTGAATTTTAAGTCCTTCTGCTTTTTTTGCAAAATGGCTGTCTGGAAATTTTTCCTTTAAAAGCTGGACATACTGCTTTGCCAGATCTATCATATTAAGATTTTTATATGAATCTGCAAGTAAATAAAGGGTTTCATCAAGATTTTTAAAATCTGGATAGTTTTTCAAGATTCCCTCAAATCTTCCAATAGCAGCTTTATAAGAGCCTTTTTTGTAATAAAATTTACCGATTAAAAGCTCGCCCTCTGCAATAATGTTCCTGCATTTCTGAATTCTCAAAGGAAGAATTTCTCCATAAGGATGTCTTGGATACATCTTTTCAAGCTTTAAAAATTCATTCAGTGCTTTTTGAGCAGTGCCTGCTCCTTTTTCAGGACCTTCTATCTGTCTGAAATATGCCATTCCGATGCTGTATTGAGCGTAGGGAGCATAGGTGGATTCAGGGTAAAGTTCCAAGAATCTTCTGTATTCAGTAATTGCAAGCTCAGGTTCATCTTCCTTTAAATACGAATCAGCTATCTTGAGTTGAGCAAGTGGAGCATACTCCTTAGCTGATTCTCTATTTTTTATCTCAAGAAGAAGTTTTCTTGCCTCTTCATACTCTTTTTTACTTATAAGTTCATCGGCTTTCTTAAGATAAACCACAGGATCAAACTCTTCTTTTTTAACAGCTTCTTTCCCACCACAGCTAAGGAGTAAAGAAAAAATAACAATAAAAACAAATAATTTAGTGAGTGTTTTCATTGGGATACCTCTTGTTCTTTAGCATTTATTAAAACTCTTAAGTTTCAATTTAGTCAAGCTGTTCTTCTTATTTCAAATCCCTTCAATCCTTCAGGTTCTTCCCATACTATCTCAATATTGTCAACCCTTGCATGAGGTGGTCCTTCCTTGCATCTTTGAATGGCATAAGAGATCGCATTTTCATCACCTTCAAACACTGCCTCAACTCTTCCGTCTCTTAAATTTCTCACCCATCCATTTAATTTTAAAGAGTGAGCAACTTCCTGTGTGAATGCTCTGTAAAATACTCCCTGAACTCTTCCGCTTATAAAGAGATGAGCTCTTTTCATAGTTTTACTCCTTTTAATATCCTCTTAAAACTCTCAATCGTCTCTGTGCATCTGCCTCCCAGCCACGCTTCCCATCAGTAAGCTGCAGTGCTGTGGAGAGATTTTCTACAGCTTTAGCTCTATTTCCCACTGCCTGATAATCAACACCGAGATAGTAATAAGTATCTGGATTCTCACTGACCAATTTCTTTGCTTTTTCAAGAGTATTTATGCTTTCATTCAATCTTCCTGTCTGCATCAGAGCAACTCCTTTTATGAGCAATGGATAGAAATAAAGACTGTCAAGTTTTATAGCTCTATTGGCATCGTTTATTGCGTCAGAGTATCTTTTTAAGTTTAAATTCACAACTGCTCTGTAAGTGTATGCCTGATTGCTTCCATAAAGAGATATTGCTTTATCAAGGAGACTTAAAGCCTCTGAGTAATTACGGGATTTTATGTATTTCTTTGCTCTTTCAACATAATCATAGGATTCTTTAGTAGATTTAAGAATTGATTGAATCCTGTGAAAACTCTCACTGTCTTGCCTCAGTCTATAAGAATCAGGATACTGTCTTGAAATTATTTCGTGAACATTTTTTATTCTTGTGTCAGGCAGAGGATGGGTGCTAAGCCATTCCACGGTTCCAACTCTTTCCATTGCTTTAAACTTGTTAAACATACTTATAAGACCTTCTGGATCATATCCAGCATGATAACTGAATCTTACTCCAAGTGAGTCTGCTTCATTTTCCTGCTCCCTGCTAAATTTGAGCTGAAGAAGTCCTGATGAAACCTCAGCAAGGCTCATTATTGCACCAGCATATTTAGTTTCATGCAATGCTATACCAAGAATGTTTAAAAGTATATTCATTCCATAAGTTTTTTCAAGAAATCTGGCATGATGTCTTGCATTGATGTGTCCAAGTTCATGGGCAAGAACTCCTGCGAGCTCACTTTCTTTATCCATTTTAAGTAAAATCCCTCTTGTTATAAAAACAGGTCCTCCATGCAGGGCAAAGGCATTTACCTCAGAAGAGTTTACAACATAAAAACGGTAGTCAACTTTTCTTGGTGTAACTGAGGCAATCTTTTCTCCAATCTCTCTTATATAGCTCTGAACTTCTCTGTCAGGATATAAACCATCATTTTCATTTATTGCAGAGGGAATGATCTGATGTCCAATGGATATCTCCTGGTCAGTAGAAAGCAGGGTATAAACTTTCTTACCAGAAAGAGGATCTATCTCCTGAATACAGGCAAAAACTAAAAAAGGTAAAAAGAGAATAAAAAACTTAAAAAATCTCTTCTTCATAGACAACTTCGTTTTTTATTTTGCTTACAAGCTCCTGTAACGCAGGGAAAACATCAGTGCGAAGCCTGCCTGCCACGAGCACCTTCATTATATCATCCCCAATTTTTAATTCTCCCTCATTTATCCAGACCTTAACTTCTACAATTCCTTGTCGCTTTTTAATCTCTTCAATGATTACATTTAATTTTTGAGCATTATAAGAAAGACGCATACCCTTCACAAGCTTTCCACACTTGGAAGTTGCCCTTACAATTCCATTATGGATAAGAATCATTCCTATGGAACTGCTCTCAGGATGTCTTTTTATTTCACTAATCCAGTTCTCAATCATTTTGATAAAATATATTATCACAAAAATAATGAAGCTTTAAAGTCAGATAGAAAATCCTGAAATTGCCGATAGAAAGTGTTACTGTGAGCCTGTCTCCTTTATCATTTCAAGCCTTTTTCCTCTGTCATTCCAAGCCTCTCTACTTTGTCATTCCGAGCCCTTCGGCTACGCTCAGGGTAAACTCCGCGAGGAATCCCCTCTCCTTTAGCTTTCAGTGTGTCATTCCGAGGCATTAGCTGAGGAATCTCCTACTTAATAAAAAACAGTAATGATACTGCCACGCAACTTACGGGTCCTCTTCAATTACCAGTGAGACAATAGTCTTATTCTCCTTGCAAATCTGGTGAGATTAAGATTTTCATTGAGATTGTTTAAAATGTTTAAAAATGATATACTGGAATTAAAAATTTTTAATGCTTGAACAGGAGGAGATTTATGCAAGAGTATAAGTTCAAGCCAATCGGGTATGTAAAAACGAAAGCGGAAAGCCTGCCAAGACACTGGAGTGTTTCAGACATAGAAGGAGAGATTGTTATTGAGCCAGAATACAAACTCGGCTTAAGAGATATAAAGCCAGGAGATAAAATCGTTGTCATATTTTGCTTTCATAAGGCTTCTGCATTCAGCCCTGAAAAACTTATTCAAAAGCCTCCGCATTTAAATGAAACAAGAGGAGTTTTCAGCACCTGCTCACCTCACAGACCAAATCCAATTGGACTTTCTGTGCTTGAGGTTATTGATGTAAGAGACAACATAATCAAAGTAAGAAGACTTGATATGTACGATGGAACACCGATTCTTGATATAAAACCCTACATTGAATACAGACCAGTGGGAGGATAAAATGAATCAGGGAGTTAAAAATGCGGCTAAAAATTAATTTCTATCATCCTGAAAAATCCTTCATCACCCTACCCTGCCATTACAACGAAGCTGTTCAGGGATTTATTTATCATCATCTTGAAGTTCACATTGCAAGAGAACTTCACGACAGAGGCTTTAAAGACCCAGAGACAAAGCGAAGATTTAAATTTTTTACATTTTCAAGGCTTATACCTGAGGATGGCTCTCAGATTAAAGATGGAAGAATATACTTGCATGGTAATATAAACCTCGTTATTTCATCTCCATTGAACGATTTTATACAGTCCTTTGCAATGAATTTAATGAAATCTGGTGAGTTTATGCTTGCTGGAGAAAGAATGATTCTTGCCTCTGTGCAAGTTGAAGCATTACCTGAATACAGAGAAAAGATCTATGTAAAAACTCTTTCGCCAATAACTGTTTACAGCACCCTTAATACACCCGATGGAAGGAAGAAAACCTACTACTACAGCCCCTTTGAAAGGGAGTTTGAAAAGCTTATTATTGATAACTTAAACAAAAAAATGAGAACATTAATGGAAAAGACAGCTCAGTCAGGCTCTGTAAAGCCATTCAGAGTAAGTTCCGGAAATCAGAGAGTTGTAATGTATAAACATACCGTAATCAAAGGCTGGGATGGAGTTTTTGAGCTGGCTTTGCCACCTGAGCTATTCGCCCTTGCCTTTGACACAGGGCTTGGAGCAAAAAACTCCCTCGGCTTTGGATGCATTGAGCTTTGGAGAAGTGAGAGAGGTGGGAAGTGAATTTGAGATTTGATATAATTTGTGAAAGGAGGTATATAAAATGCTTTCAGCGGTTAAAGAAATAGGTAATTTGGTAGCTCAACCGACATTAAAAATAGAAGGAAAAATTATTTTTCTAGTTCTATGTTCTGATTTCTCGTTTAAAGGAATAGAAATTGAAGATTTCATTCCAGAAAAAATAGACAGATATCTTTACAAACCCGGAGAAAGCAAAGGAAACAGACCTTCTCCTTTTGCACCAATTAACCGTAAGGAACCAGAAAAGAGCTTTGAAAAAATTGCTAAGTGGCTCAAAAACTCTGAAAAAATTATAAATCTTACTGAGCAAGAACTTGATAAAGTGAAAAAGATTAACGATACCCTTCAAAGAGAAAAAGTAAAGATTTTACAAGTAATAAGCAATAAGTCAAAAGAAATATCAAAGAAAACATCATTGTTTCTTGGTTTGAAAATAGGAGATAAATATCTTGGAGATTTTGATCTTTTTAAAAACATATTCAACTTAAAGATTTCTCAAAGAATCGGTAAATCATCATCCAGGGACAAAACCTGCTCTATCTGTGGTGAAGTAAAAGATACAGTATCTGCAAGAACATATGTTTATCAGTTTGATACTGACGATAAGCCTGGTTTTATTACAGGATTTAAAAAAGAGAATTACTGGAAAAATATTCCAGTTTGTCAGGATTGTCGTGATCTCCTACAAAGAGGAAGAAATTTTATTGAGGATAAACTCACTTTTAAGTTTTATGGACTAAAATATCAACTGATACCAAAATTTTTATTAGGTGGACAGGATATTATAAAAGAAATACTGGATATTTTATCGGATACTCATAAAAATATTTCTCTTAAAGAAAGAAAGATAAATAGACTGACAGATGATGAACAGGAAATACTTGAATATATCTCTGAAAAGGAGGACGCCTTAACTTTAAACTTTCTTTTTCTTAGAAGGCAGCAAAGCGCTGAGAGGATTTTACTTCTTATAGAGGATGTTTTTCCATCCAGATTGCGTGAAATTTTCAATGCAAAAAGATATGTTGATGAACTTTTTAATGAAGAATTTAATTTTGGCAAAATTAGGGTATTTTTTTCCAAATCTGATGATGAAAAGAGAGAAACTGATCTTGATAAATACTTTCTTGAAATAGTTAATTCTGTTTTTAAAGATAAAAAGATTGATTTTAATTTTTTGTTAAAGTTTTTTATGAATGGTATAAGAAAAGATTTTATTAATGATAACTTTTATAAATTAAAAATACGTGATGCCATGATGTGTGTATCTTTTTTTGAAAATTTAGGTTTAATAAAGTTTAAGGAGGTTCCTATGGAGCAAAATATTTTTGAAGAAGTATTTAACAAATATGGCAAGTCTTTAAATACTCCTGAAAAAAGAGGTATATTTTTACTTGGTGCACTGACACAGATGTTATTAAATAAACAATATTCTGAAAGAGAGTCAAAACCATTTATGAAAAAGTTAAAAAGCCTTAAAATGGATGAAAAAGACATAAAGGCTCTGTTGCCTGAGGTTCAGAATAAATTAGAGGAGTATGAAGCCTTTGACAAAGGAAAAAGATTAATTGCTCAGGAAGCCTCAAAGTATTTACTTCAAGCTGGAGATGGCTGGAAAATGTCTGTTTATGAAATAAATTTTTACTTTGCTTGCGGAATGAATATGAGTGAGGAAGTTGCTAAAATAGTATATCGAATTTCGCCATCTGTTGAGGATGAGAAAAAATAAAATTAATAAAACTAAATTAACAAGGAGGTTAAAATGTCAGAAATAATCAAAAACCGTTCAGAAATTTTATTTCTTTATGATGTCAAGGACGCTAATCCAAATGGAGATCCTGTTGATGAAAACAAGCCAAGGATTGATGAGGAAACAGGGGTAAACATTGTCACAGATGTTAGGTTAAAAAGAACTATAAGGGATTATTTCTTATCTCTCGTTGAAAACAAAGATGTACGGTTAAAAGATGAAGATATCTTTGTAAAAGAACGAAGAGATGAGGAGGGATTTCTGTATGACGCAAAAACGAGAGCAAAAGAATTTTTACATAAAGAAGGTAAGTTTCAAGAAATGAGAGATTTTATAAAAGAGGATATTTGTAAGAAATGCATAGATGTCAGGCTTTTTGGCGCAGTTATCCCTTTAGATTTGAAGGTGCAAAAAGGATCTAAAATGGAAGCAAATAGTGAACAACAAGAAAAAGAAAAAGAAAAAAGCGGTTCAATAACTCTTACTGGACCCGTCCAGTTTAAATTTGGACGCTCAATTCATAAGGTAGATGGCCCTGTATTTATAAAAGGAACCGGAGCTTTCGCTGATAAATATGACGAGAAAAATAAGAAGTTGCAGTTTACTTTTAGAGAAGAGTATGTCTTGCCCTATTCACTTATTTGCTTTTATGGAATTGTTAATGAAAACGTGGCAAAAAATACAGAATTAAAACAGTCAGACATCGAGTTACTACTTGAAGGAATATGGATAGGAACAAAAAATCTAATAAGTAGAAGCAAATTCGGTCAGATGCCAAGATTTCTTATGCAAATTGTTTACAAAGAAGGTCAAAATTTTCATATTGGAGAACTTGATAAGCTTATTTCTCTAAAATCAGAGATTCCTGATGAAGCCATAAGGGACATTTCAGATGTAAAGATAGATGTGTCAGAGCTCTTGAATGTTATTAATAAGCACAAGGATAAAATAGAAAAAATCAGAATAAAGGTTGACGATAGAGTCCAATTTATCAAAGATGATAAAGAAACCGATTTAAAGACTGCCTTAAACGGATTTACTATAGAAGAACTTACTTTTTAGGGTCTTACCATGAAGGTGCTTGTTTTTGATATATACGGAGATTTTGCCCATTTTAGAAAATATTACACTACTACCTCTCCATTAACCTTCTCTTTTCCTCCGCCACCTACAATTGCTGGAATTTTGGGTGCTATCTATGGAGCTCAGAAGGATGAATATTTAAATGTTTTTGGTTATGATAATTGCAAAGTAGCCTTGAGAGTGCTAAATCCAATTAAAAAAATGCGTTTGGGAATAAATCTCATTAACACCAAAGACAATAGGTACTTTCTTCTTCTCAAGAAGAAAAATCATGAACCTCGGACTCAGATACTGACTGAATTTGTTAAATCGCCAAAATACAGAATTTATCTCTGGCATCCTGATGCAGATGTTTTCAATAAACTTGCTTCTATGATTCAATCTCATCAATCTTTCTACACAGTCTCCTTAGGGTTAAGTGAGCTTCTTGCTGATTTCAGTTTTATTGGAGTCTATGAAGGTAAGGAGATATCAAATGAAAAATCTGAAATATCAACTGTGGTCTCTATTAGTAAACTTATTGAAAAAGGCATAGAAATACAGCCAGAAAGAAAATATTTTAAAGAAAAAATACCGATAAAAATGACTGAGGGAAGAGTGGTTGAAATCTATGACGATGTTATATATGAACCAGATGGTAAAACAATTAAGGCTATTCTAAAAACTTTCTGCCAGCTTGAAAATGGAGAACACATTTCCTTCTTCTAATTTATACTCCCATCCAGATAAATTGCTTGAAGACCATCTTATAAATGTAGCTAATTTGATGGAATCTTTTATTTTGGAAAAACCTCAGTTTATCAAAGATGAACTTAAAGGAGTTGCACGTATAATCGGACTCACACACGATATAGGTAAAGCAACCAGATATTTTCAGGAGTATCTCTTTGCAGAAGAATCAGAAAAGTTAAAATTAAAATCTGAATATTCTGCCCACAGCCTTTTTTCTTCTATATGCACTTATTTTTCAGTAAAAGAGTTTTGTCAAAGGACGGGCAATAATAACGAACTTTTGCCTCTTTTTGCTTACATTATTGTAAGAAGACATCACGATGACCTTATAGATGTGATGGATGAATTATCTCTGTTTAATGATAAAAATCTTCAAATACTTCAAAAACAGTTGGAAAGTATTGATGATAATTCTTTTTCTATGCTATGTGAGACCCTTTATCAGCAGGGAATTCCTGTTTTAATTAATAAACAGATTCTCCAGATTTGGTTTAATGAATTTGAAAGTGAATTGAAACAATACAGGAAGTCCATAAGAAAGATAAAAGACTTTATACCATATCTCACTTTAAACATCCTTTATTCAATACTTCTTGATGCCGATAAAAACGAAGTTGTCCTCGGAAATTCAAACTTTCCAGAAAGAAAAGATTATAATGAGAAAGACTGGGTTGATAAATATATAACTTACCTTAACCCAATAAGCTCTCAAATAAATGAGCTCAGGAATAATGCTTACAGGGAAGTAAATGAAAAAAACTTTGATCCTAAGCAGAAGATTTATTCTATCAACCTTCCAACTGGATTCGGAAAAACTCTAACGGGTTTTTCCTTCGCTTTAAAATTAAAAAACGAGCTTAAAAAAGGTGGAGTCAATCCAAGGATAATTTATTCCTTACCTTTCCTGAGCATAATTGAGCAAAATTCTCAGGTCATTGAAGAGGTGCTTGAAATAAACGGAATTGCATCAACTTCTAATATTGTTTTAAAGCATCATCATCTTGCAGAAATTTTTTACAAAACGCAAGAAAAAGAGTATAAACCTGATGAGGCGGAAATATTAATAGAGGGATGGAACTCAGAAATAATAATAACTACATTCGTTCAGCTATTTCATACACTGTTTTCTAATAAAAATAGCAGTTTACGAAAATTTCACCGTTTAGCCAACTCAATTATCATACTTGACGAAATACAGACCATACCGATCAAATACTGGAAACTAATAAAGACCATACTAATGCTTCTTGTAGAGAAATTTAACTCTTATATTATTCTAATGACAGCTACAGAACCGTTGATATTTAATAAAAATGAGATATTGAGCATGACAGAGTCGTCTAAATATTATGACAGAATTGATAGAATAGAACTGATTTCAGAAGTAGACAATCCTGTTAAAATTGAAGACCTTGCAAATCAAGTAAATGAAAATCAAGGGTATTCTAAACTTTTTATTTTCAATACAATTTCATCAGCTAAAGAATTTTATTATCTTATCAAAGACACCCCTTTACCAAAAACCTTCTTAAGCACCCATATTCTTCCAGTAGAAAGGCAAAAAAGAATTGATGAGATTAGAAAAGGAAAATATAAATTGGTTGTTTCCACCCAGCTTGTGGAAGCCGGGGTGGATATTGATTTTGACATGGTTTACAGAGATATTGCTCCCTTAGACAGTATTATACAGTCTGCTGGAAGATGTAATAGAAATGCAGCTAATAAAAAAGGGACTGTAAGGGTATTCACTTTAATAGACGAAAAGAACAGGCGCTACGCATCTTATATTTATGATATTGTTTTGATCGACATTACAGAGAAACTCATATCTACCCAAAAAATTTTTAATGAGAAGGAGCTTTACCAGCTACTTGATAAATATTTTCAGCAAACCTCTGAAAGACTGAACCAAACAGAATCTGCAGAAATTTTAGACGCGATTTCCAGGCTTAGATATGACAGACAGGACTCAGATGGATTAGCAATCTCTGATTTTAAATTGATACAGGAAGACTATCCAAAAATAGATGTATTTGTTGAATATGATGAAACCGCAGTGAAAGTCTGGAAAGAATTTGAAAAAATTAAAATGATAAAAAACTTCTTTGAACGCAAAAAAGAATTCCTGCAAATACGCAAAAATTTTTATGATTATATAATCTCTATTCCAGTAAATACTGAAAATCTACCACCGAAAATTATGGATACTTATTACATCTCTCAAAATCAAATTGAAGATTATTATGATCAGGAAACAGGATTTAAAACTAAAGCAGAGGTATTGTTATGGTGAGTTCAATGCACCCCACTGGAACCCTCATCTGGTATTACTACATCTGCCCTCGGGAAGTGTGGCTTATGTCAAGGCATCTCACACCGTGGCAGGAAAATCCATTCATTGAAATTGGAAGACTTATCTCAAAGGAATCCTACCAGAGGGATAGGAAAGAGATTCGTCTTGAAAACATTGTTATAGACCTCTTAAAAACCGAAGGTGAAAATGTAGTGATTGGTGAGGTCAAGAAGAGCTCTCGTTTTGAAAAGAGTGCAAGGATGCAACTTGCCTTTTACCTATGGAAACTAAACCATCTTGGTATTGAAGCAACAGGAAAACTTCTTTTTCCAAGAGAAAAGAAAAAAATCACTGTGATGCTCACTAAGGAGATTGAAGATGAACTTGAGGAGGCTCAGCAGAAAATAATCTCAATCGTTCAAATGGAAACACCACCGCCTGCAAGAAGAATAAAATTTTGCTCAAAATGCGGCTATCAGGAGTTTTGCTGGTCATGATTTTATACGATAATTTTGGATACCAAAGTTATTACCATGCCCTTCTACAGGCTTTTTGAGTATAATTAGCATAGTCATGAAAAGAAGCATTTACATATTCTCAGATGGTGAACTGAAAAGAAAAGACAAAACCCTTTGTTTTGAAACAAAGGAAGGTAAAAAATACATCCCGGTGGAAAACACTCATGAGATATTGATATTTGGCGAAGTAACAATAAACAAGCGTTTGCTTGAATTTCTTACAGAATCTGAAATAATACTTCACTTCTTTAACTACTATGGCTATTATGTGGGCTCCTTTTATCCAAGAGAACATCTCAATTCAGGATATATGATTCTCAAGCAGGCAGAGCATTATCTTGACCATAAAAAAAGACTAAACCTTGCAGAAAATTTTGTCTCTGGTGCGATTGAAAACATCAAAAGGGTGCTCATATATTATGCAAACAGGGGAAAGCCTCTCAATGAAACCATTGATAAAATAAACTCAATAGCCCTGTCAATCAAAGATTGCGAAAGCACAGAAGAGCTTATGGCAGTAGAGGGAAATATCCGTGATGAGTATTATCAAGCCTTTGACATTATCCTTGACAGTGAACACTTTGTATTTGAGGCAAGAACAAAAAGACCACCCAAAAACAGGCTCAACGCTCTCATCAGTTTTGCAAACTCACTTGTCTATACAACAGTCTTAAGTGAGATTTATCATACCCATCTTGACCCACGAATAGGATACTTACATACAACCAATTTCAGGAGATTCACCCTTAATCTTGATGTAGCTGAAATCTTCAAGCCCATAATTGCAGACAGAGTTATATTCAACCTTGTAAATAAATCTATTATAAAACCTAATCACTTTGAAAAAAAACTTGATGGAATTGTTCTCAACGACAAAGGTAAACAACTCCTTATTCAGCATATGGATGAAAGACTTCGTAGCACAATTCAGCATAAAAGAATTGGTAGACACGTATCCTATCGGCAGCTAATAAGGCTTGAGCTTTACAAAATTCAGAAACATCTAATTGGTGAGGAAGAATACAGACCTTTTCAGAGTGGCTGGTGATGAAGGTTATTCTCGTATACGATATAAATGAAAAGAGGGTGACAAAGGTGTTAAAGACCTGCAGAAAATATCTTAACTGGGTTCAGAACTCTGTTTTTGAAGGAGAGATTTCAGAGGCAAAGCTTGTAAAGCTCAAGATGGAGCTTAAAAAAATAATTCACGAAGATGAGGACTCAGTAATAATTTACACATTCAGGTCTGCATGGTATACAAACAGGGAAACAATAGGAGTTAAAAAGGGTGTACAGGAGCTGATAATTTAAACTTTGAATTTTGAACTTTGAATCCCCGAAGGTGTTTGAATTTTGAATAAGCCGAAGGCGTCGGTTTAGCAGTGGTAGTTTCAAATTCATTCCTGACTTTTCATTTGTAATTATTTGTAATTATGAGAAAGGCTTCATTTTTTCATCAGGCAAGACAACTTAGCTGTCAAACCTTTCCTTTGTCGTTACGAGCTCTGATATAGCAGAACAAGAGATAGCAGAGTTGATAGGCTTCTACCAAACTTTTCCTTTGTCGTTCCGAGCCTGCGGAGCAGCTGAGGAATCTCATCCTTTGAGAAATTTATTTTTCGGCTACCTCAAATAATGCAAAAATCCCTGAGGTACGACGACAAAATTTTTCTTGCAAAATCAATATAATTTTGATAAAATCAATAAAAATTCATACGCTCATTGACAAGGCTACTTTGTTGATTTTATTATATTTACACGGATTGCGAGCCTACCTATGAGGAATTGAAACTTTATGCAGAAATGGCTAGACAAGTAACTGCACTTACATTGCGAGCCTACCTATGAGGAATTGAAACCTTTATACATATATTTATTTTTTTTATACGTTTGGTTATTGCGAGCCTACCTATGAGGAATTGAAACCGGGGGGCCCTGGGGAGGAGCATCTGCTCAACCCTCATTGCGAGCCTACCTATGAGGAATTGAAACCAAATTTGGAGTTGATTTGACAGCAGAATTCGAGGAATTGCGAGCCTACCTATGAGGAATTGAAACAAAGAGGTATATGACAGATTCGGTCCCTCGATACAGATTGCGAGCCTACCTATGAGGAATTGAAACCTATTATGTGGACTACTATCAAGTGGATGATGTGGATTGATTGCGAGCCTACCTATGAGGAATTGAAACTCCCCCCGACCTGCTCTGCGTAGGTTCGGGGGAGGAAATTGCGAGCCTACCTATGAGGAATTGAAACAGTATCAGGGCGAAAAAGTCGCCCTGATATCATTTGATTGCGAGCCTACCTATGAGGAATTGAAACTATGCCCGCAACGGCTTTTTTCCCAATTTAGGAAAGATTGCGAGCCTACCTATGAGGAATTGAAACCGTATAAAATTTCGCAATGAAAGCAATCCGTAGCTTTATTGCGAGCCTACCTATGAGGAATTGAAACAACCCCTGCAGCAGCAAATGCTGCAGGGGTTTTTATATTGCGAGCCTACCTATGAGGAATTGAAACCCGGTGGCGAAAAATTATTACAAGTTATTTAGTTAAAATTGCGAGCCTACCTATGAGGAATTGAAACAGTATCAGGGCGAAAAAGTCGCCCTGGTATCATTTATTGCGAGCCTACCTATGAGGAATTGAAACTAACAATTTTATAGAAAACGTAATTGATAGTTATAAATTGCGAGCCTACCTATGAGGAATTGAAACGTAAGCTTAATTTGAATTTATTGTTAGTATTTGTATGATTGCGAGCCTACCTATGAGGAATTGAAACACCTGTGCAACTCAACTGCTTTTTTGATAAGTGCCCTATTGCGAGCCTACCTATGAGGAATTGAAACTATGTCTTTGGTTACCAGCAGGATGGACTTGGACATCATTGCGAGCCTACCTATGAGGAATTGAAACAAGGATTACGTTTTTATTTTCCAGAGCGGGAAAATTTATTGCGAGCCTACCTATGAGGAATTGAAACTCTTTATTTTGCACAGGGGGTAAATCCTTACTGCTATATTGCGAGCCTACCTATGAGGAATTGAAACATATCCAATCAATCTGTAACAATGCCTGTGATCCGTATTGCGAGCCTACCTATGAGGAATTGAAACAAAATTTTGAAAACATTTATGGAATTATTTTATCCAACATTGCGAGCCTACCTATGAGGAATTGAAACCATCCAAATACAAACAAAAAGCCATACTATATATACACATTGCGAGCCTACCTATGAGGAATTGAAACATTGGCAATCTTAATGTGTTGTGCCATTTAACAATATATTGCGAGCCTACCTATGAGGAATTGAAACCCGTGCCGACCTCTACGGGATTGTCCTCGTCCCCCAATTGCGAGCCTACCTATGAGGAATTGAAACTTTTTGAGCTTGAATCAAGCCCGTCAAAGTATGTAAATTGCGAGCCTACCTATGAGGAATTGAAACTTTTTGAGCTTGAATCAAGCCCGTCAAAGTATGTAAATTGCGAGCCTACCTATGAGGAATTGAAACACAATTGTCAGCATATGTGATATGATAGAAGTATAGAAAATTGCGAGCCTACCTATGAGGAATTGAAACCACAATCCCCAAAATCCAAAGTAAAATCAACTCCAAAATTGCGAGCCTACCTATGAGGAATTGAAACAAATAATTTCGAGAAAAGGGGATATCAATATCCCCTATTGCGAGCCTACCTATGAGGAATTGAAACAGGGATTGACATTTTTAGGTGAAAGTTTGAAAAGTGGATTGCGAGCCTACCTATGAGGAATTGAAACCAGGAGAGATATTGAGTCAGAGGCTCAATTAGTGCAGGATTGCGAGCCTACCTATGAGGAATTGAAACTGGAAAGAGTGAGAGTTCGTATTATGTGGCAAATACATTGCGAGCCTACCTATGAGGAATTGAAACAGCTATGTTTTTTACTGCTTCCACAGGTTTCATCGCATTGCGAGCCTACCTATGAGGAATTGAAACTTGTCAATGGGATGGGCAGGTGTATACAACATATCAAGATTGCGAGCCTACCTATGAGGAATTGAAACCGTCACCCTGAAAGTCCTTGAGAGCTTCCTTGGAGAAATTGCGAGCCTACCTATGAGGAATTGAAACTAGAGTTTTTCATATTCACAAAATCTTGCCAAATATTATTGCGAGCCTACCTATGAGGAATTGAAACTTTTTCCTCATGTTTTTCCTGTTTATCCTGAGTCTGATTGCGAGCCTACCTATGAGGAATTGAAACCCACCTCACCAGCGGAATGCTTCTTAGAACAAATGAAATTGCGAGCCTACCTATGAGGAATTGAAACATGTATGAGATTCTAGAAGTGTTGTTAATGAAGGCTAATTGCGAGCCTACCTATGAGGAATTGAAACTATGCAGGCACATAACTATAAAAGACTAATTCTCATAATTGCGAGCCTACCTATGAGGAATTGAAACTATGCAGGCACATAACTATAAAAGACTAATTCTCATAATTGCGAGCCTACCTATGAGGAATTGAAACTTTCTTATATCTCTTATAGTGGGGTTGAAATGAAAAATTGCGAGCCTACCTATGAGGAATTGAAACTGGGGCAAAGGGGTGTACAGGTAGCTGTATGTCCTGATTGCGAGCCTACCTATGAGGAATTGAAACTATCTCAACATTTTTTGGCTACCAAAATAGTGTTGGATTGCGAGCCTACCTATGAGGAATTGAAACCAGAAATGGCTTGTTGGGCTTTCTCTCTTTCTCATATTGCGAGCCTACCTATGAGGAATTGAAACTCTTCAAATAAAAAGTTTCTCGGAATTTGGACAGGGAATTGCGAGCCTACCTATGAGGAATTGAAACGAAGAAAAATATAAAGACATCAAAAGATGCTTAAAGTCATTGCGAGCCTACCTATGAGGAATTGAAACGACAAATAACTTTTTGAGATTTGCCAATATGGAACTCATTGCGAGCCTACCTATGAGGAATTGAAACACATGATGTAAAAAACCGCATACCTTGATGGGTTTTGATTGCGAGCCTACCTATGAGGAATTGAAACATAGACCACTGAGATGTAATATATCCGAAGTAGGGGAAATTGCGAGCCTACCTATGAGGAATTGAAACAGTATGGAACTCCTTGCTGCTTTAGTAAGGAAGCAACAATTGCGAGCCTACCTATGAGGAATTGAAACTCAGAAACAGGTTTAAGAACGGTTTGTAAGTTTGAATTGCGAGCCTACCTATGAGGAATTGAAACGGAGTTCCCGTGTGCAGAGAGAAACACGGGAACTCCATTGCGAGCCTACCTATGAGGAATTGAAACCGTCGTGGTCAGGGGTATCTTGAAAAGTCTTAAACTGATTGCGAGCCTACCTATGAGGAATTGAAACGGAGTTCCCGTGTGCAGAGAGAAACACGGGAACTCCATTGCGAGCCTACCTATGAGGAATTGAAACGTGACTAACTCAACCAAAACTTACCCCGCCTAACTAATTGCGAGCCTACCTATGAGGAATTGAAACAGAAAAAAGCTAAGTTATTGAAAAATCTACCTTTTTTTATTGCGAGCCTACCTATGAGGAATTGAAACAGAAAAAAGCTAAGTTATTGAAAAATCTACCTTTTTTTATTGCGAGCCTACCTATGAGGAATTGAAACTCGTTTTTAGCAGGCATTATCTTGCAATGAAAACTGATTGCGAGCCTACCTATGAGGAATTGAAACACTGTAGCTCCTTTAGATTCAAGAACTTTCAGGTATTCATTGCGAGCCTACCTATGAGGAATTGAAACGAGACTCAATCTCGTGGAGTTCCACATTATCACATTTTATTGCGAGCCTACCTATGAGGAATTGAAACTTTTCTCTCTTTTTTCTTTGTCAGCTATAGCTAATTCTATTGCGAGCCTACCTATGAGGAATTGAAACTCATACTGGAAATGGGGGTTCTCTGGATTGAAAAGGGATTGCGAGCCTACCTATGAGGAATTGAAACTTCGTCCCGATATAATGCGATCTGCGAGCTTTTTCCATTGCGAGCCTACCTATGAGGAATTGAAACTAATACGTATATAGTTAATTCCGATGTTCTTTTGGATTGCGAGCCTACCTATGAGGAATTGAAACAAGAAGAGAAAAATATAAACAAAGATATAAAGTGTGTATTGCGAGCCTACCTATGAGGAATTGAAACAAGAAGAGAAAAATATAAACAAAGATATAAAGTGTGATTGCGAGCCTACCTATGAGGAATTGAAACTACATAAATGCTAATAAAATGTCAAGAGCCATACACAAATTGCGAGCCTACCTATGAGGAATTGAAACCATGGACATTTTGGAGAACCATTCTCTCTTGAAGCATTGCGAGCCTACCTATGAGGAATTGAAACACTGGTAGTTTAGTAAATCGCAGGAAACATGAAGGCATTGCGAGCCTACCTATGAGGAATTGAAACACTGGTAGTTTAGTAAATCGCAGGAAACATGAAGGCATTGCGAGCCTACCTATGAGGAATTGAAACTGTTTCTCTTCTTTATTTTGAGTAGTCTGTTGTTGAAATTGCGAGCCTACCTATGAGGAATTGAAACTGACGATTGGAGAAATTTATGCGATGGTTCGTATGTAATTGCGAGCCTACCTATGAGGAATTGAAACTCAGATTTTTTTAGCTTTATGGAAAATATTACATTGCATTGCGAGCCTACCTATGAGGAATTGAAACGTGAATGCTGTGAATGCTGAGATATTAGGTGATTTAGTATTGCGAGCCTACCTATGAGGAATTGAAACTATACTTTTTTTCTATTTTCCTCTGACATACTGGCGCATTGCGAGCCTACCTATGAGGAATTGAAACTGAAGTTGAACCCCGTATAAAATAGATCAATCATTTAATTGCGAGCCTACCTATGAGGAATTGAAACACTTTTTTTTGAGAATGTGATATATATATGAATATGAATTGCGAGCCTACCTATGAGGAATTGAAACAAAAAACCTGCCAGTGTTGCTTGTGGCAATTAGTACAGATTGCGAGCCTACCTATGAGGAATTGAAACAGAAAGAAGTAGTTGATATGGATACGGGTGAAGTAAATTGCGAGCCTACCTATGAGGAATTGAAACAAGGTGTTCTGACTAAATACAAGGCAGATATACTTGATTGCGAGCCTACCTATGAGGAATTGAAACTAGGTTTTCTTTTGCTTCGGTCTGGCTTTCTTTTTGGATTGCGAGCCTACCTATGAGGAATTGAAACCAAGTAGTAGAACAAGAGTTTATATCAGGCTTCAGAATTGCGAGCCTACCTATGAGGAATTGAAACGAGGCAGTGGCAAACCATGAGATAGAGATATATGTAAATTGCGAGCCTACCTATGAGGAATTGAAACTGAGCCTCTTCAACTCAGCTCGTATTTGCTTTGGTGAATTGCGAGCCTACCTATGAGGAATTGAAACCCAATTCTAAGAGCAGGATAATTTTGGTGTGTGATAATTGCGAGCCTACCTATGAGGAATTGAAACTGTTATAATTAAGTATGATAGAAATAATTGAAATGGATTGCGAGCCTACCTATGAGGAATTGAAACTCAAAATATGTACCATATCCTTCTATTTTATTCTTATATTGCGAGCCTACCTATGAGGAATTGAAACGTTCAGGAAATAATTCGGGATTTGGGGGAAGCCCCAGATTGCGAGCCTACCTATGAGGAATTGAAACTACGAAGCATATCACCATCTCACAAAAGGAATAGACATTGCGAGCCTACCTATGAGGAATTGAAACTTATTTCTGGGTTTTAGAATTTCAGTCTCGTGGTGTGCATTGCGAGCCTACCTATGAGGAATTGAAACTCTTTAAAAGGAGTGATTAATGGGAGCAGTGATTTCTATTGCGAGCCTACCTATGAGGAATTGAAACTATGTTGCGTATATAGTCCAGTCAGATGTTCTTCTTGTATTGCGAGCCTACCTATGAGGAATTGAAACCCCCCAATGCCCCTTTTGGGGAATAATAAAAAAGGAGGATTGCGAGCCTACCTATGAGGAATTGAAACCATGGAACAGCAGTGTTATTTTTATGCTGTTGATTCTATTGCGAGCCTACCTATGAGGAATTGAAACAAAAACTCTCCTTCCCATGTTCCAGCTAGTCTTTTCATTGCGAGCCTACCTATGAGGAATTGAAACGAGTGGAAACAGGAGGGATATTGAGAATTGTGGAAAATTGCGAGCCTACCTATGAGGAATTGAAACCCTTGCCAATTTCTTAGGTATTTATTAAATAAAGGTTCTGATACCCCAATTTGGAGACCAGAACAGACACCCTTAGGGCATTGGTGGTGGCATCTTGAAAAGATTGCAAAAAGGCAATACCCGACAGAGCTTCTGCCTGAGCACCTTAGTAATCTCCCTTGTCTTTATACACTTCTGCTATATTGTTTAATGCAATTGCTTCTGCATCTCTATCATTGAGTTTTCTTGCAAGGTTCAATTGTTTGCTATAATAAAAAATGCATTATCCAGGTCCCCAATCTTGTGATATGCTAAACCTAAACGGTTATATGCTACCCCGAGCTCATCATCATTTTTAGCCAGCCTTTCCATTTTCTGTGCATACTTTAAAGAGCTTTTTAAGTCACCCAGTGAGTAGTACGCATATGCAAGACAGCTGTAAGCCAGGAAATTTGAAGGATTTCTTTTTATTAATTTATTGCCGATTTCTATAGCTTTTTGGTATTCTCCTGCATTTACAAGACTTAAGCATCTTTCTTCCGGAGTATTTTGTGCCAGGCTTATACCTGCCATCATCAGAACTTGCAATGGCTAAAAGGATTTTTTTCATAGCTGTCCTCCTGCAATTTTTCAGTTCAACTCAAAAAGTGTTGTTACTTATAAATTCTCCTTAAGAAATAAATCAACTAAAAAGACTCTTTATATAATCACTTTCACTGTATTTGCCCGTCTTCCTCTTTTTTATCTTGAGATGCTTAGTTATAAGTTTTGGTATGGCTGCATTTATTGCAATGGCATCTCTTATGAATGGATTCCAGAAGTATTTTATTGAACAAGCTTTAGATTTAAATGCTCATGTAACCCTAAAAGTAAAGGATGAAACTGACAAAGGAAAAATACTGAAGAAAGTCTATGGCGAAGAAGTCTATTTTCATGTTTATGGTGCAAAGCTTAAGGAGTTGAAAAACAAAGTGGTAGATTATAAGTTTTTAATAGCAAAATATGAAAAAGATGCCGAAATAATTGGTATTGCCCCTCATCTTACATGACAGGGAATAGTAAGATACGGAACAGTTGATAAATCTGCCTCTATTGTAGGTATAGACCCACAACTGGAAAGAAAAGCCTCTGTTATTGATAAATTTGTCTCAAATAAAAAACTTGATGTCCTTATCTATGACAGAGATAGCGTTATCATAGGAAAACTGCTTGCCAGGGACTTAGGAATGGTGTTATCCATCTTTTTAAGGCAGTAGATTTTTTTTGATTCAAGTATAACAATGCCTGATCAAACAAGAGTATATATGAATTTGAAAATGCTTCAAACTATTCTCAACAAACCAAATGAGGTAAATGAGATAATTTTTAAAGTTAGAGATATTGACAGAGCAAATGAGATTGCAGAGTCTGTTTTCTTAGTTTATTTATTTCTTGAGGAGAATGTATAGATAACATAGAGAGATTTATGTTGATTGTAAAATGTCATTACGGATTATGATAAAGTTGACTTTTTCAACAACTGTATGCTTTAATTTTAAAAATACTGATCTTTGACAATGCGAGCTTTACTTTAAGGGAATGGAAATTTATTGAAAAATCTTGATTTTAAGAACGTTAAAAATCTTGCATTAATAACACTTTTTGACTTGATCGGTAATAGGAATGTATTAAAAAATTTGCACAACCTTCCTTATAACTTATTGAAAAATAAAAAAAAAGTAAGCGACTCAGTAGGAAACTTGACCTCATTTAAAAGGGATTGCGACTTTGAACACTTGCAGCAGTTTGCCGCTTAAAACTAACATGTAGGAAACTTGACCTCATTTAAAAGGGATTGCGACTCAAACTTAGCATTGTGAGATATTAAATACGAATGATTGCTTGTAGGAAACTTGACCTCATTTAAAAGGGATTGCGACGCGACCTGATTCACCCTGAAATATCCTACTGTTGTCTTTTCGTAGGAAACTTGACCTCATTTAAAAGGGATTGCGACTTTTTTCGATAGACTCTGATATTATCATTTTTCAAAGTAGGAAACTTGACCTCATTTAAAAGGGATTGCGACCTTGCCCTCCTCCCGTTTTTCAATTTTTCCCACCCTTCGTTTAGTAGGAAACTTGACCTCATTTAAAAGGGATTGCGACAAAAACCCCGGCAATTTTCTAATTGCCGGGGTAATAAAAAGTAGGAAACTTGACCTCATTTAAAAGGGATTGCGACCAAACTTCCCGCAAACAGGACAAAGATCCACTCCACCCACCTGTAGGAAACTTGACCTCATTTAAAAGGGATTGCGACCAACCAGCAGCAAAGTCCTCGTCTGCCCAGTCCCAGAATGTAGGAAACTTGACCTCATTTAAAAGGGATTGCGACTATCTATTACTTTGCTCGCTTCTGCTTTAGTTAGATCAGTAGGAAACTTGACCTCATTTAAAAGGGATTGCGACCGCACGCCTTCGGCGTGAAGTGAGTTAGTGAATTAGTGAGTTAGAAATCATGAAAATCAATAAAAAAGAACAATTTTATAATTTTGCATATTTTTATTAAAAAAGGAATGAAAATTCCTTCAAAAGAAATTGAAATTGGCAGAAAAAGGAGAGATGAAATATGAAAAATTTCAGAGATTTTTTAAAGGAACAATTTCAAGATAAGGATTTTGAGGCTGAATTTTATAGAGGACTTGAAAAAACCCGTCTTGCAGCTCAGATAGCCTATTACAGAGAAAAAAGAGGACTTACGCAGTCTAAACTTGCAGAGTTACTTAATACTTCCCAATCAACAATTGCAAGACTGGAAAATCCTAATTATCACAATTATTCAGTGAAAACTTTAAGAAAAATAGCAAAAATACTTAATCTTGAACTTGTTGTATCTTTAAGAGAAAAAAATATTGAAGAAGAAAAAATTGAACTGGATGATTATGAGTCTACAGGAAATTTTTATTATATTACCTGGATACCAAAGAATAGAAGTGATTACAGTCTTAAAATAAACAGGTTAATCAATAAGGATAAACATTCACAAAAATATCAAATAAAAAAAGAGAATGCAGCCTAATTTTAATCCTAAATTCAGCATAGAAACTATCAGACAGATTGAATGTTTTTTTTCTTTAAATCCAAATTTTAAACCTGAAAAAGATAAAGAGTATAACATTGGTTTAAGTTTGAACATATAATAAAAAAGGGGGAAAGGTAAAAGTAATTTTAAAGTTTTCGTCTGAGGATAAAAAACAGCCTTTTGTTTTCAGAGTTATTTTTGAGGGAATATTTGTTTTTGATAAAATACCAGAAAAAGATGAACTTGAAAGAATAGTTCATATCAACTGTTCATCAATTATATTTCCATTTATTAGAGAATCTATAGCAGATTTAACCATAAAAGCAGGACTCCCTCCATTAATTCTTGATCCTGTAAATTTTGTTGCCATGTATGAATCATCAAAAGAAAAAGAGGAGAAAAATTACGATAAAAAACTTAAAAAAAAGCAGAGGTTAACTTGACAAAATTATTTCTATAGTAAAACTGTCAGTCTTAAGTTGATAAAAAAAGGGGACCCCATGTAACAGCAAAGGCGAAACGAAAAAGAATAAGTCATCGTAAGAAAACTCTTGAACATCCTTGTTACAAAACACAATGAAGTCATAATCGGGTAAAAGTTTATAAATTTTTTTGTTTAAATAGCTTATCTCAACAACAAATGGATAATCATTACCTTTTGGAGGGAAACCAAAAGAAACATCAAACCCATTAGGTAAACTCGTTTTAGGGCAGTATAAATTTAACCAGTAAATTTTCATGTATTAAATATTACTCATATTAAATATTACTCAAACTGTCTAAGAATAGCTTAAACCAGAAGTAATATAAAATAGATAAAAATCTATTCTACTTTATAATTAAGATAATTGCTAAGGCAGACCTGCCTGGCAGCTCTGTCTGTTCTGTGGCAAGAAAATACGGTATCGCACCAAACACCACATACCAATGGAGACAGAAATACAAAGGCATGAATGCCTCTGAAGCAAAACGCCTCAAAAACCTTGAAGGGGTAAACTCGGGCTTTAGTTGGAGTTTTTATCTGTGATTGCTGTTTTATATGTTTCTGATGATGTTACATTTTGTTCAGGGTCATTTTTACTCACTTTTTCTTTTTCATTGTCTCCATTTTCAACTCCAATCACAGCATCAGGGCCATATTTTACATATTTTAGGTTAATTTCTGCAATGGCAGGCAGTGCGATCACAAAAGCTTTCTTAACATCAGACTCTTTAATAAGCAAATCTACAATACTGTTTGCCACATCAAGATACATTAATTTCATATACTGCAACCGCATCTGGTTTATATTCAAAATAACCAAGAAAAGCAAAAGTTTAATTTTCATATTTTACCTAACCATTTTGTTTATGAGACTGTTTAAAAACTTACAAGTTCTTGAAAATCAAGAACTTGCAAGTTTCTTTAATTTTCAATTGCCTCTACTCTTCATTCCAAGTTCTTTTCTCTGTCATTCCATGTATTTTTCTCTGTCATTCCGAGCGAAGCGAGGAATCCCCTCCACTTTTTTCAGCATCGGAAGACTCAGAGATTCCGCGGGGTGGGATGCCACCCTCGGAATGACAATGAAAATGGCATTGAGCCCCTCGGAATGACAAAGTAACCCTTTATTCATATTAAACAGCCTCTGTTTATTTTTATTTTAACAGATGAGGGTTTGGGGAAAATCTTGGATTAACTTCTTTTTAAAAAATCTCATCTATTGATTTTCCCTTTGTGCTATTGTAAAATAAAATACTAATTGTAACCTCAATTCTGTTGAGTTTACTTACAGCAGTAGCCTCTTTTGCAAAAGAAGTTCCATTTCCTCAAAATGACAGGGACAGGCTTATAAGGCTTGAAGAAGGGCAAAAATCCTTACAAGAACAACTGGATGATATGAAAATCTTTATTCTTTGGGGATAAGGAACTGGAGGAAAGACAAGTTAGAGAAAGCTTTAAAAGAAATTGCAAAGGTTGACTCCAGAGTAGCAAAGATACTAAAGAGTGTCGGGCTACTGTGATAAAAAGATGAATAAAAATTGATTTTATATATGCAAAAATAAGGGTAGTTTTATAAAAACTATTACTCTGGAAATTTTTGATAAAGTAGAGTGATTACAAGTCGCAGCCCCTGACGTCATGGATTCCTGTTTGGACTATGAGTGATATGCAAAACGAAATTCAAAACTTCAGATTCCACGACCTAAGACACAAGTTTGCAAGCCAAATTGTTATGAACGGTGTTGACCTTAGAACAGTTCAGGAACTGTTAGGACATAAAGACATCAAAATGACCTTAAAATACAGCCACTTATCAAAAGCACATAAAAAAAATGCAGTAAATAAGCTAAATATCACAATTTATCACAAATTTATCACAGTAAGGGAAAATCAGAGATAAAAGACTTTCACAAAGCCTTGATTTTACTTATGGAGCTGAGGGGAGTCGAACCCCCGACCTCTTGAATGCCATTCAAGCGCTCTCCCAACTGAGCTACAGCCCCGATTTTTTAAAAATAACACATACATATGTTATTTTGTCAATTCCTATTAATTTCCCGAATTTGCCGATATAAAACTACTGCTTCATCGGGATGAAAACTTATATCGGCAATTTCAGGATTAATTTTTCTTGCTTTTTTAAGGTATAATTAAAAAACTGCACAGGTGAGAGGTATTTGAAATGTCAAAGCTTTTGATTTTTCTGCTACTTGTTTTTCTCACAGTTATCGGACTTTTTGCCATGGAAAATAAAGAGATGGTAATTCTTAAACTGCCATTTGGTGCATCCTATGAAATGCCTAAAATAGGATTAATGCTTCTTTCTCTAAGTTTTGGAGCTTTTTTTGTTTTTATCGTCTTTTTTATCAGAGACACGAGCAATTTAATAAGTAAATTTCAGTTGCAGAAAAAGCAGAAGAAAGAAGAAAAAATAAAGGACTACTATGCAAAGGCTTTAAGAGACATTATGAGAGATAAAGTGCAAGAGGCAAAGGAGGCATTACAGGAAATATTAAAAGAAGAACCAGAACATGTAGATGCTCTCATAAGGCTTGGAGACCTGTCAATGAAGGAGGAAGACTATAAAACTGCACTTAAATATTACAAAAAAGCCTATGAACTTGATCCTAAAAATATTGTTCCTCTTTTTTCTCTGGAAAACGTTATGGAAAAAATGAATGAAAATGAACTTGCCCTTAAATATATTGAACAGATCATAAATCTTGAACCAGATAGCCCTCTGGCACACTACAAAATGAGAAATATTCTGGAACGACTTGAAAAATGGGAAGATCTGATCAGTCTTCAGAAAAAGATTCTAAAACTCGTTCCTGCATATAAAAAAGCAGAGGAAGAAAAAAGGCTTGTAGGATATACATACGAGTACGGAAGAATAAATATTGAATCAGGTGAGATTGAACAGGCAGAAAGGGTTTTTTCAAGCCTTATTAGTAATTATCCTCAGTTTGTGCCTGCTTATCTTGGAATGACAGAGGTCATTCTTTCAAAAGAGGGGGTTGAGGAAGCAATTGAGTTTCTTCAGAAATCATACGAGGATTTAAAATCAAAGATTTTGCTCATAAGACTTGAAGACTTACTTATCAGCATAGGTGATCCTAAAAGACTAATTCAATTTTATCTAAAAGCAATAAATGAGCAGCCAGATGATGTGGAGCTTAAGTTCCTCCTTGGCAGACTTTATTATCGTCTGGAAATGATTGATGATGCTATAGAAATTTTGTCTTCTATAGATCCAGCCATATGTTCAACTCCAAAACTACATTGCATCAAAGGATATCTTTATCTTAGAAGAAATCAGATACCGAAAGCTGTCTCTGAATTTAAAGAACTCTGTCCTGAAACAAAGGTATCAACTCTGTCTTATCTATGCAGGGAATGTCATTCAAAATTTGAAGAATGGGCAGGAAGATGCCCTGTTTGCGGAACTTGGAGCAGCTTTGATGTTGACCTGAGAGGCTGTGAAATCCTGAAATGATTGATTTTTTTTGTAGAAAACGAAAAATAGTTCTTGATACAAGCGTTTTTGTCAATCCTGATATAAGAAATTTTTTTGGCGAAACTCCTCGGCAGGCAGTTGAAGAATTTATAAAGATAGCTAAAAAAGCTAAAAATCTTGAATTCTATATCCCTTCCACTGTTTTTAAGGAGTTAATGTATTTTGTTGATGAAAAAGAAATTCCGAAAGATTTCTATTTTTTAATCAGAATCAAATCTCCTGATAAACACAGAAGTCAGTGCCCAGCAATATTTTTTTATGAGCTCGTTGAAGAGATGAGGCATAGAATAAACAAAGGCTTGAGAGTTGCAGAGAATGCTGTAAGAAATGTTACACAGAAAGAGCCTGATGAAGTAATTAAAGATTTAAGAAAAAAATATAGGGAAGCACTCCGTGAAGGTATTATTGACAGTAAAGAAGATGTTGATCTCATATTTCTTTCTATGGAACTTAAAGCAACATTAGTAACGGGAGATCAAGGTTTAATTAAATGGGCTGATAAACTCGGAATTGAATGGATTGTACCGGAAAAATTTAAAGAGTTTCTACTTTCTGCTATGAGTTGAACTCCAGAAATTTCCAATTTTCCTGAATTTTTCGTATCTTTTTCTAATAAGTTCTTCTACTGGTATTTTACTTAATTCTTCTGCAGTGCTGATTATTTTGTTTTTAATTCTTTTACCTGTTTCCTGCGGTTCTCTGTGAGCTCCACCAGGTGGTTCAGGAATTATGTCATCAATGATTCCGAATTTTTTCAAATCCTGGGCTGTAAGCTTGAGTTCCTCCGCTGCTCTCATGTAGTCTTCCACTCCTACATCAGAATTCTTTTTCCACAGTATAGCCGCGCATCCTTCAGGAGAGATAACTGAATAAACAGAGTGTTCAAGCATAAAAATTTTGTCACACACACTGAGCGCAAGCGCACCTCCACTTCCACCCTCGCCTATTACAATTCCAATCAAAGGTGTTTTCAGCAAAGACATCTCCATAAGATTTGTTGCAATTGCCTCAGCCTGACCTCTTTCTTCAGCACCTATACCTGGAAAAGCACCCGGAGTATCAATCATTGTAATGACAGGCATTGAAAATCTTTCTGCCAGTTTCATAACTCTTAATGCTTTTCTGTATCCTTCAGGATGAGCCTGACCAAAGTTTCGGTAAATTCTTTCTTTTATTGTTCTACCTTTCTGATGCCCAATAACTGCATAAGAAGCACCATCAATTTTCCCGATTCCTGCTACTACAGCAGGATCGTCTCCAAAACGGCGATCTCCGTGAAGCTCAATAAAATCTTCAAAAATCATTGAAATATAATCAAGAGTGTAAGGTCTTTCAGGATGCCTCGCAATCTGGGTCTTCTGCCATGCTGTAAGATTTGAGTAAACTTCAGATTTTAATTCTTTTAATTTTTTATTGAGCCTTTTTATCTCCTGACTGAGATCAATATCACTACCATCTGAAAGTTTTCTTAGCTCTTCAATTTTTGTTTCTAACTCCTGTATGGGTTTTTCAAAATCAAGATAATAGGTCATAGTATTCTCACCTGACAGTTTTCAATTTTTTGTATTTTTGTTTCAAAGTCAAGACACGGTTCAAAGGGACTTAAAATTATAACATGACAGTCAGGGAGATTTAAACATATATATACTTTACCTTCTCCATTACGGGTTTCTTCAAGACATTGTCTTATTTCTTTCAAAGTTTTGTAAGCTTTCTCAGTGTCTGAACAGTCAATACTTAATTCATACTTTATTTTTAAATCCAGATTTTTCATATCTTCTATCTGTCTTGCAAGAAATTTTGTAGAATCAGGAGATTTAAATACAATGCCATTAATGATAATTGAGTTTTTTTCTGTTAGAATACTGCTACATTTTTTAAAAAGTTCAGGATAAATTACAACCTCAACCCTACCTGTCTCATCTTCTATTGTTATGTAAGCAGTAACACCTTTTTCCTTTGCTTTACTCTTTACTTCCTCCACAATGCCTGCTATTTTTATCTCCTGCTCCTGTTCAGTTTCAATAATCTCATCTTCCGCAGTATCAAAAATTTCAGCAATTGTGCAGATTCCCATCCTATTCAAAACTGCTCTGAGCGGTTTCATGGGATGACCCGTAAGATAAAGACCAAGCGCTGCCTTTTCCTCACTCAGTAAAGTTTCATTATCCCATGGCTCTATGATTTGTTCAGTAAGAAATAATCCACCCGGCAGTTTATTGCCTTTAAAGGATAAAAGTTCATGCATTGCAACAGCTCTTGCCTGATTGGCAGTATATTGAGGATAAAGAGAATCAAATGCTCCTGCTTTAATTAGGGATTCTATCACTTTTTTATTAACTTTTCTTGTATCAACTCTACTGAGGAAATCAGTCATTGATGTAAATTTTTTCTTTTTCCTCTCATTGAGAATACATTGAAGAGCAGAGCCTCCTACTCCTTTTACAGCTTCAAGTCCAAATCTTATAGAATTTTCCCTTACAGTAAAGACTCTGTCGCTTTCATTTATGTCAGGTCCTTTGATCTCTATGCCCCAGGCTTTGCATTCATTGATAAATTTAACAATTTTGTTTGTATCTCCCATTTCATTTGAAAGGTTTGCGGCAAAGAATTCCTTAGGATAATGAACTTTTAAGTAAGCTGTAATGTATGCTAAATAAGCATAGGCTGCAGAATGGGATTTATTGAAACCATACTCAGCAAAGGCTGCCATTATATTGAATAAAGCTTCTGCTTTGTCCTGAGGAACTCCATTTCTTCGGGCTCCCTGAACAAACTCTTCCTTAAGACTCATCAGCAGTTCTGGAATCTTTTTACCCATTGCTTTTCTTAAAACATCTGCCTGTCCCATTGTGAAACCTGCAATTTTATTAGCAATTTTCATAACCTGCTCTTGATAGAGAATTACTCCATAGGTTTCATCAAGTATTTCTTTGAGTTGCGGTAAATCATACTGAATGGGAACGACTCCTTTTTTTCTTTTAATAAAATCATCAACCATACCGCTGCCAAGGGGTCCGGGTCTGTATAAGGCTACAAGGGCAACGAGGTCTTCAAATCTCTGAGGCTCCATTCTCTTGAGTAATTCTCTCATGCCTCTACTTTCAAGCTGAAATACTCCTGTTGTCTGCCCTGAGCAAAGAAGTTGATATGTTTCCTCATCATCAAGAGGAATGTTTTCCAGTCTCAGATCTTTACCCTGAGCTTTAACATATTTTATCGTATCATCAATAACAGTGAGGGTTTTAAGACCTAAAAAGTCAAATTTAAGTAGTCCAACATCTTCAAGAGCTTTCATATCAAACTGGCTTATTACAGTATCTTCACCTGGATTTTTATAAAGTGGCATTATGTCTTCAAGAGGTTCAGGAGATATAACAACTCCTGCAGCATGTTGAGATGCGTGTCTTACAAGTCCTTCAAGTCTTAAAGCTATGTTAATTAATTCTTTTACCGTTTCAGATTTATCGTAAAGTTCCTTGAGTCTTGGTTCTAAATTTAAAGCCTGCTGCAAAGATGGACATGCAAATGGTATCATTTTTGCAATTTTGTCTACCTCGCCATAGGGAATGTTTAAGGCTCTTCCCACATCTCTTACAACCGCTCTTGCAGCCATTGTTCCAAAAGTTATAATATGTGCAACTCTGTCAATCCCATATTTTTCTGTAACATATTTAATTACCTCCTCTCTTCTGTCCTTACAAAAGTCAACATCAATATCAGGCATGCTTATTCTTTCAGGATTTAAAAATCTTTCAAAAAGTAGCCCGTATTTTATGGGATCTATATCGGTAATCTTGAGTGCATAAGCAACAAGACTTCCTGCTGCTGACCCTCTTCCCGGTCCAACAGGGATTTTTTTTCGTCTTGCATAATTTATAAAATCCCATACAATGAGAAAATATGAAGCAAAACCCATTTCTGTTATAACTTTGAGTTCTTCTTCCAGACGATTTATATAATCTTCAGAAGGATTGCCATTAAATCTCTCTTTTAATCCTTCTTGAGCAAGTCGTTTTAAATATTCTTCTGCTGAGTATCCATCGGGAACATGGTATTTTGGAAGCTTGTATTCACCAAGTTTAAAATGGAAGTTACATCTCTCTGCAATCTCAAGAGTATTTTTCAGTGCCTCAGGGATTTCAATAAATGCTGAATACATCTCATCTGGAGATTTAAAGTAAAACTCATCTGTCTGAAACTTCAGTCTTTTTTCGTCTTTGATGGTTTTGCCGGTCTGAATGCAAAGCAGAATTTCATGTGCCCTTGCATCTGACCTGTAAAGATAGTGACAGTCATTGGTAGCAACCAGAGGAATGTTAAATTTTTTTGAAATCTCAATTAATCCTTTATTTGCAATTTCCTGCTCAGCAAGGCTGTTTGACTGGATTTCAAGAAAAAAATTCTCTCCAAATAGGTCTTTTAATTTTTTTGCTGTATTTTCAGCCCTTTCAATGTTTTCACGAACAATGCTGTATGGGATTTCTCCTTTAAGACATCCAGAAAGAGCAATAAGCCCTTTATAGTGTTGGCTTAAAAGTTCCATATCAATTCTTGGTTTGTAGTAAAATCCTTCAGTATAAGCCAGAGTAACGAGCCGGGTAAGATTCCTGTATCCTTCCTCGTCTTCCACCAGCAAAGTAAGATGAAATGATGCTTCCTCTGGCATTCCTGGGTCTTTATCTATCTTTGTTTTATCAAAACGACTTTGAGGAGCTACATATACCTCGCAGCCTATAATAGGTTTTACACCTGCCTTTGTGGCTTTTTTATAAAACTCCACCACTCCAAAAAGATTTCCATGATCAGTTATTGCCACAGCAGGCATTTTATATTTTTTTGCCTGTTCAATTAATTCATCAATTCTTATTGCTCCATCAAGGAGACTATATTCTGTATGCACATGAAGATGGACAAACTCCTGAATGCTCATATTATGAATGTTAAAATTTTGTTCTCTATTAAGTCAATTTCAGCAGTTTATAAAGCTGGTATACAATATAAAGGGAGGGTTATGTCCCCTCCCCTTCATAGTTTTAATTAATCAGTTCTGCATCAGACTTCCCTGTGGATAATCCCATTATTTGTTTATTGATAAGGAATCCGACTACTTCAACTATCCTGCATTCATCTTTAAATTCACATCCTGTACATTTACCACCGAGCTTAGGAGTATGAAGGCATTCAACGATCTCTGGAAAGTATGTAACAAGCACACGGAGGTTAACGGATAAATTGTTTTCTTCTTCCATAAAACCTCCTTTCTCAGGCATACTGCCTGATATTTTTTTAATTTTTAATTATTTTGGAATCCTTTAAATCCTCAGGAGGTTCCTTCTCGTGTGGAGCATCCTGGAAGGGAATTTTTTCGCTTTCAAATCCTTTTGAATAAACATTTAATTATACAAAAACTATTTTATCAACTATCTCATGATAATTTCAAGTCAATGCTTTGCCTCAAAAATCTAAAAGGAAAGTAAGAGCTTCTGAGAAAAGTTCCTAAGATTTGTGAATTTGTTGATTTTTTTCTATACGACAGTGATGGTCTGCAATATTTTTGCAATATTGTTTTTTATCACAACCTTACCTTTGAGAGATTACAATAAAAATAAAAAAAGGAGGTTAGTGTATGAGAAAAGTTTTATCAGGACTTATTGGACTAACATTAATAGCTTCGGGTTGTGGAACGATTGTTCATGGAACGAAACAGGAGCTCTCTATCAACACCGAACCACCTGGTGCAACGGCTATTGTTGAGACTCAATCTTGTGTAACTCCATGCACGATGACAGTATCAAGAAAAGCTGAAAAGATTACGATTAAAAAGGATGGCTTTGAGAAAACCTATGATCTTTCAAAACATTTTAATGCTGGTGCTACAATTCTTGGAAATATTCTGTGGTTACTCCCTGGTGTTGTCATTGATGCCATTTCAGGTGGAGCTATGACAATTGATCCTGTAAATATCAAACTTGATGAGAAAAAGCAATCAGGAATACTTTTTGAAAAAGGTAAAACCACAGTTTTTGAGATTGAAAACCTCTGGGGCAAACCAATAAAAATCAGCCAAAACGATAACATGATGACCTATCACTACATAGGCAAAGTGACCACAAAAAATGGAATTCAAGAAATAAAAGTTGTAGTAAACAGAGAAGGCAAAGTACAGGATATACAATTTTAAAAAACTTTTAAAGAGAGCCTCTGGGGGGGTGGGGCTCTCTTTTTTTCACAATTAAACGAGTTCCTGAAAATGCCGATTAAAACTGTAATTCCAAGCCTCTTTCCCTTGTCATTCCAATCCTTTTTTATTTGGCACCAATCCTGCTTTTTATTTATCATTCCAAACCTTCTCCTGGCATTCCATTCTCTGTCATTCCGACATTTTTTTGTCATTCCGAGGAGCGTTAGCGACGAGGAATCTCCTCCTTTCTCACTATTTCAGAGATTCCTCGGGTGGGATTCCACCCTCGGAAGGCGAGGAATCTCCTTCGTTTTTTCTGTATTAAAGACTTAAAGATTCCTCGGGGCATTGAGCCCCTCGGGATGACAGAATAATATAATACTACCCTCTGAATGACCTTTCAATTTGCCATTATGAGCTTTCAATGTGTCATTCCGAGCGCGAGCGAGGAATCTCCTTCTTTTCTTTCGGCATTGTAAGTAGTCAGAGATTCCTCGGGTTGCAAAGGGTTTTCTCCTGAAAAGTGGGAAAAGGTAGTAGACAAAACAAGAGATTTGATTTTAGGGGAGATAAAATAGGAGTTAAGGGATTTTAAGGCAACAGTATCAGGGCAGCTTCAGGGATTTGCAATTGCCATTGAATCAATCAATACAAGAATGAATTCAATTGAGTCAAGGCAGGCAAATATTGAGTCAGAACTAAAAGACATAAGACGGACTATTGATTATATGAGATTGAGAATTCAAAGGCTGGAGGACAAAGTGTTGACTGCTGCATAAATTCATTGAAGATTCTTCAGGTAATTTTCACTTGACGACTAAAGATTCATGTGATAAACTTAGGCATGAACATTAAAAAACTGATATTAACAGTTGCAGTGTTTCTTACTGTTTCAGGAGCCGGGACCCTTTACATGATTCCAAAAACTGTTCTTGTTTTGCCTGAACAGAGTGCCGTAAAGATTAACTGGATTTTGCTCCCCGGTCAAAAAGACAGCCCTCCTCAGGTCTCCAATGAAAATGTTCAGTTTGTGATTGATTATGAGAACAAGCCTATCATGATGTATAATGGCAAACTGCTTTTTAAACCTATCAATGCTTACTTAGTTAAATTTAAACAGAATATCAGGGATATAATATGCCTTGACAACGGGATTTTGCTTTTTTCTGACGGTAAAAGTATTGGTTATGCTGAACTGGAGAAAAAAAGCAATGAAAATCTTCCAGTTGTTTCATTAAAACCGATTGCAAAGCTACCTCATAATAATTCAAGAATATTTAAAGGAGATGATTGCATTTATGCGCTTTCCTTAAATCCTAAGACAAAAAAATATGAAGCATATCTTTTTAATCCAGTAAAAAAAGCCTTTGAAAAAATCATTTCTTTAAGCGAGCAGGTATCTTCTTTAAGTGGAAAAGGAAATCATATCTTCCTCAGCATTGGCAGACAGATTAGAGAATATAAAAATGGCAGACTCAACATTGTTTATGAACATCCAAGACAGAGCATAAAAAAGATTTTCTATTCAGAAAGAGCTGGACTTCTCTATGAAACCGAAAATGGCATAGGCTTTGTAAAAGACGGCAGTGCCCTTGAGTTCCTTCAAAGTGAGAATTTTGAAGCATTTCTTAAAGCAAAAAGCATTTATGTCTTTTTCGTGCATGCTATGGCAGTAGCAGAGTTTGCCAACATTGACGATCTAAAGAATTACAGTTTTAAGATTGAAAGATTAATTGACATAAATAGAACTTTTTAGGGAGTAATAGATGGCTAAAAAAATAGTTTTATCAATTATTATCATATGTTTTTTCTTTTGTATTCAAGTTTATGCTGGAAGTATTCCTATGCCCACAGGGATGTCATGTGATGGAAGCCAGCTTGCTGATGGAACATTCATTCCAAAAGGACAGGTTAAAGAAGTAACAATCAATGGTGTAAGATACAGGTGTGTTGGCTGTGGTGGATGCACTCCCATAAGCAGTGGCTCTTCTTCATACTCTCCTTCATCAGGTTTATCACCATCTCAGCAGATGGCAGTTGGAATAATGGGTGCTTTTCTTAGCGGCTTTTTCAGCGGTCTTTTCAGTGGAATGTTTGATATGGATGATAACTCTGCACAGAGACAGGCACAATACGAGGCAGAGCAAAAAAGAATAGCTGAAGAGAGGAAAAAAGAGGAAGAAAGAAAAAAACAGCTTCTTGCGCAGTATAATCAGCTGATTACACAGGCAAAACAGCAAGTTCAGAATCAACCATCAAATCCTGCCCAGAGTCCATTTTCTTTTCCAACTCTTGGAGGACAGCTTACAGCTTTTCAGTGGCAAAATCCCTCTCAAGCTCAGTTCAACTCAAATGATTCAACAGAACAGATTAGAGCTTCTTCAGAGTTGAATGCTTCTGATTTGAATCAGATCTTAGGCAATGTCATACAGGACAAAGTTACTGAGGCAATAGAGGATAAGATTGATGACATGGGTGAAAAACTTTTTGATAAACTTGATGAGAAATACAAAAAAACATGGGGATCAAAGATAAGTGAACACGCTTTGCCGGTTTTGAAAATTGCAGTGACAGCAAAAACAGAAGGTGCAGCTTCAGCAAGTGCTCAGGCTACTGATGAATATCTTGTTTCTTTTATAACAAAGCCCATGTCACCCCTTCAGGCTGGAGTGGCAGATATAAGTAGGAAAATATACACGGAGATTGCATTTTCAGCACTTGATAAATTTTTAACCAAGACAGAACAAGCAGCAGAGGCTTTTGGTTTTAACTTCAGCAAAGACGAGTTTATGAACAATTTTGAAAATGACATGACCTTTGGACAGAAAACAATATATAAATGGCTGAAAGGAGACTGACGATGAGACTCTTAAGAATTTTTCTTTTTTTAGTTCTTGTTGCTTATCTTTCAGGATGCGAACCAATAAGAATAACCCATACAATTGAACTAATGGACATGGAAACTTCAAAGGAGACAGTGCAAGCAAAAAAGATCTCTCGTGAAGTCTTATTCATTGTAGATGATACAAAAAAGTATAAAGCAACTCACGCAAATTACTCTGCAGGAGTTATACATGATTTTGTTTTTCCCACAGGACACTACATTAAGCAAGCTCTTCCAGTTATTTCATCATGTTTTGAAAAATTCAGGATTGAACCTTCTGTTTCCACAATACCCGATAAAGACGCTTTAGTAATCAATGCTAATGTGAGCAGTATGGATGTAAGGTTTGATTGTTGTCTTCCTCTTGTTTTTAATGCAAATACAACGCTTCAGTTTATTCTCTATGATAATGACTTTATAATGTTGTCTCTTCCTGTTTATTCAGATGGAAAGGGAAGCCTTTCAAAACCAGGGCTTTTTGCAACAATGAGTGATAAAGATTATGCTCAGGTAGCTTATCAATCAATTAGAGAAGCAGTTAAAAACTCTGTTGATGTAATCTACGATGCAATAAACAATCCTAAAAAAGTAATCGCTGATGCAAAGCAAATAATTAATAAAAATCCATCAAATACCGGTGCATATAAAGTTATAGCTAATCGTGCATTAAAGACTGGTGATTATGCTGAAGCTCTGGCTGCAGCTCAGATGCTCACTCAGCTTGCTCCAAAGGATACAGATGGTTACTTTCTGCTTTATAAGATTTACAAAGCCCAGAAAAAAATTAAGGATGCAGTAACTCAACTTGAACATGCAGTGAGTTTAAATCCGGGTAATGCCATTTTATTTGTTCATCTTTATGATTTCTACATTGAGCAGGATAAATTTGATAAGGCTATTAATGCATTGAAGAGGTACATGGAAGCAAGACCTGATGATAAAAATGCAGCAGTTCGTCTTGGACTGCTTTACCTGAAAGCAGGGAAATATGACGATGCCGTATCCATTGCTAATAAGATGATTGATGCTTTAAAATTTTATGGAATTGGAGCCCCCATTGTAAAGAAGGATGACTCTATAGTTATCACCTCCGTTGAGCCAGGAGGTCCTGCAGAAAAAGCAGGGATAAAACCAGGAGATGAAATTACTGAGATAGATGGAAGATCAACTGAGGAATTAAAATTTGAAGATGTAATAAAGAAATTAAGAGGCAGCGAAGGCACAAATGTTACTCTAACCATAAAAAGAAAAGAGGTTGAAGAGCCATTTAAAATAGTCATTGAAAGACAGAAATTTTACAGTAATCCAGCCCTTGTAGCAGATTATATGGCAATTATTGCAATGGCTGAAATCCAGAAAGGAAATATCAATGAAGCAAAAAGAGCAATGGATGAAGCTTTAAATATAGCAAAATCTACCAATGTATATGCAAGCACACTGAAAGCTCATGCCTGTCTTTTAATGGCTCTTAATGAATATGACAGAGTTATTGAGAATTATTCAAAACGGAATGAAGGTTATCTGCAGCTTATGGTTGCCATTGCCTATGCTAAAAAAGGCATGTATGAAAACGCAATCAAAGTTTATAAAAATCTCAACAAAAAAGACCTGCCAATCTCGGATAACACACTTAAAGCTTTCTACGAAGCTATGAAACCATATGTAGAGGAGATGGAAAAGGAGGCTTTAAATTACGAAAAATCAGGCGATGCTATATCCGCCCTTAAAATCTATGCAGGAATTTTAGGTATAGTCTCAGAAGAAAAAGCTTCATCGATAAGAAGTAAAATAGCAAGAATCATTGCCAAGAATCCATCCATTATTGAAATTTCAGGCATTGCAAGAGAGCACTTCTTGAAATCTGAAGTTTTATACAATGCCGGCAGATACGAAGAAGCTCTACAGGAACTTGAAATGGCAAAATCTTACATCCCCTTTAATCCTCAGATTTATTTCAGCTCTTCTCTTGTTTGTGAAAAGTTGGGTGATTACAGCTGCGCAATAAAAAATATGGAAATAGTTCTGCAGTTACAGCCCAATCATCCTCAGGCACAGACAATCAGAGATCAGATTTATAAATGGAAGTTTATTCTTGAAAAAGAGCTTTAAATGTTGAAAAAATAAATCTTTTATGGTATAAAAAAGTATGCTAATTCAATCAAAAAAAGGGCTAACCCTGGTAGAGATTGCCATAGTCCTTGTAATTCTAGGCTTGCTTTTAGGGCTTGGAGTAAGTCTTATAGGACCTCTCACAAAGCGAGCAAAGTTAACTGAAACGAGGGAAACAGTAAAGCAAGCAAAAGAAGCAGTTCTTGGATATGCAGTGAAAAACGGTTATCTTCCATCAGATCTTGACTCTGCAGGTGCAAGAAAACTTGATGCATGGGGAAGGGCTTTGCAGTATTATCCAGTGAGTGAACTTCTCGGTTCTTCAAAATATGTTTGTGCTGTAAATTCAACATCTTATGAAGTCAGAGAATGCACTGATACTCAATGCTCAACATACAATACAAAGTCAAATATTGCTTTTATTGTGTATTCAAAGGGTGAGGATTCTGATGGAAGCTGTACAGGAGTGAGCTCCCCTTTTTATATAAGAGAACAGGGGATGCCATATATTAGCCCTTGCACCTATACTCCAACAAATCCTCAGTATTATTATGATGATGTTGTTGCCTATGTATCTCTTGATGAGATAAGAGATCTGGTAGGATGTCCAAAATTTAGAATAACAACAGAGTTTTTACATTATGGTTATCAGGGTTTGCGTTATGGTGCTCAGATAAGTGTTACAGGAGGATTTCCAAATTTTACTTGGAATATAACAGGACTTCCTTCAGGACTTTTTTTACAGGATTCAGGAAGCTGCACCTATGATGCTGTTAGCCTGCCATGCAGTAATGCCTCTCCATGCATATGCGGAACTCCTTTAAATTATGGAACATTTCCAATTACAATTAATGTAACAGACAGTAAAAATCAGATTGCATCAAAAACACTTTCATTAACCATTTATCCGTCTGAAACTACGACAACAACAACAACAACTACTACTACTACCACTACTACCACTACAACTACTACAACTACTACCACAACATTGTCCTGTGCCTCCTGTGGAATGTATAACACTTACGGACAATGTAGGAGTAATTGCAGAGGAATAGGAAGGAGCTGTGTTTTTGCTTATTGTGGCCCACTTTGGTGCTGGCAATGTGTTCCTTAACTTACTTCCATTTTACCCTTACATAATTTTTCTCTGGAAAAACCACCATAAAAGAAGGAGAAATAAGATAGGGACCCTGTGCACCTTCTGCTTTCCATTTCGGGAAATATGAAACCTTTATAATGTGGGGTATACCTATTCCTTCGGTGTAAAAGATTATTTCATTATGTTCAAATTTTATGAGTACACATTTTACATTTTTAATTTCAGGCTTCTTAAAATTTTTTTCAGTAAAAATTATAGGTTTCCATAATTCTCCTTTTTTAAACCATTCAACGGATTTAATTAGCCAGTCTTCTTTTTTTTGAATTTCAAAATCAAAAATTGGCTCAACAAGTTTTACATCAGGAATTTGATATATTTTAAATCTTCCAACATAACCAATAACCTGTAAAAATCTATCTGCCTCTTCTTTTACATCGTCTGTATAGGCAATAAAATATCTTATTCCAAGGAGCTTCATATGCTCAACTGCTTTTTTCATATTAAAGGATGGATATTGAAAGCCAAAATCAGGAGATGTGGGAGTATGAGTTGTCTCTGCCTGAACAATAAAATGCAATGCAGCTGATACTGAAGATTCAATTAAAAGTCCTTCCATTGTTGGCTTGCCAGAAAAAAAAGGAATTAATTCAAGAATTCTTGGTGTACCAAATCTTCCGTAATCAGATGTGTACTGCCACATCACTCTTCCATAAGGAAGAGATTTTAAAAACTCAAAAAGTTCATTTACTTCATTCCATGCCTGCTTTTTTTCAAAGCCTTCATAATTCCACTTTACCCATGAAGGAATATATTTAAGTTGGCTATTTATGAAAAAAATTGAACCCGTGGCAATCAATGTGAGAACAACAAGAAGTTTAACCCTTAAACTTTGAATTTTGAAGTTTGAATGGCTGAGAGACAGAGCTGAAGGCTTTTGACTCAGAAGAGTGATTTTTAATACACATCCCAGAAAATATGCTGCCAGCATTACACAGCTCATTGCAAAAAATGGAAGAAATCGTGTATTCCATATTTTTGAATTATCAAGGAAAAGATAGATAAAAAAGCTAATAATCGCAACAAATAAAAAAAGCATAATATTTTTATCCCTTTTAACTAGGCCATAAACAGTACCAGCCAGTGCAACAATCTGAATGGGAAGGAAAGTGGAAGGAAAAAGATCTGAAACTCTTATAAATCTCCTCCATATCATGGCAGAGGTATAATCAAAATAAAGAACAAAAGGCAAGGACCACCAGGAAGTAAAGATAAATGCAAGAACATAAACTTTCAGGATATAGGAGAAATTTTTTTTGAAATATAAAAGAACAAAAAATGGCATAATCAGAACAGAAACCATAACAGGTATGGGATGAGAAAGAACCATTAATAAAAGTAAGAAAGTGTTTGAAATTAAACATTTTTTATCTTCCATGCCTTTTTTCATCAAGGCAATAAAAAGCCAGAAAATAGAAAAACTAAAAGAATAAGAAAATTCTCCTGCAAGTGTGCTTGGAATGTTTCCTCCGTAGATACTGTATTGTTCAAGAAATAGAAAAAATAGACTCAGGATTGCTGCAACCTCAGGCATTACTTTTTCTTTACCTATTGTTTTTAAACAAAAGTAGCTGCTTAAAGGTAGAATAAAGGTTCCTAATAATGTAGCAATTTTGAAGGCAATGTTTGCAGGGATTAAATAACTTAAAAGAACAGAAAGCACATAAAGAAGAGGAGGATAGAAATAAAGAAATGGAAAGCCACAGTACCAGTCATTTGACCAGCCATGAATTGATGGAAAAATTCTTTTAAGATAGTAAAAAACATAGTTATGAGAGCCTGTATCTCCTCCTGAAACCGTTGTATCAAGAAAAATTAAAGAAGGTTTGAAAATGTATAGAAGATAAAGATACAGGATGCAAAAAACAACAAAGGTTGACAAATTATGAAAGATAAGCTTTTTTAATTTTTCTAACATCTATTAACATTCTCAGTAAGGCTTTCATATTTATGGTTGAAAACCCTGCTAACTTCTGTTTTACGTCTACTTTACAGATTTTATAGCCTTTTTTCAAGGCAAAACAGAAAATTTCCAGATCAAAGGCAAATCCATTTATAGTTAAACTTTTAAATATTTCATCTGCTATATCTGCTTTAAAACCTTTAAGTCCACATTGAGTATCCTTAAATGGAATTTTTAAATAGGTTCTTATAAAGAGATTAAAAATTTTGTGGCCAAGAAATCTTATTGGAGTTTGACAATAGGGATTTACTCTATGCCCTACTGCAATCTCACATTCAGTTTTAAGTTTTTCAATAACTTTTTTAATACCTTCCACTCCGTAGGGAAGATCAGCATCTGTAAAGATTTTATAAGAAGATTTTGCCATCAAAATACCTTTTTTTACGCTGTATCCTTTGCCCATGTTTTCAGAATTTTTAATATATATTATCTGATCTCTGTAGTACTCAATTGCTTTTTCAGGATTATCAGTGCTTGCATCGTCTATAATTATAATTTCGCAACTGTTTCCGAAGGTTTCAACTATTTTTTTTATGGTTTTCTTTAAAAAATTTCCCTGATTGTAAACAGGAATTATGATTGAAAATTCAGGTTTTTCCATAGTATTATAGTATGGCTTTGTAGAGCCTGAGGTTGTCAAATAAAATTTTAAAATTGTTTTACAATACTACTAAAATTGTTTTACAATATTACAATGTTATTCATAACGAAAAAGGATATACCACCGGGACTTATAACAGCTGTAAGAAAAGAGAAAGGTTCAAAAAAGTTTATTGTTTTAGTTGCATTATCTGCATTGATTGTTGCTTTAGGCTTTGTTTCAGTTTTGCTTTATAATCATTATCTTATGCCGGAATTACAAAGAGCTTCTCAACAAACACTACCTATTGCTACACCACAGGCTTCTGTGTCTCAAACCCAGCCTTTTTATGCTCAGAGTGAAAGACCTTTTTCAGATACAAAACCTGAAGCAGTAAAACCTTCCGATCAGTCAAGAGAAACAAAGATTGCTGAAATTCCTAAAAAAGTAACAAAATCTAAGGAAAAACAGAAATCTATGGCTAAGGAAAATCTGCAGTCCTCAACAAAAAAGCAGTCCAACAAATCTGCCGAAATTCCATTTGAGCAGTTTAATACAGAAACAGTCAAAGCAGCGGATTATCTTTACAGAGCTCAGGATTTTGAAGCAAGGGGAAATTACTCTGATGCCATCTCCGAATACAGGGAATATCTTAGAATTACAGGAAAGCAGGAGCCAAAAATTCTTGATAAAATTGCAACCCTTTATCTCATGATTGGTGACCTTAAAGAAGCTTCCCACTATTCTCAGCTGAGCCTGAATCAAGCTCCTGATAATGTCTCAATAATTATTAACTATGGCGTAATTCAGGCAAAGACGGGGAATCTCACAAAGGCTGAAGAATGTTTTAGAAAAGTTCTTTCTATGAATCCTGAAAACAAAACAGCGCTTTATAATCTCGCCCTTTTAAAAGAAAAGAAAAAACAATACGAAGAGGCACTGAAACTATATGAGAGGCTTTATCAGCTTGGTGATTCTCAGGCTGCAGAGGCAATTCAGCGGGTAAGGTTATATAAGTAATTTGAATGCATCGGGAATGAATTTTATAATCTCTGATATCTGAGTTGATGGTTCTGGATTTGACAGCTGTCCCGCAATTCTGTTAATCATGGCTGCCATGCTACATGCTTTTTCTACTTCGTATCCTGAATCAATTAAAGCAGAGACTATACCTGTGAGACTGTCTCCTGTTCCACCAATTGGTTCAAGAGCTTCAATGCATGGTTCTGATACAATATCTATGATTCTGCCCTGCTTTACAATGTAGTCTGCCCTGCCTTTAACAAGAAGATATTTTGCTGCATTTTCATGTTTATAGGCTCTCTCAATGAGTTCTTCTACTCTGCTTTCATCATGAAGAAGAAAACCTCTTGTGTAAAAGGGATGGGGTGCTTCTTCGTCAGCTAAAAAGGCAAGCTCTCCAGGGTCTGGTGTAAAAAGGTCAAAACAACTGGCGTTCCCGCTCATCTTTGCTGCATACATGAATCCTGCATCAGCTATCAAAAAAGGTTGTTTGTTTAACTCTCGGATGGCAAGCAAAATTTTATTACACCAGTCAGCATCTGGCATTAAGTAGTGAAATGTCAGTGTATCAAACTCATGATTTTTAATCTCTCTGACGAAAAATTCATATAATCTTCTGCTTCCATAGCCTTTTCCTGTATCTCCTGCAAGATAAACATATGGTTCAGCTTTACCTGATATTTCAAGGAGTTTGCATGCTGATGCAATCAGAGCAGGTGTGCCCCTCTGTATGGAAATTTTTCTACCCTTTACAATTAAAAAATTATCTTCCAGCTGAGCCTTTCCAGAAATAACAGAAAAATCCTCTTCTGGGACAGTTCCTATGACTGCAAGCATAGTTCTTTTATTTTATCATAGGCCAACTGAAGGGCATATCCACAAAGAGTATGCCCGAGCATTCTTGGCTGTGTTGCTTCATTAATTTTTTTACCCACAAGGCAGGCAGCTAAATAAGGAACATCCGGGCAGCCTCCGCCTGAAATATTAACAATAGTAAGGCTACCTTTGTGAACAGTTATCTTCATGTTTGCTGCTCTTACCATGATAAATCTTCCGTAGTCTTTAACATGAAAGAGGTCAACAGGTTTTAAGTTGCCATCATTGGAAGGCAAAAAATCAAGGGGGATAAGCCCCTGAGCTTCAAGAACATTCAAGATTCCCATTGCTTCCACAACAGGAAATTCTATTGCGAGATCACATCCTTTTCTTACATGTGGAGGCGGTCCTACAACTTTTATCTCATATCCGTGCTCTTTTAAGATGTTTTCTGCTCTTATTACTTCTGATGTGTTTTCAAAGATAAGAATTCCTCTGTAAGTAGAAGCAGTCTTTTGTTTGAATAATTTTTTCAATATCTTCATTATTCACCTGCTCATTCCTTCTTAATTCTCACTCTGTAGCCCGTTGTCTCTTCAGCTATCTCTATAATCTGCCATCCCATTGAAGTGGCAGCACGGGACACATTCTCCTTTGATGTATCAGTATCGACAAGAATCTCTATCTCACCTTTACCAAATTTTTTAATTGCCTCAAGTGTTAAAAGAACAGGCTCAGGACATGAAAGTCCTCTTGCATCAACAATCTCAGCCATCTTTTACCTCCTTCTCATTGTTAAGCCAATTATTATGCAAACTATTAATCCAATTATTGTTGCTACAGCTGTATTTGGACCAATTCCTGAGGGACTGCTTGCCAATCCAAAGTTATGTGCTACTCCTGCACCAACAATCATACCAGAGGCAAATATTGCAGCATCTGCATCTCCTTCACCTGACATGAAAAGCTGTCTGCCAGGACAACCCCCTGCAAGAGTAAAAGCCAGCCCGGCAAGCGTCATTCCAAGAAAGTTCCACAGCTGCACTGTATGGGCAATTGGTTGCTTTTCAAAGCCAGGATTAAATTGTCCGAGTATAAGATTTGTAATTAAAGCAGCGATGAAAAATGCAGCCACGCCTGAAAATAAATGCCCCTGCTTGAAAAGTATCAGGTCTCTGAAGGCTCCCATTGTGCAGAATCTGCTTCTCTGAGCAAGAACACCGATTAACATGGCAACTCCAAGAGAGATAAATAAAGGAGCATGCTGTGAGCCAGGACCTTTTATGCTATAAAAAAGCAGCATTCCTCTGCCTTCACCTGCTGGCTGAGGGTCAATAAGTAAAAGTAAAAGAAATCCAAGCATTAAAAGAGGGAAGGCAACTCCAGCTGCCTTTGATGGAGCTGATTGAGTTCTTCCCAGTGAATAACCAGCCTTAAGAAACCTCGTTCCAATCCATATACCAAAAATCAAACCAAGTAAACCAAAAATAGCGTTTCCGTCTCCACCTGCAAGCCTTAGAATTGTTCTCCACGGACACCCTAAAAACACCAGTGCACCTATCATTGCAAAAACACCAAGAATGAATCTTATAAAAGGTGCTGAGCCTCCACGAGGTCTGTATTCTTTAAAGGCAAGGGCAGAAAGAAAAGCTCCAAGAACAAAGCCTATAATTTCAGGTCTCATATACTGAACAACTGCTGCCCTGTGAAGTCCAAGAGCGCCTGCAATGTCTCTTTCCATACAGGCAACACATATACCCATGTTTGGTGGATTTCCGAGCTTTTGAAGCACAGGAGCAAGTACACCGATAATTAAACCAACAAAAATAATGCCACTTCTTGTGGCAAAGAAATTCTTAAGCTCCATCTGCCTTCCTCCAGAATTTTTTGAATATTTTACTTTAGTAATGGCGATATGTAAAATTGTTTTTTTCAATAAATCATTGGATATTGATAGATTTTTCCAATGCACTTTTTGCTGTTCCGAGTAAAAAGATTACCTTCTCAGGTTATTGAAATCCTTGAAAAACAAACTCTATAATAAAAGCAGTGAAAATTAATTTCAAAAAGCTGATAATAGTTGTCGTTATTCTAATTCTTGTGTTTGTTTTATCATATTTGATAATCAAAGGCTCTGAAAAAACTACTCAGGGAATCATTATTTTAAGCGGAAGAATTGAAGGAAGAGAAACGAATGTATCTCCAAAAATTCAGGGCAGAATTATCAAACTTTACAAAGATGAAGGAGATACTGTAAGGATGGGAGAAATTCTATGTGAGATTGATTCAGAGCAACTAACTGCAAGATACAAAGCTGCATTTGAAACTGCAGAGGCTTCCTATTCTGCAATTGCTCAGGCTCAGGCAAATCTAATGAAAGCCCATGCCACATATGATAAAGCAAAAAAAGATTATGAGCGATACACAAACCTTCTTAAAGAAGAACTTGTCTCAAAAAGCGATTTTGATAGAATTAAGATGCAGTATGAATCAGCACAGGCTGAGGTTGAAGCTGCTTCCAAGGCTATATCTCAGGCAGAGGCAAACTTCAGAGCATCACAGCAAAGGCTGAAGGAGACACAGGCTGATTTAAATGAAACAAAGATTTTTTCACCCATTGAAGGAATTATTCTCAGCAGACCTGTTGAATTGGGAGAGGTTGTAAATCCAGGAACTGTTTTGTATGTTATAGTTGACTTAAACAGACTTTATGTTAAAGTTTATGTGCCTGAACCCGATATTGGCAAGTTAAAGCTTGGACTGCCTGCAAGAGTTTACATTGATGCCTATCCTGATAAGTTTTTCAACGGAAGGGTTACAAAGATTTATGAGCAGGCTGAGTTTACTCCAAAAAATGTGGAAACAAAAGAAGAGCGAGTTAAACTTGTATTCGGCGTGGAGATTTCAGTAGATAATCCAGAGGGACTTCTTAAACCCGGAATGCCTGCTGACGTTGTAATAAAATGGAAAGATGAAGCACCTTGGATAAAGCCACAATAGCTTTTAGATATAATACCGGAAAATGTCATTCCGAGGGGCTCAATGCCCCGAGGAATCTCTCATGAGAAAGGATTCTTAGGGTTTGTATTATTAGCTGATATAAAAAGCATATCATGATAAATGAAAAATTCATTATAAAAGTTGAAAATCTCTGCAAAAACTATAAAAAAATCAAAGCAGTTGACAATGTCTCCTTCTCTGTAAACAAAGGTGAAGTTTTTGGTCTTATTGGTCCTGATGGTGCTGGAAAAACATCAATAATACAGATTCTTGCAGGAGTACTTAAGGCAAGCTCAGGGAAGGCTTTTATAAATAACATAGATGTTACAAAAAATCCAGAGGCTGTTAAATCAATCATTGGCTATATGCCTCAAGGTCTTGGACTTAATCTTTATGATTCTCTCTCTATTGAGGAGAATATTGAATTTTTCAGAGGCTTAAGGCTTATTCCTGATGAAGTATTTGAAAAAAATAAAAAAACACTTCTTGATATAACAAGGCTCACACCATTTCTTCAGAGACAGGCAAGAGCTCTTTCAGGAGGAATGAGGCAGAAGCTTGCTCTTGTTTGCACATTGCTACATCTTCCAGATATTATTCTGCTTGACGAGCCTACAACGGGAGTTGACCCCCTTTCAAGGCAGGATTTCTGGAACATCATTCACGGACTTGTAAGACAAAGGGGCGTGACTGTTTTACTTAGCACATCGTATATGGATGAAGCAGAAAGATGCCACAGGGTTGCACTCATGCATGAAGGAAGAATTCTTCTTCAGGGAAGCCCTGATGAACTTGGCAATTTAGAGGAAGTTTTTATAGAAAAAGTATCAACTTCTCATTCCGAACCTTTTCTTTGTCATTCCGAGTCCTTCGTCTATGCTCAGGGTAAACTCCGCGAGGAATCTCCTGTTATCTTATGCAAATCAGTGACAAAACTCTTTGGAAAATTTAAAGCTGTTGACTCTGTTACGCTTGATGTAAAAAAAGGAGAGATTTTAGGACTTCTTGGTCCGAATGGAGCAGGCAAGACAACTCTAATAAAAATGATGTGCGGACTTCTTGAACCATCAGAGGGAAGTATCACCATAAATGGATTTGATGTTCAGAAGAAAAAGAAAAAAATATGGTCAACAATCGGTTACATGTCACAGAGATTTTCCCTTTACAGAGACCTGACAGTAATGGAAAACATGAAGCTTTATGCTGGACTTTACAGTGTAAAAAGCGGTGATTTCAAAGGAATAATTAAACTGCTCGGACTTGAAGGAGTTGAGGGAAGAATCACAAAAGACCTCCCTCTTGGAATAAGACAGAGAGTTGCCCTTGCCTGCGCTCTGGTTCATGAGCCACCTATTTTATTCCTTGATGAGCCGACAAGCGGAGTTGATCCTGTTGCAAGAAGAAGTTTCTGGAAGATAATTTTTGAGCTATCAAGGAATAAAAATGTAACAGTAATTGTATCAACCCACTACATGGATGAAGCTGAAAACTGTGACAGACTCTGTCTTATGCATCATGGAAGGGTTATTGGATTAGGAAGCCCTGAAGAAATTAAGAAAAACTCTGAAAAGCTTTCAGGAAGTCTTATTCAGGTGAAAACAGAAAGGTTTACAGAAATCTATGATTTGCTTATAAAGAACTTCAAAGACATATCAATTTACGGAAGCAAGATATTTATAAGAAGCTTTGAGCCAGAAAAGACAAAGCAAAAATTAAGCGAAATATTAATTAATGCAGAAATCAAACAGTTTGAAATTACCCAGACTCCAATTCCCCTTCAGGAAGCTTTTGTTAACTATATAAGGGAAAGGGAAAAGAATTAATGAATAAAAGACTTCTTACAATAATTAAAAAAGAATTCAGGGAACTGCTGAGAGATCCTCTTTATCTTAGTTTTACTATTATCGTTCCTGTAATTATACTGATACTTATGGGTTATGGACTAATACTTGATGTGAAAAACATTCCTGTGGCTTTTCTTGATTTTGACCGTTCAGCTTTAAGCAGGGATTACAGACACTCATTCACAAACTCTGAGTATTTCAGATTTTATTCAATGATAAACAGCTATGATGAAGCATATGAACTGATTCAATCAGGGAGATGTAGAGTCATTGTTGTAATCCCTCCTGATTTTTCAAGAAAGCTTTATAGCGGGCAGAAAACTCAAGTTCAGTTTCTCATTGATGGCTCTTTCCCATCCCGTGCAGAGATAATAAAGGGATATGTCTCTGCAATCAATAATCAGTTCAATCAAAAACTTCTTGAAGATTTCACCTCAATGCAGGGCAGACACATAAGTTTTCCAGTAGAAACTGAAATGAGAGCCTGGTATAACCCTGCACTTGAAAGCAAAAACTTTGTACTACCAGGGATGCTTGTTATAACTTTGATGTTTTATCCTGTTTTGATTGCGTCTCTGGTTGTTGTAAGGGAAAAAGAATCAGGCAGCATATTTAATCTTTACTGTTCACCTGTTAAAGCCTGGGAGGTTGTTTTAGGTAAGGCAATTCCTTATATAACCATATCTTTTACCACTTACATAATTCTTTTTATCATTACAGTTGTTTTTTTTAAAACAAAGTTTATCGGCAACTTTTTAGTTCTAACAATTGCTACTTTGCTTTATCTAACATGCACAATTGGAATAGGAATATTTATATCAATGATAGCAAAAACTCAGATAACAGCAATGCTTATGGCATTTTTAGGCACAATAACTCCATCTTTTATGTATTCAGGGTTTTTCTCACCTGTAACGAGTATGGAGATTATAGGACAGATAATGAGCAAATTTATTACTGCAACATATTTTATAGGCGTTGTAAGAGGGGTTTATCTTAAGGGGCTCGGGCTTGGTTATTATCTGCCTAATATTCTATCTCTTTTACTTTATGCCTTGATTGTATATTCGCTTTCAATGTTATTTTTCAGGAAAAGAATAGGATGAGGTTGTTTTCACTCATAAAAAAAGAGATGACTCAGCTTATGCGAGATAAAGTTTTAATTTTCATTCTTTTGTGGGGATTTACTGGAATGATTTACACTGCAGGTCATGGAGTTTCTATGGAAGTAAGGAACTTCCCAACAATTATATATGATATGAGTCATAGCCCTGAAGGCAGAGAAATTGTCAGCAGATTTCAAAAGCCTTACTTTAAAATCCTTGCCTTTGTTGATAATGACAGGGAAGTGGTAGAATGGCTTGACAGCGGTAAAGCATCAATGGCTATTGTTATTCCTCCAGATTTCAAAAGAAAGCTTAAAGGTTCAGGAGCAAAAATACAGGTAATAATTGATGGAACAATGTCCATGTCTGCAACAATGGCTGTTGCCTATGTATCATCAATAACATATAACTATGCAATAGAAGTTTTTGAAAGAAAGATGGGTATAACGAGTAGATTTTTTAATGAAATCCCGATCATTGATGAAAGAGTAAGGGTTCAATTCAATCCAAACATACTTACATCATGGTTTATGAGTTTGCTTGAGCTTTTCAACGTAACAACAATGGTTTCTCTTCTTGTAACTGCGGCAGCACTTGTAAGAGAAAAGGAATATGGAACAGTTGAACAACTTCTTGTTACACCTGTCAGAACATGGGAGATATTTGTTGCTAAAATAATTCCAACAATTTTTGCAGTAGGAGTCCTTTCCCTTTTAAGCATATTTTTGATGATTAAAGGGGTATTTAAAGTTCCAATAAGAGGAAGCTTGCTGCTTTTTTATCCTGTTATGATTTTTTATGTTTTTACCATGTCTTCTCTTGGAATAGCAATTGCTACTGTGGCAAGAAATCTTGCGCAATCAATGATGCTCATGCTCGTAATTCTTACACCAATGCTCATGCTCTCAGGTGCATGGACACCACCTGAGTCAATGCAACCTTTTATGCGCTATTTAAGCCTTATCTCTCCAATGCGATATTTTATTGACTTTGGTTACAGCGTTCTTTTTAAAGGTAATGGAATAAAGTATGTCTGGTATGATATTTTTGGAATAATTATTCTTGGCAGCATACTGTTTAGCTTTTCAGTTTACCGTTTCAGAAAAATTTTTGCAAAGTAGCATGGAATAAATCTAATTTTATTCTCCTCCTCCAAGGACTTTATAAAGCGTTGATAAGTTTGCATATTTTGCAAGTTTGAGATTGTTAAGCTGTTGTTCTGTCTGAAAAAGTGCTCTCTGAGCATCAAGAACACTCAGGTAACTGTCAACTCCTCTCTCATATCTTATCTTTGCAAGTTTGTATGTTTCTCTTAATGAGTTAACAAGACCGTTCAATGCATCTATCTGCTCATCAATTGTTCCTTTCACTGCCAGTGCATCAGCAACTTCCTTAAAAGCTGTCTGTATTGTTTTTTCATAGTTTGTAACAGCAATTTCTCTTTCAACTTTTGCAGCCTCATGAGCAGCCCATACCCTTGCATCAAATATGGGCATTATTGCCTGAGGCTGAAATGTCCATATTCTTGAACCACCTCCGAAAAGCCCTGAAAGTTCACTGGATGCTGTTCCAATAGCTGTTGTAAGTGAGATTCTCGGGAAAAATGCTGCCCTTGCAGCACCTATCTGAGCATTGTATGCTTTAAGTGTATGCTCTGCTGCAATAATATCAGGACGATTTAGCAATACTTCTGAGGAAAGTCCTGGAGATATGTCCTTGGGTGGTTTAATATTACTCAGTCCTTCAGGTAAAAGCTCATCTTTAAGAGGCTCACCTGATAGAAGTTCCAGTGTGTTTCTATCCTGAGCTAAAGCCTGTGTGTATCTTGCCAAAGCTTCTCTTGCAGTTTCAACCTGTGTTTTTGCTCTGTGAAGGTCTATCTCTGAAGCAACTCCCACTTCATATCTTTTTTTAATTAATTCATAGCTTTCTTCCTGAGTTTTGAGGGTTTGTTTTGCAAGATTAAGATTTTCTTTATCTGTTGCATATGTATAATAGGCAATAGCAACTGCTGAAATAAGAGAAAGTCTCACAGCTCTGTATGTGGCTTCCTGTGCAAGGTATTGCTCTAAAGCCATCTCCTTTAGACTCTGAAGTCTTCCAAAAAAATCAATCTCCCATGATGTGATTCCGAAAGTAACACTATACTGAGATAATGTTTCTGCTTTTCCTGTGTTTGACAGTTCTACTGGAACTCTCTGCCTTAATCCAGAACCAGTTGTATCAACTGCTGGAATAAGCTCTGCTCTTTGAATTCCGTAGTATGCTCTTGCTCTCTCAACATTTAATGCTGCAAGCCTCAGGTCGCGATTATTTGAGAGGGCTTTTTTAACAATCTCCTGCAGTTTTTCATCTACGAGAAAATCATTCCATTTAAGGATTGTAGATTTTTCCGATAACTTAAGGCTTTCGTAAGCTTCTCCCTTAGGCCATTCCTTTGGAATAGGAACTTCAGGTCTTTTATACTCAGGTATCATCGTGCATGATGTAAGCAGTAAAAGCATTATAGGAATAATGAGATTTTTCATTTTACTTCCCTGACTTTAAAAATTTTCAAAATCAACACAAAAAACAGTGGAACAAACAGAATGTTAATAAATGTTCCTGCAATAACTCCGCCTTCAATGGCAACGCCGATTGCGTTCATTGCTCCAGAGCCAGCTCCCTTTGAAATGGCAAGAGGAAGAACTCCGAAGAAAAGCGCCAGGGAAGTCATAATAACAGGTCTGTATCTTATTCTTGCAGCCTCAACTGTTGCCTTATGAAGCTCTACACCCTGCCTTATTCTGTCTCTTGCAAACTGAATAATAAGTATTGCATTTTTTGACGAAAGTCCCATTGTAACAAGAAATCCTATCTGGAAGTAAACATCATTATTAAGACCCATCAACCATGTTGCCAGAGCTGCACCAAATATACCAAAAGGAAGAAGTATAAGATTTGTAATCGGAATTGTCCATGACTCATAAAGTGCTGCGAGACAGAGGAATATAACAAAAACAGAGAATGCATAAAGAATCGGAGCCTGCCCTGTTGCAAGCTTTTCTTGATAACTGAGACCTGTCCATGAATATCCTATTCCTTTACCAAGCTTTGATATAATTTCCTCGATTGCTTTCATTGCATCACCAGAGCTGTATCCTTTCGCAGGCTCTCCCCAGATGTTTATTGAAGGAAAGGCATTGTAACGCTCAAGCCTTGGTGAGCCATAAATCCATCTACCTTGGGCAACTGATGAAAATGGGACCATCTTGCCTTCATTGTTTCTTACATAAAGCCTGTTCATGTCCTCAGGAAGCATTCTGTATGGTATGTCTGCCTGAACAAAAACCCTTTTTACTCTACCTCCTTTTATGAAGTCATTTACATAGGCGCTTCCAAAAGCTGCTGAAATTGTATTATTAATTGATGTAATTGGAACTCCAAGTGCACCTGCTTTTTCCCAGTCCACATCAACTTTGTATTCTGGTATGTCATCCATTCCATTTGGTCTTACATTTTTAAGTCTTGGATCCTGACTTGCCATATAAAGAAGTTTATTTCTTGCTTCCATAAGCTTTTGATGTCCAAGCCCTCCCATGTCCATAAGCTGAAGGTCAAAGCCTGTTGCATTTCCAAGTTCAATAATTGATGGAGGAGGAAAAACAAATATCATGGCTTTTTTATTTGGAAGAAAGTATCTCATTGCCCTTTCCTGAATTGCCTTAACTCTTAATTCTGCTCTGTCCCTTAAATGCCAGTCTTTTAGCTTTATAAATGCCATTCCATTTGACTGAGTTCTTCCAGCAAAGCTAATTCCAGAGACCGTCATTACAGTATCCACAGCGTCTTTTTCTTTTGTTAAAAAATAATTCTGGACTTCTTTTAAGACTTCCTCTGTCTGTTCAAGTGTAGAGCCTGATGGAAGCATTACCTGAGCAAGAAGAATTCCCTGATCTTCGTCTGGAAGATAGGCTGTTGGAAGCTTCATTAAAATAAAGCCCAATGCTGCAACGATTATCACATAAATCAAAATGTAAAGGGGAAGTTTTCTGAAGGAGTTTTCAACAGCCTTTGTGTAGAGATGCCTTGATTTAAAAAATATGCTGTAAAACTTCTCATAAATCAGGTTAAACCAGTGAAGAATTCCCTCTTTTGCCTCTGAAGCTTTATGAGGTCTCAGGAACATTACACATAAAACAGGAGCAAGGCTTAAAGCAACAAAGACTGAAAGTAGCATGGCAGAAATTATTGTTACTGCAAACTGTCTGTAAATAATGCCTGTTGAACCCTTAAAAAATGCCATCGGAGCAAATACTGCAGATAGAACAACTCCAATTCCGATGAGAGCTGATGTAATCTGCTCCATTGATTTTATTACAGCCTCTTTTACAGAAAGACCCTCTTCCCTCATTATTCTTTCCACATTTTCAACAACAACAATGGCATCGTCAACTAAAAGCCCTATGGCAAGAACCATTGCAAACATTGTAAGCATATTTATTGAGTAGCCAGCAATTCCAAGGACAGCAAATGTGCCAAGTAAAACAACAGGAACAGTGATTGTGGGAATAAAAGTTGCACGAAGGCTGCCCATAAATAACCACATTATGAAGAAGACAAGAATTATTGCTTCAACAAGAGTCTTTACAACTTCATTTATTGCAACCTTTGTAAAAGGAGTTGTGTCATAGGGATAAACAACCTTTACACCTGATGGAAAGTGTCTGCTGAGCTCATCCATTTTATCTTTAACTTTTTTTGCCACATCAAGTGCATTTGCTCCGGGAAGAGGTCTTATTGCAAGTGCTGCAGCAGGCTTTCCCTGATAGTAGGCATTTATATCATAGTAGTCTGTTCCAAGCTCAACCCTTGCCACATCCTTTATTTTTACAGATGAGCCATCAGGATTTACTCTTACAGGAATTGAGCCAAACTCTTCTGGTTCTTTAAGCATGCTCTGAACAATTATAGGTGCATTTAGCCTCTGACCTGGCTTTGCTGGTGCACCACCAAGCTGTCCACCAGATACTTCTACATTGTAGCTTTTTATTGCAGCTATTACATCATCAAATGTTAATCCGTAACTTACAAGCTTGTGGGGTTCAACCCATATGCGCATTGCATAGGGAAAACCAAAAACTTCTACCTCTCCAACTCCTTGTATTCTTGCAAGAACCTTCTGAAGAGTTGACTGCATGTAGTCTCTTAAATCATTTGCGTCAAGACGACCATCTTCTGAAATCAGAGCAACTACCATGAGATAGTTTTTTGTTGCTTTACCAACAGATATTCCTGTTCTCTGAACAGCCTCAGGTAGACTTGGCATGGCAAGTTGAAGCTTGTTCTGAACCTTTGCCCATGCAAGGTCAGGGTCAGTTCCAGGTTCAAATGTAAGCTCAATGCGGGAGCTGCCAGATGAGTCACTGTATGCAGACATGTAAATCATCCTGTCAAGTCCTGTCATCTTCTCTTCAATAATCTGGGTAACACTGTTTTCCACTGTCTCCGCAGAAGCACCAGGATAAAATGCCTGAATGTAAATTGAAGGAGGAGCAAGTGACGGATACTGCGCAACAGGAAGGCTATAAATGGAGAGCAATCCTGCTCCCATTATAACAATGGCAATAACCCATGCAAAAACCGGTCTATCAAGAAAAAATCTGTATAGCATTACTTGTTTCCATAAGGAACGGCTTTTACAGGCATTCCTGGCATAATTTTCTGAACTCCTTCAACTATAACCTGCTCTCCCTCTGAAACTCCCTCTGAGACAAGCCATTTATCCTCTATAGCGCGGTCAACCTTAACTGGTCTTATCTGAACCTTGTTTTCTTTATCAACGATATAAACAAAAGGATTTCCTTTTGGATCACGAAACACTGCCTGCTGAGGAATAAGAATTGCATGCCTGTTTATTCCCTCTTTAACTATTGCTCTAACAAACATTCCCGGTAAAAGCACTCCCTTTGGATTTGGAACTATAACCCTTAAAATTACAGAACCAGTTGTTGGATCAACAGTTACATCCTTAAACTGAAGTGTCCCTTCCACTGGATAGACTGTTCCATCTTCAAGAATTATTTTTACCTTATTCTGCTCTTTACCAGCATATTTAAGCCTTCCCTGTTCAAGTCTTTTTTCAAGCTCTCTTAATTCCTTTGTTGAATAAGGTATGTCAACATAAATTGGGTCAAGCTGCTGAATTCGTGTAAGCTCCATTTGCTGATAGGCTGTGACAAGAGCACCTTCGGTTACATTTGATTTACCAATTCTACCTGAAATTGGCGCTGTTATTTTCGTATATCCAAGATTAATCTGAGCATTCCTTACCTGTGCCTTTAATGCCTCAATCTCTGAGAGAGTCTGCTCATACTGAGCTTTTACATCATCAAACTCCTGCTTACTTATTGCATTTACCTTTATAAGCTCCTGATATCTGTCATATCTTGCTTTTACTGATTGAAGGGTTGCCTCAGCTCTTTTTAATGCTGCCAAAGCATTGTCATAGGCTGCTTTATACGGTGCTGGATCAATCTGATAAAGGAGGTCTCCTGCTTTTACATTGCTTCCTTCTGTGAAATATCTTTTAAGAATTATTCCGCTTACCTGTGGTCTTATCTCAGCTATCCTGTAAGGATTGGTTCTTCCGGGAAGCTCTGTTGTAAGAAGAACTTTCTCGGCTTGAACAGTTATTACTGATACTTCAGGAGTTTGGGCTGGAGGCTGTTTTTTACCGCATGATGTAAGAATAAAAAACATGACAGATAAAATGAAAATGGGTTTAAACTTAGCAATCATAAATTGCTCCTTTTCAATAAGCCTTTTAATAGGACATCAATGCAGACTTCTGGCTTAAAAAGATTTTCAGGCTCAACAACAACTGAAAGAACATAACCTCCTATGATATTCATGAGTAGTTTTGCTACTTCTTCAGGCTCACATTTGTTAAATTCATGAGATTCAATGCCTCTGGAAATTATCTCTTTAAGTATCTCTCTTTCTTTTTTAAAAAACTCCCTTTTTACTTCAATTCCAAATGTAAATCCCTGTTGCTTTGCATGAATGATGATAAGCTCCCTGTTTTCCTTTGCAAATTCCAGTGCTTTTGTGAAATATTCCTTTAATGCCTGAGAAGGACTCTGAATCTCTTTAAGGGGTAACAAGACTTTGCTGTAAAATTCATTTAGCTTTTCTTTTATTAAATGAAGTGATAGTTCTTCCTTGTTTTTGAAATAAAGATAAAGCCCTCCCACGCTTATTCCTGCTTCTTTTGCAATCATTCTCATTGTTGTGCCATTGAAACCACTCTGAGAAAATAACTTCACAGCAGCATCTACTATTCTCTTCCTTGATTCATGTCCTGAACGCCTGTTCATGTGAACTAATGTTCAGTTTATAAAAGATTAAAGAAATTTGTCAAGAGGTATTTATTTTTCCTTCAAAAAAGCTGTAGGAGTAAAAAATTTTAGCCCCTACTTTTTTCTGTCATTCCCCCTTTCACTTGTCATTCCGAGCTTGCCCATACTTTGTCATTCCGAGCTTGCCCATACTTTGTCATTCCGAGCGTTAGCGAGGAATCTCCTCTTTTATTGATGTGTTATAATTCTAAATTATGGTTAATCTCAAAATGACCATTCAATATGATGGCACTAATTATTCTGGCTGGCAGAGGCAGAAAAAAGGCTATTCTATTCAGGCATTAATTGAACAGGCTCTTTCAAAGATATGTAAAACAGAAATAAAGATTCGTGGAGCTGGCAGAACTGATGCAGGAGTTCATGCTCTTGGACAGGTTGCAAGCTTTAAATGGCAGATTAAAATGCCTTTAAACAACCTTAAAAAAGCTTTAAATTCTTTGTTGCCAGAAGATATAAGAGTAGTTGAGATTGAGGAGGTAGATGCTGAGTTTCATCCTCAGTATGCAGTAAAAAGAAAATCTTATGTTTACTACTTGTGCATTGATGAAGAATGTTCCTGTTTCATTCAAAGATATGTATGGCATTATCCAAGAAAGCTTAATTTATCTTTAATGGAAGAATCCTTATCTTTGTTTAAAGGAACCAGAGATTTTACAGCTTTTTCAGGCAGTACTGAGGTAAAAAATAAAATAAGAACTGTTTATGATTTTACCATGGAGAGGCTTGACAGGCTCTGTTTCATGGACATGAACATGATTGGTAATTTTATCAAATTTAGGATAGAAGCAGACGGATTTTTAAGATACATGGTTAGAAACATTGTTGGATGCATTGTGGAATTGGGAAGAGAGAAGCTCAGTGTTGAATCAATCTGTGAAGCTTTTAATAGCGGGAAGAGACCTTCTCCAATGCAGACAGCCCCTTCCCGTGGACTTTTTTTAGAGAAAATATACTACTGACCTTCCTCGCCTTCAAATTTCTCTATCATCTCAATCTTTTCCTGACAGTCTCTGCAGTATATGGCAAATGGAAGAATCTTAAGCCTTTCCTCAGGAATTTCATCGCCACACATCTCACATATTCCATATGTGCCTTCCTCAAGTTTTCTTAGAGCTTCTTCAATTTTTTTTAAGATGTCTCTGTGCGTGCTTAACTGTTTTAAGCTTATGTCCTCTGAAAGGTCAATCACACTTAAATCAGCATCATCCATCACTGCTTCAACAATCTGTCTCTTTTCTCCTGTTTGAAACTTCTTCATCTCTTCACGAGCTTCCCGAAGAATCTGCTCTTTCATTTTATTGAGCATCTTTTTTAATCTATCTTTTCTTTCCTGATCTATTTTCATTTAAACCTCCATGATTTCTTTCTCTTTCTGTTCAAGAGCCTTATCAACCTTTTCAATAAAGGAATTCGTTATTTTCTGTATCTCTTCCTGAAGTCTGCGAGAGTCATCCTCACTTAATTTCTTTTCTTTTTCTGCTTTTTTAATCTCTTCAATTATGTCCCTGCGAATGTTTCTTATGGCTACCCTTGCTTCTTCAGCCCTTTTACGGACCACTTTCACAAGTTGCTTTCTTCTCTCTTCAGTTAAAGGTGGAATAACGATTTTGATTATCTTTCCATCATTAATTGGAGTGAGCCCGAGATCTGATTTCATTATGGCTCTTTCTATCTCTGATATCATTCTCTGTTCCCATGGCTGAATTGTAATCATTCTTGGCTCAGGTATTCCCAGTGTGGCAACCTGATTAAGAGGGAGCATGCTTCCGTAATAATCAACCTTGATGTTGTCAAGAATACCAAGGGAAGCTCTACCAGTTCTGAATGTGGATAGGTCTTTTTTAAATACTTCCAGTGCCTGATTCATTTTTTCATTAGCTTTCTTCTTGAATTCCTGCATCATTTTTCACCTCTTTTAAAACAATGCTTCCTATTTTCTCACCTAAGATTACTTTCTTTAAATTATCTGGCTTGCGGATATTGAATACCACAATAGGAAGATTATTATCCATACATAGCGTGATTGCAGTAGAATCCATCACCCTTAAGGAATTTCTTATTACATCCATATAGGTAAGTATATCAAACTTTTTCGCCTTTGAATCTTTAACTGGATCCGATGAATAAATTCCATCCACCTTTGTTCCCTTAAGGATAACATCTGCACCGATTTCAATTGCTCTGAGGGCTGCTGCTGTATCAGTTGTAAAATAGGGATTCCCCGTGCCTGCAGCAAATATTACCACCCTGCCTTTTTCAAGATGTCTTATTGCTTTTCTTCTTATGTATGGCTCAGCAAGTTCTCTCATTTCAATTGCCGATTGAACACGGGTGTCAACCTCCTGTTTTTCAAGAGCGTTCTGAAGCGCCAGTGCATTTATTACAGTTGCAAGCATTCCCATATAGTCCGCTGTTGCTCTTTCAATTCCCTGTGCCTCGGCTTCAGATCCCCTCCATATATTACCACCACCAATTACAACAGCAATTTCAACTCCCAGTTGATAGGCTTTTTTTATCTCCTCTGCCATATATTTTACAGTAAAAGGGTCAATACCATAACCCTTTTCTCCCATAAGGGCTTCACCACTGAGCTTCAGCAAAACCCTCTTGTAAATAGTTTTATTCACTTTGACCTACCTGAAATCTCACAAACCTTCTTACTACAATATTTTCACCGAATTTTGCAATTTTTTCATTGATAAGATCCTTTATCTTTCTGTCAGGCTCTCTAATGAAAGGCTGGTCAAGAAGGCACATCTCTTCATAAAATTTCTCAAGCTTTCCTTCAATAATTTTTTCAACAACCTGAGGTGGCTTATTTCCCTTTATCTGAGCTTTATAAATTTCCCTTTCTTTTTCTATCACATCCTGAGGAATATCTTCTCTCTGTATGTATTGAGGGTTTGATGCAGCTATCTGCATTGCAATATCCTTAGCAAGCTGACGGAATTCCTCATTTCTCGCAACAAAGTCTGTCTCACAGTTAAGTTCAAGCATTACTCCAATTTTATCCATATGAATGTAAGATGTTATGATTCCTTCTCTGGCTTCACGTGATGCTTTTTTCTGAGCAGTTGCAAGTCCTTTCTGCCTTAAATATTCAATTGCTTTATTGAAATCTCCTCCTGATGCTTCAAGTGCTTTTTTACACTCCATCATTCCAGCACCTGTTTTTTCTCTGAGTTCTTTCACCATCTGAGCGGTTATTGCCATTTTTCTCCTCCTTTACTGTTCAATGTATTCATCCATTGATTTTTGATACTCCTCTTCCTGAAGTATCTTTTCTTTTATTGCTGCCTTTTCAGCTTCTTCCTCAAGGCGTTTCATGAAAATCTCTCTGCCTTCAAGCACTGCATCAGCCATCTTTGATGTAATCAGCTTTATTGCTCTTATTGCATCATCATTCCCTGGAATAACATAATCAACGAGATCAGGATCACAATTTGTATCAACTATGGCAACTATAGGAATTCCAAGTTTTATTGCTTCCTCAACAGCTATTTTTTCTTTTTTTATGTCCACAATATAAATTGCCTTTGGGAGCTCCATCATATCTTTAATTCCAATTAAGTTTATTTCAAGCTTTTGTCTCTCTTTTTCTAATTTTGAAATCTCCTTTTTTGTATGTAAATAAAGTGTTCCGTCTTCTTTCATCTGCTCAATTCTCTGCCATTTTTCAACGCTTTTTCTCACTGTGGAAAAGTTGGTAAGCATTCCTCCAAGCCAGCGATGATTTACATAAAAAACTCCTGCTCTCCTGGCTTCCTCCTGAATTGCTTCCTGTGCCTGCTTTTTTGTGCCCACAAACAGAATGCTTCCTCCTTCAGCTGAAACGGTTTTTAAAAATTCATAAGCCTCTTCAATGCCTTTTACAGTCTTCTGCAGGTCAATAATGTGAATTCCGTTTCTCTCTGCAAAGATGTACTTTTTCATTTTTGGATTCCATCTTTTAACCTGATGTCCAAAGTGAGCGCCTGCTTCAAGAAGCTCTTTCATTGTAATTACTGACATAAAAACCTCCTCAAATGGTTTTACCTCCGCCCTTTCTCCTTAACCCTTTCGGGGACCATCGGAGAAGTTTTAGGGCGTGTGTTTTAAAGAGTCAAAGACTCTACATTAAGTTTAAAATTTATCATATTTTTTCAGTTTGTTTCAATTACCTCTATTGTATCCCTTAATTTCTTGGCTTTAAATAAAACTTTATCAACTTCTTTGAAAAAATCTTTATAGTCCTTGTAAAATTTAAAATTCTCACCCCTTCCAATGCAGCCCACAGCACCACTGGTACTGACAGAGGCTTTTTTATATCTATTTTTAAATTCTTCTTTTACTCTTTCAGCAAATTTTTTAGCTCCATCCAGGGAAGCTCCTATTAGAATACATCCAAATTCGTCTCCTCCAATTCTGGCAATAATATCTTCTTTTCTTTTCACAGTTTTTAAAATCGTTGCAAAAAGCTTTATAAGCCTGTCTCCTTCAGGGTGCCCAAACATGTCATTGACTTTTTTCAAACTGTCAAGATCAAAAAGAATTAAACAGAAGCTATTTCCATATCTTAAAGACCTTGCATACTCTTCCTCAAGTCTCTGGAAAAAGAATCTTCTATTGTGTATTCCTGTAAGAGAGTCTGTTATGGAGGCTTTGTAAAGCTTCTTATTTATTTTCTGTAACTCTGCTGTTTTCCTGTTGACTTCTTTTTGTAGCTGCTCGTTAAATTTTAAATTTTCATTGTACAGTTTGAAAAGTGTTATCACTGCAGAGAAAAGTTGCACCATTGAAACAAGAAAGAAGATGCATGCTTCATCAAAAGCATTGGCTTCAGGATGGGAAAAGTTAATCACACCGATTATTTTGTTTTGGAATTTTACAGGGACGGATAAAACTGATCCTATAGGAAGTGTGGAAAGTTTTGGATCAAATCTTTCGTCTTTTTTTACATCAGGAGCGTAAATAAAACTACCATCTCTGAAAGCCGCGCCTGCCAGAGTATTCTCAATATTGAATATTTTCTTTTTGAAATCTTTCAGTTTAATTTTACCTGAGGCAACTTTTAAAACAAGCAGATTCAGTTCAGGATGTTTTTCCATAAAGGATATATTTTCAACAGGAAGCAGTTTTATAAACTCATCAAAACAGTACGATATGAAGCTGTAGATCTCTTTGTCATTGTAAATTCTGTCAAGAATCCGATTAATAGAAGATATAACCCTTACAGAAAACTCTGTACTGCAGGCAAACTCTTCGGTCAGTTCAAGGAGAGATTCTTCTATAAATGAATGTTTTTTAATGTGTTCTAAAATAATTTGTTTTAGCTCTTCATCACTGTAGCTATCCAGATTTTTAAGTTTAAAAAGACTTCCGAGATCTAATAAGAATTCTCTCATAAGTTTTCCACATCCTTGACAATTTCTTTTAATTCAAGAATTAACTCCTCTGGTTCTGGAAGGTTTAAAATTTTATAAACCCTTTCCTTGTAGAATTCAGACTCCTTCTTAACTTGAAATGGGTAGTAACCAAGCTGTTCAGCAATAAAATTGGAGAGTTGAACAATAGCAACGGTTTTTGCATATTTTAATGATTTCTGAGGAAAGTCGTGATGATAGAGAATCACCTCCAGGACTATCTCTGGCAGTCCCCAAAACTCAGCAATCCACTTTCCTATTTCTGAATGAGTTGTTCCAATAATTTTTTCTTCTGCTTCTTTAAGAGAATCTACTTGTCTGAAAGCTTCCTCTATTTTCTGAAACTGTTCATAAAAAGCATAATGAAGAGCAAAGAGTCCAATATCATGAAGAACACCGGCTGTGAAATTATCTTCTGAAGGCTCATTCAAAAATTTTTCTGAAATAACCTGAGATACTATGCCTGTAGCAATAGAATGCTTAAAAAGCTCTTTATAACTTTTTTCTTTTTCAGGAGATGACTTAAAAAGGCTGAATATGGATATACTTAAAGCAATATTTTTCAAAGCTTTAAATCCTATTTTAAGAAGAGCGTCTTTAACAGTTGTAATAGGTTTATACATTCCAAGATAAACTATATTGGCAACACCTAAAACCTTTGACATAATTGGTGGGTCTCTTTCAATAATGCTGACAAGTTCATCAAGATGCGTTAGTTGTCTTGATGTTAAATTAAGTATTTTTTCTGCAGTATAGGAAAGCGTAGGAAGTTTTTTAAGTTTCTGAATATCAATTCTTATGTCATAACCTGTCGAGTTCATTGTTCTTGCTTGCTTAAAATTATTCTAAATAATACAATATAAATTATGGAGTTTTCAATCAATTTAAATAACATTATTGGAATTGTAGCAGGAATAATAACAACAGGTGCTCTTGTTCCGCAGGCATTGAAAATTTATAAAACAAAATCCGCCAGAGATGTCTCCCTTACGATGTTTATTTTTTTGGCAATAGGAATCACTCTCTGGTTTTTCTATGGAGTTTTGATTAAAGAATTACCTGTAATTTTAGCAAACTTTGTTTCTTTAATTTTAATTTTTTCAATTATTTTTATGAAAATCCGCTATGGTTAAATCTTTTCTACAACCGATGTAAAAAGCTTCAGATTTTCAACTAATCTGCCAAAAGAGCTGAAATTCAAAGATTGTGGTCCGTCAGAAAAGGCTTTTTCAGGCTGTGGATGAACCTCAATCATCAATCCATCTGCTCCTGCAGCAACAGCAGCATAAGCCATTGAAGGAACATATTTTGCATAACCTGTTGCATGGCTTGGATCAACTATTACAGGAAGATGCGTCTCTTCTTTAAGCACTGCTATAGCTGAAAGATCAAGAGTGTTTCTTGTGGCAGTTTCAAAGGTTCTGATTCCTCGCTCGCATAAAATAACATTTCTGTTACCTTCGCTCAGAATATATTCAGCACTCATAAGCCATTCTTTGATGGTCATTGACATTCCTCTTTTAAGTATTACGGGTTTCTGAACCTGTCCCACTCTTTTTAAAAGTTCAAAATTCTGAGCATTTCTCGTTCCAATCTGGAGAATGTCTGCATATTCGCAGACAAGGTCAACATGTTCAGGATTAACAACTTCTGTTACCACAGGCATTCTGGCGATCTCTCCTGCTTTTTTGAGTAATTCAAGCCCTTCCTTGCCGAGTCCCTGAAAGGAATATGGAGAGGTTCTTGGCTTGTAAGCACCTCCTCTTAAAATATGAGCACCCATTAATTTTACAGTCTTTGCAGTGTTAATAATCTGCGCTTCATTTTCAACAGCACAGGGACCAGCGATTATAACAACTTCTTTGCCTCCAATTGACACATCTCCCACTTTGATAACAGTTTTTTCCTTTTTTACTTCCTTTGAGGCAAGCTTGTAGGGTTTAAGAATCGGTATAACAGCCTCTACTCCATCAAGACTCTCAAGGCTCTGAAGTATAAATTTGCCCCTTTCATCTCCAACAGCTCCAATTACATTTCTTGTGGTGCCGTAGATCACATGGGGTTTGTAGCCAAGTTCTTCAATTTTGGATATTACCTCTTTAAGCTGTTCCTCTGTGGCTTCTGGTTTCATTACGATTACCATTTTTTAAACCTCCATTAAAGTTTTTAAATAAAAAAGACAGACAGAACAGGGGCTTCCTCTGCCCCTGACCTGTCTGCCTTGAATTTTTCTGCCAGACTAAAATGTCAGAGGCAGATTAGTTAAAGTAAAAGCCAAACCAGAAATAATAGATTTTCTCTGCCATTCAAGCTCTCCTTTAACTCCTTATCGGGGTGAGAGGATTTGAACCTCCGACACCACGGTCCCGAACCGTGCGCGCTACCAGACTGCGCTACACCCCGTTTTAATATTATAACATTCCTATGACTCCGTATTGTCTTGCTGCCTTTTTACCATGAAATCTGTACGAAGCATATTCATTGTTTTTACAATATGTGCAGTCCTCTGAAATCCAGATGTTTTCTTTTTTTACTCCTGCTGAAATAGCCTGAAGAAGGTTTGCTATTCCGATATCAACATGTTTTTTGCCATTTACTCTTAAAATATATTCTTTTTCAGGAATTTCTTTTCTTAATTCTTCAATGACTTCCTGCCCTACCTCATAACAACATCCTTTAATGTATGGTCCAAAAGCAATCAATAGATTTTTTGGCTCACATCCGCAAATTTCCTTCATTTTGAAGATTGTTTTTTTTAAAATTCCCTTTGCTGTTCCACGCCATCCAGCATGAACTGTTCCAATTACTTTTTTTTCTGGATCAAATATTAGCGCTGCCAGACAATCTGCTGTTTTTACGCCTATAAAAAGATTTTTTTGATCTGTAATCACTGCGTCTGCTATGGATGGCTCAGCGTAAGAATTCAAAATTGCTATAGAATCTGTATGTCTTTGAATAGGAAGATAAAGCTTAAATGGAAGCGAATCTTTAAAATCTTCAAATTTTTCTATCCTTTTTGTAAAAAATGCTTCAATCTGTAGTCCTTTAAATATTTCTGGATAAATGAGCATTGTTTTATTATACATTCAGAACAAAAGCATGTTCCATTTTTTAAGAATTTTTTGAGATAATTAATTAATGGGCTATGCAACAAAAATAAAAAAGATCAACGAAAAACAGCTAATTAAAATCCCTGTTGAGGAATTAAAAATCAACAGAGCTTTACCATTTGATGTCTACATCCGTGACTCAGGAATAGATAAAAAAATTTTCAACAAAGCAACGATTCTTTCAAACAGTTTTCTTGAAGTATTAAAAGAAAAAGGAATAAGTCATGTTTATGTTGAAGAGTCTGATCTGGATACTTATAAATCAAGAGCATTGCCAGAATCAGTTTTAGACTCCCCTGTAGCTTTTAAAAATTATTCTTTTTTTAAAGAAAATTTCTATCAAATTGACAGAAATCTTTTAATCCCGGGTGTTGAAGTTGAGTTTTCTATTTATCAATTAAAAGATTTTAACTTCAAAAAAATCGTTGAAGCATCACCGGAAAAGCCATCCATGATTTATGGGGATACAATTCCTGAGGAAGGAGATATTTTAATTGAAAAAAAGGATTTGCCTTTATTTAGAGAATACCTTGAATTTCTGAGTAAAAGAGTTGAAGAAAAAGAGCTGATAATTAAAGAATCCGCCAAAGTATTAATAAATGAGCTTTTAAATGAACCAAGAAGCGGAGAAAAGATAAAAAAGGCAGGCGAAGTTGTCGCTAATATTATAGAAACAATTCTTGATGAGCCTGATTCAATTTATAGTCTTTTAAGTTTAAAGGGTTATGATTACTATACCTACACTCACTCAGTTAATGTGGGAGTTTTATCTACTGGGCTGGGGATACAGATAGGACTTGACAGGGATGCTTTGTTTAAACTTGGAATGGGTGCAATTTTACATGATTTAGGAAAAAGTCAGATTCCTCATGAAATACTTAATAAACAGGGAAAACTTAATGATACAGAATACAATATTATAAAACAGCATGTTTTGTTCGGTTATGAACTTCTTGAAAATCAGAAAGAGTTTCCTAAGGAATCTCTCACAGCAGTGCTTCAGCATCATGAAAAGCTTTCTGGAAGAGGATATCCTTTTGGTTTGAAGGAAGAAGAAATAAAGCTTTTTGGAAGAATTACAGCAATTGCAGACTGTTATGATGCTTTAACAACCCGAAGACCATACAAGCCTCCGCTAACTCCCTATTTTGCTCTTTCCATAATTGTTAAAGAAAAAGGAGATTATAACCCTGAGCTTTTAAAAACTTTTATAAAGATGCTTGGAAAGATAAAATGACTGATTTATTTGATAAACTCTCAGAGCCCTTAAAAAAAGAGCCTCTTGCTTACAGAATGACTCCGAGAAATCTTGATGAGTATGTGGGACAGAGTCATATTATTTCTAAGGGAAAGCTTCTCAGGAGAGCAATTGATTCAGACAGAATAACCTCGCTTATTTTATATGGACCTCCAGGAACAGGCAAAACAGCTCTTGCAAGAATTATTGCAAATAAGACAAAGGCTCATTTTGAGTGGCTTAATGCAACAACCCTGAATATTGAAGAGATAAGAAAGCAGATTTTTGCAGCAAAACAAAGGCTCAGTAAAGGGGAAAAGACAATTCTTTTTATAGATGAAATTCACAGACTTAATAGAGTTTCTCAGGATGCCCTGCTTCCAGATATTGAAGAAGGAAACATAATCCTTATTGGAGCAACAACGGAGAATCCATTTTTTTATCTTAACTCTGCTTTAGTTTCCCGAAGCCATGTATTTGAACTAAAGCCTTTAACTGAAGAAGAGATTATAACTATTCTTAAAAGAGCTTTGATTGATAAAGAGCGTGGATTTGGAGATTTAAAAATTGAGATTACTGATGAAGCAATGTCTCATATTGCAAAGTCTTCAGATGGAGATGCAAGAAAGGCACTTTCTGCCATTGAAATTGCTGTATTAACCACAGAACCTGATGAAGATGGTGTTATAAGAATTGATATCAGAATTGCCGAAGAAAGTATTCAGAAAAAGCACATTGTCTATGACAGGGCAGGAGATCAACACTACGATACAGCCTCAGCTTTTATTAAAAGTATGCGAGGAAGTGATCCTGATGCAACAGTTTACTGGCTTGCAAAGATGATTTATGCAGGAGAGGATCCCCGTTTTATTGCTCGCAGAATAGTGATTGCAGCAAGTGAGGATGTGGGAAATGCTGATCCAATGGCTCTGGTTGTTGCCACATCAGCAGCTCAGGCAGTTGAATTTGTAGGAATGCCAGAGGCGAGAATAATTCTTGCTCAGGCTGCCATTTATGTTGCCCTTGCGCCAAAAAGTAATGCCTGTTACATGGCAATAGAAGAAGCCTTAAAAGATATTGAGAGAGGGCACACCCTTCAAGTTCCAGAGCATCTGAAAGATACTCACTACAAGGGAGCTAAAAGGCTTGGTCATGGAAAGGGTTATAAATATCCCCATGATTATGGTGGCTATGTGCAGCAGCACTATCTTCCTGAGAAGAAAAAGTATTATAAGCCTTAGAATCCTCTTTTGTCACCAAAAATATATTTATGAATTTGAAGATTCAGCCTTACTGAAAGCCCGTCATTAATTATCCACTCAGCAAGCTCTTTAGGATTTAGAATTCCACAGGCAGGAGAAAAAAGAATCTCTTTAGCTTTTATTCTATGGGTTTTTATAAAATTCTTTGCCCATTCATAGTCTTGTCTGTCAGTTAAAACAAATTTAACTTCATCAGTTTTTTTTAAAAAATTCAAATTTTCAAGAAAGTTTCTCTCACTCATTCCACTTCCAGGAGTTTTTATGTCCATGATTATTTTTACCTGAGGATTAACTTTTTCCAGAGATACAGAGCCATTTGTCTCAAGAAGCACAATATGAGTTTTTACAAGCTCATTCATAAGTTCGTAAACTTCCTCCTGCAAAAGGGGCTCTCCTCCTGTAATCTCAACATATTTAAATGGGAAGGAATGAATTTTTTTTAAAACTTCATCAATTGAACGCTCCTCACCTTCATAATAGGCATATTTTGTATCACAGTAGGTGCATCTAAGGTTACATCCTGTAAGTCTTAAAAAAATCATAGGTATTCCTGCGAGAGAGCTTTCTCCTTGAATGCTTGCAAAGATTTCGCAGACTTTCATATCTTTAAAGTAGCATTTATTATTTTATAACCCTGCGGGGTTTCCTTTAGCCATACTTTTGCAGTAAATCTATCATTAGGTAAAAATCCATAGGAAAGCTCTTTCCAGATCACCACAGTTACATCGCCTTCATGTCTCAGTTGAGCTATAGGATGTTTTGCAAAGGAAAGCAAAGCTTTTACTGCTTCAGCTTCTTTTGATTTTATAATGGCAGGGTCATTTTTAATTCTGTATTTTTCATCAACACAAACTCGCTTTGTAAAAAGGTCAACAAATCCAGTTATGTATTCATCTGAATGCCTTGTCACAAACCACCATCTTAAAAAATCATTGGGGAGAGGATAAACCCTGTATTGATGTGCTTCAATGTTTTGTTTAAGAAAAGCTCTTGCCTCTGCTTTAAGATATGCCTTTGTTGCAATGTATAAAGCAATAAAAACAATTGAAAAAATATATAAAAATTTTGCATGCTTCTTAAACTTTATTGACAGAACCACCACTGTCAAAAGAGGCAGTAAAACATAAGGGTCAACTATAAATGTTAAAGAAAGACTGTATGAGTTCCAGTCAAAGGGAGAAAGAATCTTTGTTCCGTATTGATTTGTAAGGTCAAGAAAAAGATGAACTGCATAGGCTATGAATGCAGAGGCATAGGCTTTTAAGAAACCTAATTTTTTGCGAAAAATTATCCCTGGTAAAAGAGGAAACAAAAACAATGCTCCAATTCCATGAGTAATTCCTCTGTGATACATAAGAAAAAGCTCTCTACTGTGAAACCTTAAAATAATGTCAATATCAGGCAGGATGGATGCAACAAGAATAATTGCAAAAATGGTTTTGTTTTTAGTTATTGTCTTACCAACTACAAATCCAGAAAGGGTATGGGTAACGGGATCCATAAAAAATTGTAACAGAAATTAAATAAATAAAAGAAGTTTTGTTTTGTGCTTGACATTTGAAGAAAATTTATGTATTATAACTTAATCAAAAATGAGAAAGGAGGCATAAAGTGGAAGCACCAACCTTTTTAGGAATGTTGTTACCCTCAATCCCACCGTATGTTAGTTATTCCTGGTTAGCAATTATATTTCTTATCATTGTTTCTTTAATTGTCAGAGGAAAGTTATCTTTAATTCCCTCGGGAATTCAGAATGTTATGGAAGTTATTCTGGAATTTTTATCAAGTCAGGCACGAGATGCAGTTGGGAGTAAGTATGCGAAAACTTTTATTCCCCTTCTTGGAACTTTATTTCTTTACATTCTTACCTGCAACCTATTTGGACTTATTCCAGGTTTTGAATCTCCTACAGGAAACCTCAATACAAATGCCTCAATGGCTGTTCCAGTATTTTTAATCTACCAGTTTTATGGTTTTAAAGTTCATGGAATAAGATATCTTGAGCATTTTTTAGGTCCTATAAGAAGCATTTATGCAATTCCTTTTATGGCTTTTATGTTTATTGTAGAATGGATCAGCCATCTCGCAAGACCTATTACACTTTCTGTCCGACTTTTCGGTAACATGATGAGTAAACATCTCTTATTAATGGTTCTTGGAGTTTTAACACCTTTGCTTGTTCCTACTCTTGTTTTAATTTTAGGAACTGCAGTTAGCTTTATTCAGGCATATATATTTATGATACTTACAGCAGCCTATATTGGCGGTGCTGTAGAAGAGCATCATTAAAAAGAAAGGAGGTGTGAGGAATGAAAAAAGTTTTGGTAGCATTAGTACTTTTTAGCTTAATTCTTTTTGCAGGGACGGTATTTGCTGCAGAAGCTACTGCAGATGCTGCTAAGTTAAATTACTATGGTTTTGCCAGCCTTGGAGCATTGGTTGGAATTGGTCTTGCAGCAGCTGGTGGAGGAATTGGAATGGGTCATGGATTGAGAGGAATAATGGAAGGCTCTGCGAGAAATCCTGGAGTGGCAGGTAAACTTCTTACCACTTTCATCATTGGATTGGCATTGATTGAAACTCTCGTTATTTACACACTTGTCATAGTTCTTATAACTTACTATGCAAATCCTTTTGTAAAGTAATTTTTCTTTCATTTTTTCAAAGAAGGAGGAGCATTTGCTTCTCCTTCTTTATTTTTGAGCTTAGTGGTGAAAGGAAAAAGTTTATTAAAAAATATGGTTATTCTTTCAATTCTTTCCTTTCTTATTTCCTCCTTCATTTTTCTGTTAGACATCTTGAAACCCTTTGAATTTAAAGTTTATGATTTACTTTCAAACTACTTAACCCCTTCTAAAAAATCTGACAGTATTTGCCTTATTTATGTGGATCAATTAAGCATTGATGAACTAAGCAAACAAAAAATAACATGGCCCTGGCCAAGACAGATTTATGCTCCTGTTATTGAGTATCTTTCAGAGGCTGATGCTGTTTTCCTTGATATACTTTTTACTGAGAACTCCTCTTATGGTGTTGAAGATGACAAAATTCTTGCACAGGCAATCAGGAAAGCAGGTAATGTTTATCTGCCTGTTGTTTTATCAAAAGAAAAAAGAAATTTTGATGAAAAATATGTGAAGAAAATAGCCTATCAAGATCTGATACCATTAAAAAATGAATACAACTCTGTAATCTTTCCGATAGAAGAGTTCAAAAACTCTGCTAAGGGGTTTGGAAATGTAAGCATTCTTCCTGATGAAGACGGAATTTACAGGAGAATGCCTCTATTTTTTAAGGTTAAAGACTATGTAATTCCTGGTTTTGTGATGAGTTACTTTATTCAAAAAAGTAGCATTTCTGTTAAAAATAAAGAGATTTCAATAGACAATATGGTTATTCCTCTGAATGATGGAAATTTAGTTTTAAAGTTTTCAAGCGATAAAAAACCTTTTTATGTTTTCTCATTTGTAGAGCTTCTTAATGCATCAGTCTCAGAAAATCAAAACTCAAAAATTAAAAAGGATTTTTTTAAAGGAAAGACCGTTTTTATTGGGCTTACAGCTGCAGGGCTTTTTGATCTCAAGCCTACACCTCTGTCTTCAAAAACACCCGGTGTATTTATTCATGCCACAGCTTTTGAAAATCTGGTTAATAAGGATTTTATTAAAATCATTCCCAGATTTTATATTTTTGTTCTGATTTTTTTTATATCCCTGATAATTCCCTATGCTTTCATGAAACAGCATTCCATGAAAATAAATCTTACAGTTTTTTTATGTGTAGCAGTATTTTTATTTTCAGTTAGCATAATTTTATTCAGATTTTCCTTATATCTACAGCTTTTACCATCCTTTGTATGCCTCTTGTCAAGCTCAATAATCACGCTTTTTTATAGCTATGCTACAGAGGGAAGAGAAAAAAGCTTTATAAAAAAAACTTTTACCCAGTACATGGATAAAAAAATTGTTAATTATTTGCTTGAACATCCTGAAACCATAATACCAGGTGGACAGAAAAAAACTGTTACTGTATTTTTTGCAGACATAGCAGGCTTTACTTCTATATCAGAAAGACTATCACCAGAAGACACAGCAATGATGCTTCATAAAGTGCTTAATTCATTAACCTCAGTGGTTATTAAACATGGAGGAGTGGTGGACAAATATATTGGCGATTGTATTATGGCTTTCTGGGGAGCACCTTTAAAAACCGAGTTAGATGAGATTAATGCCTGCAGAGCTGCTTTAGAGTGCATTGAATCTCTCCGTGAGCTAAATAAAGAGTTTTCAGAAAAAAGTTTCCCACAAATTAAAATCAGAATAGGAATCCATACAGGAGATGCAATCGTAGGTAATATAGGTAGTGATAGACTTTTTAACTATACTGTAGTTGGAGACACAGTAAACATAGCATCAAGACTTGAGGGAGTAAACAAGTTTTTTAAAACAAATATTGTAATCAGTGAGGAGACATACTTAAAAACATCAGATATTTTTCTTGCAAGGCAACTTGGAGTGATAACAGTTAAAGGAAGGGCTAAACCGATAGGCATATTTGAAATTTTAGGCGAAAGAAGAAATTCAAGCCCTGAAAAAATACTACTTGTTGAAAACTATAATACCGGATATTTACTTTTCAGACAACAAAGATGGGATGAAGCAAAGGAAGTTTTTCTTTCTCTTGTAAAAGATTTTCCTGAAGATTTTCCATCAAGGTTTTATTTAAACAGAATAGAAGAAATTGCCGATGCTCAACAGTTGACAAAAGATTGGTTTATTATTAAAATTGAAGAAAAATGAAGTCAAGAATAGTATTCAATGTGGCTGCTTTATTCTTTCTGTTTACTACCCTGTCATGGGCTGAAACAATTACTGTTATCACAAAGGAAAATGCAATAAGGGAGTCTCCAAAATTTTTTGCACCTGTAAAAGCCTATGTAAGATATGGAGATATACTCAATGTAATCGGGAGACAAAAGGACTGGTACAGGGTTAAGTTTAAAAATATATCAGGATACATACATAAAACCGCAGTTGAAAAAAGAACTGTTACGAGTTATGAAACTTATACTACTTCCACAACTCCTTCAGAGGGCGAGATAACTCTTGCTGGAAAAGGCTTTAATCCTCAGGTTGAAAGGCAATACAGAAGCAATCATCCGAAGATGCCCTATGACCTTGTTGATAGAATTGAAAAATACAGCATTCCTGAAAGGGAAATAATATCTTTCATAAAAAACGGAGGACTCTCAGAACCACAATGAAGAAGTTTATCATTGTATTAGTTTTACTGTTTTGCCTGTGTTCATGTCAGAATGTTGATATAAATAAAGTTCTGGATATGACATTTACCACTATTCAGGCAACTGAAAAAGCAGCAAGACCCATATCTGATGAAGAAGAATACTATGTGGGAAGAGCTGTTGCAGCAAGACTTTTACAGTCCTATCCCCTTTATGAGAATCTGGAACTAACGAGATATATAAATTTAATCGGCAAGACAATCGCCTTGCATTCTGAAAAGCCTTTTACATATGGAGGTTATCACTTTGCAGTATTAAACAGTAACGAAATAAATGCTTTTGCCTGCCCAGGAGGCATAATATTGATTACAGAAGGAATGATTAAGCTTGCACAGAATGAAGATGAGCTTGCTGCAATACTTGCACATGAAATTGCCCATATAAATCATCGTGATGGAATAAACTCAATTAAACAGGCAAGATGGACAGAGGCACTCACAATTATTGGCACAAAAGCAGCAAGACAGTTTGGTTCTGAAGAACTGGTAAGGCTTGTAAATATCTTTGAAGGCTCAGTGGACGATATAGTTAAAACTCTTGTTGTAAATGGTTATAGCAGAACACAGGAGTATTCAGCAGATGAAGCTGCTTTGCTATATCTTTCAAAAGCAGGATATGATCCTCATGCATTAATGAATGTTCTTGAGAGATTGAAACAATACACTACCGCCTATGGAACAGGGATTTTCAAAACACATCCGCAACCTGATGATAGAATAAATAATCTCAAAGATAAACTTACTTCAGTGAGTGTAGATTTAAATCTCTTTAAGAAAAGAACACAGAGATTCAGATCTTTTGTAAAAAACTGAAATTGTAAATTAGTTATATGGTGGAAGGCTTATTATTTTTGAATTTTCTCCATGATTGAGAATTTCTACCATAGCAGTCAAAGACTTTAAATGAAAAATATCAAATGCTTCAGGATTTTTTAATTCGCCTGTATTGAACGCTGACAGGAAAATCAATGACTTGTATATTTTTTTTGAAGTTTTCATAGAAACAGGATTCACCAGGGTTTGTTCAAAAAATCTTTCACTTATCTTTTTAACTCTCTTGTTAATGCTCATTATTTGAAGCCAGTAAAATCTGTCAACTATTCTATCTGCTTTTATTTCAAAAATAATATGTTGAAAGGAATTCAATTCTCTGATCTCATCGTGAAGCACTGCATCTGCTGCTAAGTGAGTTAAAAATCCGTAGGCAAAAGATTTTTCTTCAGGTGTCTTTGCCCTGTTTAAAAGCATAAAACCTGTTTTCCACGAATGGGGATTTTTTTCCTGAGGCAGATATTTTTTGCCAATTACTGTGTCAGGAATAATGTTGCCATAAATAAAATAATCTTTATAAAGTTTTATAATTGTTAAAACCTCTGCAGTCACCAATCCTGAAAGAGAAAGTATCTGCCCTGAAAGATAAGTATGAGTAAGCGGTCCCCATGCATAGGAAGGCTCAGGTAAAAATATAAAAATAATAATTAAAAAAAGCCATCTCATCTGTCAGCCTGATGGTAAATATTCATTGCTTTATTAACACCTTCAGTAATTATAGCAATAATTGAGTCTGCTGCTAAAGCAATTCTCTCCTTTAGTATTGCCGTTTCTTCTTTTTTAAAAGGACTCAGAACATAATCCGATGTATCCTGATCAGGGTCTTTACTTATTCCCAGTTTTACTCTAATAAAATCTTTTGTTCCAATGTTTTCAATGATTGATTGCACTCCTCTATGTCCTCCTGACGAACCATTCCTTTTTATTTTTATTTTGCCTAAGGGTAGATCAACATCATCATGGACAACAATCAGGGAAGAAGGAAGAGACTGTAAAACTTTTTCATCTACCAGCTTTTTTACAGCTCTTCCACTTAAATTCATGTAGGTTAGTGGTTTTACAATTGCTATATCTTTATCGTTAATCTTTGTCTCTGCTATTAAGTAATCATTTTTTTCTTTAAACTTTACACTAAGCTTTCTGGCAAGTTCATCAACTATCATAAAACCCACATTGTGTCGTGTATTTGCATATTTTCTTCCAGGATTTCCCAGTCCAACAATTATAATCATTCAATTTATTTTTCTTCCTCTTCTTCAGCTTTCTTGCCCTTCTTTATAACTTCAGGTTCAGGTGTTTCTTCTACAGGCGCAGCTGCTTCTATTTCTTCCTCTTCTAATGTAATTGTAGCAATAACTTCATCTGGATCTGAAATAACTTTTATTCCCTCTTCAAACTTGATATCTCTAACATGTATTGCATCCCATACTTTTAAGTTAGAGACATCAACTTCAATATGACCTGGTATCTTCTCAGGAATTGCCTCAATTTCAATTTCTGAAATTCCGTGTTGAAGCACACCTTTGTCCTGTTTAACTCCTATTGGTTCACCAACAAGAACAACAGGAACAGTAACTCTGATTTTCTCAGTGGCACTTACTTCCAAAAAATCAACATGTAAAAGTTTTCCACTAACTGGATCAATCTGATAGTCCTGAAGTATTGCCTGTTTTTCTTCTCCATTCAGTTTAAGAGTAACGAATAATTTTTCTCTTGTGGCAATGTTCATAAATGGAAGAATCTCTTTTGCCCTTATCTGGACAGGAACAGAATACCCTCCTTTATAAACAACGCAGGGAATTATACCTTTATTCCTTAACTGTCTTGCTACTCCCTTTCCTGTCCTTTCTCTTTTTTCTGCATTTAGAACAAATCTTTCCATACTATTCCTCCTTACACAAATAGTGAACTTATAGAAGTTTCTTCATGTATTCTTTTTATCGCTTCACCTAAAAGATGAGCAACAGTGAGAACTTTTATTTTTGAGCACTTATCTTTTTTGTCATGAACAGGAATTGTGTCTGTAACTATAACTTCTTCAAGCACTGAATTATTAAGTCTCTCAATTGCAGCACCTGAAAGCACTGCATGAGTGCATGCAGCAAAGACTCTTTTTGCACCTTTTTCTTTTAATGCTTCCGCAGCCTGAACCAATGTTCCACCTGTATCAATCATATCATCAATTATTAAAGCATCTTTATCTTTTACATCTCCTATTACATGCATTACCTTTGAGACATTTGGAGCATCACGCCTTTTGTCTATTATTGCCAGAGGTGCGTTAATCTTTTTAGCAAAGGCTCTTGCTCTTTCTGTTCCACCTGCATCAGGTGAGACAACAATGATATTGTTTAGAAGATTGTTTTTCTTTAAATAATCAAGGATTACAGGCGTAGCTAAAAGATGATCCACAGGAATATCAAAAAATCCCTGAATCTGACCAGCGTGTAAATCAATGGATAAAACTCTGCTTGCTCCAGCAACTGTAATAAGGTTTGCAACAAGTTTTGCTGATATGGGAACTCTTGGCTGAGCTTTTCTGTCCTGTCTTGCGTAGCCGTAATATGGAATAACCGCTGTAATTCTTCCAGCAGAAGCTCTTTTTAATGCATCAATCATTAAAAGTAGCTCCATGATGTTGTGATTTACAGGTGTGCAGGTGGACTGAATAACAAAGGCATCAGAACCCCTCACATTTTCCTTGATTTGAACCATTATTTCACCATCACTGAAAGTGCTAACAATGGTTTCAGTTAAAGGAATTTGTAAATAATCACTAACCTTTTTAGCAAGTTCAGGATTTGCATTTCCAGTTATTAACTTAATACCATCAGGCATTCCCGTCTCCTTAAAATAAAATTACCCTCTCTCTGAGGGCTTTTTACTGGGGAGGCAGGATTCGAACCTGCGAATGGCGGATCCAAAATCCGCTGCCTTGCCGCTTGGCGACTCCCCAAAAGTCAACAAAGGGTCTGCACCACTTTACACCAGTATCCTTCAAAACTTTTCAATGCTTTTTTAGCATCAGCCTCATTGTTAAACACTCCAAACACTGTAGAGCCGCTTCCGCTCATCAGAGCTTTTTTAGCGCCAGCTTCAATCAATTTTCTTTTAATTTTTTCTATCTCAGGATACTTTCCTAAAACAGTATTTTCAAGATCATTCCACAACTGAAAACTATTAATATCGCCACTACAGAGTAGATTATACAACTGCCAAATATTATTATTTATTTTTTCGTATTCTGTTGTCAATTGAGTTTCCAGATTTAAAGATTCATAAGCCCACTTTGTAGAAATGCTGAAATCTGGCTTAACCAGTAAAAGCGTGTAAGATTTTTGAATTTTTAAAGGTTTAACTATATCACCAATTCCTTCCACAATACATACTGGAAGATAAAAGAAAAAAGGAATATCACTGCCAATTGAGCTTCCTATCTCATGGAGTGTTTTTATGTCCAGATTGAGCTGCCACAGTTCATTTAAAGCTTTAAGAGTAACAGCTGCGTCAGAACTGCCTCCACCAAGACCTGCACCTATCGGGATTTCCTTTTTTAGAATAACATGAACACCTTTTTTTATTTCAGTGTATTCCCGTAATGCCTGAATTGCCTTGTATACAAGATTATTTTCCTTTTTTAATGGCAGGTTTGTTTCAATTTCTATTTTTTCCGAAGATTTAAAAATCAGGGTATCATGCAGATCTATGGCATGCATTAATGTAATAATGTCATGGTAACCATCCTGCCTTTTTCTTAAAACTGAAAGCGACCAGTTTATTTTAGCAAATGCTTTAAAGGTAAGCATTATTTAATTAAAAGCTGAATTTCTTTTATCTTTTTTTCTACTCTTTCTTTTAAACCTTCTTCTTTTTCATTATGTTTTAATGCTTCCTGCCAACTCTGAAGAGCTTCTTTAAAATCTCCGAGTTCTTTATAAACATCTCCAAGGTGTTCAAGAATTACTGGGTCATCTTTTACATATTTTATTGCTTCAAGAAGATACTTTAAAGCATTTTTATTGTCTCCAAGTTTGAAGTAAACCCATCCAAGACTGTCAAGATAGTATCCATTGTTGGGTTTCAGTTTTACTGCTTTTTCTATCATTGATAGAGACTCTTTCAGATTAATGCCTCTTTCAGCATAGCTGTATCCAAGATAATTAAGAGCTTCGGCATGCTCTGGATTAAAAGAAATAACCTTTTTCATAAATTTTTCTGTTTCCTCAAATCTACCAAGTTTGTCAAAAACAACCCCTGCAGTAAAGTTCACATCAACATTATCAGGAAATTTACTGAGCGCTTCTTCAATATAATGTCTTGCTTTTTGATAATCCTTTAAATCCATAGCAGTTTCTGTGGCATAAATATAAATTTCCGGCACATTATCTGCAAACCGAAGAGTTTCATCATAAATATTTAAGGCTTCTTTAAGATTTTTCTGTTTTAAATAAACTGTAGCAAGATTTAAAAAGGCATTTATCTGCCTTGGATTGATTGAAATAATTCTTTTCAGTATCTTTTCAGCCTCTGATAGTTTTCCTGTTTCAATGTAAACTAAGGAAAGATAATACATAAGATTCAGATCATCTGGATGTTTTTTCAGGAGATACTCAAGCTCTTCCTGAGCTTTCTCATACTGTTTTGTCTGCAAGTAAAGAATAGCAAGCTTTTCATGGATCTGCTCTGCCTCTGATTTTTGTTCTTTCAGTGTTTCAAGTTCTTTTATTGCTTCTCCGTATGATTTCCGGGAAAGATACAGATTTATCAAGCGTTCTCTTGCAAAAAGATTTTCAGGATTAAGTTCTAATGCTTTTTTGAAATATTTCTCAGCTTCTTTAAAGTTTCCTGAAATCTCCTCAACTGCTCCTAAATTTGTATATGCAGGCTCATAATCAGGATTAAGCTGAAGAATCGCTCTAAAAGTCTCCCGGGCTGATTGAAAATCCTTTTTTTCAATATAAATTACTCCAAGAAAGTGTAAAGCCATCGTGTTGTCAGGGTCTTCTTTCAGTATTTTTTTAAAGGTTTCAATAGCTTTATCGTACTTCTGGGAGATAAGATATAAATTCCCGATTTTTGAAAGCATTTCAATCCTGTTTGGCGATTGACTTAGAATCTTTTCATATACTCCAATAGCTTCATTAACTTTTTTTTCCTTTACATAGATGGAAGCAAGAACCTGTAAAGCCTTTGTGTTTTCAGGGTCTTCCTTTAATACTTCATTGATGTAGTTTTTTGCTGTTTCCAGTTCGTCAATCTTTAGATATGAATCAGCTAAAAGTACTTTAAGAAGTTTTGATAATGGGTCTTCTTTTAATGCTTCTTTGTAAAAGTCAATTGCTTTATTTAAGTCTCCGTTTATGCTGGCATAATATCCAGCCATGAAATTAAAATAAACTTCTCCATTTGCTGGGATGGAAATAAAAAGAAAAAAAATAAAAATTAGAAATAAAACATATCGCATAAAATATTATGGCATACTCTGAAGCAATAAAAAAAGGGGGAGACTTTCTCCCCCTTTTTTTAAACTTAGCAGGAACCTTTGCATTTACAGGTAGGCATTGCCTTTCCTGAAACTTTCTTAATCATCTTGGCACCTCCCTTTCATAGGGATTTTAAACCTCTTCATGAGGTTTTTTAGAGCTTCATGCTCTAAATTAATTATACCATTTTATACAGGCTTTCTATCAAAGAAAATATTTTTCCCCTTTATGCTTAACGGGATACCGAGTATAATCTGTGCCTCCATAACTCCAAGTTTTTTTGCGGCAACACCCACAGAATACATTACCCTGTTGTCAACTCCCAATTCTTTGGCAACTGAAACAAGTGAGCCTATTGCAATACCAAGATCAATTGCCCTGATTGTGCATACAGGTCCTGAATATTCAACCTCATATGTCTTTTGCTTAAGGATTGAACTGCAGTCATAACCACAGGCACCGCAGTTTACTCCAGCAGGTTTTTTAAAGTTCAGCCCAACAAGAATTAATCCTTCAGCATCCCTTACATTCTGAGCATCTCTTTTGAAAAATTTATGAGTTTCTTTCTCTCCAAGCAGTTCCATCTCTCTGGCAATCGCTTCCTTTTCTTCCTGAGTAACAATTCCTGTAACAATCTCATCATCTCCCTTTGCTTTAGGTGCTGTTCTTGCTGAAATTAGCATTATTTTTGCTACAGCTTCCACTGCTTCTTTTTCTGGATTAAGTTTCATTGTAATACCTCCTTCAAGTTAATGTTGATTAAATATTTTATCATACAGTTAAAATAAAAGATGCTCATGAGCAAAGTGGAGGATTATCTCATAATTAAGGGAGCAAGACAGAATAATCTGCAGAACATAGAGTTAACCATACCTCACAATAAATTAACTGTAATTACAGGAATTTCAGGTTCTGGCAAATCATCTCTTGCCTTTGACACAATCTATGCTGAGGGTCAGTGGCGATTTATTGAATGCATGTCAAGTTATGCAAGAGTTTTTATAGAAAAACTTCCAAGACCGGATGTTGATTTAATTGACAATCTAAGACCCTCTATAGCTCTTGAGCAGAGGAATCCTGTTAAAGGCTCAAGAGCAACTGTTGGAACTCATACTGAAATTTACGATTATTTGAGAATAATCTTTTCCAAAATAGCAATTCCCATATGCCCAGAATGTAGAAGAGAAATAAAAGCATGGAGCCCTTCAAAGATCGTTCAGGAACTCTTAGAAAACTACTCTGGCAAAAGAGCATTTATAATATTTGAAAGTGAAGAATCCGTGGAAAAACTTATTCAACTTGGTTTTTCAAGAGTTTTCACATATGAAAATAGTAATCCAGTGGTAAAAGAGCTTTCAGAATTTCATGAAAAATTGAAAAAGGTGATTGTTGACAGGCTGCGCATTTCAGATATTTCAAGACTTAATGATTCAGTGGAAATAGCTTGCAAGATGGGGAATGTTAAAGTTTACATTGCCCCAGACAATATATTGCTTAGTTTCCCCTCTGAGGCAGTATGCCCTCAATGCGGTATAAAAGCTCCAGAAACCTCTCCGCTTCTTTTTTCCTTCAATCATCCACATGGTGCCTGTGCTGAATGCAAAGGATTTGGTTACGTACTCAAATATGATGAAAGCTTTATTATTCCTGACAAAGAGCTTTCACTTTCTGAAGGAGCTATTGAAATATGGGAAAGACCATCACTAAGATGGTGGAAACAGCAGCTTATCAAAGGAGCAAAGCTTTCAGGAATTAATGTAAATATTCCCTACAGAGCTTTACCAGATGTGCACAAAAATCTTATTTTTACAGGGAATCAGTATTTCTACGGAGTTAATGATTTTCTTGAGGAACTTGAAAGAAAAAGATACAAGGTTCATGTAAGAGTTTTTCTCTCAAGAATTAGAAAGCCTTCTTTGTGTCCAGTCTGTAAAGGAAAGCGATTAAAGGAAGAAGCATTGATGTTTAAGATAGATGGAGTTGACATCGGTGATTTAAACTTTATGTCTGTAAAGGAGCTTAAAAAATGGATTCAATCACTTAAACTTTCTAATGAACAGGCAAAGATCGCAGAAGAACCTTTAAAACAGATTTCTGAAAAGCTTGATTTTCTTGAAAGAGTTGGGCTCAGTTATTTAACTCTTGACAGGCAGATTAAAACTCTTTCTGGGGGAGAGTACCAGAGACTTAATATATCAAATCAGCTTTCCAATAAGCTTACAGCAACGCTTTATGTTCTTGATGAACCAACTGTAGGACTTCATCCAAGAGACACTGATAGAATTATTAAAGTTATGAAAGAGCTTACAGATTATGGAAATACAGTAATAGTTGTGGAACATGACAGAGATGTAATAAAACAAGCAGACTGGATAGTAGAACTCGGTCCAGGAGGTGGTAGTTCTGGTGGCAAAGTAGTTTACTCTGGAAAAATGAAGAATTTTTTAAAAATGAATACACCAACTGCCAATTATCTTAAAGAAAATAGTGAGCATTGGATTAGCAAATTTCCCAGGCTTTACAAAGAATTCATCACTTTAAAAAATGCACGGGGTCATAATCTCAAAAACATCACAGTTCATTTTCCACTGAATGCTCTTACAGTGGTAACAGGAGTTTCAGGCTCAGGAAAAAGCTCTCTTGTTGTTGATACCCTTTATAAAGCAATAGCAAATAAGCTCGGTCTTGACAATGAAGAGCCCCTTTCATTTGATAGTATTGAAGGAATAAAAAATATTAAAACAATAAAACTCATTGATCAATCTCCCATTGGAAAAACACCAAAATCAATGCCAGTTACATATCTCGGGCTTTACAGCAAAATTCGTGACATATTTGCCTCTCAAAGAGATGCCAGAGTAAGAGGACTGTCCTCTGGTGCCTTTTCTGTAAACAGTGCAGAAGGTCAATGCCCAACCTGCAAAGGTGAAGGATTCATAAGAGTTCAGATGTATTTTTTTGAAGATTTATTTTTACCATGCGAGGAATGCGGAGGGAAAAGATTTAAAAAAGAAGTGCTGGAAGTAAAATACAGAGACAAAAACATCCATGAAGTTTTATCAATGAGCTTTGATGAAGCCTATGAATTTTTTTGTGATGATGTTACATTAAGAGAAAAAATAAATATTGTGAGACAACTCGGTCTTGGTTATCTGAGATTAGGACAGCCTGCTACAACTCTTTCAGGTGGTGAGGCACAGAGAATTAAAATCTGTGAAGAAATTCTTAATTCAATCACATCAAGAAAGTCCAGCCTTAAAGGTTTTATTTACATTCTTGATGAGCCAACCGTTGGACTTCATTATGAAGATATAAAGAAGTTTCTCCACATCGTGAAAAGACTCATTGATAAATCAGCTACAGTAATTATAATTGAACACAATCTTCAAGTAATAGCAGAGGCTCACTGGATAGTTGATCTTGGACCTGAAGGCGGAGACGAAGGAGGTTACCTCATCTATGAAGGTAACCTCCATGATTTCCTTAAAGTCAAAAACTCCTACACTGCAAAATATTTAAGAGAACACTTAAAATCTTAAGAAGGCACCGATACCACCATATTCAATAAGTCTCTGTCTGTCTTTTTCATCCTTTACAACCTCAACAAGGGCAGATTGCTCAATTGCCATTTCTGTAGCCTTTTCCAGTAAGTTATCAGATTTCATTACGCAGTCACCACATTCCATACAGCATTCAACAGGCTGAGTTGTTGCAAAACCGCAGTTTTCACATACAAAACCTTCTACTTCATAATCCTTAGCTATAACAAGTTTCATCACTCTTCTTTCTCTTAAATATTTCAGAGTATCATCAATTCCAGTGACAGAGTTGTCATTTTTCAATGCCCTTGTAATAAGCTCGGAAACTGTCTCTTTTTCCTTAGATTTTTCATATTCTTCAATGATTGGAAGCACTTTTTTCAAAACTTCTTCCTTTGAAGCATGTTTTTCAATGTTTGCCCTTCCTACTATTTTTAGTTTCACTTCATCAGGAATCATATTCATCAAATGGGAAATTGCTTCATCAGGACCTGCAACAATAAGTCTTCTAATCTCTTTGTCTTTAAGAAAATCTCCGAACTTATCCACAACATCCTTAAGATGTATTTTTACATGGTAATCAATGTGTCTTTCATATCTCTTCTCTGCCAATGCAAACCATCCACCTTTCTTATGCTTACCAGGAACATCTTCATGTTCAATCACGCCATACTCTTCAATGTCTCCAAGAAAAACTAAAAAAACTCTTGCTGTGCGTTTGTCAACAAGAACAACGCCATATTTCTGATAATTATCAAGTAAATCAAAAAGCAGGCTTGTGTAAGGAGTTCTATCAACTATTAAATCCTCTTTAAGCTCCACATTTAAATCATACCTTACCCAAAGCTCTTTTTTACTGCAGCTATAAATAACAAGAGACTTTTTAAAAGATTCTCTTTCGCTCTGAAGAAAACTCTCTATTTTTTCTATGTCTTCTTTGACAGAGCTCTGAGTTTTTTCTGGTAAAGCTTTTACAAGATTTTTAAATTTTGACAGATAAGCCTGTTTTTTTCTCTCCTGTGGAGAAACATTAAGAAAAAGACTTACAACAAAGGCATCTTCAAATCTGAACTTTTCAAGTCTTTCTAAATCCTTTCTCTCAAACATTTTCAGCACCTCCTATAAAGTTCTTTAAAATCTCCAGAAGGGAAACAAAAAGGCTAAAAACAAGCGGTCCAATTATAAATCCAATAAGTCCAAAAACCTTGATACCACCAAGAACAGAGAGAAATATAAAAATAAGTGGTAATCTTACTCTGCCTTTTATTATTACAGGTTTCAAAACATTATCAATTGAGCTTATTACCAGTGCTCCAACAACTACAAGAATTAATCCTTTTAAAATATAACCCTTAAGCAGCAAATAAACAGAAGCAGGACCCCATACAGCAAAAGCTCCCAGCACAGGGATAAAAGATGCTACAGCAGTCGCAAATCCCCACAGCGTTGCTGAAGGAATATCGAGAAGATAAAAGGTTATTCCAATAATTGTGCCCTGAAGCATTGCTATAAGAATACCTCCATAAAAGGTAGTATAAATTATGTTTTTTATCTGTTTTCTTATGGTGACTTTATCTGTCTCAGCAAAGGGTAAAAACTCGCCAATTTTTTTTACAAAACTTTCTCCATCCTTTAAAAAGAAAAAGGCAATAAAAAAAGTTAAGATAAGATTGATAAACAGAGTTACAATATCACCAAATCCGTGTGCAATTCTTAAGGCTCCTTCTTTCATTAAATTTCCGATTTCATTTTTAATTAAATTCTCCATAGATGAGACATCTCCTGCAGTAATAAAACTGAGTTTTTCAACTATTTTTGCCAGCATAGGATTTGTTGTTATATTATTTACAAGTTCTGGAAGATTTACTTTTTTTATAAGCTCTCCTGCTTCAACTATTATCTGATAGGATATAAAAACAAAAGGAAAAAGAAAGAGGAGTATTATGAGCAGAATTGTTACAAATGCTGACAATCCTTGATATTTTAAAAATTTTTTTACAAAATCAAAAACAGGATGAAATACAAGGGCAATAACTGTAGCCCAGCCAAGGGAAGCAAAAAAAGACTTAAGTATCTGAAAATTAAGATAACCAAGAATACCGATAAAAAACAATAAAATCCAGATATAAAAGCTTCTTTCAAGAGAGAGTCTGTATTTTTTTGAAGGGCTCATATTTTTATTTTATCTTTTTTGAAAAACTCTGCCAAATCTTCCATGAAGCTTCAGATGAATCTCTTTCTGGATGCCACTGAACTCCTACAAAAAAAGGATGCCCCTTAAGATAGATTCCTTCAATAACTTTATCTTTTGCAATGCAGAATATCTCAAGACCTTTACCAGGAGTTTTAACTGCCTGATGGTGTGCGCTATTTACTTTATAAATGCCTTTTTTCAATAAAAAATCATCAATTACCTGAATTTCATGACCGCCTTCTGTATGATTTATATCAGTTTCAATATTCTGCCAGAGATTTCCTCCTAAAAAAACATTCATAAGCTGCATTCCATAGCATATTCCCAGAACAGGTTTTTTAGTCTGAATAAATATCTTAAGAAGCTTCATCTCTGCCATAACCCTCTCATCAGGAACAAGACTTTTACAGGCAGTATTTTTTTCTCCATAAAATTCTGGATTTATATCTCCACCACCAGATATTATGAGTCCTGAAATTTTATCAATACTGTCAATTACTTTTTCTGTCATATCAGGTGAGATTATTAATGGAGTAAGTCCGACTCTGACAATGCTCTGTATGTAATCCCTGTTTAAGTAAATCTTTTTTTCATCAATGCTACATGTGACTCCAACAACTTTCATAAAAGAACTCTTCCACTTCTTTTTCCTGTTAAAGAACCTTCAATTACAGCAACTTCTCCATTTACAATTACATATTTGATCCCCTTTGAAATATTAAAAGGATCTTCAAAGGTGGCTCTGTCTTCAATCTCAGCAGGATCAAAAATAACAATATCTGCAAAGTAGCCTTCCTTTATAGCCCCTCTTTTTTCTATTCTGAAAGTTTTTGCTGGCAGGAAACTAATTTTTCTTATTGCCTCTTCAAGGCTTAATATCTTTTTATCAAAAATATATCTTTTTATAAATCTTGGAAAACTCCCAAAACCTCTTGGATGAGGTTTTCCCTGTCTTGTAATCCCCTTTGAGCTTCTTGCAGAGCTGTCAGTTCCTATCATAACATAGGGTCTGGAAAGAATTTTTTCAAGATTTTCCTCGCTCATTCCAAAGTATATTGCTCCCACCTGAAGATTGGAGCGAATCAGTAAATCGCATATAAACTGAGAAGCATTTTCAATATCTACAAGCTCTCCCAACCTCCTGCCCTCCAGAGCTCTGTCACCATCAAAGGCAACATCAGAAATTAAAAGACTGTTTAGAAATTCCACTCCCCGCTGTTTAAGATATTTTTTGATTTGATGCCTTACATTTTTATTTTTCAGTCTCTGCATGATCTCATCCCGGCTTCCTTCAATTATCCATGAGGGCAGAAAAGCATCAAGGTCTGTTTGTGAAGCGATGTATGGGTATCTATCTGCAGTTACTCTTACTCCCTGATTTTGTGCCTTCTCTATAATCTCAAAAACTGAGCTGAGCTTCCACCAGTTTTCTTTACCTGATGTCTTTAGATGAGATATATGAACCGGAATTCCAGCTTTCATCCCGATTAAAATTGCTTCTTCTACTGCACTAAGAAGCCTTTCGCCTTCACTTCTCATATGGGTGGCATAAATTCCTTTAAAGGGTTTTAAGGTTTTTGCAAGTTCAATGAGTTCTTCTGTGTCAGCAAAAATTCCTGGTGGATATATTAATCCTGTTGAAAGACCTTTAACTCCCATAACAAGATGGGATTTCAGAATTTTTTTCATCTTATTTATCTCTTTTTTCTGTGCTTTTAAATTTTTGTAGCCAATTACATAACCACGAATATTACCGTGTCCGCATAAAGTGACAAAATTAATTGAAGGACATGCTTTTTTCAATAAATCAATGTACTGCTGAAACTCATTCCATGGTTTTAGCCCGAGCTGATTTATTTCCGAAAGCCTCCTTTCAAAAACTTCACCAAACATTGGAAATCCTGATACTCCGCAGTTGCCATTTATTTCTGTTGTGATTCCCTGCGTTATTTTTCCTTCAGCAGATGGTTCTGCAAGAATTGTGAAGTCAGAATGGGAGTGGGTATCAATAAAACCTGGTGAAAGAATTAACTCTTTTGCTTTTATAATTCTCCTGGCAGAGTACTTTTCTTTACCGATGTAAACTATTCTGTCCTTTTTTATTCCTATGTTAGCTTCAAAGGCAGGACTGCCAACTCCATTAACTATCAAAGCTTTTTCTATGAATAAATCCATTTAAATTGCCTTTTTTCGCTTTTGACCATTTAGTTTAGTTTTTGATGAATTGTGCTTTGTGTATTTTACCTTTTTAATCTGCTCTTTATGCATAAAGTAGTTCTTTATTCCTTCCACAATTGACTGAGCTATCTGCATTCTGTATGAGTCACTGCTCAGAAGTTTTTCTTCTTCTGGATTGCTGATATAAGATACTTCAAGAAGACAGGAAGGCATCTGAGCTCCCACAAGCACATAAAAAAGAGCTCCTTTTACTCCGTTGTCATGCCTTAAAAAGGCAGACTTTAAACTTTCAGTTAGTGAATTATGAACATATCCTGCAAGCCGAACAGAACTGTCCCTTTTTGCTTCTCTTTCAAGAGAAGCCAGCATAAATCCAAGTTCACCTTTTAACTGCTTCATTTTTTTAATTGAAATAGCGTTTTCTCTTGCTGCCACTCTTATTGCTTCTTCGTCATCGGTCCAGTTGAGAATATATGTTTCTATTCCCCGAGCATAAGAATTGGGAGAGGCATTTGCGTGAATGGAAATAAAAAGATCAGCCTGAAGTCTGTTTGCAATCTCTGTTCTTTCATTGAGTGGTATAAAAATGTCTCTGTCTCTTGTAAGGATTACTTCAAAGGAGGGATCACTTTTCAAGAGTTCTTTAACTTTCAGAGCAATATCAAGCGTAACATCTTTCTCCTTCAATCCTGAAGGTCCAATTGCACCAGGATCCTTACCTCCATGCCCGGGGTCAATAACAATTTTTCGCTTCAGTGTGGTTTTTGCTTCCCTATCATCAGATTTTATTGATGATTTATTGCTTCCCTTTGGATATATATCAATCACCATTCTGAAAGGATCTTCCAGCTGAATGATTTTAAACTCATAATCAGCTCTTTTAAGGTCAAAAACAACTCTTACTGTATTGGCATCAAACTGCCCTGTGCGAATTTTGCTTACGACAGGGCTATTTACTGAATACTCTTTTTTTAACTCTTTACTAAGTGAGGCATTTTTTATATCAAAGAAAAGTCTCTCAGGATTTTTAAGCTCACCCTTTACAAACTCAGAAATTCCTGTGGTTTCAATTACTACCCTTAATCTTTCAGAAAGCTCATAAAATCTTATATCTTTAACTTGAATCTTTTCCTGTGCAGAAGCAGAAAAAGCAGTGAGCGTTAAAAAAACAAAAATGGATAGAACTATGAAAAATCTCAACATTCCATTAAACAGCTACAACTTCTTTAACCTCTGGAATCTCACTTTTAAGAGTCTTTTCAACCCAGTTTTTAAGAGTAAGTGTTGCCATTGGACATGTTCCGCATGCTCCTTTTAACTTTACGTAAATTACGTCATCTTTAATATCAACAAGATCAATGTTGCCTCCGTCTGCCATAAGCCCGACTCTGATTTTGCCAAGAACTTGCTCAACCTTTCCTCTGTCAATCATAAAAAACCTCCTCTGTTTTTTCTGTTCCAAAGCTTGCAAACTCTTGAAAATCAAAAATTTGCAAGCCTGCTTAAGTTTCAATTCCCTCCAAACTAAGGAGGAGATTCCTCGCCTTCGGCTCGGAATGACAACTCTTTTTTTGTCATTGTGAGCCCGACAAAGTCGGGCGTGACAATCCCCTCTTTTTTTAGTAAAGAGGAACACTTGCTTCGCCTCGGGATGACAAAGTAAAGCTTCATTATTGAACAGCCTCTGTTTTTTTTATTAATTATACATTATTTGTAAAATATTTTCTCAACTGTGCATTGAAGTTATGGTCAAAGACCTCACACAGCGATTGAGGCATCTTTCAGGCAGTTGCCCTATGAATGATTTGAAATTCAAACTTCAAAAACTAATGTTAAACTTTTTCAAAAATTCACCGATATATAAAATCAAAACAGCAGAGTGGAAAGGAGGTGAAGTAGAAAACTCACTCTGTCCTGTCTGGACGCAGGAGGCGTCCTTAAAACTAAACATGGAGGTTTAAAAACATGGCATTAAGAATTAACTTCAATGCAGAAGCAACAGTAACACACACAGCCCTTTTACAGAACGAAAGGGCAATGAACAAGTCCCTTTTAAGAATCTCCACAGGTCAGAGAATCTTAAGCGCAGCTGACGATGCAGCAGGTCTGTTTATTGCAGACCAGCTTGCAACAGTTGGCGCAGCACTGGATCAGGGTAATCGCAATATTCAGACTGGTATAAGTGCACTTCAGATTGCAGAAGCAAATGTAGGCCAGATTGTTGACAAGCTTCAGACAATCTACACGAAGGCACAGTCTGCTGCAAATGACATCAACGATCCGAACGCTCGTGCAGCACTTCAGAGTGATATTAGAAATCTCGTTGATGCTATTCAAAAAATAGCCACAGATACAGAGTACAACGGAATCAAACTTCTTGATGGAACATTTGCAAACAAGGTTATTCATTATGGACCAAGAGCAGACCAGACAATTACAACAAGCATTACAAATGTAAAAGCCTCAAACATCGGTGCATATGTAGTTCAGGGAAGTGGTCAGGTTACATCAAGTGCTACAACAGCCTACGCAAGCTTGATCACGGGAAACTGGCAGTATGATGCATCTGCTGATACAGTGACTGTAGCTGGTGTAAGTCTTACAGGTTCGTCATATCTTAGCTATACTGGTGCAGTTGATGCAAAGGCAATAGCAAATGCAATAAACAATAACTCTACATTACAGGCAGCAGGAATTTCTGCAAGAGCAACAAATACCTCTACAGCAAGCACACAATTCAGCAATATTCAGGCAGGAACAAACCAGTCTGCTACTATACGATTTTATGTAGGCAGTAATACTAATTCTGCAAGTGCAATTGCTGTTACAGTAAATTCTGGAGAAACTCTTACTCTTGATCAGCTTGTCTCTCAGATAAACACACAGGCTTCAACCCTGGGTCTTAATATAACAGCTTCCAACTCAGGAAATAAGCTTGTCCTTACAACAACTGGAGAAACAATAGGAGTAGAGGTTATATCAACAGCTACTGGTTCTGCTACTGCAGGACCTTCTGTTGATCTTTCCACGCTTCTTCAGGGTGCCTCAGGAACAGTAGCTTACAGTGGAACAGCAGCTGGCTCAACTACAGGCTCTGCTGTTAGAGTTGGTAATCTGACAATTGCTGGAACAGATGCATATAACTACAATTTCACCGGTATAAGCACTGCTACTGCAGGACTCGGAGTTGCAGCTACAGGTAATGGAAGCTTCTATAATCTCAACAGTATTGATGTAACAACCAATTCTGGAGCTGAGCTTGCAATTGATATTGCAAATACTGCAATTAAAAAGGTTGACAGAGTCCGTACCCAGATTGGTTCTGTGATCAACAATCTCCAGGCAATATGGGATGGACAGAAAACATCCTACGATAACACAAAGGAAGCTGAAAATGTCATCCGTAACACAGACTTTGCAGCTGAGATGAGCACATTTACAACAATGCAGATAAGAATGCAGGCAGGTATAGCAATGCTTGCTCAGGCAAATGCTCTGCCTCAGCTTGTGCTTCAGCTTCTGAGATAATATCTGAGAGAGAGGGGGGGATTATATCCCCCTCTTTAATTTTTTTAAGGGGAGTCAGATATGAGGGTGGATGGAATAGAAAAAGACAATATAATAATAAATCCCTATAGACAGACAGAAGCAGACATTATGAATTTGCAGAATCCTCTACACATCCAGGCAAATATAAATCTCCAGACAAATATAAACAGAGCTAACAACCAGAATGCTATTGACCAGAGTCAGAACACACAGAAAGTAACAATATCGCAGGAAGAATTAAACAAAATGATGGACGAAATCAGGCATAAATTCAGTATGCTTGAAAAGTATTTACAGATAGACATAGACCAGCAACTTCAGATGCCAATTTCAAAGATTATTGATATGAGAACAGAGGAAGTGATCCGTCAGATTCCACCCGAATGGATTGTGGAGATTTTAAAAAGAATGGAAGAATTAAGAGGAGTATTTTACTCCAGGGAGGTATAAATGGCTGATTTATACATTTCAGGACTTACAGGAACACTTGATACAGGAGCAATAATTGACAAGCTCATGCAGATAAAGCAGCAGCCTATAACAGAGCTTACTCAGAAAAAAGCATTGTTTCAGGCAAAGGCATCAAGCCTTACTAATCTTTATGGTGCACTCAATGATATACAGAGTTTTCTCAGCAGTCTTAACATAGACAGCATCTTTAATACAAAAAAAGCAACTACCTCAGATACAACGGTTCTGGAAGCAACAGCCACATCAGACACTCCAGACCTTACAATGAATATAACAGTAAATAAGCTTGCTCAGACAGAAATGAGAAACACCACGCTTGGTTTAAGCTCCCTGACCAGCACATTTTCCTCATCAGGAACATTAACACTTAAATACTGGACTGATAACTCAAACTATGTAACATACAGTATAAATTACTCTGCAGGGCAAACGCTTCAGGATCTCGTAAACAGTATAAATTCAGCTCAAAACGACATCAAAGCCTCAGTTTACTATACTGGAACAGACTATAGGCTATTACTCACAGAAGCAAATCCTGCAAACTCAACAAAGGAAACAAATACAGCCACTTCTTCCTATGTTATTGAAGCAACTGGGCTTCCTTCAGAGCTTGGTAGCCTTGACAGTCCGATTCAAAACGCACAGAATGCATCAATAACCATAGGAAGCTCAACAACTCCTGTAACAAGCCCAACAAATACATTTACAGGACTGCTTACAGGACTTAATGTTACAGTAAAAAAGACAGGTTCTGCCACATTAACAGTAAGTGAAGACTACTCACAGGTAAGCAGCACTCTTAATAGCTTTGCAAATTATTATAATTCAGTTATATCTCTTGTAAACTCAATGACTGCTAAAGGTGCGCAGTTTCAGGGCGACAGTGCAATTATAACAATCAAAACAGGATTTTCAAGGCTACTTGATCCTCTTATCAGTGCTGGTTTAATAAATTACTCTGACAAAGATGGAACAATTTCGATAAACAGCGATGCAGTTCAATCTTTGCAATCATCAGATCCTGATAAGTTAAAAAACATTATGAACACAATAAAAAACTCATTCAGCACTTCACTTACTGGATGGGCTTCTGCCATAAAAACATATGAAGCTCAGGAAGAATCCCAAATTAATTCAATTGATGACAAAATATCCAGCATGCAGGAGTATCTTGCAAAATACGAAGAGAGACTTAGGCAGGAGTATGCCCAGCTTGAATCATTTGTATACCAGATGAATCAAATAAATACAAAACTTCAGGACTTTATGACAACACTTTCAGAAATGACAAAGGGAGGTAGTAAATGAACTATGTAGATGCCTATTTACAGAGCAGAGTTATGGGAGCAGATGCTCTTGAGCTTATAACAATGCTTTATGAAAGAACAATTGTTTCCCTCAATATTGCAAAGGATTCAATAATTAAAGGGATTGATGACCCAGAACTCGTAAAGAAAAAGGCTACTGAACTGAACAGAGCAACTGATATAATGTATTATCTCAATGATATTCTTGACAGACAGCGGGGTGGAGAAATTGCTGAAAAATTAAGTATAATTTATACAACAATAGCAGGAGAGCTTGTAAGGGCAAACTTATTTAACGATGTTGAGACAATCTCAAAATGCATAGAAATTTTAGAGAATCTCAAGGCAGCATGGGAAGATGTAAAAAAACAGTTAAAGGAATCAACGTATGAAAAAGAAAAACTCTGTGCAACAGCCTTCTAAGGTAAGGAATCTCCTCATTAAGGCTCAGATTGCCCTTGAGGAGAATCGCTATGAAGAAGCTCTCTCAATTGTTAAAGAGATCAATGCTGAGGATATGAAAACCTTGCCTTTTGAAGAACTGCAAGCAATTGACAGGGTTTTGGCTTATCTAAATGAGCTTTCTGAGGAAAAGAGAAGAAATCTAGCTGATGAACTGAAAAAAATTCAGGCAGGAAAAGAATATCTCAGTTAAAGGTAATACATTTATGCTCTATCACAGGAGCGTCTTGATATAAGCTCCCATGTTTCTTCATCAATTTCTTCAAGATATTCAGAGACTTTAAATTCTGCTCCGCACTCACTACAGCAGAGCACGATCCTGCTTCAGTAAAAAAATATCAAAATGGTGCTTTTGCAGTATTTACATTTAGCATTTTTCAAAATTCTTTTTCGCACCGTAACCTCTGATTTGAAGTTTTTAATTGTTTTATATTTTATAATAAATTATGCAGAAAACAGGAATAGCAAATCTGCCTCTTCACAGTGGAAAAGCACCCTACTGGCTATTTAAAAGAATGGTTGCTCTTTCAAGAGCAATAGTTGAGCTAATGATAATAGAGCTTGGGAGAGAAGAACTCCTGAGAAGACTTTCTGATCCTTACTGGTTTCAATGTCTTGGCTGTGTTCTTGGATTTGACTGGCACAGTAGCGGTGTGACCACCACCGTTACAGGAGCACTGAAGGAAGCATTAAGAGGAGTTGAACATGAATTTGGATTATTTATTGCAGGAGGTAAAGCAAAGAAAGCCTTACAGGCTCCACAGGAAATAATAAACTATGCTGAATACTCTGGCTTTGCTCCGCAGCCATTTATATATGCAAGTAGACTTTCAGCAAAAGTTGACAATGTGGCAGTTCAGGATGGATTCAATCTTTATCATCATACAATAGTTTTTACTGCAGAAGGGCACTGGTGCGTTATTCAGCAGGGAATGAATGAAACCCTCCAGACAGCAAGAAGATATCACTGGCTCAGTTTTACTCTTAAAAGTTTTGTTGAAGAACCCCATGAGGCAGTCTGTTGTGATGTAAAAATACCAGCATTAAATTTTACTGCAAAGGAAGCAGCAGATTTAAGAAAAGCAGCAACTATACTTTCCTGCGAAAATCCTGAAAAAATTATTAAAGAGATGAAGAAAATTAGAGAACTCAGCCTTCCAGAAAGGCATATGGTGAGTTTATCTGATATAAATCCTGAAAATTTTTACAAAATCTTTCTTCAGACCTATGAAAAACAGCCATCAAACTTTGAATCTCTTCTTGAGATAAAAGGAGTGGGAGCAAAAACTTTAAGAGCTCTCGCACTTACCTGTGAGCTTTTGTATGGAACTCCTTTGAGCTTTAAAGATCCAGCCCGTTTTAGTTTTGCCCATGGAGGAAAGGACAGAACTCCTTATCCTGTGGACAGAACCCTTTATGATAGAACGATTGAGATTTTAAAAAAAGCAATTGAAGAAGCAAAAGTAGAAAGAAGTGAAAAGCTCGCAGCATTAAGAAGATTGGTAAAAATTACACAAGTATAACAAGATTGTCCCTGTGAATTACTTCATCTGCGTATTTATATCCAAGAATTTTCTCAATCTCTGAGGATTTTTTCCCTTTTATCAGTTTTATTTCACAGGACGAGTAGTTAACCAGTCCCTTTGCAATTTTCTCACCCTTTTCATCTATGCAGTAAACTGCATCTCCCACATCAAAATCTCCTTCCACCTTTTTAATTCCCGACGGAAGAAGACTTTTCCCATCTTTAAGCAAAGCTTTTACAGCACCTTCATCAATGTAAAGATTTCCTTTAGACCTTGTTGCATAGGCGATCCATCCTTTTCTTGAAGTAACCTTTTCCTTCACAGGCTCAAAGAATGTGCCCACCTGTTTTCCCTCAATCACTGCTTTAATATTTCCATATTTTCTGCCACTTACAATATGAACAGGGATTCCAAAGGAAGTTGCTTTTTTGGCAGCAATAACCTTTGAATACATTCCTCCAGTTCCATATCCCGTGCTTGTTGGTTTTGCTATTTCAGTAAGCTCTTTTGAGAATTCTTTTACATGTTTTATTAATCTGGCATCAGAGTCTTTTTTTGGATCTGAAGTGTATAGTCCTGGAACATCTGATAGAATTATTAAATGATTTGCTTCAACAAGCCCTGCAACAAGAGCTGCAAGCTGATCATTATCACCAAATTTTATTTCATCGGTTGCTACTGTATCATTCTCATTAATTATTGGAATTATACCCATCTCAAGAAGCGTGAGAATCGTATTCTTTGCATTTACATAGCGAGTCCTGTCGCTCAGGTCATCTCTTGTAAGAAGAATCTGAGCTATGTGTTTTTTAAATTTTAAGAAATACTTTTCATACATCCACATCAAAAGAGGCTGTCCAACTGCAGCAGTTGCCTGTTTTTTCCGTATTTCTCTGGGTTTTGTTTTAAGTCCAAGCTTTTTAAGCCCTGATGCAATGGCACCAGATGAAACAATTACGATTTCTACTAATTTATTATGGAGTTCTGCTACCTCCCTTGCAAGACAAAAAATTCTTCTTTGATTAATGCATCCTGCTTTGTCAGTTAAAAGATTGCTTCCTACTTTTACAACAATTCTCATCTTTTCAACCTTTCTGAAAGATACTTAAGAAGGTTGTCAATTCCTTCTTTTTTTACAGCACTTACAGGAAAAAAATCAATTCCTTTTTTCTCACAGTACTCTTTAAGCCTGTCAAATCTTTCTGCCTTATATGCAATATCAATCTTTGTCCCAACCACTGCAAAGGGTTTTTTTGTAAGAGCAGGGTTGTAGAGTTCAAGTTCTTTCTGAATTTTTTCAAAATCTTCCACTGGATCAGACTCTAAGAAATCTGATACATCAACAAGATGTAAAAGTAGAGAAGTTCTTTCCACATGTCTTAAGAATTGATGCCCCAGTCCTGCACCTTGATGAGCACCTTCTATCAGTCCTGGAATATCAGCAACAACAAAGCTCTGATATTCACCATACTTTACAACTCCAAGAACTGGATTAAGAGTTGTGAAAGGATAATCGGCAATTTTGGGACGAGCAGAGCTTATGACAGAAATTAATGTTGATTTCCCAGCATTTGGAAGTCCGATGAGTCCCACATCTGCGAGAAGTTTGAGCTCAAGAATTATCCATCTTTCCTCCCCTTTTTCACCTGGCTGAGCATATCTTGGAGCCTGATTTGTAGGAGTTGCAAAATGGGCATTGCCAAATCCTCCTCTGCCACCTTTTGCCACAACTACCTGTTTGCCTTCCTCGTCCAGGTCAGCAATTATCTCTTCTGTTTCAGCATCTTTTACAACTGTTCCAACAGGCACTTTTATTATCAAGTCTTCTCCGTCTCTGCCTTTCATATTACTGCCTTTACCGTGTTGTCCCTTTTGTGCCTTGTATGTTTTTTTATATTTATGATCAAGAAGTGTATGGAGTTCACAGGAAGCCTGAATTATTACATCTCCTCCTTTGCCACCATCTCCGCCATCAGGTCCTCCTCTTGGAACATACTTTTCTCTCCGGAAGCTAATACAACCTCTTCCACCATCACCGGCTTTCACATAGATTTTTACATAGTCAACAAATTGCATAGGATTGAAGAGGGTGGCATTAGCCACCCCAGAGTTTTATTGGGCAGGTTCTGTGACAGGATAAACGCTTACTTTCAGTCTTTGCCTGTCTTTTCTTTCAAATTTAACAACTCCATCAATCAATGCAAAAAGAGTATAATCAGAGCCTACACCTACATTAGCTCCGGGATGAAACTTCGTTCCTCTTTGACGAACGAGGATATTTCCAGCTTTTACAAACTGGCCACCAAATCTTTTTACACCAAGTCTTTTAGCCTGACTATCTCTTCCATTTCTTGAGCTTCCAACACCTTTTTTATGTGCCATTTTATCCTCCTATGATTTCTTTTATCCTTACTTTAGTATACCATTGTCTGTGACCTTTAAGTCTATGAACAGCCTTTTTTGATGGAGGTCTGTAAACGAGGACCTTTTTATCCTTTGCAGTTTCGATCACCTGAGCTTTTACTTTCAGTCCTTCAATGTAGGGAGAGCCTATTTTAACTCCTTCATTACCCTGAAAAAGTAACACCCTGTCAAACATTACTTCATTTCCTGGTTCAACATTAAGTTTTTCAATTTTTAATACATCTCCCACTTTAACCTTAAACTGTTTCCCACCTGTTTCTATAATGGCGTACATGAAAAACACCTCCTCATGGAATTACTTTATTCAATGGATACTCAACAAATCCTGAAGCACCTGCCTCTTTAAGCTTTGGTAAAAGCTCTCTCACTCTTTTTTCATTTATTATAACCTCTACTGCATACCAGTTTTCATCATAAAGCTGGGAAATTGTAGGAGAATGCAGAGAATTAAGCAAGCTGAGTACTTTTTTGAGGGAGTCTTTCGGAACATTCATTTTAAGTCCCACTTTTTCTTCAGCCAGTAAAGCACCCTGAAGAAGCATTGCTATATCCTGCATTTTTTTCTTTTTCCATGGGTCTTTCCACGCATTCTTATTGGCAATAAAACGGGTGGTTGACTCAAGAATTGTTTCAATAACGCGTAATTTATTTGCCTTTAAAGAGGCACCTGTTTCAGTTAAATCAACTATTGCATCAGCAAGATAAGGAGGCTTGACCTCTGTGGCACCCCATGAAAAGTAAACCTCAGCTTTAATTCCTTTGGATTTTAAGTATCTCTTTGTATATCCCACAAGCTCAGTGGCAATTCTTTTATTCTGCAAATCTTCAACAGTTTTTATTGGAGAGTCTTCTGGAACTGCTATAACCCACCGAACTGGTCTGAATCCTTCTTTTGCGTATCTAAGTTCTGCAACCTCTATTACATCTACATTCTGTTCAAGAATCCAGTCATATCCAGTAAGTCCGCAATCAAGATACCCTTTTTCAACATAAACTGGCACTTCCTGAGCCCTGAGAAGCATGGCTGATATTTCCTCATCATCAATTACTGGATAATATGATCTATGGGAAACATGTATGTGGTATCCTGCTTTTTTAAATAGCTTCAATGTAGTCTCCTGTAGACTTCCTTTTGGCAATCCGAGTTTTAATACTTTCTCTTCCATATTTTTTAAACCCTCCGAGATAAACTTAGAAGTTTTAGTTTAAAATTTTTGTAAAAATTCAGTCAACTTTTGAAGTCTTTTCTCAGATATTCCTCGCACTCTCACAGATTAATCGGGATGACAATAAGTAAGTGTCATTCCGAGCCTGCCCATACTTTGTCATTCCGACTTTTTCCTTTGTCATTCCGAGGAGCGTTAGCGACGAGGAATCTCCTTTGTTCTCACTATTTCAGAGATTCCTCGGGGTATTGAGCCCCTCGGAATGACAGAATAATATAATACTACCCTCTGAATGACCTTTCAATTTGTCATTCCGACCTTTTTTGTCATTCCGAGCGTCAGCGAGGAATCCCCCCTTTATAATAGAGATTGCCACGCCTTCAGCTCGCAATGACAGAAAGAGAGGAGACACTGCCTTCGGCTCGGGACAGGTCCCTCGGAAAGACAGGAAAGAAACTCACGATGACAGGGCAAACATTGCTTCTGTATTTCTGTCGGCAATTTCAATGCCGCTTAGATGTTTGCCAAAAAAATGATGATTTTGATATATTATTAATGTTCGGCGGCGTAGCTCAGCTGGTCAGAGCAGACGGCTCATATCCGTCGTGTCAGGGGTTCGAATCCCTTCGCCGCCACTTTTTATTTTATTATTGGCTCCATCTGCAGGGCAGGATGTCCGACCTTAGAGAGATAATTAATCAGGCATTCAATGTCTTCGCAAACTGTCTCATCAGCAATCTTTTGAAAAAGCTCTGGCACACCTTCTTCCTCTGCTCTTTTCTGAAAACTATCCTTTATTCTTTCTTTCAATTCCTTTGGCATCCATACAACTCTTCTTATGCCTCCATCGCCTTTTAGAAACTTTCTTGAAGTAATGTAATTAACACCAACTCCCATAAATCCCGGAGTTTGCACTCCTCCACCAATCATTCCTGCAATTGTGGAAAACTTCATTCCAATAGGGGTCATACCGCTGTATCCACGATTTACAATTAAAACTCCGTTTGCTTCAGGTGTCACTGCAACAATGCATTCAAAACATCCGCATGAGGTCATAGGATTTTCCATGATGGAGTAAAGATTTATTGTCTGTATTTCACCTCCAGAGTGTTTCTTCACATACTCATCAACTCCGCTGTATCTTCCATAGACAGGATCAATCAACTTACCTTTTTCAACAGGCTGATTTCCGCCTGTTGGTTCAATCTCGTAGGATGCCTTTGCATCAAGCCATGTGAATGCTCCACATAGCCCAGGACGCTCAGGTGTAATCACACAAACATGTTTTGGCGCAAAGCTCTGACATAGAAGACAGGAGTAAAACTCATCAACTTCCTCGTCTGTAAGCCTGGCAAGTCTTAAATCTCTTCGCCTGTATTCCTGCCTTGCCTCCTCTCTCAGAGTTAGAACATCTTTTTCATCCACATAAAGTAAAACTTCAACTCTGTCAACAATACTTCTGAATCTTGCCTTTGTCATACTCATTATTATCAAACCAAGGTGCTCAAGTCTGATGCCAGCTTGTTTTGCTTTTTTGCTTATTCTTATCCAGTTTATATCTCTCTGCCCAATGTGCCAGAGTCCTTCAGCCTCATTTATAAATGTATGAATCTGGCGCTCAATAACAGGCTCAAAATCTTTCTGCATCTTTTTACCTGCCACTTTAACAATAATTCCAAGAGGCATTCTTCCACCTTGTTCATAACGGTTCTGCCAGTCTGTGCCAATTATCTCAACCTTTTCATCTTCAACCTCTGAAGCCTCCATCATTCTAACCCACTCAAAGGCAGGTGTTTTCTGCCCTCCAAACTCTATGAAACTATCTTCCTTTCTAACTCTTTCACCCTCAAAAGCTGGACCATAGGAAACAGGAATTGGAGGTTTTTCAACAACTATCTTCAAACCTCTTGTTTCAATCGCTTTTCTGACAATCTTTGAGTGGTCTTTCTCTGAGGTTAAAAGAGGATACTCAGCTATTTCAGGAATTGAAACATCAGGAAGGCTCTGATCAGTTATCACGGGAATTGCCAGCACTGCTGCCCCCACTGCCATAGCAACTGCTTTTTCATCAAGACTTCCAAAGGATATGGCAAAGGCATTAATTCTTTTTCTCACATAATCTATTATCGCATCTTTATCTCCTGCTGTCTGTCCTCCGAAGATCAAAGATGCCCTTACTGCCCAGTCAATAACAAAAACTGTGTGTTCTATTTTTGTGCCAACAGCGACTACATAAGCTTCAAAGCCATGTCTTTGTCCTGTTTTTAAAAACTCCTCTGCAACAGCACCAATTAGGAAAGTAAGAATTCTTTTTTCCTGAAGTTCTTTAATTATTGAAAGAAGTTTATCACTTTCAACTCTGCCAAGCAAAACCGCCACTGCAGGGATTCTACCATCAACAAGCTGAACTCCAAGTGTTCTCTGAATCGTATCCCCAAGAAATCCATAAAACTCTGAGGATTTATCAATGCCTTTTATGTAATCCACTGCCAGAGCAATCTCAGAAAGATAAAGATAGTTCAATGCGAGCGTTATCGCATCATTTGATTGGGTAAGGCTTTCTTTTATTCTTTCAAAAAATTTTTTGAGTTCATTGAGACTGTTGATTTTAACTCCCTCAAGAGCATAGATAAGGGGAAGTCCATAGGCTGTATCGGGAAACTCAAATAAGAAGTTTTCTGTCTTTTCTGAAAGAGTAGTTTTTAAACTCTCTTCTGTCTCCTTAAATAAATCTTGCAGTGCCTTTTTTGCTATTTCAATTAATTGTTCTATCATTGCCTGTTCCTTACATAATTTTTCAAAAAAGCTGGAATTCCGCTTGCTTCTTTTGTCCCTACAACAACCTTCCAACCTGGAAGTTTATCCTCTATGGCAGCTTTAAGCATGGCAACATATCCAGGGATTATGAGTTCCCTATGATTTAGCTTTTCTTCAATTCCACTTTCCTTTATAAACTGTGCAATTTTGCTTGCAGAAAACTTTCCTGCTGCCCATGCTGTAAGAACGCTCAAGCCATCACAATCCATTATGGCAAGCCATGCAGGGACTTTGCTGTTTTCTATCTCGCCCTTTACGAGAAAATAAGTTAATGCAAAGTTGGTGGTAACTATTATTGGACTGTTTTCATCAGGCTGTCCTACCTTGTATATGTCCTGCTTTACCTGCATCGGGACCTGAGGGTCTGAATAAATGTTTTGTCTTAATGTGAAAAGCACGAGATTTTTCCATCCTGTGATTTCATTCAGAACAACAATGGATGAATATTTAAGAATTGCTAAAGAAGCAAGAACAGTTTCATAAAAAGGGTCTTTTTCTCTGAGAAGTGTCAAGACAGGATATCCCAGAGATTTTATTCTCTTTTTCAATGATGCCCGTCTTATTAATGTGTTGTCAGTAAGAAGCTCTATGGCTGTCTGAGGCTCTGTATCAATCAGTATTTCTTCAAATCCAAGACTCTGAATTTTTTCAACCATTGAAATGACCTTTTCTATTCCCTTTGCTGTAACTGTTAATGGAACATTGTATTTCTTTGCTATACTTACCATTTCATCAATGTTTTGTTCACTGGCTCCGTAAAGAATTGGTCTTATGGTTAATAAATCATTTAAAACTAACTCTGCAGAGTGAGGGTTAAAGGTTCCAAGAATCATGGGTATCTGAGCTTTGTTAATTATTTTTTCAACTGCTTCCTTAAATCTTGAAGGGTCATTGGATTCATCTTCAAGAAAAACTGCATCAATCTTGAGTATTTCTCCGACTCTCTCTATCTGAGAGTTTACCACTTCCTGCAGTTTTTCGTCTATATTTTTGTCAGTGTCTTTTATTTTTAATGCAAGCACTGTAGGATGGAAAAACTTTTTTTCATGCCTGAAAAGACACTGTTCTTCGCCGATTTTTATGGATTTATTTTGAGGTCCAAAGACAATTCCCCTTATTGGAGGAGTTGCGGCTTCTTTAAGCTTTGCCTTTACCTCGTCAGATGCCTCAGGACACTGTTCAATGTCTGCCTGACCCTGAGCAACCTTCATTGCAAAGGCAAGGCATGTGGGAAATCCGCATTTTTTACAGTTTGTCTTTGGAAGAAGCTTAAATATTTCTATTCCTGTAAGTGCCATATAACTCCTCAATAAATTTTTTTGTAGTTTTTACTGCCTCTGGATGTCTCATTATCAAAAGCTCTGCTCCTGAAAGCAGAAATGAACAGGCTGTTACAGCCTCCCACATAATAGCTCTTTCATGCAAACTCCCCCACTCAGGAATCTCTTCCTCAGTCGCCTGAGTCTCTTTTGTTTTCCATACATAAAAGCCAACATCAGCAACCATTGGAACACAAAGCATACTGTCTCCCTGAAGAAGTCCTGCAATTCTTATTCTTTCCATCACCGAATAGGTATACTCAAATCCATATCCCAGAGCAGAACACATGGGGTCTATGATTATCTTTTCTCTTGGAAATCCTATTTGCGTAATTAAAATATTTAATTGCTTTGCAAGATTTACGTCAAGCTCAGACATGGCAATAAGACTATGACCTCCTGCCATTGCAGAGGCAGCAATTGTTTTGTAGTTTCCTTCCTGTGCCTTTCCCACTATACAGTTATATCCCCTTGCAGTATCAGCAACAACAGGTAAAACCTCTGCGTCCTTTTCAGTATGATTGCTTCCAAGAATAATCATTGGTAAGTCTATCTCAGAGATAAGCTTTTTTACTGCCTGGGCAGCTTGTTCAGGTTTGGAATTCTTGCTGTCTGGATGAGTGCTCATAAGTCTTAAAGCAATTGCTTCTGCACCAAGAGACTCACAGAATTTTGCCCATCTTACAGGGTCTTCCCATACTGAGGAGTAAACCCTGGCAAGTTCTTCAGGATAGTCCTCAGGCACATCATCCTGAATTTCAAAGGCGATCAAAGGTTTATGAGGAAATGCTCCTTCAAAAAAATGAAAGGGCAGTGCAGATTCTCCACCAAAAAAAGCTTTTTTTACGCTACCAAAAGTAATTTCAGGAAGTTTTCCTGAGTATGTTTCTTTCGGGATTGAAAAACTCATTTAACACCTCTAAATTTCAAGATAAGAGTGTGCATAAAGGGTTTTGCCTGTAATTACATTAACTGTTTTTACTACTTCAATCACTTCAGAGGGATTTACAATTGCAGCGGAAAGACCCTCATACATGAGAAGGGCTAAAAAATACCTGTTCAGAATCGGTCTTACCTGTCTGGGGCATCCATTTGAAAGATTACTGAGTCCCACAATTGTCTTCATAGGTGGATCATTAAGCTCCTGAAAAAGCTTAACAGCACGCAGCACTTCCTTTGCCTGATGTTGAGATGTTGATATCTGCAAAACCAGTGGATCAAGAAATATATCTTCTAATTCAATCCCGTATTCTGTTGCCTTTTCCATGAGCTGAACAGCTATTTCAACCCTTTCTTCGGCATCTCTTGGAAGCCCACCTTTGCCAACAGTAAGTGCTATTATGGGAGCAGCATATTTTGCTGCGAGTTCAAACATTATGAATCTCTCAGGATCAAGGGATGTTGAATTTATTAAAGGCTTTCCCCATTCATTGTTGTGAATTCTTAATCCTGCCTCCATCGCCTTAGGATTTGTGGTATCAAGAGATACTGGAAGTGGCACTGCTTCCTGAATAGTTGTAACCATCCACTCCATAAGAGCCTCTCCATCGTCCTCAGCAGGACCAATGTTTGCCTCTATCATGTGAGCTCCAGCCTTCCACTGCTCAATAGCAATCTGTTGAATTGGCAGTTTGTCTCTCTTTAAAATTGCTTCACGAACTCTTTTTGAGATAATAGTCAATCTTTCTCCGATAATCAGCATCACTCCTCCAACAAAAGTTTAATAAAAAATTTTAACACAATTAAACAAAAATTTTTGGAGATTTCGATTTTTCTTGACTTTTTTTTTTTTTATTATGATTTTATTTAATTTAAAAGACTTAAAAGAAAGCACTCACAGAGTGAGGCTATGTTTTTAATAAATGACAATGATATGAAAAAATTGACTATTATAATAATCTCTTTAGTTTTCCTTACAAGTTGTGCAAGTTTTTTACCACAAAGTGGTCCATCTAAACCAGAAATTTATTTATCAGCAGCGGATGTTAAATCTGAAAGCATTGAACCTTTTTTAACTATTGTGGAGCTAAATCCAAAACAATCAGCTTTACTTGAAACAGAAAATAAAATCAATTTATCAGATTTTACTGCCCCAAGATACTCCCCTTGTCTTGGTAAAGGTGATGTTGTAGAGATAATTATACAGGAACAATATCCTCCTGTGCTTTTTTTATCTAAAGAAACATCAACATACGTAGTTCCTGCCCAAGTAGTAACAGAAGAAGGTATTAATGTTCCTTATGTGGGGAAGATTCAAGTGGAAGGAAAAACAACTATGCAGGAGACTTATAATTAAAATTGTGTAAACTATTATATCAAATTTTTTCAATATGATTTTTTCAACATGTTTAATAATCAGTAAAAAAAATTAACATATTATACCTCACTTATTTTTAATTCTACAATTTTGCTATCTTCATCAATATATTTAAGAGCAAAAAGCTGTCTTAATCTATAACTATTTGCTACTAAATGTGGTACAAGTTTATCTAACCATTTATCATGTAAATTAATCATCTGGATAAATAAGTTTATCTCAAGCATCTTAAAGCCTGCAAAATATCCTCCATATTCCATTCTCATATACTCAAGCCCTGCATTAAGAGATTCAGCAGGATAATCCAAAAAAGCTAAAAGGTTTTTGCTATACTTCTCAAGATATTTACCATAATTTGGATTTACTTTCTTAACCAGTTCAAGTAATTTCTTGAAAACCTCCTTTCCTTCTTCTAAAGATGTAGCTTGTTTTATTGCTTTCCAGAGACGGTAAATTTCTTGAGTATTTTTAAGATTAAGTTTATTTTTTTAGTTTCTATAAAACTGAACAAAACAGAACTGGTGATCTGCAAGTGGAAAGAGCTTAGCAATGAGTTTATCAAGTCCAGTGAAGTGATCAGTGACAAAAATAGTAACTTTACTTAGTCCTCTTGAAATTAGATTTTGAAGAACTTCAGAGCAAAACTTTTTTTAACCATTTGCAACCTCCCTTAAGTTTAATTTTATCTCTATCATAAATTTTTTACACAAAATTTTGCTTAATCCCAGAATAATCTTATGAAAAGCTAACTCTGCAACTAATCTTTCTTGAAATGTTCTTAAGATTCTTTCAATTCGTCCTCAAGCCTTAAGGAGAGTTAGCATAAATAAAACCTATTCCAAGTTCACATATAGCTCTTTGAAAGTGAGTTGGTCCTTGTTGAGTATAAGGTTTTCCATCAAGCAACCCTTCGTGAAGGGAACCATCAAGGAAGATGATCTCTCCCTCCTTAGAGGAAGGTGGTCTTCTTTGTCTTCGCTTATATTTTCTGGTATTTGCAGGTAGCAGTCCTGCTTCCTTAGGTTCAGAGCTAATATATACTAAAAACAAAGGGGTGACATTTAGGTTTTGCAAAAAAGGAAGACCTCTTTGATTTGCAACAACAAGCAATTAGAGTCCTTGACTTTTTCTTTTCTTTGCTATATATTATTGTGTGATGTTAAACGATGATAAACTCTGGCAGGTTAAAAAAGAAGTTACTGAAAGGATGCTGATTCATATTAAGGGTCCCAAAGGAAGAAAAGATAGATATACAATGCTATCAGAAAAAGCTCTTTTGATTTTAAGGCACTATCTGGAGGAATATCAACCGAAAAAGTGGCTATTTCCAGGGCAGAATAAAAAAAGGTATATTACTGTTAGAACTGTGGAAAAGATATTTGCCAGTGCCTGCAGAAAAGCTCGTATTCAAAAACCTGTTAAAGTTCATACCCTAAGGCATAGTTTTGCAACGCACCTGTTGGAAAGCGGAACAGATTTGAGATATATTCAGGAAATCCTCAGACACAAGAGTAGCAAGACAACAGAGATATACATACATGTAAGCACTACAGATATTGCCGGAATTAGGAGCCCTTTGGATGGTTTAGATTTAAAGGGGGAAAGATGAAAAGAAAAGGAAATTTAATGGGAAAAAACTTTAGCCAAAGTATAGTATATGCGAACCTTGTTCGCATATCTCCCAAATATGGTAGTATATCCGAACCATATTCGGATACAACAAAGTTATCTGCCATTTGGAGGAGAAGGAGATGAATGATATAGAAGACATAAAAGCTCTTTTGAATCGGATAGCTAAAGCTCTTGAAACAATAGCTGACTATTTAAATGATAAACAAGTGGCAAGAAGCAAAGAAAATAAGGACGCTTTTGATAGCCTGTCCTCTGTTGAAACTGATAAAAACAAATTTGTGAACGACTTTTCTGAAATAGAAGAGTTTCTAAATTCTAAGAACATTAGAATAAAATCTATAAAAGAAGAGGAAGAGTCAGATGAAATTCTTGATAAAATAGCCTTATTTATGGGGGATAGGTATTCTCATATTAAAAACTTATACCAACACATAAAAAGGGATTTAAATAAAGGAAGAAGCTTTACATTAGATCTAAGAAATCATAAACAAGAAGAAATTGCAAGCATAACTCAGTTGTGCAGCAATCTCCATCAGATTGCTTTTTTGGAAGAGTACAAATATTATAAATCACCAAAATATACTCTTTATGCTAAAGTTAACAGAATCCCGAAAGCTATTAATTTTTTTACTGGTGGTTGGTTAGAACGCTATGTAAAATCAGCTGTAATTGAAGCCATAAAATCCATTTCACATCCAATACCAGTTAATTACTCATATTTGAAAAATCCACAAATTATACTACCAAATGGAGATAATTTTGAATTAGATATTATATTCAAGATCGAAGATGAATATTTTTGGTTTGAGGCTAAAACAGGAGATTATCAAAGGTATATTGATAAATACTCAAAAGTTGCTGAGATATTAAAATTAGATTATGAACACGCTTATATGATTCTAACCGATATAACAGAAGCAGGAGCAAAAGCTTTGTTTAGTTTGTTTAAAATGAGTGTGATTAGAATCGATGATTTTTATGAAACTTTTAAAGAAGCCATTCAACATTTGAAACCACAACCAGAAGAAGAACTTGGAAGTGATGAACAAAACAATGAGCTGTAAAACGGCAGATAACAGCAAACATACGACTACGCTTCGCTCAGCGCAAATTCGGTAAAGCCGAACTTCCTATGCCCTCAAAACGTTGTCCGATTCGGTGCTAATGCACTCGGGCAACAAGCGGGTATCTGGCTCCGCTACGCTCCGCCCAAATGCCTTCGCAAGTTTTATATCAATGCAATCTATTGGCAATCCGATGAGCGAAGGCACTTCAGATATCCGCCAGCCGTTAAGTGAAATGCCCGCCGTCGTTTTTAAAAGATTTAAAATTTGGATGAAATTAAGATATAGGGATGAGAAAAATGGATAATAAGACAAAAACAAAGTTAAAAGAAGAGTTCTTGAAACAACTTCAATCGTTTGCCAACGAGTTGGATAGTTATGTTTCTACGCAGGATGACCAATGGGTAATAAAGTGGTTCATTGATGTTTTCAAGAATATTTATACCATTACTAGCGATACGAAGATAGTTTCCAAGGTTATAGAAATTCATTTATTCTCCAGATTTCTAGAATTTGCTAATAAGCATGAATACAAAATGATTTTTTCAGATAAGCAAAATTGGTATCCTGATATAACATTTATCTCTAAAAAAGATGAGCAACTGAAATTTGCTGTGGATCTGAAGACAACATACATCACAAATTACAAAGAAGGGAAGCCTTATGAATGTAATGGTTTTACTCTTGGCTCTCAAGGGACATATTTCATTGATAGACAGAGCACTAAGAATATACGGTTTCCTTATAATGAATGTTTGGGGCATTATGTATTGGGAATTTTGTATGAAAGAAATCATGCTACAAAGATGAGACTTATAATTAAAATTGTGTAAACTATTATATCAAATTTTTTCAATATGATTTTTTCAACATGTTTAATAATCAGTAGGAAGTTAAAATAATCTTGTGTCTGTGTATAAAATATATGGTTTTGAAAATAAAATAACCTGAATGAGGAAAAGGGACATGGAAAACCACAAGGAACTCTATGAAGCAGCAAAGGAAGAAATATTCAGGCAGGCAGTTGAGAATGTGTTTGGAGATGCTTTAATGGGTGAGCATCCAGGTATAAAAAGGCTTCTTGAGGAAACGATTAACCAGATAATGAAATCCGAAAGGCAGATATTTCTAAAAAATAGCCCTGGGAACAAGGCCAATGGCTATTACCCTCGCCAGCTCTCTGAAGGCTCCTTCTGCCTTAACCTTAAGTCCAAAAAGGAATCCCTGACGTCAGGGGCTGATACTCAGTTGCCACCAGGCACCACCGCCCTTAGTGTCCAAACAGGAATCCCTGACGTCAGGGGCTCTTTGTTTGTCATTCCGAGCTTGCCCATACTTTGTCATTCCGAGCTTGCCCATACTTTGTCATTCCGAGCGAAGCGAGGAATCTCCTTTGTTTTTTTCGGCATTGAAAGACTCAGAGATTCCTCGGGTGGAATGCCACCCTCGGAATGACAACCCTAAGCTGTCATTGCGAGCCAAAGGCGTGGCAATCTCATTCTTCTTCCATAGGAGAGCATAAACAGTGAAAACTCAATCACCATCAGTCCAAACAGGAATCCCTGACGTCAGGGGCTAAGACCAAGGTCAATCTCAACCATGATGAATGGGGATAGACCTTCAGGGGCAGAAGGATATCTATGGATTTTATGAGTTTTTTGGGCGGTTATAATAGAATTGTGTCCATTGGGGGTCCCCAAAAAGTCTCCGACTTTTTGGGGAATTTAATTAGCTTGCAGATTCTGAAGGAACTAAAGCACTATTAACTCTTTTCATTAATCTTGATATTTTTCTTGATGCTGTATTTTTATGAATTACGCCCTTTGAAGCAGCTTTGCTTATAATTTTGATTGCTTCTTTCAGTAAGGACTGAATTGTTTCTTGATTTTTCTGTGCAATTGCTTCCTCAACCTTTTTAATAGAGGTTTTAATTCTTGTTCTCCATGCCTGATTTCTCAGTCTTCTTTTTTCATTCTGTCTTATTCTTTTTAATACTGATTTACTTCTTTTTTTAATCGTTGATCTCTTGGTTGCCAAATTCCCCTCCTATATAAGTATTAATTTTTTTAAATTAGCATAGTTTTCATAATTGTTTCAACATCTGTTAAAATTATTTCATGCTAAAGTTTGGAATATCACCGTGTCCAAATGATACATTTATATTTTTTGGAATAGTTGAAAAAAAAGTAAACACCCGTGGACTTAATTTTGATTTTGTCATTGAAGATGTGGAAACTTTAAATTCCCTATGCTTTAAAAAAACTCTTGATATTTCAAAAATTTCAACCCATGCCTTTTATTATCTTCACAAGGATTATGAGTTTCTTTCTTCAGGTGGAGCTTTATCAGAGCATGGTCCTGTAGTAATTACAAAAGATTTAGAAAAACTTAAGAGACTATCCACTGTTAAAATTGCTCTGCCCGGAAGACTGACAACTGCCTCTGCTCTTATGTGGTTTTACTGGAAGAAATTTTTTCCTGATAAAAAATATTCAGTAGAGTTTATGCCATTTTATGAGATCATTGATAAAGTAGCTGAGGAAAAAGCAGACATGGGAGTCCTGATTCATGAAGGAAGATTTATATATTCTTTGAAAGGACTCCATTTAGTTGCCGATCTCGGAGAGTTCTGGAAGAAAGAGACATCCTTACCCATTCCTCTTGGTTGCATCATATCCAGAAGATCATTAAACATAAAAGAAATTCTTGAAAAAATCATTAAAGAAAGCATTGAATATGCTTATTCTCATTGGGAAGAAGCTCTTGAATTCGTAAAAAAATACTCTCAGGAAGTTGATGAAGATGTTATAAAACTTCATATTAAAGCCTATGTAAATGAGTTTACTTTTAACATGGGACAAAAAGGAATACAGGCAATAAGAGAATTAATAAAAAAAATACAGGAGAGCAGAATATGGTCATAGACGAGTTTACCAGAGAAGCAAGAATTGCTTACTTTTCAATGGAAATTGGAATAAAGCCAGAGATGCACACTTATAGCGGTGGACTTGGTATCTTGGCAGGCGATACTTTGAAATCAGCTGCTGACTTAAGAATTCCCATGATTGGCGTTACATTAATTCACAAAATGGGATATTTTAAACAGGAGTTAGATTTCTTTGGAAGGCAGATTGAGCATCCTGACCCATGGGAAATTGAAAAATATCTGACCAAACTTGATGTAGTGGTTACAGTAACAATAGAAAATAAGCCAGTTTATGTAACTGCATGGCTTTATGTTATAGAAAGCGGAACAGGGGGCAAAGTCCCTGTGCTTTTTCTTGATACAGATATTCCGGAAAATGAACCCGAGCATAGAACTCTCACTCATTATCTTTACGGAGGAGACTTAGAGTATCGCCTCAAACAGGAGATTGTTCTTGGCATAGGAGGAATAAGAATTCTTAATGAGCTTGGCTTTGAAATTAAAAAATATCACATGAATGAAGGTCATTCAAGCTTCCTTACACTGGAACTTCTTCAGAGATTTAAAAGACCCATTGAGGAAGTATGGTCTGATGAACTTGTATGGGATACTGAGAAGGTGAAAGATTTATGCGTTTTTACAACTCATACTCCGGTTGCTGCAGGGCATGATAGATTTCCCTATGAAGTTGTTCAAAGAATAATGGGTGAGATAGTTCCACTATGGCTTTTAAAAAAGCTTGCTGGAGATGGGATGCTAAATATGACTTTGCTTGGATTCAATCTAAGCGAGTTTATAAACGGAGTTTCCAAAAAACATGAAGAGGTCTCAGAGAAGATGTTTCCCGGTTATGAGATCCATGCAATAACTAATGGAGTCCACTCTTACACATGGGTATCAGAGCCATTTAAAAGACTTTATAATAAATACCTTCCAGGATGGGCAAATGAACCTGAAATATTTGTAAGAGCCTGGAGAATTCCAGAGGAAGAACTCTGGGATGCCCATATGCAGGCAAAAAAACATCTAATTGACTATGTAAATAGGCTCACAGGCGCAAATTTAAACTATGACACCTTTACAATAGGATTTGCAAGAAGAGCAACGCCGTATAAAAGAGCAGACTTATTGATTTCAGATCCTCATAGACTTGCAATGATTGCAGAGGGAAGAATTCAGATTATATATGCTGGCAAAGCTCATCCAAGAGATGAGGGTGGGAAAAAGCTTATTCAGAGAATTTTTGAAGTAAAAGAGAGAATAAAAGATAAAGTTAAAATAGTTTATCTGCCAAACTATGATATGGAAATGGCAATGAAACTTGTTGCAGGAGTTGATATATGGCTTAACAATCCTCAAAAGCCCTATGAAGCATCAGGAACATCGGGAATGAAAGCAGCACACAATGGTGTTCCCAATTTAAGTGTTCTTGACGGATGGTGGATTGAAGGATGGATTGAAGGTTATACTGGCTGGGCTATTGGCAGTCTTGAGGAAAGTTCAGACCCTAAAAGAGATGCAGAAGATTTATACTACAAACTTTCAAATGAAATTTTACCTTTATTTTACGAAAACAGACATATCTGGATAAAAATAATGAAGAACGCAATAGCTTTGAATGCTTATTATTTCAATACTCACAGAATGGTTAGATTTTATGTGACTGAAGCTTATATAAGGTAATACCAATTAAGAAGCCTTTGACCAAAAAACAGACATATCAATGCACCAAGGGAAAGAAAAGGTCCAAAGGGAATCTTTCTATTTCCTGTCTTTTTCAAGATTACAATACCAACTATCGAGCCTGCAAGGCTTCCAATAAAAATTGTAAGCAATGCTGATTTCCATCCAAGAAATGCTCCCACTGCAGCATTGAGTTTCACGTCTCCTCCACCCATCCCTCCTTTACTTATAATAGAGACGATTAAAAGACTTCCTCCCCCAACAAATACACCAAGAAGAGAATCTTTAATGCCCTGAGCTAAGTATGATGAGTTGTTGGGCAAAAAAGATAGGATAAAACCTAAAAAAATCAAAGGAATTGAAATCTGGTCAGGAATAATTTGAAAATCAAAGTCAATAAAGGAGATAACTATAAGGCTTGAGATAAAAATTAAAACAAAAGGCAAAAGCGGAAAAGCAAAATTTATATACGCTAAAACATAAAGAATGCCATTCAATAATTCAACAACTGGATATCTTAAAGAAATTTTTGCTCCACAGTATGCACATTTACCCTTGAGGAGAAAAAAACTTAAAACAGGAATATTATGCCACGGTTTAATTGAATTACCACAGGAAGGGCAGCATGATGCAGGTTTAATTATTGATAATTTTCTTGGTATTCTATAGATACACACATTAAGAAAAGAGCCTACAACGAGACCAACAATAAATATCAGAATTTCCACCTGCTGAGGTCCTCAAGCTCGCTTAATTTTTTCTTTTTATCCTCTATCTGAGCTTCAATTTCTCTTATCTGTCTCACTAAACTTGATATTTTTTCATTTTCTTTTAAATTAAAATCACTACCCCACAAATTATATACTTCTTTGCCGATAGAATTAAGAAAGGCATCTCTCTTTATTTTCAGTCTATTTATCTCGCTAATAAGTTTTAAAACATTAAGTTCAATCTTTACTCTTTCAGAAAAAACTTCTGCCCAGAACTTAAATGTTTTAACTCCCTGTAAAAAATCTCTTTTAATTATTTCAAGCATTTTTATCCAACCTGATCAAGATGCCTTATTTTAAACCTAACACCTAAGGAATTTGCAATCTCTTCACATTTTTTAATATCAACTTCTTTAACATCAACAACTGTTACCTGCACATCTGGAACAAATTCTTTAGCCTCTTTTATAAATTCAATGACAGCATCATAAGCATCAGGATTTGAAGGATTACATATTTTGTTATAAGTTTCTCTATCCTGTGCATTGAGGCTTATGGAAATTGAATCAATAAGTCCTGCAAGTTCTGGAAGAATTCTTCTTTCGTGAATTAAATTACCCTGTCCATTTGTATTTATTCTTACTCTGCCACCATGCTCTTTTATCCATTTTGCAACTTCTTTAATAAGAGAGAGTCTCAAAAATGGCTCACCGTATCCACAAAAAACGATTTCTTTATAATCCTTCGGGTCTCCTATCGCTTCAATTAGTTCATTTGCTGAAGGCTCTTTTTCAAGCCTTAGATTGTGTCCTTTTACATAGTCAGTATGAAATCTTACGCAAAATCTGCATACATTTGTGCACCTGTTTGTTATGTTTAGATAAAGAGTATCTCTGATTTTGTATGCGATTTCGCCTCTTGGAAGCTCTCCAATGTGAAAAAGTTTGTTCACATTTACAGTTGTTATTCTGTCAATGTCTTCAATAGTTACTCCTCTTAATTCTGACAGAGCCTTTGCTGTGTAAAATAAAAAAGCAGGTTCATTTCTTTTTCCACGCATTGGTTCAGGAGCAAGATAGGGTGCATCTGTCTCAATCATTAAGTAATCATCAGGAACAAACTGAGCAACCTCTTTAATCTTTTTTGCATTTTTAAATGTAACAACTCCAGAGATTGATATGTAAAATCCCATTTCAATGGTTTTTTTTGCCTGAGAAAGACTGCCACTGAAACAATGCATAACTGCTTTGCTAATGCCTACCTCTTTCAAAATTTTTACAGTATCATCAAAGGCTTCTCTTGAATGGATGATTACAGGTAGTCCAACATCCTTTGCAACTTCAAGCTGACGAGCAAATGCAGACATTTGAATCTCTTTTGGGGAATGCTCATAGTGATAATCAAGACCTATCTCTCCTATGGCAATAACCTTAGGATGTCTGCTCAGTTCAAAGATATTTTTTAAAATTTTGTCATCAAGCTCCTTTGCATCATGGGGATGAATTCCCACTGCTGCATAAACCATAGGATACTGCTCTGAAATTTTTACAGCCTCATTAAGGCTTTCCACATCAGAGGCAACAGTGATAATTGTATGAACACCTGCATCATAGGCACGACGGATTATATCCGGCAGTTGTTCTTTGAACATCTCAAGATGGCAGTGGCTGTCAATCATGCTCCGAACTTCTTCAACCTCAAAGTATTTGCAAGAACCAGAGGCATAATTGCCGTAGCTGGAATTATTCCAAGCTCACCTTTAAGACATTCTCTTTCTGTAAATGCGTTCACCAATCCTCCAAAAACATAGGGAGAGTTTATCAACAAAGGAACAGGATGCCAGCTATGAGCTTTAAGCAGACTTGGGGTGCTGTGATCCCCTGTAATAACCAGTGTATCAGGATTTAGTGAGATGATCTCAGGCAGAAAACTATCAAACTCTTCAATTTTCTTTACTTTACCCTCAAAGTTTCCGTCTTCACCGAAGGAATCAACTTTTTTAATGTGAACAAAAAGAAAGTCGTAATCTTTATAAACTTTTTTTAATAATTCCACCTCTTCCTTAATGTCACCTTCTACAGGGATTGTTTCCATTCCGAGAAGTCTTGTAATTCCGCGATACATGGGATATACTGCTATGGAGCATGCTTTAAGTCCGTATTTTTCTTCAAAAGTAGGAATATGAGGCAGAGCAGAAAAACCTCTCAACAAAACATAGTTTGCCCTTTCTTCATTTTTTAGGAATTCTTCTGCCTTTTCAATAAATTTCTTCGCAACCTCTGCCACTTTTCTTGATTCTTCATTTAAAGGCACTGGTTCTGCCGGTGGTTTTCCCTCCTTCTGTGGATCCGTATCCGTAACCACTGCTTCTTTTTCAGTTATATTTTCTGGAAAACGCAATACAAGACAAAATCTGTGTTCCTTGCCTGGTTTTAAAATAATCTTTACTCCATCAATTTCTTTTATCTGATTTGATAGTCTCTCAGTGAGTTCTACATTTTTCTCTGTGGGAATTCTCCCTGCTCTTCTATCGATAATTATGCCATTTTTAATAGTAGCGTAATTACATCTTAAGGCAACATCAGTTTTTTTAAGCTCTATACCAACTCCCAGTGCTTCAAGAACACCTCTTCCAATCTCATACTTAATGGGATCATATCCAAAAACTCCAAAATGCCCGGGTCCGCTTCCAGGCGTTATTCCATGAGCTACAGGAATGTGAAGCCCGCAGGCTGAGATTCTTGAAAGAGCATCAAGATTTGGTTTATTTGCTGCCTCAAGCTCTGTTTTTCCATTTACAGGAAGACCCCCAACTCCGTCAAGGATTATAAAAACTATTTTTGTGTTATTCCTTTGCACTAAAGATGATATATCCATAAAGCACCTCTTAAAATCAGGATAATTAATAATAACAAAAAAGAGTTTAAAAGGAAAACCTGATTGACAAGTTAAGCTTTTTTAAGGATAAAATAAAGCTTATGCAAATTATTGATTTTCATACTCATGCATTTCCCGATGAAATTGCAGAAAGAGCAATAAAAAAACTGGAAGAAAAAAGTCAGGTCAAAGCCTGTCTTAATGGAACTCTGGATGGGCTCCTTCGTTCAATGGATAAAAATGGGGTGACAAAATCTGTGCTATGTAACATTGCTACAAGACCAGAACAGTTTAACTCAATTTTCAAATGGAGTGATAAAATTCGCTCTGAAAGAATTATTCCTCTGCCCTCTGTTCATCCTGAAGATAAAGAGATTAAAGAGCATATTAAACTAATTAAAAAAGAGGGCTTTTATGGAATAAAAATGCATCCCTTTTATCAGGATTTTGCCATTGATGATGAAAGAGTTTATCCCATTTACGAAGCATTAATTGAAAACGATTTATTGATTGTAATGCACTGCGGTTATGACATAGCATTTCCTGAGTGGGATATTGCTTCTGCAGAAAGAATAATGAATGTGATAAACAGGTTTCCTGAACTGAAGTTTATTGCCACGCATCTTGGAGCATGGAAACAGTGGGACGACGTTGAAAGGTTAATGATTGGAAAGCCAGTCTACTTGGAGATATCCTTTGCCTTTGGATGGATGCCTGATGAAAAGATCAAGGAACTCATTATTAAGCATCCTTCAGATTATATTCTTTTTGGAACAGATTCTCCATGGGCAGATCAGGGCAAAGAAATAGAAAATCTTAAAAAACTTGGTCTTGCTCAGGAAATTTTAGAAAAAATCTTCCATCTTAATGCGGAAAATCTGCTCAGATGATTGTAAAACTCTCTAAGGCTTTTATTTCAGCTTTAAAAGAATTTTATAAAGATGAAGGAATTTTTCTGAGTTCTTCCCTTGCATTCTTTTCAATTCTTTCAATAATTCCTCTAACTATGTTTATTGTCAATGTTCTGGTTAACATATTGCAGGAGGAAAGAGTTGTAAGATTTGTATATTCAAAGTTAATCACATTTTTTCCTGCAATAGAATTGCACATGATTAAGGAGTTAAGAAAAATTTTAGCCTCAAAAGAAGTAAGCAGTGTTTCTCTTATTCTTTATGGTGTTTTCTCTTTACAGCTTTTCACAGCCATTGAGTTTTCTCTGAACAAAATTTTTAAAACTCCAAAGAAAAGACATTTCATAATGTCTCTTTTAATGTCTTTTTTTATAATTCTGCTTATAACAGTAACTGTGGCAGCTTCATTTGCCCTTACCTATCTTATAAAAGTTTTCCATCCTTTAGGGTTTTCTGAGTTGAACATAATGCTTGTTTTTTTCCTGAAATACATTCTTCCTTTTGTATTAATGTTTGTTATAGCTACATTGCTTTACAAAATTTTACCGAGCAAAAAAATCAAGCTTAGTTCAATTTTTACAGGAGCTGCGATCACGACAGTATTAATAGAGATTGCCAAACATGTTTTTTCATTTTATGTGGTAAAAATAGTTAAAATAAACACTCTTTATGGCTCTGTATCAACCTTTCTCGCTTTTGTCATGTGGCTGTTTTATGGATGGGCAGTTTTTCTTTATGGAGCAGAATTAATAAAAAATTTAGAAAAAAAATGAAAACAACTTTAACAATAGGAGCAACCGATCCTACATCTGGAGCAGGCATTCAGATGGATTTAAAGGTTTTTCATTCACTTGATATTTATGGATTGAGCATTATAACTGCTTTGACTGCACAGAGCACCTCAGAGTTTGTTTTAACCTACCCTGTTCCAGTAGAAGTAATAGAAGCTCAGTTTGAAACTCTTCTGAAGGACATAAAACCATATGGTGCAAAAACAGGCGTTCTTTATAGTAAAGAAACTATCCAGTGCGTTGTTGAAAAAATTAAAAAATTCAACATAAAAAATCTTGTAGTTGACCCTGTAATTGCCTCTACTCTGGGAGCTAAATTAATAGAGCCAGAGGCACTGAAGACTCTCAAAGAAGAGCTTATTCCTCTTTCAATGGCTGTTACAGCAAACATTCCAGAGGCAGAAGCACTCACAGAAATAAAGATTGAAAACATTGATGATGTTTTTAATGCTTTAAAAAAACTTTATAAAATGGGAACAGACATTGCAATAATTAAAGGAGGACATTTCAAAGAAAAGGCAGTTGATGTGCTTTATGACGGAAAAGATTTTTATAAAATAGGAGATGAAAAATACTCTGGTGAGTTTCATGGAACAGGATGTGCTTTTTCATCAGCTTTTCTTTCATTTTTGTGTCTTGGATATGAGCCAAAGGAGGCTTTTAATGCTGCGAAAAATTTTATTAAAAACGCAATTATAAATGCCCTGAAATTAGGCAAAAGCATGAGTTTATTAAAAATATAAAGGAGGAAACAATGGAAAATATTGTTCTTGAAACAAATCTTGAAGGTGTAAAATTTCTTCGCAGAGGAAAAGTGAGAGACATTTATGAGATTGATGATTATTTACTTATTGTAGCAACAGATAGAGTATCTGCTTTTGATGTGGTTCTTCCAACAGGAATTCCCGGTAAGGGAAAGGTTTTAACACAGATTTCTTTATTCTGGTTCAATAAGGTAAAAGATATTGTTGAAAATCATATTATTTCAGCTGATGTTTCCGAGTTTCCAGAGCCTCTTAAAAAATACAGAGGTGTTTTGGAGGGAAGAAGCATGCTTGTAAAAAAAGCTAAGCCTCTTGCTGTGGAATGCATTGTTCGGGGATATATAACTGGCTCAGGATGGAAGGATTACCAAAAAACAGGCATGGTTTGCGGAATTAAACTTCCTGAGGGACTTATTGAGTCCCAAAAACTTCCAGAGCCTCTTTACACACCGAGCACAAAGGCTGAAAAGGGACATGATATAAATATAAGTTTTGATGAAACCGTCAAGATTCTTGGTGAAGAAACAGCAAGAAAAATAAAAGAACTTTCTATAGCAATCTACAAAAGAGCATCAGAGATTGCTGAAAAAAAGGGAATTATAATTGCTGACACAAAAATGGAGTTTGGATTTTATGGTGATAGCCTTATACTTATTGATGAACTCTTAACCCCTGATTCATCAAGGTTCTGGTCAATTAAGGATTATGTTCCGGGAAAACCGCAGGACAGCTATGACAAGCAGATCGTAAGGGATTATCTTATCTCAATAAAATGGGATAAAAAACCACCGGCCCCAGAATTACCAGAGGAAATTGTAAAGAAAACTGCTGAAAGATATGAAGAGATATTCAGGATTCTAACTTCCTGAGGATCTTTCTTACAGTAGCAAGATTTTTTAAATCATCCTCAGGTGTTTTTTTAGGTGTCTCAAGAATTAAAGGCAGATTGGAGAGTTTTTCTATTCTTAAAAAACTTTCAAAGCCTTTTATACCGATGTGGCCTTTGCCAATGTGCTCGTGTCTGTCTATTCCTGAGCCTGCTGGAGCCTTTGAATCATTGAGATGAATTAATTTAATTAAATCAAAAGCGTCATATTGAGAAATTTCTTCAATAAATTTTGATATTCCCTCTTCTGTGGATATATCATACCCGGCAGCAAAGAGATGACAGGTATCAATACAGATGCCTCCAAGATTTTCATTTTCAATATTTTTAAATGTTTCAATTAAATCTGGAATGAGGGCTGTGATCTTACTTTTTGCAGTGTTTTCTATGAGAATTTTACATTTTTCAAGCTTTCCAATTTTGCTGAATCCCTCAAAGGTCTTTGCAAAAATTTCATCCTTTCCCATATCATTGTTGTCCTTTAAATGAATCACATAGTAATCTGCCTCAAGAGCATCTGCCATTAAAACCTCTCTTTTTAAAAGATATCTTGATGAAGCAATGGTTTTTGGATTTGATGAGATGAGATTTATCAGATAAGAGGCATGAACAATTAAAGGATTCAATGAATAAAGTTGTCTAAGTCTTTTAAATTCATTAATAACTTCTACGCTGAATTCTGGAATCTGCCATATTCTTGGACTGTGAAGAAATATCTGAAAAGTCGTGCATTTAAGAGCTATTGCTTCATTTATTGAATTGATTAAACTGTCTTTAATTGAAGTATGTACACCGAGTGGTCTCAACTTTCCAGTATCTCTTTTGCTTTATTATAAAAAGCTTCAATTTCTGGAATTTTATTTTTTACAGTTATGATATTTTGCCAATTAATTTTTAAGTATTGATGAATGGCTTCATTTCTATGCTTAGTAAGTGGGGCAATTTTATAGACAATATCACCCATGAATTCGTGACAAGCAAAAACTGTTTCTTTGTATGTATCTGGTATCTCTGTTAGAAAAATATCTGTCTCTATCAACTCCCTGAATCCTCTTTTGAAAGTATTCAATAGTTTCTTTAAGAAAATTGATTAATGTCTCAGATTTTTTCTCATTCTTTATATCCTCTCCTGAATCGTATACTCTCTGAGTCGTGAAGCACGCGACTTGCAACACTATACAAAGTTTCCTTATGAGGTTCCACAAGTGGAATTCCTTTAAGCGCTTTCTGAACTATAAAGGGTGACTCTTCTTCATCATCTAATCTCAGGATTTCAACATGCCTTTCAGTGCTCATAAGTATTTCATCTATTACTTCAATTATTTGCTCTTCAGGAACATTAAAGTATATTGCAAGGTCAATGTCTGAATGGGCATGCTTCTTTCCTGTAGCAAAAGAGCCATATATATATGCCAGCAAGATTTTATCTTCCTTTCTTAATTTTCGGAGGAGATTATAAAGATTTTCTAATTCTTTATCAATTTGCATGATTTATTTTGTTAAAAGGCGACGGCCGGATTCGAACCGGCGCATGGCGGTTTTGCAGACCGCTCCCTTAGCCGCTTGGGTACGTCGCCAATAAAAAAAGCGGGTGGCGGGATTTGAACCCGTGACCCCAACCTTGGCAAGGTTGTGCTCTACCAGCTGAGCTACACCCGCAATTAATTAACTCTTTTTTTAGGATCAAGAGCATCCATGATTTTCTCAAAGATCTCTAACTGCTGTTCCATATTATCTAATTTTAATTCTAACTCTTTTATCCTTCTGTTTGCAAACTCTTCAAGTGCTTCAGCTTTTTTTAATAAATTTTCACGCATTTCTTCAAAATCTCTTATAAGTTTGTTAATCTTTTTGAGCTCTCTTTTCTTTTTCCACTTTTTAAAAAAAGACAGCATATAAAAAACTATCATAAAATCCGTCTTTGTGTCAATAATGGAAAGCCTCTATTTTATTCCGAGCACATCTCCCATATCATAAAGTCCAGCTGGCTTTCCATAAAGCCAGATTACTGCTCTTAATGCACCTCTTGCAAATGTATCCCTGCTTGATGCTTTATGCACTATTTCAATTCTTTCTCCCAATCCACCAAACATAACAGTATGCTCCCCAACTATGTCTCCTGCTCTTACTGTCTGAATTCCTATTTCCTTTTTTGTTCTCTCTCCAATTATCCCTTTTCTTGCATAAACAGCAACTTCGTCAAAATCTCTTCCCAGTGCTTCAGCAATAACCTTTGCCATTTTTATAGCTGTTCCACTGGGTGCATCCTTTTTCATTCTGTGATGAGCCTCAACAATTTCCACATCATAGTCATCTCCAAGAACTTTTGCCACATCCTTAAGAATCTTGAATAAAAGGTTCACGCCGATACTCATATTAGGTGAGAGCACTATGGGGATTTCCTTTGCTGCTTCCTGAATTATGGAGAGTTGTTCATTGCTGAATCCAGTTGTTCCAATAACCATTGATTTTTTGTGTTTTCTCACAGTTTCAAGATGCTCTAAAGTAGCTTCTGGATTTGTAAAATGCACAACAACATCAGTATCATCAATGACTTTTTCAATATCATCAACTATTTTTACTCCAATCTCGCCTAATCCTGCAACTAATCCAGCATCAATCCCCAATTTTGGATTATTTTTTGATTCTACAGCTCCAACAATCTTTATCTCTGGGTAATCCTTTGAAAGGGCAACAATTCTACTGCCCATTCTTCCTGCTGCGCCACATACTGTTAATTTTATCATCTTTTTCCTCCTCTATGTTTGTGGTTTCATCTACTTCTTCAACCTTTATTGAATAGTATTCATGAAACCAGTTCCATAGGTCAATAATTTTACAATTCCTTGAGCAAAAAGGTCTCCATGGATTGTTTTTGTATTCTACAGTTTTACCACATACGGGACATTTAATTTTCATGATTAAATTTTAATTTTTCATCTTCTAAAGTTGCAACTAATGTGTTAAACTATTTCAATGGTTTTTACAGATAGGGCAAAAACTGTTCTGGAAATAAGATACTTACTTAAAAATGAAAAAGGTGAAGTCATTGAAACTCCTGAGCAGATGTTTCATCGTGTTGCCAATTATGTTGCTCAGGCAGAAGAGCTTTATAAAGAAAATTCTTCTGAATGGGCAGAAAAGTTTTATGAAGTTATAAGTTCCTCAAGATTTCTTCCCAACTCTCCAGCATTGATGAATGCGGGCAAGCCAAAGGCTCAGCTTGCTGCATGTTTTGTTTTGCCTGTGGAAGACTCAATTGAGGCAATATTTAAAACACTTAAAGATGCTGCATTAATTCTTCAAAGTGGTGGTGGAACAGGATTTAACTTCTCCCGTTTAAGACCAAAGGGAGATGTTGTTCGCTCAACAGGTGGCATTGCAAGCGGTCCTGTTTCATTCATGAAGATATTTGATAAGGCTTCTGACATAATAAAGCAGGGTGGAGCAAGAAGAGGTGCAAATATGGGCATATTGAGAGTTGATCACCCTGATATTCTTGAGTTTGTAAGAGTTAAAAGATTTGAAAGTTTAAGCAACTTCAATATCTCCGTTGCTGTTACAGATGCTTTTATGGAGGCTCTTTTTAAGGATGACTACTATCCATTGATAAATCCAAGAAGTGGTGAGGTTGTAAAAAAAGTTAAAGCAAAGGAGATCTTCAATGAAATTGTTGAGTCAGCATGGGAAACAGGAGACCCTGGAATAATTTTTATAGACACCATCAATAAATACAATCCAACTCCTCATATAGGACAGATAGAAAGCACAAATCCCTGTGGTGAGCAACCTCTTTTACCCTATGAAGCATGCATTCTTGGCTCAATTAATCTATCAAAGTATGTAAAAGATGGAAGCATTGATTTTCAAATGCTTGAGCATGATGTAAAGGTGGCAACAAGATTTCTTGATGATGCAATTGATGTTACCCACTATCCTGTGCCTGAGGTTGAAAGGATGCATAAGGGAAACAGAAAAATAGGGCTTGGAGTAATGGGTTGGGCAGACTGCCTTGTGGAGCTGGGGATTCCTTATAATCATAAAAAAGCCTTTGCGCTTGCTGAAACATTAATGAAGTTTATAAGTGAAAAATCCCATGAAGCATCTCAGGAGCTTGCACAAAAAAGAGGAGTTTTCCCAAATTTCAAAGGCTCTTTATGGGATAAAAGAGGCATCATGATTAGAAATGCCACCACAACAACCATTGCACCAACAGGAACAATATCAATAATTGCTGACTGTTCAAGCGGAATAGAGCCTTATTTTTTGCTTGCTTACAAGCAGAGAATTCTTGATACAGAGTTTGAGATAATAAACAAGTATCTTATAGATTTTGCTCAAAAACAGGGATTTTACAGCGAAGAATTCATAGATGAGCTTAGGAAAAAGGGAACTCTAAGAGGCATAAAAGCAGTTCCATTAAAAATAAAGAGACTTTTTAAAACAGCCCTTGAAATCACTCCTCAGGAACACATTGAGATGCAGGCAGTATTTCAGAAATACACAGACAATGCAGTATCAAAAACCATTAATCTTCCTCAGAGGACAAAAAAGGAAGAAATTGGAAAAATATTTATTCTTGCCTATAAAAAAGGACTCAAGGGAATAACAATTTTCAGGTATGGTTCAAAGACAGGAACGCTTCTTAGGGTAAGTGATGCCCATCTTACAGAATGCTGTGAGACAAAAGGAAGACCACCAAGAGTAACCAAACTTCACGATGCCGTATGATTAAACTTGAAAGCGTCTCAAAAAGTTATGGAAATTTAAAGGCGCTTCAGTCTCTTAGTTTTGAAATAAAGAAAGGTGAGATTTTCGGACTTCTTGGTCCAAATGGAGCTGGCAAGACAACCACTGTAAAAATACTCACAACCCTTACAAAGCCGGATAAAGGAGAATGTTTTATTGACGGAATTGATGTTGTAAAAAATCCATTTGAAATAAAAAAAATCATAGGAGTTGTGCCTCAGGAAAACAATCTTGAGAGGGAGCTTACTGTTTATGAAAACCTTCTTATCTATGGAATGCTACACAGGGTAAAAGAGCTTAAAACAAAGATTGATGAGATTCTTAAAGCCATGGAGCTTACAGAGAAAAAGCACTCTGTTGTATCAACCCTTTCAGGAGGGCTTCAGCGAAGAACACTTCTTGCAAGGGCATTGCTGGCTAATCCCAAGGTTTTATTTCTTGATGAGCCATCAATAGGTCTTGACCCCCACATAAGAAGACAACTCTGGCAGATCATAAGAAAGATAAAGTCTGAAGGCAGAACAGTGCTTCTTACAACCCACTACATTGAAGAAGCTGAGGCACTCTGTGACAGGGTGGGTATTCTATCCCATGGAAAGTTGATTGCTCTTGGCAGCCCTTCAGAGCTTAAGAAAGATGTTGGTGAGTATGTGGTTGAGTTTACTGATAAGGAGGGAAGACTGATAAGCGAGATTTGCCACAGTAGAGAACAGGCATATGAGATTGCAAAACAGAGAAGTGATGGGGTAATGATAAGAAAGTCCAATCTTGAAGATGTTTTTGTAAAGCTTACAGGAGAGAGAATTAAGGAAAGGCAATGACAGGCTGGTATCCTGTTTTCATTAAAGAGATGCTTCAGTTCAAGCGAAAGCTTCTGAGACTTGGATACATTTTCTCAGCCATGATGGCACCGATTATTTATCTTATTACATTTGGGCTTGGACTTGGAAGAACAGTAAAACTCTCTGAAGGAACTGATTATTTAACATTTTTACTGCCCGGTCTTGTAGCAATGAGTTCAATGAATAACTCTTACTCATGGGTTGCAAGCTCTCTTAACCTAAGCAGACTCTATTTCAAGACATTTCAGGTTTATATTCAGTCACCCATAAAGCCTTTTTCCATAATGATAGGAGAGGTTCTTGCTGGAATGGTAAAGGGAGTTTTTGCATCTCTTCTTATAATTGCTGTTGGCTTTGTGGTGCCTTCAAAATTTTCCATAAATCTGATTTTTGTTTTAACCCTGCTACTCAATTGCTTTATGTTTGCCTGTCTTGGTGTTATAACAGGAATGATAACAAAATCCCATGAAGACACTGCCACATACTCAAACTTTTTCATAATGCCAATGGCTTTTTTCAGTGGAACATTTTTCTCAGTTGAAAGAATCCCAATGATTTTTAAGCCAGTAATCTACATAATGCCCCTGACACATACGAATATTTTAATAAGAAAAACTTTTATTGACATGGATGGAGCAGTCTCTCTGTGTGTTATTATTTTTTACTGTGTTATTTTTTTTGTGATAGGTTCAAATTTAATGAAAAAATACAGTGAGTGAAGCAGTAGCCAATATTTTTAATTTTATTTTATACTTTAAAAAATGGATATTCTTGAATTAACTCTGATACTGTCTCAAAGGCTTGGTATTATAGCAACAGTAGCTTTTATCCTTTCAAGAATGCCTGCTCTGGGGAGAGTTCTTTCAAGAAAACCTTCAACTAAGGATAAATTAATTCTCACATTTGTCTCAGGAGGGCTTGGAATACTGGGGACATTTGGAGCAGTTGAGATTCACGGAGCACTTGCTAATTCAAGAGTTGTTGGTGTTATGGTGGGAGGTCTTCTTGGTGGTCCATTAGTAGGAGCAGCAGCAGGACTTATTGCAGGTGTTCACAGATACTTTGTTGGCGGATTTACAGCTTTTTCATGTGGATTGTCAGCAGTCGTTGAAGGGTTTCTCGGAGGTGTTGTTTACAGGTACTGGAGGAAGGGATTAATTCCATGGCATGTGGCATGGCTGGCAGGATTTGCCGGAGAAATTATTCAGATGCTTATTATTCTTACCTTTGCAAAACCTTTTTCAGAAGCAGTAGAACTTGTCAAAATTATTGCAATTCCAATGATTACTGTTAATTCCATAGGTGTGGCTATATTCATGCTTATAATAAAGTCTGCAGTGGAGCATCAGGAAAGAGTAGCTGCCATGCAGGCAAAAGCTACATTAAATATTACCAATCTCATACTTCCCCATCTAAGGCAGGGACTTAATGAAAATTCAGCAGGCAAAATTGCTGAAATTATACTTGATACTCTGGGCGTAGCAGCAGTGGCGATAACTGATAGGAAAAAAATTCTTGCCCATGTTGGCACAGGAAGTGATCATCACCTTGCAGGTCATCCTTTACTTACAAAAGCAACACTGAATGCAATTAAAACAGGAGAAATTCAGATTGCCAATAAAAAAGAGGAAATTGGCTGTAGCAATCCCAAGTGCAGATTAAGCTCTGCTGTAATTGTTCCTCTGAAAAGAAGACAGGAAGTGATAGGTACTCTTAAACTTTATCATGAAAGGGAAAACAGCATTACTTCTGTTAATCTTGAGGTGGCAAGAGGACTTGCCCACATATTTTCAACGCAGCTTGAAATAGTTGAACTTGAAACGCTTGCAAGACTTAAAACAGAGGCAGAATTAAAATCTCTTCAAGCACAGATTCATCCCCATTTTATCTTCAATGCCCTGAACACGATAATTTCTCTTATAAGAATTGAACCTGCAAAGGCAAAAGATCTTCTTCTCAATTTAGCAACATTTTTAAGATACAGCTTGAAAAAAGAAAAGGAAATACCATTAAGAGAAGAGCTTTCCTATGTGGAAGCTTACCTTTCCATAGAGCAGGCTCGTTACAGAGATAAGCTCATTGTCAATTACTATATAGAGCCAACAGTAGACCTTGACATACCTGTGCCTCCATTTACAATTCAGCCACTGGTGGAAAATGCTGTAAAACACGGATTAAAGCCAAAAATTGAAGGCGGTGAGATTTTAATAAGAATTCTTGACAATGATGATAGCGTTGTAATTTCTGTTGAAGACAATGGCGTGGGAATAAGTAATTCTCTTCAGAGATTGTCAGAAAAAGGCTCTGGACTGGGCTTATATCTTGTTAATGAAAGATTGAAAAGATTTTATGGAGAAGAAAGCACTCTTAACATACAAAGCTTTCCAGGCATTGGCACAGAGGTTACATTTAAAATTCCTAAAAAATACGCTTTAAAAGATGTTGTTTTCAGCTATAGTAGTTGATGACGAACCCTATGCAAGGGAAGAGTTGATTTACATCCTTTCCCAGTTTGATTCCTGCAGGATAATAGGACAGGCTGGTAATGCAAAGGATTGTATCTCTCTATATTCAAAATTCAGACCTGATGTAGTCTTTCTTGATATTGAAATGCCTGATATGTCAGGAATTGAAGTGGCAACACAGCTTGCGAAGTTTAGTAATCCACCTCTTATTGTTTTTGCAACAGCCTATGATGACTATGCAGTTGAAGCTTTTGAGCTCGGAGCAGTTGATTACATCCTTAAACCCTTTGAAGAGAAAAGAATTGCTAAAACAATCATGAGAATAGAAAATCTTAAAAGCAATCAGGCTGAATGGAATGAGGCTGTAGGAAGACTTTCTCAATTTCTTGAGAAGAAAAAGATTTTTAAAAAACTTCCTGTCCAGCAAAGAGCAGGTGTTATAAGTTTTGTTCCATTTATGGATATTTTGTACTGCGAAGCAAGCGAAGGAGGGGTAAAAGTTATTACAGTAAAAGATGAATACTATTTTGATGGCACTCTTACAGAACTTGAAGCAAGACTTAAGGATGAAGGATTCATGCGGGTTCATAAAAGTTACATTGTAAATTTAAAGAGGATTGAGGCGGTCCTGCCATGGTTTAAAGGCACTTACTGGCTTGTTATTGAAGGTAAAAAAAATCAAATCCCTGTAAGTAAATCAATTGTTAAGGAACTTAAAGAAGTTCTCGGAATAAAGTGTAGCAGTTAATTTCCATTTAACTTCCATTTTTTCCATTCATATAAAGTTTTCTTCCATTCATAAATTTTTCATTGTTCATAGATTCATTTCCTTATAGAATGATTTCATAAAAACAAAAAAGGAGGTGTGGCTTTATGCATGCGTTGGTGCTTGTAATCATAGCAGCATGCGTTTTTGTGCTTGCCTACAGGTTTTACAGTGCCTTTATTGCTGCAAAGGTTCTTGCTCTTGATCCAAATCGTCAGACTCCTGCAGTAAGGCTTAACGATGGAAGAGACTATGTCCCGACGAATAAGTGGCTTATTTTCGGACATCATTTTGCAGCAATAGCTGGTGCTGGTCCTTTAATTGGACCTGTTCTGGCAGCACAGTTTGGCTATCTGCCAGGATTCTTATGGATTTTAATTGGAGGAGTTCTCGCAGGTGCTGTTCATGACATGGTTGTTCTCTTTGCATCTGTAAGGCATAACGGAAAATCTCTTGCAGAGGTTGCTAAAGCTCAGATAGGACCTGTATCTTACTGGCTTGTTCTTGTGGCAACCCTGTTTTTATTAATTATCGTTCTTGCTGGTGCTTCAATTGCTGTTGTTAATGCACTTTTTAACAGTCCATGGGGTGCTTTTACTGTAGGAGTAACAATTCCAATTGCTCTTTTTATAGGAGCTTATCTTAAGTGGCTAAGACCTGGAAAGATTGTTGAAGGAAGTATTATTGGTGTTGCACTCATTATTCTTGCTGTTGTTCTTGGTCCTGTAATTAAGGAATCTGCTCTTGCACCCTATTTTACATTCAGTAAAAAAGAGCTTTCCGTATTAATCCCAGTTTATGGATTTTTTGCTGCTGTTTTGCCTGTCTGGTTACTACTTGTTCCAAGAGATTATCTAAGTTCATACATGAAATTCGGCACGATGTTTTTGCTTGCTATTGGCGTAATTCTTGTTAATCCATTAATTCAAATGCCTGCTGCAACACAGTTTATCTCTGGTGGAGGACCTGTCATTCCAGGTAAAGTCTGGCCCTTTATGTTCATTACAATTGCCTGCGGTGCGATTTCTGGTTTTCACTCCCTCGTATCATCTGGAACAACACCAAAGATGGTGGCAAATGAAAAGGATATAAGAGTAATTGGTTATGGTGCAATGCTCACAGAGAGCTTTGTTGCTCTAATGGCATTAATAGCAGCAACAGTGCTTCCTACAGCAGACTACTTTGCCATAAACAGTCCACCAGCAGCATTTCAGAAACTTGGCATGCAGGTTCAGGACCTTCCATTTCTTTCTGCTTTGGTAGGTGAAGAACTTGCAGGTCGCCCTGGTGGAGCAGTATCCTTAGCAGTTGGAATGGCTGATATTTTCTCAAGAATTGGTGGATTAAGACATTTAATGAGTTACTGGTATCATTTTGCCATCATGTTTGAAGCTCTGTTTATTCTAACTCTAATTGATGCTGGTACAAGAGTTGGAAGATATCTTATGCAGGAAATTGGCGGAGCAGTTTATCCAAAACTCAGAGACTATAAATGGTGGCCCGGTGTAATTGGAACGAGTGCGATATTTACATTTTGCTGGGGATACCTTCTTTATACAGGAACAATCTCAACAATATGGCCTCTCTTTGGTGTGAATAATCAGCTTCTTGGTGGAATGGCACTGGCAATAGTGACAACTTTACTTTTGAGAATGGGTAAGGCAAAATACATATGGGTAACAATGGTTCCAATGGTATTTTTACTTGTTACCACCATTGTAGCTGGTTATCAAAATATCGTGAATAATTATCTACCAAAAAATAATTACCTGCTTGCTGTGCTCTCTGCAGTAATGATTGTAATGGTCATACTGATTGTGGCAGACTCAGTAAGAGTGTGGATAAGCATATTGAGAGGTAGAACCCCTCTTATTAAAGAAACAGAAGAAACATTTATGAAAGAAGCTCCCACAAAATATCTATCTGAATAAAATCAGTAAATCGGGTGGTAATCAAAAAACCACCCGATCTCTTTTCATTTGACAAAAAAAATCCGATTAAGGTATTTTCAAAATTGCTGGATGTAAGGGAAGAGGGGTGAGAATCCCCCGCTGCCCCGCAGCCGTGTTGGGAACGAAAGCCCATTTAAGCCACTGGAGAGAAATCTCTGGGAAGGCGGGCAAGTAGGCATTAGCCCAAAGCCGGAAGACCTATCCAGCCTGAAAGCCTTTGGCTTTTAGAATACCTCGCGGGAGGAATTAAATGACCGTTAAAACAACTGTCTTTGGCTATCCCAAGATTGGTCCTCAAAGGGAGCTTAAAAAAGCCTTAGAGCAATACTGGAGTGGAAAAATCTCTCAGAGGAAGCTCATTGATGAGGCTGAAAAATTAATCATCTACAATGCAAAGACCATTGCTCAGTATGAGGTTGATATTATTCCATCCAATGATTTTTCCCTTTATGACTTTATCCTTGACCTTTCAGTCATGTTTAATGTTATTCCTGAAAGATTCAGAAAAATTGAAGACCCCCTGGAAAGATACTTTGCAATAGCAAGGGGCTCAGCAGATGCTCCTGCTTCAGAGATGACAAAGTGGTTTAACACAAACTATCACTACATTGTCCCTGAAATTGAATATGGCACAGAGTTTGAACTCATAGAAAACAAAGCATTAAAAGAGTATGAACTTCTGAAGAATAATCTTAATCTTAAAACTAAGCCTGTGATAGTTGGTCCCTTTACCTATCTTTACTGTGCAAAACTAAAGGACTATGCCTATTTTCTTGACAGAATAGCTTCTGTTTACATGGGAGTTCTTAAAGAGCTTGAAGAATCTGATGTTGAGGAGGTCCAGATTGATGAGCCCGCAATGGTTATTGATTTAGACAATAATGATACTCAGGCAATCATAGATTGTTACAGAAAAATCACTTCCGGGCTTAGCAAAATAAAACTCTATGTTCAAACTTACTATGAATCTCTATCACAGTATGAAAAGATAGTTTATGAACTGCCAGTTCATGGCATTGGATTTGATTTTGTTGACGGCAAGGAGAATCTTGAGAACATCTCAAAATTCGGATTTCCGAAGGATAAAACATTAATTGCAGGAGTTGTCTCAGGAAGAGACCCTTGGAAAACAGACTTTAAAGAAGCTTTAAAAATTATTGAGACTTTAACAAAGTTTACGGAAAATATAATTCTTTCCAACTCCTGCCCTCTCATGCATCTTCCAGTGACTGTAAAAAATGAATCCTTGCCTGAAGAAATCCTCTGCCTGTTAAGCTTTGCCAATGAAAGGCTTGATGAGCTTGCAGTGCTTAAAACAGCAATAAATGAAGGGAAGGCTCCTTCAGAGCAGAATTTATCCATGAAATTCACTAATCCTGAAGTTAAGAAAAAGATCTCTCAGATTGATGAAAATGCTCTGTGCAGAAAACCCTCTTTCAGTGAGCGATATGAAAAACAGATGGAAATTCTCAAACTCCCTGTCTTCCCAACTACCACAATAGGAAGCTTTCCTCAAACTCCTGAGATAAGGAAAGCAAGGGCAGATTACAAAGCAGGTAGAATCTCTCTTGAGGAGTATGAATCCTTTATCAAAGATGAGATAAAAAAGGCAATTGAGATTCAGCAGGAGATCGGGCTTGATGTTTTAGTTCATGGAGAGTTTGAAAGAACAGATATGGTTGAGTTCTTTGCAGAGCGTCTTCAGGGATTTGCCATAACAAAAAATGGATGGGTTCAGTCATATGGCTCAAGATGTGTAAGACCACCAATAATTTATGGCGATGTATGGAGAGAATCCCCCCTGACTCTTAAAGAAACACTTTATGCCCAGTCTCTCACTGAAAAGCCGGTGAAAGGAATTCTTACTGGACCTGTTACAATACTTCAGTGGTCCTATCCGAGAAAGAATGTTTCAAAAAAAGAAGTTGCCTATCAGATTGCTCTTGCTCTCAAGGAAGAAGTAGTAGAGCTTGAAAAAGCTGGTATAAAAATCGTTCAGATTGATGAGCCTGCTTTCAGAGAGGGAATGCCTCTTAAAAAAGCAAAGGTTGATGAATACTTTGACTGGGCTATAAAAAGCTTTAAAATTGTTACTTCTTCTGTAAAAGCTGAAACCCAGATTCACACCCATATGTGCTACTCTGAGTTTAATGATATAATTGATAAAATCTATGCAATGGATGCTGATGTGATATCAATTGAAGCATCAAGAAGCAAAGGAGAGATTCTAAAAGCCTTTGAAAAATTTAAGTATGACAGAGGCATTGGAGTTGGAGTGTATGATATTCACTCTCCAAGAGTTCCCTCTACTGAGGAGATGATTGAAATTGTTAAGCGGGCAGTAAAGCTTATTGATAAAAGACTTTTCTGGATAAACCCTGACTGCGGACTTAAAACAAGAGCCTGGCAAGAAACCATTCCCTCACTTAAAAACATGGTTAAAGTTGCAGAGATAATGCGTAAGGAGGCTTAAAATGTTTAAAAACGTAATAAAGCGTGACGGTCGCGTTGTCCCCTTTGATCCTGAAAAAATCACCATAGCCATAGCTAAAGCGGGCAAGGCAACAGGAGAGTTTGACTACGAGACTGCAAGAAGGCTAACCATTAAGGTTTTACTTCTTGCAGAGGAGTTAATTCGCGGTCGTGACCCTCACGTTGAAGAGATTCAGGACGTCGTCGAAGAGATACTCCTAAGTAGTCCATATCGTAAAACTGCAAAAGCTTACATTATTTACAGAGATCAGCATGCCAGGATGCGTGAGATTGCCCGTCAGGGTGGGCTTGAGCTGATTGACAGCTATCTAAGCAAAGTTGACTGGCGAGTAAGAGAAAACTCAAACATGAGCTTTAGCCTTCAGGGATTAAACAACTACATATCAAGTGAGATAAGCAAAAGCTACTGGCTTCATAAGATTTATCCACCAGAGGTAAGACAAGCTCACATAAATGGAGATTTGCATATTCATGACCTGAATGTGCTTGCACCTTATTGTGTTGGCTGGGATTTAATGGATTTGTTAATTCGTGGATTTGGTGGAGTAGCAGGAAAAGTTGAGTCAAAACCTGCAAAACATCTAAGAAGTGCACTTGGTCAGATTGTAAACTTTCTTTTTACCCTTCAAGGAGAAGCTGCAGGAGCTCAGGCATTTAGCAATGTGGATACCCTTCTTGCACCATTCATTGCATACGACGAACTCAACTACAAACAGGTAAAGCAGGCTGTGCAAGAGTGGGTTTTTAATCTGAATGTGCCTACAAGGGTGGGGTTTCAAACGCCTTTCAGTAACATCACCCTTGATCTCAGAGTGCCTGAACATCTTAAATCTCAGGCTGTTATTATTGGAGGAAAACCTCAGCAATACACCTACGGTGAGTTTCAGAAAGAGATGGATATGTTCAACAGAGCACTTTTTGAGGTTCTCACAGAAGGAGATGCAAAGGGCAGGGTTTTTACATTTCCCATACCCACGATCAACATAACAAAAGAGTTTGACTGGAGTAGCCCTACCCTTGAGTTAATCATGGAAGCAACGGCAAAATATGGAATTCCATACTTTGCCAACTACGTAAACTCTGACCTGAAACCTGAAGATGCTCGCTCAATGTGTTGCAGGCTCAGGCTTGAGACAAAAGAGCTACACACACGTGGTGGTGGACTTTTTGGTTCAAATCCATTAACTGGAAGCATAGGAGTTGTTACATTGAATTTGCCAAGAATTGGATATGTAAGCAGGTCAGAGGAAGAGTTCTTTGCTTATCTGACAAGACTTATGGATATTGCAAAAACATCCCTTGAGATTAAACGTAAAGTGCTTGAAAGATTTACAGAAGCAGGGCTTTATCCCTACTCAAAACATTATCTCAGTTCAATAAAAGAACGCACAGGTGCATACTGGAGTAATCACTTCTCAACAATAGGCATAATTGGGATGAACGAGGCAATAGCAAATGCAAGGTGGCTAAGCTCTAAAGGAATATGGACAGAGGAAGGCAAAGCCTTTGCTTTGAAGGTAATGGATTTCATGAGAGAAAAACTCATGGAATATCAAAAAGAGACAGGCAATCTTTACAATCTTGAGGCAACACCTGCGGAAGGGACAAGCTACAGGCTTGCCAGAATTGACAAACAGAAGTATCCCGATATTTTTACGCAGGGCAAAGACCATCCCTACTACACGAACTCCACGTGGCTGCCTGTTAATTTCACTGAATCAATAACCTATTTGCTTGACCATCAGGACGAACTTCAGAGTAAATACACAGGTGGGACAGTTATTCATCTGTTTCTGGGAGAGCAACCAGAACCGGGGAAAATCAAAAACTTTATAAAAGCAGTCTTTGAAAAATATAAGCTTCCATACATAAGTATTACCCCCACATTCAGTATTTGCAATGAGTGTGGATACATTGAAGGAGAACACAAAAGCTGTCCAAAGTGCGGCAAAGCTACAGAGGTTTACTCTCGTGTTGTTGGTTACCTTAGACCTGTGGATAATTGGAATGACGGGAAGAAAGAAGAATTCAGGGAAAGAAGATATTTACAGATTCATGCTTCCTGAATTTGCCAACAAAGATTGTCATTCCGAACACTTTTTCCTTTGTCATTCCGAGGGGCTCAATGCCATTTTCATTGTCATTCCGAGGGTGGCATCCCACCCGAGGAATCTCTGAGTCTTTCAATACAGAAAAAAACAAAGGAGATTCCTCGCTTCGCTCGGAATGACAAAGTATGGGCAGGCTCGGAATGACAAAAAAAGAAGTGCTGGATAAAGAAAAAGATACTCGCAATGACAGACTCGGATAGCGTAGGAGATTGCCACGCCCGACTCTGTCGGGCTCGCAATGACAAAAATGAAGTGTCATTCCGAGCCCTTCGGCTACGCTCAGGGTAAACTCCGCGAGAAATTTCCTCTTTTTGCTTCGCTCCTCTGGAATTGTTACCAACCCTGCTGTTGCTCAATCCAGCTTAGTCCTAATAGCAAATTCTGGGAAAAAAGCTTTTTCTTTATCGGCATTTTCAGGTATAATTAAATTATGGATTACATGGTGGTTTTCATAACCGCATCTAAGGAAGAGGAAGCAGTAAAGATAGCAAAAACTCTTGTTGAAGAAAAACTGGCAGGTTGCGTAAATATCATAAAGGATATTCGTTCCATTTATTCCTGGCAGGACAAAATTGAAGATGAGCAAGAAGTTTTAATGATAGTTAAAACACGCTCTGACCTTTTTGAAGAGCTTGAAAAAACAGTAAAATCACTTCATTCCTATACAGTGCCTGAGATTATAGGATTAAAAATTAAAAAAGGCTCTGAAAGCTACTTAAACTGGCTTAGTGAGGTTACAAAGTGAAAGAAGAAGTTTATACTTCTTTGATCTGTAAGAAATTCTGCAACTACTACAAACCCGGCAAAGAGAGTGAACTATGCGGAGGATACTTTTATCTCAAGCAATACATTACGTCCCGTGAGTTAGATGGAATTATTGAGATATTTCATCTAAATAATGAGGCAGTGCCAGCTCAGGGTTTATCCTTCGTCTGCGATAAATGCGATTTCAGAGAAGATGGATGTGACTTCTTCGTCAACAAAAGCCAGACACCCTGTGGAGGATATCTGATAATCAGCAGACTCATTGATCATCTAAATTTCTAAAACAGGAGTAAGTTATGTCAAAAAGACTTGTTGACAGAGAACTGAAAAAAAGAAGACTTCGCAGAGAAAAATTAAGAAAACTCAGAGAAAAATTTAAAGAAGCAAAAAATGAAGAAGAAAAGAAACTGATTCTTGAAAAAGTGTCAAAAATTGCTCCATCCTTAAAAATTGAACATTTTATAGCATCTGTTAAGTAGTTTTTCTTACTCTCACTGTATTGGCATGTGCTTGCAGTCCTTCAAGGCTTGCAAGAACATCAACATATGAAGCGAGTTTTTGGAATCCAATTTTACCAACCTTTATAAGAGAACTTCTTTTTAAAAAATCATAAACTCCCAAAGGAGAGAAAAATCTTGCTGTTCCAGATGTGGGAAGAGTGTGATTTGGTCCTGCCACATAGTCTCCAATGGGTTCAGGAGTCCATTGCCCTAAAAATATCGCTCCAGCGTTTTTTAAAAGAGGTAGCAGTTTTTCAGGATTTTCTGTCATAACCTCAAGATGTTCCGGTGCAATTTCATTGGTAACATCACATGCTTCACTCAAAGATTTAACAACTATAATTGCTCCAAAGTTTTTAAGAGATTTTTTAGCTATTGATGCCTTTGGTAAAGATTTAAGCTGTACTGATATTTCCTTTTTTACTGCCTCTGCAAGCTTTTCCGAATTTGTAACAAGAACGCTGCATGCCATCTCATCATGTTCAGCCTGACTTAGCATATCAGCAGCTACAAAGGCTGGGATTGCTGAGCTGTCAGCAATAATGAGAATTTCACTTGGTCCTGCAATCATGTCTATGTCCACTTCACCGAAAACAAGCTTTTTAGCTGTTGCCACATATATGTTTCCTGGTCCAACAATTTTATCAACTTTTTTTACTGTCTGAGTTCCATAAGCCATTGCTCCAATTGCCTGTGCTCCTCCAATTCTGTATACTTCTTTTATTCCAAGAAGATGCAAAGCAGCACATACTGTTGGATTCAACTGTCCATGAGGTGTGGGAACACATACTGCAATCTCTCTTACTCCTGCAACCTGAGCAGGAATAATATTCATGAGAACCGTTGATGGATATGAAGCTTTGCCACCTGGAACATAAGCTCCTACACGCTCAATAGGTCTTATCAGCTGTCCAAGGGTGATATCTTCCTCTTTATACTGCCATGATTTTTCAAGCTGATGTTTATGAAACTTGCGGATTCTTTCTGAAGCAAACCTTAAAGCATCAATTACTTGCTTTGAGACTTCCTTTGCCTTTTTTTTGATTTCATCAGGTTCAATTTTAAGAGGAAGGCTGTGTTTGTCAAACAACTTTGTATATTTAATTAAGGCTTTATCTCCATTTTTCTTGACTTCATTGAGGATTTTTTTTACATTTTCCTCAATTTCAGGCTCAGATGTTGACCTTTTACGAAGCTTTTTAATGAATCTCTGAAGCTCTGTTTTATCTTTGATGGTAAGCATAAAACAATAACCCTCATCCAACAGCTATAACTCTCTCAGTAGCTAAATTTCTAACAAGAGCATCATAGACATCTTCTGCTGTTACTATACTTCCACCAGGTCTGCCATATAAATAAACTTCAGCCATGCCATTTACAGCAAGCCTTACATCTTCAACCATCTGTCCCGCATTAAACTCTACAACAATGAATCTCTCAATTTCCTGAGCAAGCTGTCTTATCGGCTCTTCAGGAAATGGAAAGAGTGTGATAGGTCTTAAAAGACCGATTTTAACTCCTTGTCCTCTTAGCTTTCTTATTGCTGAAATTGAAATTCTTGCAGCAGAACCGAATGCCACAACAACAACCTCTGCATCGTCAATAAAGTAGGTCTCATATCTGACTTCTTTTTCTTTCCACTGATTATATTTTTCCTGTAACTTCCAGTTGTGTTTTTCAAGCTCTCCTTCTCCCATAAGCAGGGTCCTTATAAAACGAGAAGGTCTTTCTTTTGCTCCAGTTAAAGCCCATGAGGATTTATCAAAAGTTTTTAATTCTGGAACTCTCTGAACAACAGGCTCCATCATCTGGGCAATTACTCCGTCTCCAAGAATCATTACAGGATTTCTCCATTCATCAGCTTTTTCAAAGGCAAGTATTGTATAGTCCCACAGCTCCTGAACACTGAAGGGAGCATATACAACTAAACGATAATCTCCATGCCCACCACCTTTTACAGCCTGAAAGTAGTCAGCCTGACTTCCTGAGATATTTCCAAGCCCTGGACCCCCTCTCATCATGTTTACAATAACTGCTGGCAATTCAGCTCCTGCGAGATATGATATCGCTTCCTGCTTAAGACTTATTCCCGGGGAGCTTGATGAAGTCATTACTCTAACTCCGCAGGCACTGGCACCATAAATCATGTTTATTGCAGCAATCTCACTTTCTGCCTGAATAAATACCCCTCCAACCTCTGGCAGTCTTTTTGATAAATATTCAGGGATTTCATTTTGAGGGGTTATGGGGTATCCTGCATAAAATTTTAATCCTGCTCTTATTGCAGCCTCTGCAACTGCTTCATTTCCTTTCATTAAAATTTTATTCATGAAAAACCTCCTAAAACTGCCTTTGCTCGGGATTTAATGAATATACTACTATATCATCTACAAAAGTTACTGTCAATATTTTTTTTGGATTGTATGATATAATTTATAAACTTTTCTATCAGGAGGCTAAAATGAAAGCAATCATGAAGGCTTTTCAGAGGGCTGTTGCCCTTGACAGCAGTATTCATAGAAATTTAAAAGTAAAACTGCCAGAAAACTACTCATTTATGGAAAATGTTGAGATTGTGCCTCTTACTTACTCGGAAATTTTATCTGCTACAATGTATTATCCTGTTATGTTTGGAGTTCAGGATGAAGTTGTTTTCCCTTTTGCTGTTACAGGTATTAACGGCAAAAATGTATTTTTAAAGAAGAATGGAACATGGAAGATTGACACTGTGCCAAATGTTTGCAGGCATTATCCCTTTGGGGTTTTCAAAGAAGCAGATGAATACACAATTATATTTGATGAAACCTATGCTTCTGATGATGGAGAGAGGCTTTTTGATGATGAAGGTAATGACACGGAATTTTTTTCAAGCATAAAACAGGGACTTACAGAGCTTGCAAGGGATTTTCATGATGCAGAAGAGTGTTCAAAGGAGCTATTTAATGGAGGATTGCTGAAAACATTGAATCTTGATGTGGATACAAAGCTTGGTAAAATGCAGTTTCGCAATATGTTAATAGCAAATATTGAATATTTATCCAGACTTCAGCCTGAAAAGCTTTACAGCCTTAATTCAAAGGGTTATCTTTTGATTCTCCATGCCCATTATCTGAGTCTCAGAAATTTCAAGCTTTTTGATATATTTGCAGAGCTTTAATCTTACTTAGTAAAGATTCAGAATCTAAGCATTTTCTCCCTTCGCATACATCAGGAAAGCAGGCTTTGCAGCCTTCATACCAGATTATCTGAAAATTCTCACCAATTGGATGCCAAACTGAAGGACTTGTTGGACCAAAGATAACAATAGAGGGAATTCCAAGATAACTGCTTAAGTGGCTAACTCCGCTGTCAAGACCTATGTATAAATTTGCTTTAAGAAGAGTTTTCGCAATTTCCACAGGATTTTCAAGATAAACTGAGTTTTTAATCTTTTTTACAAGCTCCATTTCAGCTGGTCCAAGAAGAAAAAAAACATCAAAACCAGAGTTTTTTAGAAATCTCTCTAACTCAAAGAAAAAGATTAAATCAGGATTTTTCTTTTTTGATCCACTCCCCGGATGTATAATACAGAGGTTGTTATCTTTTTTCTTTGAATCTTGAACTTTGAAAACTCTAAAGCTGTGGGCTATTGGAAGAGTTTTTGAAAATCCTTCATTCTGAAAGCCGAGTTTTTTTAAGTAGTAATCAACAATCCAGATTTGCTCTTCAGGAACTGGATTAATATAGATTGAATTATCACCGCTTAAAATCTCTCTGTTTTGGGAAAAGATTATCTTCAGGCCAAACTCTTCCTTAGGCTCGTAAAATATCGCCTTTTTACAAAAACCAGCCTTTTCAGCAAGCCTGAAATACTCAGGATTTCCCCACACAGTTACTTCATAACCTTTTTTTGTAAGAATTTCAAGAACTGGATAAATAAGGATGCTGTCTCCCAATCCTCCCATGCGACAAACAAGAGCTTTCATGATATAATTTTAAATCATGTTTAAAGTAAGAATAAATCGTGCGGAGTCAGAGAGCAATCAAGAAACTCTTTTACAGATTTTACAGAAACAGGGTATATATGTTCCTGCATCCTGCGGAGGTAAAGGCAGCTGCGGAAGATGTAAAATTAAAGTTTTAGAAGGCAATGTCACCTCTAACTCATCTTTTGGTATATCAGAAGCTGAGAAAGCTGAAGGATTTGTTCTTGCGTGCCAGAGCTTTCCACAGAGCGATGTTTTAATTGAATTGCCTGCTCAGTTAATCACAGTCTCTGAAAGAATAGCTCTTGCAAAAGCAGAACTTATTGAAAATATTTTTAAGAGTCAGCCATCTCTTTTTAGTCCCCTTGTGGGAAAACTTCATTTAAAAGTAGAGCCCCAGGAGGCTCTGGCGGATTTTGAAAATTTAAAGATTGCAGCTCATAGAAGTCTATCAATATCAAGAAAGCTTGCTTCAATGCTTCCTGATTTTTTAAGACAAAATCAATGGAATATAACCTTAGCATTATCAGAGGATGAGATTATTGATTTTCCTTCAAAAAAACTCTATGGAATAGCCATTGATATAGGAACCACAACTGTGGCAATGGCGCTGATTGATCTGGAAAAAGGTAAAATTCTGGATGTTGCAACCTGTTACAACTCTCAGATTAATTATGGAGATGATGTAATTACGAGAATTGTTTTTTCAGAGGAAAATCCTTATGGACTTAATGTTTTAAGAAAATGCATTGTTGATGATATTAATGCTCTTATAAATATAGTTTCAGTAAGACGCAGGGAAGGTAAAATTTACTGTGTTGTTGTGTCTGGCAACACTACAATGTGTCATCTTTTCTGGGGAATTAATCCAGAATATATAAGACAGGAGCCTTACGCTCCTGTTTTAAGTCACTATCCAGTATGGAGGGCTTCTGAGGCAAAGCTTTTACTGGATGACCAAATTCCTGTTTACACTGTCCCATCTGTTGCTGGTTATGTGGGAGGAGACATTGTTGCAGGAGTTCTGGCATCTGGACTTTACAAAAGTGAAGAGCTCTCATTATTCATTGACATAGGAACAAATGGTGAGATTGTTATAGGAAACAGAGATTTTCTTGTGACTGCATCAACCTCTGCAGGACCATGCTTTGAAGGAAGTGGAATAAGCTGTGGAATGAGAGCAACTGATGGAGCTGTGGAGTCTTTTAAATACCATAGAGAAACTGATAGTTTTGAGATTAAAGTTATAGGCAATGTAAAACCACAAGGAATATGCGGAAGTGGAATGATAGATATTATCTCCGAGCTTTTCAGTAATGGAGTTATTGACCAGAAAGGCAAACTTCTTCCTGATAGATCCAAACACATTGACTTCAGTCAGCTATCATCCGATGATTCAAGATTTATTATTACATCTGACTGTTACATAACTCAATCAGACATTGACAACATTATCAGGGCAAAGGCTGCTATCTATGCGGGCATCTCAACACTTCTTGAAGAAATGGGAATAAAGGAAAAAGAATTAAAGAAGGTATACATAGCAGGAGGATTTGGAGAGTTTCTTGATGTAAAAAAAGCTATAAAAATCGGAATGCTCCCCAATCTTGCAGGGGAAAGATTTATTTTCTTAGGTAACACATCCTTAACAGGCGCTGTTTTATGTCTGTTAAGCAAAGAGTTGTGGAAGGAGACTAATGAAATTGCTCAAAAAATGACATACATTGATCTTTCCCGCTCTAAAAAATTCATGGATGAGTATGTTTCTGCACTCTTTTTACCCCATACTGATTGGGAAAGATTTAAATAGTTAAGTTAAAATAAAGTCTGGAGGATAAAATGAAAGTTTTTAACACTCTTACTGGAAGACTTGAGGAGTTTGAGCCTATTAATAACAGAAAAGTAGGCATCTATGCCTGTGGAGTTACTGTTTATGACCTCTGTCACATTGGTCATGCAAGAAGTGCTGTTGTTTTTGATGTAATTGTGAGATATCTCAGATACCTTGGGTATGATGTAAAGTTCGTGAGAAACTTTACTGACATTGATGACAAAATCATAAACAGAGCCAATAAAGAAGGTGTAAGCTGGAAAGAGATTGCAGAAAAATATACTGAAGAATACTACAAAGACATGGATCGCTTAGGAATAGCAAGGGCGGATATTGAACCAAAGGCAACAGAACATATAAAGGAGATGATAGAGATAATTCAAAAGCTAATTGAAAAGGGTTATGCCTATCAAGTAGATGAAGGTGATGCAAAGAGTGTCTATTTTTCCGTTGAGAGATTTCCTTCCTATGGAAAACTCTCAAAGAAAAAGATTGACGAGCTCATGAGCGGTGCCAGAGTGGAGGTTGATGAAAGAAAAAAGAGCCCCCTTGACTTTGCCTTATGGAAGGCATCAAAACCTGGAGAACCCTGGTGGGACTCGCCCTGGGGTAAAGGCAGACCTGGCTGGCACATTGAGTGCTCTGCCATGTCAATAAAGTATCTCGGTGAAACCCTTGATATTCACGGTGGTGGTGTGGATTTAATATTCCCTCACCATGAAAATGAAATTGCCCAATCTGAGGCATTTACAGGAAAAACATTTGCCAAATACTGGATTCACAATGGCTTTGTAACGATGAATAAAGAAAAGATGTCAAAATCACTTGGAAATGTTCTCAATATCAGGGATTTGCTTGAAATCTATGACGCGGAAGCTTTAAGGCTTTTTCTTCTCTCAAGTCATTACCGCAGTCCCATAGAGTTTGCCCATGAATATGTAAAAGAGGCTGAAGCAACCCTTGATAGAGTTTACAGCACAATGATGAGAATTGAAGATTTGATAGCTTCGGATTCACCTAAGGACGAAAACAACCAGGATTTTAAAAGAATTCAATCAGAGTTTGAAAATCTTAAATCAGAGTTTGAAAAAGCAATGGATGAAGATTTCAATACCGCAAGGGCAGTGGCAGTAATATTTGAATTTATTAAAGAGCTGAATCGGTTCATGGATAAAAAACCATCCGGTAAAGAAGAAGTAAATCTGCTTTTTAATTCAAAAAAAATCATAAGAGAGCTCGGTAGTGTCCTAAATTTATTTCAAAGGGAGCCAATTCAGTGGTACAGGGATCTGCTTAAAATTAAGAAAATTGAGATTACAGAAGATGAGATTAATAGACTCATAGAGGAGAGAACTCAGGCAAGAAAAAACAAAGACTGGCAGAGGGCTGACAGCATAAGGGAAGAACTTTTTTCAAAAGGAATTATTCTTGAAGACAAACCTGGCAAAACAATATGGAAAGTAAAAATTTAATGTATATCTATGGTGTAAATCCTGTCCTTGAGGCTTTAAAAGTTCCACAGGCTCTAAAAGAGATTTATATAGCAAAAAAAAGAGTTTCAAAGCTTAAAGAACTAATTGAGCTTGCTGAGAAAAATTTAATTTCTGTGAAAATAGTTGATGAAGCATTTATTGAGAGAATTTCACAGGGGGTACACCAGGGAGTAGTTGCAAAGATAAAACCAAAGAAAACAATAACGCTTGATGAGGCTTTAAATATTCCATTACATAAAAATGAGCCTGCCTTTTTCTTGATTATTGATTTAATTGAAGATCCCCAGAATTTTGGAACTATCTCAAGAGTTGCCGATGCAGCAGGCGTTCACGCAATAATTTATCAGCAAAGACGCTCTGCTGGATTGGTTCCCTCTGCATGGAAAGCCTCAGCCGGAGCTCTCTGGCATGTCAATCTTGTGGAAATCAACAACATTAAATATGCGATAAGGGCTTTAAAGGAGCATAACATTAAAATCTACGGTGCTGAGGCAAAGGCAGAAAAGCTTTATTGGAAGAGCGATTTTACTCAGCCAATGGCTTTAGTGGTGGGTTCTGAAGGAAAAGGAATAAGACAGACAGTGCTTTCTCTGTGTGACGAAGTGTTAAAAATTCCAATGAAAGGTAAGATAAATTCATTAAATGTTTCTGTTGCAGTAGGCTTATTTGCTTTTGAGGTTCTAAAACAGAGAGAAACTTTATGAATAAAACAGTTGAAATACCAATCAAGGGAATGACATGCGCTGCCTGTGCTCAGGCTGTAAGCAGAGCATTAAGCAAAGTAGAAGGAGTCATCAGCGCAGAGGTAAATCTTCTTACTGAAAAAGCAAAGATTGAAGCAACTGATAGGGTTGACATTCACAGATTAATCAGCATTGTAAGAGCAACTGGATATGATATAGGACAGAGTAGTCTTTATTTACAGATAACAGAGCTTGACAGTGACACTGCAAGACTGATTGAAGAGAAACTGTCTCAGATTGAAGGAATGGTGGATGTAAAAACAGATGTGGTAAGTAAAAATGCTGTTTTATCATATATTCCCACAATCGTTGATGAGGAAAAGATTTTATCCATCGTAAAATCCCTTGGCATAAAGGCAAAAAAATATGCTGATACAGTATCCGCCTTTGAAGAAAAGAAGAAAGAGTTTGAAAGACTAAAAAGAGACTTTTTGATAAGCTTTATCTTTGCATTGCCTGTTTTTCTTGGAAGCATGTTTCATATACCCGTTTTACGGGAGGGCTTTGTTCAGCTTGTTCTAACTACTCCTGTTCAATTCATTACTGGATGGAGATTTCACAGGCTTGCATTCACTGCCCTTAGACACGGCACAGCAAACATGAATAGCCTCGTAAGTCTTGGAACAAATGCTGCCTACTTTTATAGCCTTGCAATGTTAGTTTTCGGGCATGAGGTTGCGCATCTTTACTTTGAAACCTCTGCTGTGATAATAACTCTCATACTTTTTGGAAGAACCCTTGAAGAAAGGGCAAAAACAAAAACATCTGATGCCATTCAAAAACTCATTCAGATGCAACCAAAGACTGCACTGGTATTAAGGGATGGTAAAGAGACGGAAATACCGATTGAGGAAGTAAAGATTGGTGACCTGGTAGTGGTCAGACAATCAGAAAAAATTCCTGTTGATGGAGTTATTACGGCGGGTTCATGTTCCATAGATGAATCAATGATAACAGGAGAGCCAATCCCGGTGGATAAAAATGCTGGAGATAAAGTAATAGGTGGCACAATAGTTCTTTCCGGGGTAATAAAAGTTGAAGCAAAGGCAGTGGGGAAAGAGTCTTTGCTCAGCCAGATAATTAAACTCATACAGGAAGCACAGACAGGGAAGCCTCCTGTTCAGAGGCTTGCAGATAAAATATCAGCAATATTTGTTCCGGCTGTTTTATCAGTGGCAATCATAACTTTTGCATTGTGGATGATTTTTGGCAAAGATACTTCAATGGCTTTAAGTAATGCCATAGCTGTGCTTATAATTGCCTGTCCCTGCGCACTTGGACTTGCAACACCAACTGCAATAATGGTTTCAACAGGTATGGCAGCATCAATGGGAATACTTATGAGAAATGTTGAAAAACTTGAAGAGGTAAACAAGATACAGATTCTATTTACCGATAAAACAGGCACACTCACTCAGGGAAAACCTGAAGTTAACAGGGTTCAATACTTTGATATGCCTGAAAATGAAGTCTTAAGAGTTGTTGGCAGTGCTGAAAAATACTCTGAACATCCTCTTGCCAGAGCCATTTTAAGACACTGTATGAGACAAGGAGTTAATTTAGAAGAGCCAGTAGAGTTTCAGGTAGTTGCAGGTGGAGGAGTTAGTGCAAAGGTAAGGGATTCAAAGGGCATGGAAAGGAATGTTTTAATTGGAAGTGGCAAGTTAATAGAAAAGAATAAGATCCCTCTGCCAGAAACATCTCCTGATACAGCTACTACTGTTTATGCCTCAGTTGATGGTAAGGTGCAGGCAGTTTTTTATATCACTGATCCCGTAAGAGAAGAGACTCCTGAAACAATAAAGGAACTTAAAAAAATGGGCATTGAAATAGTCATTCTTACAGGAGATAATCCACTGACAGCCCGTGCAATTTCTGAAAAGTTGGAAATAGACCATTACTTTGCAGGTTTGCTTCCAGATGAAAAGGCAAAAATCGTAAGGAAGTACAGAGTTGAAGAAAGAAAAATCGTTGGAATGATAGGAGATGGAATAAATGATGCTCCAGCTCTTGCTGAGGCAAATATAGGTATTGCAATGGGAGGCGGAACAGATATAGCAGTACATACAGCGGATGTAACACTTATGAGAGGTGGATTAAAAGGGGTGCCATCTCTGATAAAACTGAGCAAACTCACTCTTAAAACAATCAAAGAAAACCTCTTTTGGGCATTCATTTACAATGTGATTGGCATTCCGGTAGCAGCAGGAGTCTTATATTTATTTGGCGGACCACTTCTTAATCCAATGCTTGCTTCTCTGGCAATGTCCTTAAGCTCAGTCTCGGTGGTAAGTAATTCGCTTAGATTGAGAAGGAGAAAGATTTAAAATATCATTGAATAAAGAATAAAGTTAGGAGGAAAAGGTGGAGGAAATCATTAAAGCTGTTATTCTTGGAGTTATTCAGGGAATTACAGAGTTTTTACCTGTAAGCAGCACTGCCCATCTCGTTATTACGCCATGGATTTTTGGATGGAAGGGTGAATTGAACTCTCTAAGCTTTGACATAGCTGTTCATGTGGGTACTTTAATCTCGCTTCTTTTCTGCTTCTGGAAAGACTGGATTGATATATTTTTCAGGGATAGGAAAATGCTTTTTTATCTCATAGTGGGAACAATTCCTGCTGGGCTGGTAGGTGTTGCTTTTCATGATTTGATAGAGAGTTCTTTGAGAAATCCTTTAATTATTGTTTTTACCCTTGTAGCCGTAGGATTTTTAATGCTTTATGCAGAAAAAGCAGGAAAAAGGAAGCGAGACTCTGTAACACTTTCCGATGCATTGTTTATTGGTGGAGCTCAGGCAATAGCTTTGATTCCCGGAGTTTCCCGCTCAGGAATTACAATTACTGCAGGTTTATTCAGAGGCTTGAAGAGAGATTATGCTGCAAAGTTTTCCTTTTTGCTGTCAACTCCTGCAATTGCAGGTGCTGCATTCCTTGATTTTCATAAATCATTAAAAATGGGCTACTCTCATGATTATTCCATTTTCATTGTGGCAGTTTCCTCAGCAGCAATCACAGGTATTTTAGCAATAAAGTTTTTACTTGGCTTTCTGAAAAAATATCCTCTGAATCTTTTTGTCTACTACAGATGGCTTTTAGCAGGAGTCATTTTTCTGTTATATTTTCTTAGAAGCTAATGCGGGTTAAACCAGTATATAGAAAACCAAAGAAAAATTCTTCAGTTGTGAAAACCGAAGCAAATACAACATTTTCTCACAGTTCAGGAGCTTCAGACATACTTAAAGGAGTTTTATTCATAGCTTCTGCAGTTTATATTTTTGTCAGCCTTATTAGTTATAATTTTCTTGACCCCTCTTTATTAACCTATACAAAGTCAGGTTCTACAAACTATGGAGGAGTAGTGGGCTCTTATTTGTCTGACTTTTTACTCAGCATATTTGGAACGGGAAGTTTTTTAATTCCTCTTTTGCTTGCTTTGTTTGGAATAAGAATGTTCATGGGAAAAACATTTTCCATGAAGAAAATGCCTTATTTTCTGATTCTTCTTTTTTCATTATCTATTATGCTTGAACCTTTAAGAAAATTCATTGAAGTTTATAAAAAACTTCCTGAAGGATTCTCATGGATAGCTTTTCAAGGAAGTGAAAAATTTTTATCAGTTACAGGAACTTATATTTTATGGATGTCTGTTTTAATAGCCTCAGTTATTTTAATTAAACCTGAGATAATAACAAGAAAAAAGACAGAAACTGATGAAGAATCTACTGTTCAGAGGGAAATAAAGGTGCTCACTGTATCAAAACCAGAAGAACCAGTTAAAACTTCTGTTAAAGTTTCAAAAACCACACAGGGCTTTCTTATTCCACCACTTTCTTTACTTAAGATTGAAAAAACAGAGGAAACTGTTTCAAAGGATGAAATAATAGCATCTGCCCAGAGCATTGAGGCAAGATTTGCAGAATTCGGCATTCATGGCACAATAAAAGAAGTTCATCCAGGTCCTGTTGTAACAATGTATGAGTTTGAGCCAGCAAGTGGAATAAAGCTAAGCAGGATAATTACCCTTAGTGACGAACTTGCTCTTTCCCTTAAAGCTCAAAGTATAAGAATATATCCAATTCCTGGAAGGTCAGCCATAGGCATTGAAGTTCCTAATAGGAAAAGGCAGATTGTAAGATTGGGTGAGATTATTGCTTCGGAAAAGTTTCAGCAGTCCTCATCTTATCTAACCCTTGCTCTTGGAAAAGACATATATGGAGTCCCTGTTATAACTGACCTTGCAAGGATGCCCCATCTTCTCGTTGCTGGTGCAACTGGTTCTGGTAAAAGTGTATGCCTGAATACGATGATTTTAAGCCTTCTAATGAAGGCAACACCTCAAGATGTAAGACTTTTACTCATTGATCCAAAACTTCTTGAGCTTTCAACCTATGAAAACATTCCCCATCTGATGTCACCTGTTATAACAGACCCTAAGGAAGCATCAGAGGCATTAAAGAAGGTTATTGTTGAAATGGAGCGTAGATACAAACTCTTTGCATCAAGGGGATTCAGAAATATAGAAAGCTTTAACAACTCAGTGTCCGTTGATGAAAAAGTTCCTTATATTGTTGTATTCATTGATGAGTTTGCAGACCTTATGTTTACAGCACCAACAGAGGTTGAACAGGCTGTGACCCGTATTGCCCAGATGGCAAGAGCATCAGGAATTCATCTTGTTGTGGCAACCCAGAGGCCCAGCGTGGATGTAATAACTGGCATCATAAAAGCAAACTTTCCTGCAAGAATTGCTTTTCAGGTTACATCCAGGGTTGATTCCAGAACAATACTTGATACGCAGGGCGCAGAGAAGCTTCTTGGAATGGGTGACATGCTTTTTATGGTTTCAGGTGTGAAGATAATCAGGGTTCACGGTGCCTATGTAAGTGAGGAGGAAGTAAAATCAGTGACTGAATATCTTCGCAGTCAGGGTAGTCCGGATTACTCCCTTTTTGAATCAATTCAACTTCCTCAGGATAAGAAGGATAATGGTAAAACAAATGGAGCAGAAAGGGATGAACTTTATCAGGAAGTTATTGAATACGCTCGTCAGTCTGGAGAGATTTCAATCTCTCTTATTCAGCGAAAATTCAAAATAGGCTATAATCGGGCTGCAAGAATAATGGATTTACTTGAAGAAGACGGACTTGTAGGTCCACCTCAGGGTGCTGGAAAACCGAGAAAGTTTTTAGGTAAATTTTAGCTTGCATTTTTTATAAACTCTGTGCTATTATAAAAATTGTCTGGTGGCTATACCGGAGGGGAAACACCCGTTCCCATTCCGAACACGGAAGTTAAGCCCTCCAGGGCCGATGATACTATGACCGCGAGGTCATGGGAAAGTAGGTCGCTGCCAGGCATTTTTTATTTATAAATGTTCTATCCATTAAATTCCCACTTTGTGCTTCCGAACTTTTTTCTCTTTTATTTTTTATTCTGAGCCATTTACCAGTATTTCCGAGCCTTCAATTTGTCATTCCGAGCCTTTTTCCTTTGTCATTCCGAGCCTTTTCCTTTGTCATTCCGAGGCTTTTCCTTTGTCATTCCGAGCGCAAGCGAGGAATCTCCTCCTTGTAATAGAGATTGCCACGCCCGACTCCGTCGGGCTCGCAATGACAGAAAAGAAGGGTCATTCCGAGCCTGCTCATACTTTGTCATTCCGAGCGTTAGCGAGGAATCTCCTTTGTTTTTTTCGGCATTGAAAGACTCAGAGATTCCTCGGGTGAAATGCTACCCTCGGAATGACAAAAAGAGAAGTTCTGGATGACAGGAAGAGAGACCCTCGGAATGACAATAAAAGAGCTCGGTATGACAATCCCTTCTGTTATTCCATTGGCAAGTTCAGATGTAAAAATTTTTCTTTACTTTTTATAATAGAGCATGTTATAAAAGATTAGCTTTGCATTTTGCAAGCCTTTAGTACCTGCCATTGGTGGGGAGATTAAAAGGAGGTTTTAAGAAGTATGGCTTTTGAAGGACGTGTTAAGTGGTTTAACGAGTCAAAGGGATTCGGGTTCATTCAGCAGGATGGCGGACAGGATGTCTTTGTCCATTACACCTCAATTAAGGGTGATGGATTTAAGACCCTGAAACAGGGTGACAGAGTGAGATTTGATGTTGTTGAAGGAGATCGTGGACCTAAAGCAGTTAATGTAGAAAAAATCTGACAACCCAAGGGACCCCCAGACAGGGTCCCTTCCATACACTTTCCCTATGCCTCTTCCAGAATGGGTTAAAACCCAGCTTAAAGAAATCAAAAAAACACAAAACTTTTTAAAAAATCGCAGATTAAACACTGTCTGTGAAACATTGAGATGTCCAAACAGAAGTATTTGTTATAAAGACTCAATTGTTACTTTTATGATTCTTGGTGATGTTTGCACAAGAGGATGTAAATTCTGTAATGCAGAGAAAGGAATTCCTGAAAAAATTGACCCTGAAGAACCTTTCAGGGTTTCTCAGGCAGTTAAAGAATTGGGAATAAAATATGCTGTCATAACTTCACCAACAAGAGATGATCTTAAAGATGGTGGAGCAAGTCATTTTGCAGTAACCGTGGCGGAAATTAAAAAAATCAATCCTCATGTTCTGATAGAAGTTCTTGTTCCCGACTTTCAGGGGAATATAAATTCCATAAGAAAAGTTTTAAGTTCTGATATTGTAGTTTTTGCCCATAACATTGAAACAGTGCCGTCCCTTTATGGCAAGGTAAGACAGGGTAATTACAACCGTTCATTAAAAATTCTGGAAGTGGTAAAAACGCTGAATTCAAAGATAATTACAAAATCAGGATTCATGGTTGGAGTTGGCGAAAGCATGGAAGAAATATTTCAGACAATAAAAGATTTAAACAATGCTGGTTGTGACATTATTACAGTTGGGCAGTATCTTCAACCTTCAAAAAAAGCTTTACCTGTAGTAGAATATAAAAGAATGGAAGTATTTGATGAGATTGCTAATTTTGCTCTAAAAGAAGGTATAAAAGTTGTTTTAAGTGCTCCATTGATAAGGAGTTCTACACGAGCTTATGAAGCCTATAAGGCAGTAAAGGAGGGTAGATATGGAAAACTTTGAGTTTTTTAATTCTACAAGGATACTGTTTGGCAGAGCAACGGAGAATAAAATCGGTGAAATTCTTAAGAAAGACAGAATTAAAAAGGTCGTCTTTGTTTATGGGAAGGAATCGATTAAGAAAATTGGGCTTTATGAAAGGGTTGTCAAGGCATTGAAGGACAACGGGATTGAATTTGTTGAACACAGTGGAGTAAAGCCAAATCCTGTGCTCAGTCATACAAGAGAGGGAATTGAAAAAGCTAAAGCAGAAAAAGTAGATGCCATACTTGCAGTTGGTGGAGGTTCTGTTATTGACGAAGGTAAAACAATTGCAGTAGGAGCAAAAAGCAAAAAGGATGTGTGGAGATTTTTTAAAAGGCAGGATGAGATAAAAGGAGCACTACCTGTTTACACAATTTTGACTCTTGCTGCAACAGGAACAGAAATGAATGAAAATGCTGTAATCACCAATGAAGAAACTAAGGAGAAACTCTCAATCTCATCAAGGTACATATATCCCAGGGTTTCAATTCTCAACCCTGAATTAACTTTCAGTGTTTCTGCCACATATCAGGCATATGCAGCAGTAGATGCTATTGCCCATGTAATAGAGTACTATTTCAGTGGTTCTTACTGTCCGATGATTCAAAATAGATTTATTGAAGGATTAATTAAAACAGTCATGGATACTACAGAGAGCATTCTTAAAGAGCCTTACAATTACAATGCCCGTGCAGAGTTTATGTGGGCTGCAACTCTTGCTTTAAATGGTCTTGCAAAATTAGGAATAAAAGGAGGAAGCTTTCCAAACCACATGATTGCCCATGCATTGGGTGGTATTTATGACCTTGCCCATGGTGCTTGCCTGAGCATTGTCATTCCAGCATGGATGAAATGGTACAAAGATAAAAATCCTGCACAGTTTGAGAGATTTGCCAGAGAGATATTTAATAAAGAAACAGCTGATGAAGGAGTTTCAGAGCTTAAGGCATGGTTTAAAAAAATCGGTGCACCTGTGAGCTTAAAGGATGCAGGGATAGAGGAGTCTCATATTTCAAAAATTGTTGAAAATGCTTATAACATTGCTGAAGTATGGCAGATGAATGATGTTTACACAAAAGAGGTATTGACAGAAATAATAAAAAATGCAAATTATTAAATAAAAAACGGAGGGATAAAAATGTTTGATTTTCCAAGAATTAAAAGACTGCCTCCCTATGTATTTGCAGTTGTAAATCAGTTAAAAACCGAGTTAAGAAGAAAAGGTGAAGATATTATAGACCTTGGGATGGGAAATCCTGATTTGCCAACTCCCAGGCATATTGTTGAAAAGCTTTGTGAAGCAGCAAAACTTCCAAAAAATCATAGATATTCAGCATCAAGAGGCATTACACAGCTCAGATGTGCTATCTCAGAGTGGTATAAAAGAAGGTTTGATGTGGATATAGACCCTGAGACAGAAGCAGTTGTTACAATTGGCTCAAAAGAGGGCTTAAGCCACTTACTTTTAGCAGCAGTTCAACCGGGTGATGTGGTGCTTACTCCTTCTCCTGCCTATCCAATTCATCCATACGGTGCAATTATTGCAGGTGGAGATGTAAGAACCTTTAGCGTTTGCCCATGCATGGATTTTTTTGAAGAGCTTGAAAGAGCCTATAAAAATTCCTGGCCCAGACCGAAGATTTTGATAATTAATTTTCCCCACAACCCAACAACAGCAGTGGTGGAAAACCTCGAGTTTTTCAGAAAAGTTGTTGATTTTGCTAAAGAAAACAACATTATGGTTATACACGATTTTGCCTATGCTGACCTGGTTTTTGATGATTACAAAGCTCCAAGCTTTCTTCAAGTTCCTGGTGCAAAGGATGTGGGAGTAGAGTTTTTCTCTATGACTAAAAGTTATTCAATGGCTGGCTGGAGAGTGGGATTCTGTGTTGGTAATAAAGAGATTGTTGGAGCACTTACCAAGATAAAGAGCTATCTTGATTATGGAATGTTCCAGCCAATTCAGATTGCTTCAATTGTGGCATTAAGGGGACCTCAGGACTGTGTGGAGGAGATAAGAAAGACCTATGAGAGAAGAAGAAATGTTCTCATAAGAGGATTGAATCAAGCAGGCTGGAAAGTTGAACCTCCAAAGGCAACAATGTTCGTATGGGCTGAGATTCCAGAGCCTTTTAAGAAAATGGGTTCTTTAGAGTTTGCCAAATTTTTAATAAATGAGGCAAAGGTTGCAGTATCTCCAGGCATAGGTTTTGGTGAAGGAGGCGAAGGTTTTGTCCGATTTGCTCTTGTTGAGAATGAACACAGAATAAGGCAGGCTTGCAAGGGTATTAAAAGAGCATTAAATCTTATGCCTCAAATAAAGAAAATTAGAAAAGTTGGATAAGGAGGCAGAATGAAACAGGTTAAAGTTGGGATTATTGGTTTTGGCACTGTTGGCACAGGAACAGTAAAAATACTTCTCAATAAAAGAGATTTAATTAAAAAAAGGACAGGTATAGATCTGGTTTTAAAAAAAGTTGCTGATAAGAATATTGAAAAACCAAGAGAGATATCTCTACCAAAGGAGCTTTTGACTACAGATGCAGGTGAAATCATAAGGGATCCTGAAATTGATATAGTTGTTGAACTTGTAGGTGGCACTACTGTAGCAAAGGAATTTATTATGGAAGCTTTAAAAAATGGAAAACATGTGGTAACAGCAAATAAGGCTTTATTAGCAGAACATGGAAATGAGATATTCAGAGAAGCTTTTGAAAGAGGATTAAAAATTGGTTTTGAAGCCTCTGTTGGAGGAGGAATTCCAATTATAAAGGTGATGAAGGAAGGACTTGTGGCAAACAAGATGCTTGCCATTTATGGAATAATTAATGGAACTACCAATTTTATTCTTACAAAGATGACTGATGAAGGGATTGATTTTCAGGATGCCTTAAGACAGGCACAAACTCTCGGGTTTGCTGAGGCAGACCCCACCCTTGATATTGAAGGAATTGACTCTGCCCATAAAATAACCATACTTGCTTCATTAGCCTATGGAATTCCTTTTAGCTTTGACAGGGTATATTGTGAAGGTATTACAAAGATAACTGCACAGGATATAGCCTTTGCAAGGGAATTCGGATATAAAATCAAACTTCTTGCGATAGCGAAAATTCTTAATGGAGAAATTGAGCTAAGGGTGCATCCCACAATGGTGCCGGAGCATTATTTGATTTCCAAGGTTGATGGTGTTTTCAATGCCATATATGTAGAAGGAGACAGTGTAGGCTCAACTCTTTATTATGGAAGAGGTGCAGGAAGCATGCCCACAGGAAGTGCTGTTGTGGCAGATATTGTGGATATAGCAAAGGGTGTTAATACAATGCCTCTTGATTTTTCAGAAAAATACAGCATTAAGCCAATGGAAGAAATAGAAAGCATGTATTATTTCAGGTTTACTGCGCTGGATCGTCCTGGAGTTCTTTCAAAGATTTCAGGGGTTTTTGGAGAGCACAACATAAGCATTGCCTCTGTTATTCAGAAAGGAAGAGCACAGGGTGCTGTTCCTCTTGTGATTTTGACGCATAAAGCCAGAGAAAAAGATGTTCTTCAAGCACTGGAAAAAATTGATAAATTACCAGTTGTTTCTGACAAAAGCGTATTCATAAGGGTTGAGGGAGAAGAAGCTTAGTGGTCACTGCCAGGCTAAGCTCAGGGGAGCAAATACTCAGCAGACTAAATTTATTAAGATATGACCGCCAGATTATACTTCCTCAAATTGGAGTTGAAGGACAGAGAAAACTTAGAGAATCAAAGGTTTTAATAATCGGTGCAGGTGGACTTGGAAGTGTGGTAGCTTACTGGCTTGCATGCTCTGGCATCGGTTATATTGGAATTATTGATCCTGACACAGTGCAGCTGAGCAATCTTCAGCGTCAGATTCTTCACAATGAAGAACATATTGGCATGCCAAAGGTGATCTCAGCGATGATAACTCTTAGAAAAATTAACAGCGAGATTGAGATTCTTCCTTATCCAGATGAGATTTACAAAAAGAATGCTCTGGATTATATAAAATCTTATGATGTTGTTGTTGCTTGTCCTGATAATTTTAAGACAAGAAAAATACTTAATGATGCCTGTTTTAAAATGAGCAAACCCCTTGTAATTGGTGCAGTATCAGAGTTTGAAGGGCAGGTTTTTGATATAATTCCTCCTTATGGACCATGCTATAATTGCATATTTGAAGAGGCAGAGGATGAAAAAACCTCCAGAGGAATTTTAGCGCCAGTAGCAGGAGTAATTGGTTCAATTCAGGCTGTAGAAGCAATAAAAATCTTGATTGGTTTTGGAGAGCTTTTGCATGGCAGGATGATTATTTATAATGCCCTGAATGGAGTCTTCAGGGATGTAAAATTTTCAAAAAATCCATCCTGCAGAATCTGTAAATGAAAATCAAAAAACAAGTCTTTGATGAGATGATACAGCACTGTAAGTCCTGTTTTCCCTATGAAGCCTGTGGAATTATTGGAGGGAAAAATGACATGGCAACAGAAATTTATAAAATAAAAAATACAGAAGCTTCTTCTGTGAGCTACTTTATGGAGCCAGAAGAGCAGCTAAAGGCAATGAAGGATATGAAAAGTAAAGGACTTGATATGATCGCTATATTTCATAGTCATCCCTTTGGCTCTGCCTATCCGTCCAGCAAAGATATAGAGCTGTCTTTTTATGATGTTTACCATGTGATAATTGCTCTTAATCCTTATGGGGATAATCTTATCTTTGAAGCAAAATGTTTTAAGATAAAAGATGGAAAAGTTTATGAGGAAGAATTAATTATTGAGCAATGAAAGCAAAAATATTGTATACTGCCATTTTTTTCTTTCTTTTTCTCATTGGTGCATTTGCAGGCTATATATACTGGCTTTTTTCAGATTTGCCAGATGTAAAAGCCTTAGAGGGTTATAGACCTCTGGAAGCATCTATTGTTTATTCCTCTGATGGTCAGGTTCTTACAGAGTTTTTCTATGAGAGAAGAAAGTTCGTTCCCCATTATGAAATCCCTGATCTGATAAAAAAAGCCTTTGTTGCTGCAGAGGATGTAAGATTTTATAAGCACCCTGGAGTTGATGTTATTGGGATAATGCGTGCTCTTTACAGAGATATTAAAGCTGGTGGGATTGTTGAAGGAGGAAGCACAATCACACAGCAACTTGCAAAGATGCTGTTTTTAAAACCAGAAAAAAGCATTACAAGAAAGTTAAAGGAGGCAATACTTTCAATACAGATTGAGAAAAAATACACAAAGGATGAAATACTTGGACTCTACTTAAATCAAGCTTATTTTGGAAATAGAGCCTATGGGATAGCAGCTGCAGCAGAGGCTTATTTTGGAAAGTCATATAAAGATTTAAATACTGCTGAGATTGCATTACTTGCTTCTTTGCCCAAGGCTCCTTCAGCCTTTAATCCTTTTAGAAAGCCTGAAGTAGCATTAAAAAGAAGAAACATTGTTTTACAGAAAATGCTGCAAGAAGGATTTATCTCTAAAGAGCAGTACAATGAAGCATTGAAAGAACCTCTTCCAGAACATCCTCACTGGAGGCGATTTGAAGCTCCTTACTTTGTTGAAACTTTAAGGCAGGAGCTTGAGGCAAAGTATGGAGAGAGACTTTATAAAGATGGCTTAAGAATATATTCAACCATTGATTATGCTCTACAGAAAAAGGCAGAAGAAGCTGTAAAAAAGGGATTAACGGAAATTCATAAAAGAGTTAAACCTTCTGTGCAGGCAGCATTGATTGCCCTTGACCTTAAAACAGGTTATGTAAGAGCTCTGGTAGGAGGAAATGATTTCTGGGAGACCCAGTACAACAGAGTATTTTCTGTGCGACAGCCTGGAAGTGCTTTTAAACCCTTTGTTTATGCTACAGCTCTTATGGAAGGGTGGAGTCCTGATGACACAATTCTTGATACTCCCGTGAGCTTTCCAGGAGCAGTTCAGGGAAAAAGCTGGAGTCCAAGAAACTACAATAACGAATATTATGGTGAGGTTACACTTCGTAAAGCAATTGCTCTTTCCTTAAATTCAGCCACTGTTAGATTAGCCTCTCAGGTGGGTATTAAAAAAGTTGTTGAATTTGCCCAGGAGTGTGGTTTAACAACAAAAATTCATCCCTATCTATCTACTGCCCTTGGTGCCTCTGATGTTAAACCCATAGAACTTACAGCAGCCTATTCAGTTTTTGCCACAGGTAAAAAAATAAAGCCAATTTTTTATGAAAAAATCACTGACCATAATGGTGTCACAATTGAAGAAAATAAACCAGAGATAGAAACAATACTGCCAGAGGAAATAGTAGAGCAGATGAGAGAGCTATTGAGAGAAGTTGTTCTTTCAGGAACTGCTCAGAGAGCAAAGGAGATTGGAAGAGAAGTTTATGGAAAAACCGGGACAACCAATGATTTTTCCGATGCATGGTTTGTTGGATTTGATGATAATTTACTGGTTGGCGTATGGGTAGGAAGGGACAATCACAAGCCAATTGGACCAAAAGAAGCAGGGGCAAAAGCAGCCCTTCCAATATGGATAGATTTTATGAAAGAAGCAGGGCAAATGTTAAAATAAAATGTGGGTAAAATAATAGCAATAGCAAATCAGAAGGGTGGGGTTGGAAAGACCACTACAGCTTTAAATCTGGGTGCCTGTCTCAGTATTGAGGGCAAAAAAGTTCTTTTAGTAGATTCAGACCCTCAGGGAAATTTAACCACAGGTGCAGGAATAGACAGGCAGAAACTTAACTTTAGCCTTTATGACTTATATATTAATTCACATTCTGCTGAAACTGTAAAAATCAGTACAGCCTTTGAAAATCTCTGGATAATTCCATCAACAATAGACCTTGTGGGAGTTGAAGTAGAGCTTGTTCAGAAATCCAATAGAGAGTTTATATTAAAAAATGCCTTAGCTTCAATAACTTCAGATTTTGACTATATTTTTATTGATGCACCTCCATCACTGGGATTATTGACGCTTAACTGCCTTGTGGCAGCTAACTCACTTTTAATTCCTGTGCAATGTGAGTATTATGCTCTTGAAGGATTAGGATTGCTTATGAGGACAGTGGAACTTGTGAAAGGCAAACTAAATCCTGAGCTTAAAATTGAAGGGATTTTGCTTACCATGTTTGATGTAAGAAATACTCTTTCAAGACAGGTGGCTGAAGAAGTAAGGCGTTTTTTTGGTAAAAAAGTTTATAATACAATGATACCAAGAAATGTTACGCTGGCAGAGGCTCCAAGTCATGGAAAGCCTGCTGTTTTTTATGATATAAAATCAAAGGGTTCACAGAGTTATATAAGTTTTGCCATGGAGTTTTTAAATGAAGAAAGCGCTCGGTAAGGGACTTGATGCTTTAATTCCAAAAAAAGAAGAAACACTTCTTGAGATTGAAATAGAACGAATAATACCAGGTGAAGCTCAACCAAGAACAGATTTTAATGAGGAATCCTTAAAGGAACTTGCTCAATCTATCAAGGAAAAGGGAATTATTCAACCCATTGTTGTATCCCGTGTTGGTGATGGAACTTTCAGAATAATTGCTGGAGAAAGGAGATGGAGAGCAGCAAAAATTGCAGGAGTTGAAAAAATTCCAGCTGTTATAAAAGATGTTTCTCCTTCGGAAGCTGTGGAAATTGCATTAATTGAAAATATTCAGAGAGAAGACCTTGATCCTGTTGAAACAGCTTCTGCTTTTGAAAGGCTTCTTAAAGAGTTTAACATTACGCAGGAAGAGCTTTCAAAAAGAGTTGGAAAAGACAGAGCAACAATTGCAAATTATTTGAGAATTCTAAGACTTCCTGATGAAGTAAGACAGCATCTTAAAAATGGAACAATAACAATGGGGCATGCAAAGGCAATTCTTTCAGTTGAAGACTCTCAGAAACAGATACAAATCACAAATATGGTTATAAAAAAGTCATTGTCAGTAAGGCAGACTGAAGAGCTTGTAAAAAAAATAGATAAACAAAAGCCTCCAAGAAAGATTGTTCCAGAAATAGCAGAACTTGAGGATAAACTTACTTCAGAACTGGGCTATAAAGTTAAAATTTTACACAAGGGCAAAAAAGGTAAACTACAAATATTTTACAACTCCCTTGATGAACTTGATGGTATTGTTCAGAGAATATTTAGAAAATCTTTCCTGGATTTATAAATCCATTGGCATCAAGTTTTTAAAACTTTTTTACTGTGTTATGAATTTCAATGAGGGTTTTGAGAAGCTCATTGAAATCTCTAAGAGGAAGCATGTTCGGACCATCGCATAAAGCTCTGTCAGGCTCTGGATGGACTTCAAAGAACAATCCGTCAACTCCACAGGCAACAGCTGCCCGAGAAAGATAAGGAATAAACTCTCTCTGCCCTGATGAGCATGTTCCAGCCCCCCCTGGGAGCTGAACTGAATGCGTTGCATCAAAAACCACAGGCACACCCATTGAGCGAATTATTGGAAAACTGCGGAAATCAACGATTAGATTATTATAGCCAAAACTTGTCCCTCTTTCTGTAATGATTATTTTTTTGTTCCCCGTAGATTCAATCTTTTCAATTATATTTTTCACATCCCATGGAGCAAGAAACTGTCCTTTTTTTACATTTATAGGTTTTCCAGTTTTTCCTGCCTGCAGAATCATGTCTGTCTGTCTGCATAAAAAGGCAGGAATCTGAATAACGTCAAGGACATCTTTAACGATTTTTATCTCTTCCACTGAATGAGCATCGCTCAGAATTGGTAGATCAAATTCTTCTTTCACTTTCTTTAATATTTCAAGCCCCTTTCTTATACCAGGACCTCTGTAAGACTTTATTGATGACCGATTGGCTTTATCATAGGAAGATTTAAATATTAACGGAATCTTCAAGCTTTGAGTAATTTCCTTTAGTTTCTCAGCAGTTTTAAATAATATTTCTTCAGTCTCTATAACACAGGGACCTGCTATGACAAACAGTTCGTCTCTTTTTATTTCAATGTTACCAATAGAAAACATTATTTTTTCTGCTGTAATTCAAAAGCCTTTTTAGCTGCCTCTGCAGCCTGTTTTGCCTCTTCTGCAGCCTTTCTTGCTTCCTGAGCAGCTTTTTTTGCCTCCTCTATCTCTTTTCCAGTTTCTTTTTTCTCCTCTTTTGTTTCAATTGTTTTCATTATAGAGGGAGTTGTTGCCAGTTTATAATTTTTTTCATCTGCTGAAGGGCTACCCCAATCACTAATTTTTACAATATAACCGGAGTTTTTATCACATATCCATAGTTTTCCATCAATCCATACCATTGCTGAAGGAGAAGAAACATAACGAGAATTTGTTATGTCTTCAATGACTCTTCCAGTTATAGTATCTAATCTTACGATTTTTACATTATCCGATGAATCAGATGGAAGAGCAGGATTTATAATTCCAGCGACTATCAAATATTTTCCATCCCATGCTAAAGCAGTAGGATAGCTAACAGGTGAGAGATATTCTTCAATTACTGAGCCATCTTCTGTAGTTATTTTAAATATCTTTCCTCTTTTAGGGTCAGCAATCCAGAGAAATTGTCCATCAAATGTCATGTCTTCAGGATAGATTTTGTTTAATTGAATCATCTTAACTGTTTCTCCCTGGGGAGTCAGTTTAATAAGTCTTTTATTCGCTGCATCTGCTGCCCATATGAAGCCGGTATCTGCTCTTTTCTGCCATGCAAGTCCTGTTATATATGGTGGATTTTCCTTTGATGTTATTGTTATTGGGTAGTTATTTAGAAAATAGTGACCCTCATATCCTATGAAAGAGCCGGCAGTAGCTGTATCTATGTTTTCTAAAAAAACAATTATGCCTTCCTTTGCAATTATAATATTTTTACCATCCCATGCAATTGCTGATGGAGCCGTAGGAACAGTCTCTCCAACTCCCGCAATATCTGTTTTTACCTGCTGTGTACATCCAATAGCAAAAACTATAAGTATTGCTAAAAATAATCTTCCCATTTTTAACCTCCTTAATCTGAACTAATCCTTATTATACAATCTTTGACTACCTCAAGCAACCTTTCAAGATTTTCCTCTGAAATAACAAGTGGAGGCATGATTACTATAACATCACCAAGAGGTCTGAGCCACACTCCGTATTTTCTTGCTAATTTGACCACTTTCCAGCCAGTCTGCTCTTTCCATGAAAAAGGCTCTCTTGTTTTTTTATCCCTTACAAGTTCTATCCCTGCAATCATTCCTTTTTGTCTTACATCTCCTACATGGGAAAGCTCTGCTATCTCTAAAAGCTTATTTTTCAGTAATTCAATTTTCGGTGGAAGATTCTCCAATGTTCTGTCTTTTTTGAATATCTCAAGACTTGCAATGGCTGCTGCACAGGCTAAGGGATTTCCTGTATAGGAATGCCCGTGATAAAATGTTTTTCTTTCTTCAATTTCACCTAAAAAAGCGTTAAAGATTTTTTCGTTTACTGCAGTAACTGCCAGAGGCATGTAACCATTTGTTATTCCTTTGCTAAGGCATACTATATCAGGAGTTACCTCTTCATGTTCACAGGCAAACATCCTGCCTGTTCTTCCAAAGCCTGTTGCTACTTCATCGGCAATTAAAAGAACTTCATATTTATTGCAGAGCTCTCTGAGCCCTTTTAAATATCCCGGGGGCCATACAATTATGCCTCCAGCACACTGAACAAGAGGTTCAACTATTACAGCCACAACTCTTTCATGATTTTGTCTTATTATTTTTTCCATTTCACTAAGACAAGCAACTCCACAGGATGGAAAGTTTAACTTTAATTCACAGCGATAGCAGTAAGGTGAAGGTGCTTGAATTGATTTGCTTAGCAAGGGTTTGTAAACCTCATGAAAAAGCTCAACTCCTCCAACGCTTACCGCTCCTATCGTATCTCCATGATAGCCTTCCTTGAGACTTACAAACGTATTTTTTTTCTTTATGCCCTGATTAATCCAGTATTGATAGGCAATTTTCAAAGCAATCTCAACGGCTGTTGAGCCATTGTCAGAGTAAAATATCTTTGTAAGAGGTTCACCCCATGGAAGGCTGTTGCTTAGCATTTCAGCAAGATTTTTTGCAAGCACTATACTTGGCTCATTACATGCACCAAGCAGTGTGGAGTGCGCGAGTTTGTCAATCTGTGCTTTGACTGCCTCGTCAATTTCAGCTCTTCTATGCCCGTGAATGTTTACCCAGAGAGATGATACTCCATCAAGATACCACTTTCCATCAATATCCTTTAAGAAGCAGTCTCTGCCTTCAATAAATATTGCTGGCTCTTCAGTAAGCCATTGCTTCATCTGTGTAAAAGGATGCCATATGTATTTTTTATCCCACTCAATGAGAGTTTTTTTATCCATATCACCCTCCAGATTTATTATAATACAAAATAAAATTGCCCAATAGAGAGACTATTCTTGAGCCTTTTCACTTATAGATTCAGATTTCTACCTGTAAAAATGTTGACCTCAAGAGGCACTTTGAGATCAAAATTTTTCATCTCATTCTGGACAATTTCTTTAACATCTTCAATGATACTTTCTTGCACTTCAAGCACTATCTCATCGTGAATCTGAAGAATGAGCTTTGCATTCATATTCTTGGTTTTAAGATGTCTGTATATTCTTATCATTGCAATTTTTATAATGTCTGCTGCAGTTCCCTGAATAGGAGCGTTGACTGCTATTCTTTCTGCCTGCATTCTTAAAAACTGATTTGGGCTGTTAATTTCTGGCAGGGGGCGAATTCTTCCAAAAAGAGTTCTTACGTAGCCATTTTTTCTTGCAAAGGAAATTGTTTCTTCAATAAATCTTTTCACCATTGGATATCTTAAAAAATACAGATCAATCAGTTCCTGAGCCTTTTCATAGGGAATTTTTATTGAGTCAGACAGTCCAAAGGGACTTATTCCATAAGAAATGCCGAAATTTACGGTCTTTGCAATTCTTCTATGATCCTCTGTAACAGCTTCTTCAGGTATTGAAAAGATCTCAGATGCTGTTGCTCTGTGAATATCCTTTCCTTCATGAAATGCTTTAACTAAAGAGGCATCTTCACTCATATGAGCCAGAAGTCTTAACTCAATCTGCGAATAATCAGCACTTAGAAACAGATATCCATCTTCAGGGATAAAGACTTCTCTTAAGAACTCTGCCCATTGTCCCTTTATAGGAATATTCTGTAAATTAGGCTCACTGCTTATGAGTCTTCCTGTTCCTGCTACGGTTTGAGACCATTTTGTATGAATTCTTTGTGTTTCAGGATTTATACAATCTCTGAGAGGGATTAAATAAGCTGTCAAAAGCTTATTTAGCGTGCGATAATTGATTACTTCCTGAGGCAGTTCATGCTTTGTGGCAAGCTCTTCAAGAACCTCCATTTCTGTTGAACGAGCCTTTTTACCTCTCTTTCTGCTCTTAAGTCCAAGCCTGTCATATAAAATTTCTGCGAGCTGTCTTGGCGAGTTAATATTGAACTCTGTCCCTGCAATTCTGTAAATTTTTTCCTTGATTTTATCAATCTCTGTAGAGACAACTCTGGTAAGAGCTTCAAGTTTTTCAAGATCAACCTTTATTCCTGCTTCCTCCATGTGGAAGAGCACTTCAATAAGAGGCATCTCAATATCAAAATAAAGCTTTTCAAGCTCCTTTTCTTTTAATTCCTCCTTTAACTTTTCATAAAGTTCAAGCATGTAAACAACGGATTTTTCAGAATCATCATAGAATTTGCCAAGATATTCAAGCACAAGCTCATCAAAATTATATTTACCTCTGTTTGGATTTATAAGATATGCTGCTATCATAAGATCAAAGTAAGGAGGCTCAAGTCTGATGCATGAATTTTTCAATCTCCTAAGTGTTTCTTTTACATTGAATAACACCTTTAATGCTGGACAGGACAAAATCAATTCTGAATCATCAAGGAATATTTCATAGACATCTCTATTAATACCAACATTAAGAGCATTTTCATGAATTGATGCTGAAAAAATTCCTCTTTCTTTAATTTTCTCAAATAATGTTTGAACATCAGTTTTTTTGTTTTCTGACTTTTCTATCTGAGGCTTTATATAAAGTTGCATTGTCTGCTTTAGAAGGCTTGTGAATTCAAGTTCACGAAAAATCTCAGCAAGTTTTTCCCTGTTCTGTTCCTTTATTTTAAGCTCCTCAAGCTTAATTTCAATAGGAGCATCCTTTTTTAAAATTACAAGTTCTTTACTGAGCTTGACAGCTTCAATGTTTTTTCTTAAAATTTCTGCCACTTTTGAAGGTTTTATAATATCAAGATTTTTAATGATGTTTTCTACAGAGCCATATCTCTTTAAAAGCTCTAAAGCTGTTTTTTCTCCAATTCCTTTTACTCCTGGAATGTTGTCAATAGCGTCACCAACCATAGCCATAAAATCATTAAGTTTTTCAGGAGAAATTCCGTATTTATTAATGACATATTTTTCGTCAACTATAATGTTATTGAAAGGATCATAGATTTTTACATTCTGCGAGACAAGCTGTAGCATGTCTTTGTCAAGGCTAACGATATAAAAAAAGGCTGAAGGCTGAAGTTTAAAGATGACAGAGGCTATTATGTCATCGGCTTCGTATCCGGGAATTTCTATTCTTTTGACACCCAAAGCATCAACAATCTCTTTTATATATTCAATCTGGACAGGCAAGTCCTTGGGTGTCTCAGGTCTTGTTATTTTATACTCTTCATATATCTTATGCCTTTTTGTTGGATGATGACTGTCAAATGCGCAGAGCATGTATTCAATATTTTTTTCTTTAAGAAGCTTAAGAAGCATTCTTGTAAAACCATAAACAGCATTTGTTGGAATACCACGACTGTTACTTAATCCCTTTATGGCATGATATGCTCTGTAAATAAAGCAGCTTCCATCAAGCAGATAAATTTCTTGCATATTTTTAGAATACCACATGTAGGTGTCTTTTTTTGTGATTTTGATTTATAATTAAAAATTGATTCAGTCTTAATTAATAAAAATTGAGGTGAGGGATTGGTAAACATAGAAGTCTTAAAGGAAAAGGCGAGGCAATTAAGAGTTGAGATTGTTAAAATGCTTGCTCAGGCAGGCTCCGGGCATACAGGAGGAAGCCTTTCTGCAGCAGATATTGTAACTGCTCTTTATTTTTATAAGATGAGACATGATCCGAAAAATCCTCAATGGCAGAATCGTGACAGATTTGTTCTTTCAAAAGGTCATGCTGCACCAGTTCTTTATGCTGCACTGGCTCTTTCAGGATATTTTGACAAATCCCTTCTTGGTACATTGAGAAGGCTTGGCTCTCCTCTTCAGGGACATCCCTGCTGCAGAGAATTGCCAGGGATTGAAGTTTCAACAGGCTCTCTCGGTCAGGGACTTTCTGTTGCCTGTGGAATGGCTCTTGGACTAAAGCTTGACAGAATTCCTGCAAGAGTTTACTGCCTTTTAGGAGATGGAGAAATACAGGAAGGTCAGGTATGGGAAGCTGCTATGACTGCTTCTCATTATAAACTGGATAATCTCTGTGCCATTATTGATCACAACAATCTTCAGATTGATGGAGCATGCACAGAGGTAATGAACATAAAGCCTTTAGAACCCAAATTCACTGCCTTTGGCTGGAATGTATTAACAATAGACGGTCATAATATGCAGGAAATCGTAGATGCCTTGAATGAAGCTGAAAAAATAAAGGAGAAACCAACAATGATTGTGGCGAATACTGTTAAAGGAAGAGGAGTTTCAATATTTGAAGGAAAAGTTCAGTATCATGGAGTAGCTCCCACGCCTGAGGAGCTTGAAATTGCGCTTAAGGAGTTGAAAGATGGGCAAAACTGAATGCAGTTGCCTATTGGATGTGTCTCAGGTTTATGGAAAAGAGATGGCAACAAGAGATGCCTATGGCATTACACTGGTTGAACTGGGGAAGAAAAATCCCAATATAGTCGTTCTTGATGCTGATTTAAGCTGTTCAACGAAGACTGCCAAGTTCGCAAAAGCCTTTCCAGAAAAATTTTTTAACATTGGAATTGCTGAACAGGATATGATTGGAGTGGCTGCTGGACTGGCTCTTACAGGAAAAATACCTTTTGCCTCCACCTTTGCAATCTTTGCCACTGGAAGAGCATGGGAGCAGATTAGGCAGACTGTCTGTTATTCCTATGCCAATGTAAAAATTGTTGCAACCCATGGAGGAATTACAGTTGGAGAGGATGGAGCAACTCATCAGGCAGTTGAGGACATTGCACTTATGCGAGTTATTCCAAGAATGAGCGTAATTGTACCTGCTGATGCCTATGAAACTGCACAGGCTATAGCAGTAGCAGCAGAATACTCCGGACCGGTTTACATAAGACTTGGGAGAGCAAAGGTCCCTTCAGTAATGCCTGAAAGCTATAAGTTTCAGATTGGAAAATCTCATTTATTCAGAGTTGGCAAAGATGTAAATATAATAGCCAATGGAATAATGGTCTCAGAAGCGTTAAAAGCTTCAGAAATACTGAATAAAGAAGGTATTGACACAGGTGTGGCAAACTTTTCCTCTGTAAAGCCTCTTGATACGGAAGCATTAATAAAAATTGCAAAATCGTCAAAATTAATTGTAACCGCAGAGGAACACTCAATAATAGGAGGTCTTGGTTCAGCTGTTGCTGAGTTTGTTTCTGAAAACTATCCTGTGGCTGTAAAAAGAATTGGAATAAAGGATACATTTGGTTGTTCTGGCTCGTGGAAAGAATTGCTTAAATTTTATGGGCTTACAGCAGAAAACATTGTTCAAACAGTGAAAGATTTTTTTAAGAGATGATAACCTTTCAAGGAGTTTATAAATATTACAGTGGTATCGCTGTTTTACAGAATGTTTCATTTAATATAGAAAAAGGAGAGCTCGTATTCATAACAGGTGCTTCTGGAGCAGGCAAAACAACTCTTTTAAAATTAATATTTGGAAGCGAATTCCCTGATGAAGGTGAAATAAAAGTAGCAGACTTTGAACTCACAAGGATAAAACAAAAAGATATCCCAAAATTAAGAAGAGCTGTGACCTTTGTTTTTCAGGATTTCAGATTAAGACAGGATTTAACAGTTTTTGAAAATGTGGCACTTCCTTTGAGAGTTATTGGAGAAAACCAGAGGGATATTAAAATAAAAGTTTTTGATGCCTTGAAAGATGTGGCTTCAAGACATAAAGCAGACAGTATTGTAAAAACTCTTTCTGGTGGAGAACAGCAAAAGGTTGCCATAGCAAGAGCCATTATTACAGAACCACAGATTATTCTTGCTGACGAGCCCACAGGAAATCTTGATCCAGAGGCATCAGAGGATGTAATGAACCTTTTTAAAAGAATAAATAATAAAGGATGCACTGTTGTTATAGCTACCCATAATTCAGAACTTTTTAAAAATTCTCCTTACAGAGTTTTAACCTTAAAAGAGGGAAGAATTCAATGAAGATGCATGTTCAATCAGCAATTAAAGGATTGTGGTTTAACAGATGGTCAACTTTACTGGCGATAGTCAGTATCGGTATATGTTTTTTTATTTTAACTGGAGTATTTTTGCTTTTGTACAATCTTGAGATATTTACAAAAAAACTTTCTGAAAAAGCTGCTATAGTTATATATCTAAAGGACAATACAACTGAGGCTGAAACTTCTTCCATAATTTCTGAGCTTAAAAAAATGGGAGTTTTTTCCAGGATTCAGTATATCTCAAAGGATGAAGCTTTAAAAGAAATGAGAAACCTTATTGATTCTCAACTTATAGAACTTATTGGATACAATCCTCTTTCCGACACAGTAGAGGCTTTTATAAAAGAAGAAAATCTTCAGAATATTAACGAAATAACGAAAAGGATAAAAGCATTGCAGATGGTTGACGATGTTTATTATCCAGCTAAAATCATAACGGGATTGAAAACAGTAAGAGTAACTTTGCGCAATCTTGCTGTAGTTGTTGCTTTTCTTATTTCAATTGCAATCTTATTCATAATTTATGCCACTGTCAAGAGTTTTTACTGGAAGAAAACTGAGGAAGTAGAAATTCTGAAACTTCTTGGAGCAACTCCATCCTATATAAGGCTTCCTTTTTTAATTGAAGGAGGAATTCTGGGGCTTGGAGGAAGTCTTTTTGCAGTTGTTTTAATGATTTTAATATACTTTTCTTTGCAATCAAAGGAGATTTCAGCGTATATGCCAGCAATTACACAGATTGCTTTTCCCTTTGAAACTTTTTATACATTGCCAGTTTTTGGTATAGTTTTTGGAATGCTTTCTTCCTTTTTTGCACTTGGCAGAATAAAATATCAATGAAGATGGTAAAAAATCTACATATTCTGCTATTAATTTTTATTGTTGTGAGTTCGCTGAGTTATGCTGCCCAGCCAAAGGAAGAATTAAGGGAGATAAAAAAAGAGATTGACATTCACAAAAGAAAGCTTAAAGAAACAAAGAAAATTGAACAGAATGTGCTTGAAGATTTAAAGAGGGTTTCAAAGGAGCTTAATGAGATAGAAGGGAAAATAAAAAATCATCGGGCAAAAATAAAAAATCTACAGATAAAAATTGCAGAAACAGAAAAGGGGATAAAAATTTACAGTGCTCAACTTGAAGAAAGAAAAAGCAATCTTATAAGCAAAATAAAGGGGATTCAGAGACTGAATAATCAACCTCACCCAGCCTTAATAATTTTGCTGGAAGAAGACACAACAAAGGCATTCCGTCTGATAAGAAATACTCAAAAAATTATGAATATTGATAAAAACCTTATACAACAATACAGAGCCGAGCTCAATAACTTAGTTGTTCAACAAACTGAACTGAAAAAACTTTATGCTTCATTAAAACAGGAAGAGGAAGCATTAAAAAAAGCAGAAGAGGCTCAAAGGCAAAAGAAGAAAGAAAAGGAGATTTTACTTGCCAGAGTAAGACAGAATAAAGCACTGTATGAGAAAAAAATCAAAGAACTTGAAGAAAATGCAAGGAGACTTACAAGACTCCTTCAGGAAACAGAAAAAAAAGAAAAAAGGACAGGTAAAATAGAATCTTTACCAGAAGGAGGTTTTACTAAAAAAAGGGGGACACTTTTATGGCCTGTGAGCGGTCCTGTGGTGGCTCACTATGGCAGTCAGAAGGACCCTGTTTTTAATGTTCCCATCATGAGAAGCGGAATTTATATTCAGGCACAACCCGGTACTCCAGTAAAAGCATCTGCTGAAGGAAGAGTAGTTTATGCCAGCTATTTCAAAGGATATGAAAACCTTGTTATAATAAGTCATGGAGATGGCTACTACACAGTATATGGAAATCTTGGTTCTATGAATGTTAAAGAAGGCGTTTATGTAAAAACAGGACAGGTTATCGGAAGTGTTGGAACTGCTTCAGCCATAGATACTCCAGCAGTTTATTTTGAGATTAGATACAGAGGAAAACCACTTAATCCAGAACATTGGTTAAGAAAATAAAAAAGGAGGAAAAAATAAAGGATGAAGAGAAAAATCGTAGTTTCAGCATTAATTTTGATTATTGCCCTTACCGGAATAATGATAGGTAGATGGTCGGCAGCACAGAATACAGATAGTATTTACGAGGACTTACGCACATTTACCGAGGTTTTTACGACAATAAAGAAAAATTATGTTGAAGATGTTAATCCCCATGAACTCATAATATCAGCAATCAAAGGAATGGTCAACTCTCTTGATCCCCACTCTGCCTATTTAACTCCAGAGGCTTATAAAGAATTTCAGACAGAAACCAAGGGCGAATTTGGAGGAATAGGAATTCAGATCGGAATAAAAGATGGCGTTTTAACAGTAATTGCTCCAATTGAAGACACGCCTGCATGGAAAGCTGGAATTAAAGCAGGAGATAAAATAATGAAAATTGACGGGCAATCAACAAAAGACATGAATATAAATGATGCTGTATCAAAGATGCGTGGACCAAAGGGAAAGCCTGTTACACTGACAATTCAGAGAGATGAATGGAAAGAGCCAAAAGATATAACAATTGTGAGAGATATTATTAAAATTAAAAGCGTTAAATACAAAATGATTGACAAAGAGATCGGTTACATAAAACTCATTCAATTTCAGGAAGGCACTGCACAGGATCTGGCAAATGCCTTACAAAGTCTTAAAGAGTCAGGAATGCAGAGTCTTATTCTTGACCTGAGAAACAATCCTGGAGGACTTCTGCAGAGTGCTGTAGATGTTTCCGAGCAGTTTTTACCTCCAAAGCAGCTTGTTGTATCAATTAAAGGAAGGGCAGGAGAGAAAATAGATTATTATACGGAAAACTTAAGACCTTCTTACACAGATATACCGATGATTGTTCTTGTAAATCAGGGTTCTGCCTCTGCATCAGAGATTGTAGCAGGAGCTTTACAGGACTACCGTAGAGCTCTTATTCTCGGGATTCAAACCTTCGGGAAAGGTTCTGTCCAGAGTCTTATACCTTTAAGTGACGGCTCTGCTCTGAAACTCACCACAGCAAAATATTACACACCAAAGGGAAGAAGCATTCATGGAGTTGGTATCATGCCAGACATAGTTGTGAAGCTTGAAAGTAAGAATGGCAAAGAAGTTCCTGTAATAAGAGAAAAGGAACTTGAGCAGCACTTAAAGGGAGAGAAAGTTGAACCTCAGGAAAAAGTTCCACAAGAAGTTGATGAGAAAGATGATACCCAGCTTCAAAGAGCAATTGATATTCTGAAAAGCTGGAAAATATTGGAAAAACTGAAAAAGGCAGCATAAGGCTGTAAAGAAATCCTCACTTTTTGTTAAAATATTTTAACTCCCGTTTAACGGGAGAATTTTATTTTTGAGGTCTTTAAGATGAAACTTGAGGTCTTTGATATACCTGATGAAGGAGTTGAGATTGAAATTGAAGAAACTCCGAAGATAGATGGAGTGAAGATTACTCAAGCATTTAAGGCGATTTTAAGAATAGAAAAAAAAGGCGTGGAAGTTTTTGTAAAAGGTATTGTAAGTGGAGAAGTGGAACTCCAATGCAGCAGATGTCTCAGGGAATATACAATGCCTATAAAAACTCTGGTGGAAGTTACCTATCATCCAATTGAGGAACTGAATAAGGAAGAACTTATGGAGCTAAAAAGGGACGAAATGGATATAGATTTTTACAGAGACGGATTGATTGATACAGCAGATATAATTCGTGATCAGATTTTGCTTAATATTCCCATGAAACCTTTGTGTTCGGAAAACTGTAAAGGCTTATGTCCTGTTTGTGGAACAGATTTAAATGAATCTGAATGCGGATGTGTTGTTAAAGAAATAGATCCAAGAATGGCAGTATTACAAACACTTTTAAGGAGGATGAAGACAAATGGCTAATCCAAGACATCGTCATACCCCTTCAAGAAGGGACAAAAGAAGAGCAAACTGGTTTAAAATGGCTGTACCCACACTTGTTGAATGCCCTGAATGCAAGGAGCCAAAGCTTCCTCACAGGGTATGTCCAAACTGTGGAAGTTACAAAGGTAGAAAATTCTTAGAGGTTGAAGAGTAAGCTAAAAAATGCTAAAAATTGCGGTTGATGCAATGGGGGGTGATTTTGCTCCTGAGGTAAATATCCTGGGCGCTATAGAAGCAGTCTCAGACAATGAGATAGAAGTAATCCTTGTTGGAGATGAAGAGAAAATTAAAGAATTTTTAAAAGAAAAGAGGAATTTAAAAGGCAAAGTTTCTGTTTTAAATACTGAAGACCATATTCTCATGGATGAAAATGTCTCATCTGCCATCAGAAGAAAAAACACATCCATGAGAAAAGCCATAGAACTTGTAAAAGAAGGCAAAGCCAATGCAGTTTTAAGTGCTGGTAATTCTGGTGCAATGATGGCTTTAAGCTTTCTTTTACTTGGTAAACTGCCAAATGTGGACAGGCCAGCTATTGCCACAGTAATGCCCTGTCTTAAAGGACATTTTATACTTCTTGATGCAGGTGCTAATGTGGACTGTAAAGCAGAACATCTGGTTCAGTTTGCCTATATGGGATATGCTTATCATAAAGCCCTTTTTAACTCTTCATCCCCCAGAGTAGCACTTCTCAGTATAGGTGAAGAAGGAACAAAGGGAAATGAAGCAACAAAAGAAGCATTCAAACTTCTAAAGGATTCAAATCTCAATTTTATTGGGAACATTGAAGGCAAAGACATATTTTTCGGTTCTGCTGATGTGGTTGTATGTGATGGCTTTGTTGGCAACATTGTTCTTAAAGTAGGAGAAGGACTTGCAGAAGCATTGATGAAGATGCTTAAAAGAGAGATTGTAGAGCTTATAACTGGAAGACTTGGCTATATAATGATAAAACCTGCGATAAAAAGTTTTCGGAAGAAAGTTGACTACTCCGAGTATGGTGGTGCTCTTTTGCTCGGTATTAATGGTACGAGCATAATATGCCATGGAAGGTCTTCAGCAAAGGCAATAAAAAATGCAATAAAGGTTGCTGCAGAAATGGCAAAAAAAGAGATTTACAGGATAATCTCAGAAAGCTTACAAAATACGGAGGAAATTGATGAAAGCCAGAATAGTATCAACAGGCTCTTATATTCCTGAGAAAATTTTAACAAACCATGATCTTGAAAAAATGGTTGAAACATCCGATGAATGGATAACAGAAAGAACAGGAATAAAGGAAAGAAGAATAGCTTCAGCAGAACAGGCAACAAGTGACCTTGCCTACGAAGCTTCATTGAAAGCATTAAAAAATGCAAACTTAACTGCAAAAGATGTAGATTTAATCATCGTTGCCACAGTTACTCCAGACATGCTTGTTCCGTCTGCAGCCTGCATTCTTCAGATGAAACTTGGAGCAACCAATGCAGTAGCCTTTGACATAAATGGTGCTTGCACTGGCTTTATATATGCCCTTGCTGTGGCTGAAAAATTTATAAGAACAGGTGCATCAAAAAGAGCACTTGTCATAGGTGCTGAGACTCTTTCGAGATTTACAGACTGGACTGACAGAACCACATGCGTTCTTCTGGCTGACGGAGCAGGTGCTGTTATCCTTGAGCCAACAAAGAAGGATGAAGGAATTAAGATAATAGACATTTTTTCAGATGGCACAATGTGGGATTTTATCCACATGCCAGCAGGTGGTTCTAAAATGCCTGTTACAGAAGATGTAATTAAACAGAGGCTTAACTTCATAAAAATGAGAGGCAATGAAACATTTAAAGTAGCGGTAAAAACACTTGAGGAAATTGTTGATACTACTTTAAAAAAAGCTGGAATTTCCTCTTCAGAACTTGCTCTTTTAGTTCCCCATCAGGCAAACATTAGAATTATTCAGGCAATGGCTAAAAGACTTAATCTTCCAATGGAAAAAGTAATGGTAAATATCAATAAATACGGCAATACCTCAGCAGCCTCCATCCCCATTGCACTTGATGAAGCAAATGAGCAGGGTAAAATCAAAAGAGGTGATTACATTATGCTTGCGGCTTTTGGTGCAGGATTGACATGGGGTACTACTTTAATTAAGTGGTAATTTTATTTTTTCCTTTTATTTTTTCTGTATCTGCTTATGTGCCAGATTCTTAAAAGGCGTTCAATTTTCTCTTTAAATAGCCATACTACTATCATTGTAACTGCTGCAACTCCTGCGAGACTGAAAAACTTTTCATACTCATGATGTCTCAGATAATCACCGCCAAGAGAAAGAAGAACTGTTCCGAGAAGTCTTCCAACTCCTGCAATTACTGTAAATTCAAGCACACTTAGTCTGCTCAAACCGAGGAAGTAACTCAGATAGTCCTTTGGAAATCCCGGAATAAGAAAAAGAAAAAATACTAAAAAAGCACCTTTATGATGAAGTAGATAATCAAACTTGCTGAGAACCACTGGATCAACAACTTTCTCAATAAATGGTCTTCCAAATACTCTTCCAAGAATGAATGCAACTACTGAACCAAGCGTAAGTCCAATTGTGGATAATACTATTCCACCAACTGTTCCGTATAAATATCCTCCAAGTAATCCTGTAACCTCACCGGGAATTGGTGCAGCCACTACCTGAAAAGCCTGAAGTATTACAAAACCTACAACACCGAATGGTCCGAGAGACTGGATGAATTTTCTGAGTTTTTCCTCATTCAGAAATAACTCAATTATTCCAAATTTGTAAGCTAAAAATACTGATAAAGCAATAAGCACTGCCAGAGCAAAGACTCTTAGCAGTGCTTTAAAAGTTATCTTATTTTTTACCACGAGATATGAGCTCCATAAAGGGAGTTATTAAATCTATAGGTAGAGGGAAAAGAATTGTTGAATTTTTTTCAGATGCAATCTCTTTAAGGGTTTGCAGATATCTGAGCTGGAGTGCTGCTGGTTCTGAGGAGATTATTCTTGCAGCTTCTGTGAGCTTTTCAGCTGCCTGGAGCTCTCCCTCAGCATGGATTATTTTTGCCCTACGCTCTCTTTCTGCCTCAGCCTGTCTTGCCATTGCTCTGAGCATCTCCTGAGGAAGGTCAACATTTTTAACCTCCACAGCAGTAACCTTAATTCCCCATGGCTCTGTCTGAGAGTCAATTACTTTTTGAAGCTCTGCATTAATCTGTTCACGATTGGTAAGTAGGTCCTGAAGTTCACTCTGTCCGAGAATGCTCCTAAGGGTTGTCTGGGCAATCTGGCTTGTGGCATAGTAAAAATCTTCAACTGCTGTAACTGCCTTAATGGGATCAATTGGTCTGAAGTATACAACGGCATTAACCTTAACAGAGACATTGTCCTTTGTAATAACATCCTGAGCTGGAACATCCATTGTGACAATTCTTAGGCTTACTTTGACCATTTTATCAATTACTGGCCAGATGATGACGAGTCCTGGACCTTTCACTGGGATTACTCTTCCCAGTCTGAATACTACACCTCTTTCGTATTCTTTAAGAATTTTGATTGCGCTGCTTAGAATGTAAATGGCAAGAAAAATAATTACAATCAAAGTTAAAAGTGATGTTTCAAAAAACATAAACCCTCCTTAAACTTTAAATCTGCCTATGGCAGTATTCAACTCTGCACCAAGCCTTGCAATATCGCTTGCTGTCTGTGCTGACTGGTCAACTGCAAGAGATATCTCCTTTGAACCCTCTGCAATACTTCCAATGTCCTGAGTAATATGGTCTGTTACTGAGCTCATCTCCTCTGTTGCAGATGCTATCTGCTGTATCATGCTCTGCAGTTCCTCTGCCTTACTAAGTATCTGTCCGAGTATATTTGCAGCTTTCTGACTCAGCTCAACTCCACTTGCCACCTTCTTTGTAGCATCTTCCATCGAACCCTCTGCCACATCTACCTCTGTCTGTATCCCCCTTATCATCTCCGCTATCTCATCTGTTGCCTTTGCTGTCCTTTCTGCAAGTTTGCGAACTTCATCTGCTACAACCGCAAAACCCCGACCCTGTTCACCTGCCCTTGCTGCCTCTATTGCTGCATTCAATGCAAGCAGATTCGTCTGGTCAGCTATGTCTTTAATTACTGTAACAATCTCTCCAATCTGACGGGAACGGTCTCCTAAAACATTTATTACCTCTGAAAGCTTCTGTATGGCACCTTCTATTACTTTTATCTCCTTTGCAGTATTAAGTGTCATGTCTCTTCCATCTTTTGCCACACTGGCTGTTGTAACAGAAACTTCTGCTATCTGTGATGCATTCTTTGCTATGTCAACCACTGTCTGGCTCATCTCCTCAGCAGCAGATGCAATCTGACTTGCACGCTCTGTCTGGGATTTGAGATTTCTGGATATCTCTTCTGTTGTTGCTGAAAGCTGTTCACTTGATGAAGCAAGGGAGCTTGAGATCGTCTTTGACTCTGCAATAAGGGCTTTAATGCTTGCTATTGCTTCATGAAGACTTTGAGAGATCATTCCAAGCTCATCTTTGCTTTCTACTTTTATATCCACCGATAAATCACCCTGTGCAACTCTCTCAAGCACTCCTTTAAGCTCTGTAACAGGTTTTTTAACTGAACGGGAGATAAACAGAGCAAAAGCAACTCCTATCAATACCGAGGCAGCTGTGAAAATAACAATGATAAGGATTTCCCTTACTATAATTGAATTTATTTCTGCAATTCCTGCATCAAGCTTTTTATTGTGAAAACTTACTTCCTCGTCAAGAGCTTTTTCAAGCCGAGCAAGCTTTGGTGAAACTTCACGATTAAATAATTCTATTGCTTCCTTATTTTTACCTGCAACTGCGAGTTCTATTACCTTATTGTTTGCCTGAGCTGCATCTTTTACTGCATCTTCAATGTTTTTTAAATGCTGTTCACCTTCTTTTGTATGGGTTTTTTTTCTTATTGCTTCTAATTTTTCTCTGTATTTAGCTCTGTTTTCATCAATGGCTTTTTTAAGCTCCTGCTTTGCCTTTGAATCTTCAGTAAGCATCATGTCTTTTACATCATCAACCACTCCAATAATAGCTCTTCTTACACTAACGGCATCGTTTAATTTGCCTATTCTTTCATCAATGTCTGTAATATCACTTTTAATAGAGGATAACTGTAAAAGTGTTATAAAACCTGACAAAATTAAAAAAAGGATAACAACTCCAAATCCCACCCCAAGCTTTTTACCAATTGTAAGATTCTTAAACACTGCTTAATCCCCCCCTTTTTGTTTTACTACTCGAGCCTGCAAGGCAGGCGAGAAATACCTATTTTTTCTACTTTTTCATTATAAAGTAATCTCATTTATTTTTCAATAAAAAAGTAGGAGATTCTTCGCTTCGCTCAGAATGATAAACTGAAGACACAAAACAGAGGAGATTCCTCGCTTGCGCTCGGAATGACAAATTGAAAGGTCATTCCGAGGGGGCTCAATGCCCCGAGGAATCTCTGAGTCTTTCAATACAAAAAAAAGCGGAGGAGATTCCTCGCTTCGCTCGGAATGACAAAGGAAAAGGTCGGAATGACAAAGGAAAAAGTCGGAATGACAAAGAAAAAAGGTCGGAATGACAAAGGAAAAAGCTCGGAATGACAAAGTATGGGCAGGCTCGGAATGACAAAGGAAAAAGTCAGAATGACAGGGAAAAGGGCTCGGGATGACAGAAAGTAAACGTTCATGAGAGTAATTCTAATGGTATTTTTAGAAGGTTTTGAAAAATTTTTTAAAATCCTGTAAAATTCTATAACTGGGAGTGTATGGGGTTCTGGTGTCCCTCCTGGACTTCAAATCCAGTGTTGCCTGCGAGGAGCAGGCAGGGTGGGTTCGATTCCCACACACTCCCGCCAGCTTTTATAAGGGAGGACCACAGAAATGAAGATAACTCATTATTCCTTTGGAAAAATTGTGATTAATGGAAATGAATACACTCAGGACATTATTGTTTTTCATGATTCTGTTTTCCCATCATGGTGGAGAAAACAGGGACATTCACTTTGCATGGAAGACCTCGGAGAAGTATTTAAAAAAGATGTTAAAATTCTTATTGTTGGAACAGGAGCTTATGAAAGAATGCAGGTGCCCCAAAGCTTGATAGAAGAGCTCAAACAAAGAGGAATTGAAACCTTTGTTTACGGAACAGAAAAAGCTGTAGCAGTATTTAATCAACTTTTAGCTGAAGGAAAAGCTATAGCAGGTGCTTTTCATCTAACCTGTTAGAAAGGAGAAAAGATGGAGGATAAAAAACAGCCTTTGAAGGAAAGAATTGCAATTGTAAAAATGCTTCCGAGAGATATAAAAGAAAAACTCACTATTGAGGAAATGAATGCTCTGCTTTATGATGAAGTTTTACCAAATTCATTAATTGAGAAACTTAAAGATTATCTTGCAGATATAGATAATCCTTCAGAATAAAACCCAAAAAATTAATTCAGGAGAGTTTATGCCTGCCAAGGTTGCAGACTGGTTAATTGCTCAGCAAGCTGAAAAGCAAATGAAAACAATATTTCAGCTTGCTGATGAAGTAGGTATTGAAAAAGATGAATTAATTCCATTTGGTTATTACATGGCAAAAGTTGATTATCAAAAACTTTACTCAAGAATTAAAAATAATCATGATGGTAAATATATTGTTGTGACAGCAATAACTCCTACGCCCTTTGGAGAAGGAAAATCAACAACAACTATTGGATTAACCCAGGGGTTCGGTAAAAGAGGCAAAAAAGTAAGCTGTGCTATAAGACAGCCTTCAGCAGGTCCATTAATGAACATAAAGGGAAGCGCTGCAGGTGGAGGGCTTTCCCAGTGCATTCCAAGAACAGAATTTTCCTTAGGCTTTACAGGAGATATAAATGCGGTTATGAATGCTCATAATCTTGCAATGGTAGCTCTGACTGCAAGAATGCTCCATGAATCCAACTATTCAGATGAAATTCTCAATAAAAAAGGGTTAAAAAGGCTTGATATTGATCCAAAAAGAGTGCAGATTGGATGGGTTATTGACTTCTGCGCTCAGGCATTGAGGAAAATCGTAATTGGAATCGGTGGGAAAAAAGACGGAATACCAATGGAATCACGGTTTGATATAGCCACTTCTTCAGAATTGATGGCTATTCTATCACTGGTAAAAGATTTGAAGGATTTAAGAGAGCGAATTGGCAGAATTGTGGTAGCCTATTCAAAATCAGGGAATCCTGTAACCACTGAAGATCTTGAAGTTGCTGGAGCTATGACAGCTTTTATGCTTCCTACAATAAATCCCAATTTAATTCAGACAATGGAAGGACAGCCGGTGTTTGTTCATGCCGCACCCTTTGCTAATATAGCAATAGGACAATCTTCAATTATTGCTGACTGGATAGGAGTCAAACTCAGTGAATATCACATTACAGAAAGCGGATTTGGTGCAGATATTGGCTTTGAAAAATTCTGGAACATAAAATGCAGAATCTCAGGATTAAAACCTGATGCAGCTGTTATCGTAGCCACTTTAAGGGCATTAAAATATCATGGAGCAGATAGAGATGCTCCAAAGATTGTTTCAGGAAATCCTCTACCAGAGAAGTATTTTGAAAAAAATCTTAAATGGCTTGAAAAGGGGCTTGAAAATCTGTTTCATCATATCAATATTGTTAAAAAAGCAGGTTTGAATCCTGTTGTTTGTTTAAATAAATTCTATGGAGATGATGATGATGAACTGGAATTTGTTAAAAAAGCCTGTGAAGAAATAAGGATTCCAGCGGCAATTTCAGAGCATTATGAAAAAGGAGGTGCTGGAGCTCTGGAGCTTGTTGATATGGTTATTGATGCATGCAGGAGTAAATCACAGTTTAAATTTCTTTATGATAGCAGTCTTCCTCATATTTCAAGGATAGAATTAATTGCAAGACAGATATATGGAGCGGATTCTATTGAATTCTCACCAGAGGCTTTAGACAAACTTAAAAATATCAACTCCAATCCTGAATTCTCACAGTTTTCCATCTGTATGGCAAAAACTCATCTGAGCCTTTCAGACAATCCAGAATTAAGAGGTGTTCCAAGAGGATGGCAGTTATTTGTAAGAGATGTCTTAATCTTTAAAGGAGCAAAACTTATTGTTCCTGTAGCAGGGCAGATAAATCTGATGCCTGGAACCGCCTCAAATCCAAATTTCAGAAGAATAGACATTGACCTAAAAACAGGTAAAATAAGCGGGATATAGGTGATAATAAGATATTGACAATTGAAGCATTTTTCTTACATACTTTATAAGTTTTAATTTTTCCAAACAGGAGGAAAGTATATGCCTGAAGCATCTAAATCAAAACTTAAACAGCCAAAAGGTCTTTATAGAAAATTTCTTATTGTATTCAATCTGTCCATTGTTCTTTCAACCATTATTCTTGTTTCTGGACTTATAATTACCGGATACGAAATTTATGGGGAAGAATTTATTATGAAAAAAATGGGAATTATAAATAGTCTATTAAAATTTGCCCCTGTTATGGGAGTATTTGCCTTGGCATTGATAGGGATATCAACAGCCAATGTTTTATGGTTTAGAAAACAGATTATATCTCCCCTTTCAACGATTGAAGATGCGGTGGAAGCTATAAGAAAAGGAAATTTTGAAAAAAGAATAAAATTGAAAACAGGTGATGAATTTGAAAAAATTGCAGATGCTTTTAATCAAATGATGGATAAACTTTCTACATTAATTCAGACAGAAGAACAAAGAAAAGAGATGCAGAACAATATTATAAAGTTCTTACAGATAATGACTCAGGCAGCGGAAGGAGACCTCACGCAGAAAGCAGAAGTCACACCAGATGTTTTTGGTTCTCTGGCAGATGCCTTTAATCTTATGACAGATGGATTGAGTGAACTTGTAAGAGAAGTTAAAAACACAGCAGAGGATGTAGGACAGAAAAGTAACATTCTAAATGAAATAATTCAAAAATTACAGACAGGCGCAGAAATACAAAAACAGGAGATTGAAAAAATAGTATCCCTTATTGAAGATGCTTCAGACATTGCTTTACAGACAAGAGATAAAACCTCTGCTGCAACAGATGTTTCAAAAGAAGCCATTGATGCAATCCTGAAGGGTAATGAAATTGTTACAGAGACAATTAACAGCATGCAACTAATCAGGACAGCTGTTCAGGGAATAAATAGAAGAATGAAGCTTTTTTCGGAAAAATTAATGGAGATAGGAACAATTTCAACAATAATTAGTGATATTGCAAACAGAACAAATCTTCTTGCTCTAAATGCTTCAATTGAAGCTGCAAGAGCGGGTGAGGAGGGTAAAGGATTTGTCGTTATTGCTGAAGAAATAAGAACTTTATCTGAAAAGACAGCTAAATCTTCAAAAAACATTGCAGACATTATTACAGCAATTCAGGAAGAAGCTACAGCAGTTACAAAAAATCTTGAAGAGGAAACAAACTATGTTGAAATGGGAACAGACATGGTAAATCAAACAACAGAAATATTTGAAAAGATTGATTCAATCATAAAGAGAATAAGACAAGTTATAGATGACATTAATGAATACACTATGAAACAAAAAGAAATAACAGATAAGCAGGTAAGTTCAGCTCAAAAAGTGAAAGAAGTGACTGAAAATGTTTATGAAATAAGCCATGAGCTTACTGACATATCTCGTTCTCTATCAGATACTTCAAAAGAATTCGTTAATGTAACTGAAAAATTTAGAGTTTAAAGCGATTCTGAATAAATAAGGCGATTAAGAATCTGCTCCTGTATGGCTTTTTCATCAAAAGGCTTTACAATATATCCATCTGCTCCCAGTGCAATGGCTTTTTCTTCATGTTTTTTTGTTCCTCTTGAAGTAAGAACTATTATTGGTAAATTTTTAAATTTTGGATTTTTTCTTACTCTGCTGATAAGTTCATAGCCGTGCATTACAGGCATTTCAAGGTCAGTTACTACGAGGTCAATTTTTTTTCTTTCCAGTAAATTTAAAGCTTCAGCCCCGTCTTTTGCAGTGTACACTTTCAGTTTTTTATCCTCAAGAATACTTTGTAAGCTCTTTCTCACACTTATAGAGTCATCCACAATCAGGACAGAACCTTTGTATGTAAAAGGCTCTGTAATTTTCTCAGGCAATGGGGTTGTAAATATAAACTCTTCTTCAAATAGCTTCAAGGGATCAATTACATATCTTGGAGAGCCTTTGCCAGATATAAAATAGCCAAGATATTGAGTTAATCCCTCAAGAAATTTTCCAAAACTATGAACTGTTGCTTCCTCGTGTCCCAGAATTTCTTCAACAATAAGTCCTTTTCTTATTCCTGAAAAATTAAAAACAACTATAAACCCTTTTTCAATTTTTTTACCGTTGACAGAGAAAAAAACTTCTGAAAATACTTTCAGAGGAATAATTCTATTTTTATGATTAATCTTTCTTTCTATGATTGCCTGCGGAAAGTCCTCCAGTGTTAAAATTTCTTCAATATAGTTGATGGGTAGAGCAAAATCCAAATTGTGGGAAGTAAATACTAAAAGATTGCTTATAGTTAATGATTGCGGGATTTTTATTACAAAATTCGTTTCTTTATCAAGCTTTGAAGAGACTTCTATTGTGCCTTTAAGTTTTGAGATTGCTGTCTTAACAATATTAAGTCCTATGCCCCTTCCACTCTGGAAATCTAACTCTTCTGCAGTGGAAAAACCTGGAGCAAATATGTAAGATAGAATTTCTTCTTTTGAAACAAAGGGAGCATATTCAGGAGTAATAAATTTTTTCTGAACAGCTATTCTTTTCACTTTATCAATATCTATTCCTCTACCGTCATCTTTGATATTTATTACAATATATTTCCCTTCTTTTTGTACATTAATTTGTATGTGACCTGTCTGCTCTTTTCCTTTTCTTATTCTTTCTTGAGGATACTCAATTCCATGTTGTACAGCATTGCGAAGAATATGAAGGATTGGCTCATACAGTAAATCAAAAATTGGCTTGTCAATTTTTGTTTCCGCTCCTTTAATCTCTATTTCAATAATTTTTCCGTGAGCCTTTGCTATGTCTTTCACGGCTTCAGAAAGCCTGTGCAAAAGCTTTCCAATTGGTATCATTCTTATCTCAATCAGGCTGTCTTTTAAATAGTTGATTTCTTTGTTAAGAGATTTGAAGTGATATGAAAGATTTTCAGAAAAACTAAACAATGAATTTATACCCTCTGTTATATCATTTGTTATCTCCTGAATTTTTCTTAAAAAAATATGGTATTCATCATAACGGTCAAATTCAAGATCGCTGAAGTCAGCAAAAAAACTGTCTATAACTTTTTCATCTTTATTTTGAGTGGATAAGTAGTATCTGTCTGAAAAATCAGTTATTTCCTTTAGAAGTCTTTTTCCGCTGTTGTGTATTTCTTCTACAATGTTTAATAGTTCTTTTTCTTTGTCCATTATCGTATTTTTCTGGACAAGAGTTTCTCCTAAAGAAGTAAGAATATGGTCAATTACTTCAAGTCCAACTCTGACAGTATTACTAACAGGAACGGTTTTAAAAACTGCAGGCTCGCATTCTTCAACAAATGCTTGTTTTTTATGGAGAATATTTTCAATTGATTTTATAAATTTCTCATCAAGCTCGCTTTTTTCCTCGCCTGTCTCGTGTATTTCATTTATAAATCCCACTATTGCATCAATAGCTTTTTTAATGTGGTAAATAAGAGAATTTTCATAGTTTATCTCTTCATTCAGGAGAGCTTCAAAAAGGTCTTCAAGGCGATGTGATAGTGTGGCAATTTTATTGAATTTAACGATTGAAGCAGAACCTTTTAGAGTGTGAGTTGCTCTGAAGAGGCTTTCTATGGTTTCTCTGTTGTATCCTTTAGTTTCAAGCTCCTCTATACCTTCAATTAAGGTATTTACATGTTCTTCTGCTTCCAGTAAAAAATATTTTATAAGCTCAGATTTATCTATCATCTTTTCTGAGTTTTGTCATTTTTCCTGTTTCCCTATAGTGGTTTCACCAGGAAAACCACTCTTTAAATTTTCCTCGGGTTTTTGATAACTCACTTTAAGTTGTTCAAATAATTTTTCAGGCTCAATAAAATCTTCAATAGGTATATCGGAGTCAAAACTAACAAAAAAGGGCGTAATATCCGATAAAATTCCTATTTTTTCACCTTTTACTTCAATAACGAGCAGTTTATTATCAGAATAGTTTAATCTTTCAATATTGTAAATCTTTGCCAGATCCACAGCAGGAATTATTTTGCCTCTTACAGGTAAAGCTCCAACAATGTAATCAGGAGCTCCTGGAATAGGGAATATTCGCGTAATATCCAGAATCTGAACAACGCTTTCTTTCGGGACAAGAAACTCTCTTTCCCCTACGCCTAAGACACAATAGGATTTTTCTGTTTTTTCTTTTATTTCTTCAGACATCTCTTTATAGCCACCAAAAGATCAATTGGTTCAAAGGGTTTTGTAATGTATTCATCAGCTCCCTGCTGCTTTCCCCAGAATTTATCAGCTTCTTCTTTTTTAGAGCTAACAATGATTACAGGTATATCTTTTGTTTTTTCATTTTTCTTTATCTCTCTACAAATTTGAAAGCCATTTTTTTTAGGCATGACCACATCTAAAATAACCAGATCAAAATTTTCTTTTTTTATCAATTCTTCAGCTTCCTCACCATCTTTCGCAAAAAAAAGCTCATATTCACCTTCTTTAAGAATGGACTCAATATATTTTGCATCTGTAACCGAATCTTCTGCAACAAGAATTCTATGCATTTTAAGCTTCCCTTAAATTTATATTATATCATTTTCATTTTTCTTTAAAAAGCTCTAATGGATTATAGCCTGTCTTATTCAGTAACCTCATGTCTGACAAATCTTTCTTTTCAAAAATAAAGTTTACATTTTGAAGATTCTTTAAAGAATTCAATGCTTCAATGGTAATGTCCCTGATCTCTTCTTGAGAAAGTTCATTTAATAGTTTATCACCAATTTTTTGTTTCTGAAGGTTTGAGATTCCATAGATAATCTTTCCACCCATAAATAGAAATTCGTATGCTACTGCATTACTGTAAGCAGAAAAGATACCATTTAAACCATTAGAATTAATTAGAGCAAAAATTTCCTGAATTTTAAAGAGATTTAAATTGCCAGAGAGAATCACAGAAGAATCTTTTATCAAACCGTATTTTTTTAATACTCCTTCAACAGAGCTTTCAAATCGTTCATAAAAGCTATTAAATTTGTTCTCTATTAATTTTTCCAGAATGGTTAAATCCAAAGCAGGCTTAACTTCTTCAATTTCTGTTTTTGGAGGCTCTTTCAATAAATCCTGGGCAGGTTTAACTTCTTGTGCTCCAAAGCTTTCCTCTTTTTCCAGCACCTCCAGTTCTGGGAGTTCAACTTCTGCTGGCTCAAACAAATCCTGTGTTTTTTGCATTGGTTCAGGCTTTTCAAATATTTCTTCCTTTAATTCAATTTCTTTTGTTAAATCAATCTCCTTCTCTTCAATGGAGAATACTTCTTCTGTTTCAGGTAATACAATAGGCTCTGTTTCTTGCAGTTCCTTTATTTCTGCTTCCGGTGTTTCATAAGTAAAAACAGGAATTTCTTCAGTGATCTCTTTAACTTCCATCGCTTTACTTAAGACTTGATTGATTTTGTCTACCAGGTCCTCAGATTTAAAAGGTTTTATAAAATAATCCAGAATTCCATATTTTTCAATAAATGTCTGTCCCACTGTCTCACCTTTCCCAGTGATCAGAATAATGGGAATATCTTTAAGAGTTTCATTCTCCCTTATGAGTTTGCAAACCTGAGAACCTGTCATCTTGGGCATTATAAAGTCAACTAAAATTAGATCAGGCTTGATATCTTCAGCAAGTCTTAATCCTTCTTCTCCATCACTCGCTGTATAGACTTCATATCCAGCTTCCTGCAAAGAAACCTCTGCAAGTTTTCTTACAAGAGGGCTATCATCCATTACTAATATTTTTTCTCCTGCCATTTTTTTACTCCTTATTCAAGAAGTTTTTTCATTGTTATACGCATTCTTTCCACAGCCCTTGCCAGTGTAGCTATCTCTCCACGAGCATCTTTAATCTCTACTTTTTGAGATGTTTTACCCATAGATATTTCATCTGTAACCTTTGTAAGTGCAACTATAGGATTTATTACATATTTATTCATGCCATATCCAATTAAAAGAGCTATTACTATGAGCATTACAATATAAACTAAAACATTTATACCAAGAATTGTAAAAACTTTAACTGGGCTGAGAATTCTTTCTTTCACAAGATATATAAAACCTATGATTTTACCAGAGAAATCCTTAAGAGGGCTATAAGCAACAATATATTCTTTACCTGCATAAGAAACCACTTCAGTATAGTATCTGCCTTTTGATTGAGCTGCCCTTTTTAAAGAAGCCTCAGAGATAAACAGTTTCGGATCTGGCTGAGTAAAATAAAGACAAACCCATTGACCAAAAGTATGTTTTACATCTTTTAAGCCAGGCCAGCCAGTGAGCAAATCCTTGTAAATAGCAACTCCTGTATCAGCATTTATGGCTTTTTTAATCTGATCAATCTCCGTCTTCAATCCACCGCCAAAATCAACGCTTCCTACAAATTCACCTTTGTAAAAAATTGGTTCAACTCCTCTTAACCCAACTCCTCCTAAACCAATCTCAATGCCCCTTGTACCTTTATGAATTGTTTGTACCTGCACTACAGTTTTACGCTCCTTTGAGATATCATCACCAAAATGACTAAGATCATGAAGTCGCACAAGAGAAACTGCAGGAGGTATGTGAAAGTGAAATTGAGCAAGACCAAAGTTTTCTTTTAGAGAATTAAAAGCAGGCAGGAATTTGTCTATTAAGCGGTTTCTGTCTTTTTTATTAACAGCTTCCTGAACATCTGACATCTGGGCCACTAAGTTAGCCATCTGTTGATAATGAATCGTTGCAGTTTCAAGTAAAAGCTGAGCAGTGTTAATTGATGCTTCAATGTTTCTGTTTTCTTCATCTTTTAAAAGATTTACCTGCATGATATAGTTGAAAACAACTAATATGCTCATTCCAGCAATTAAAGTTGCTAAAAGAGGAAGAGCTATTCCTGTTCTTAATCCAAATTCTATTTTCATTTATAAACCTCCTAAAATTTTATTTACCTCGTTTAAAAACTCTCTTTTTGATTGAGGGTCTTCTATCTCTTCCTTTAACATATCAATTAAATTGAGAAAATCCTCTTTTGATGGTGGCTGGGAAGGAACCCATTTTTCATTGATATATTTTTCTGTAATTTTTCCTCCAATGGGACCAATTTGCCTGATTAATGCAGTTTTTATGTCATCTTTTATTTTTTGAAACTCTGAAGCCTGAACAAAAGAAGAATCTGAGGAAATTACAAATTTGTCCAACTTTTGCAAATTTTTTATTATATCTTCTGTTGAAGGAATATCATTGCTTGTTATATCAATTGAAATTTGAGGAATAAAATTATATGAAACTGGCTGTCTGAAAGATATTTCATCCAAACATCGTCTACCCTTTTGAAAGCCAAAGGATATATGATAGATTTCTCCATTTTTAAGGTAAAACTTGAGCAGATTTTTTTCTGATGAAAAATTTACAGTAAGCAGTCCTGTGCTTTTTATTTTAAATAAATTCTCAATAATATCTGCAAGATTTTTTTTCATAAAGCTCTATAAAAGAATAGCAAATTACTCCTGTCAATATCAAGACCTGGGATAATTAATAGATAGAATCTTCACTCCTTACTGTTCATCATCTGGATGAAATCAGTAAAGAACTTTCCTTTGATAAAATCAGGGTGGTCAAGAATTTTTAGAAATAGAGGTATGTTGGTTTGTATACCTCTTATCAGTGTTTCCTGAAGAGCTCTCTTCATTCTGTCTATTGCTTCCTGTCTGTTTGCTCCTTTGGTGATGATTTTTGCTACCAGTGAATCATAGTAAGGAGGTACTTTGCATCCCTGATACAGGAAGCTGTCAACTCTTATGCCCGGACCACCTGGAAGATGTATGAATTCTACTATGCCTGGAGAGGGAATGAATTTTTCAGGGTCTTCTGCATTAATTCTACATTCTATAGCATGTCCACGAAATTTAATTTGAGACTGTTTAAAAGACAAAGGATATCCTTTGGCAAGCCTGATCTGTTCTTTAATAATGTCAATATCAGTAATTTCCTCTGTTACTGGATGTTCTACCTGAACTCTGGTATTTATCTCAATAAAGTAAGGATTTAATTCATCATCAACAATAAACTCAAAAGTGCCTATATTTCTGAATTTCAACGCTTTAGCAGCTTTTACAGCATATTCACCTATTTTTTTTCTTAGTTTTTCATTCAAAACAGCAGAAGGAGCTTCTTCAAGCAATTTCTGGTGTCTGCGCTGTATTGTACAGTCCCTTTCGCCAAGATGAATGATATTACCTTGTTTATCAGCAAGTATTTGTACTTCTATGTGCCTTACTTTCGGGAAATACTTTTCAATATAAAGTTCACCGTTTCCAAACGCTGCGAGGGCTTCTCTCTGAGCCATGAAAAAAGCCTGTTCAATGTCTTTTTCATCATTTACTATTCTCATTCCTCTTCCACCACCACCTGCAGAAGCTTTAAATATTACAGGAAGTCCTATTCTTTTGATTACCTTCATACAGGATTCTTCATCCTTCACCGGTCCGTCACTTCCAGGAACTACAGGAACACCTTTTCTTTTGAGTATCTGCCTTGCCTTTGCTTTGTCTCCTCCAATTTTGATGTTTTCAGGAGTAGGACCAATAAACACTATCCCAGAGTTCACGCAAGCCTCTGCAAATTGGGCATTTTCAGATAAAAATCCATAACCAGGATGAATTGCTTCAGCATCTGTTATGTCTGCTGCAGAAAGAATTGAAGTAATATTTAAATAACTCTGAGCAGGATTTGCAGGACCTATGCATATTGCTTCATCTGCAAGTTTCACATGTAAAGATTCCTTATCAGCTTCGGAGTAAACTGCAACGCTTTTTATACCAAGTTCTCTACAGGCACGGATAATTCTTACAGCTATCTCTCCTCTATTTGCAATGAGAATTTTTTTGAATAACTCCATTACTAAGTTACCTCAATTAAAAATAGTGGTTCTCCATACTCAACAGGCTGTCCGTTTTCAACGAGTATTTTTTTCACAACTCCTGAAACATCACTTTCAATTTCATTCATAATTTTCATTGCCTCTATTATGCACAGGACTTGCCCCTTTTGCACCTTTGAGCCAACTTCAACAAAAGGTGGAGCGTCAGGAGAAGAAGCTCTATAAAATGTTCCAACAAGTGGAGAGGTAATTGTGTGAAGAACTTCCTCTTCTTTTAAAACTTCTGCATGATAGGAAGGTTGTAAGGATTCTGCTGATTGTTTGGTGGGTTTTGCAATTTCTACAGGAGCATAGACATATCCCCTTTTAATTCTGATTTTAAAACCTTCCTTTTCAATATTTAACTCTGTTACATCAGTGTCCTTTAAAAAGGATATAATTTCTTTTATTTCTTCAAGTTCCATCATTCACTCCTTTATCTTTTCAATATATTCTCCTGTTCTTGTATCAATCTTTAATAAATCACCTGTCTGAATATGGAAAGGAACTTTTACTGTAAGACCCGTTTCAAGACGGGCAGGTTTTGTTCCTCCAGAAGCTGTATCACCCTTAAAGGCTGGTTCAGTCTCAACAACTCTTAATTCAACAAACATTGGTGGCTCAATTACAAGAGGCTCACCTTTGTAGTAAATCACATCAACAATCATCTCTTCTTTTATATAATCCAGCGCATCTCCAATTCTGTTTGCTGGTATGGTAATCTGTTCATAGGTTTCCATATCCATAAAAACATAGGAGTCTCCGTGAGAGTAAAGATACTGCATCTGTTTTTCTTCAAGCTCTGGTTTTTCAAATTTTTCTCCAGCAGGGAAGTTTTCTTCAAGAACCCTTCCTGTTTTAAGATTTTTTATTTTAGTCCTTACAATTGGTGCTCTTTGTTGCATTTTTACGTGTTGAAAATCAATTATTTCATATGGTTCTCCTTTGTATTCAATCTTTAAGCCCTTTTTAAACTCTGATGTTGAAATCATTCCTCTACCTCCTATAAAATTTCTAAATCTCTTGAAAGTGAAGTCAAAATTTCCACTGAATTTTCTCTTACAGCAACCATATCTTCTATTCTTACTCCACCGAAGCCTTCAATATAAATTCCAGGCTCCACAGTAAAAACCATGCCAGGCTCAATTATCTCTTCAGATTGATAATTTATCTTTGGAAATTCATGAACATCAAGTCCAACTCCATGACCTGTGGCGTGCCCGAAGTTTTCTTCATAACCTGATTGTTTTATCAGATTTCTTGCTGCCTGGTCAATATCTTTTGCAAGCACCCCTGCTTTACATGCCACGATTGCTTCCTGTTTAGCCTTATTTACTATCTCATAAATCTCTTTCTTTTTATTGTCCGCCTTTCCTATTATAAATGTTCTAGTCATATCAGAAAAATAACCTTCATATTCTGCACCCCAATCAATTATAACAAAATCACCATAATTGAGTTGTTTGTCAGAGTTTCGCCAGTGAGGCATTGAAGAGTTAGCTCCCGATGCTACGATTGCAGGAAAAGGTAAAGTATCGCTCTGTTTTTTTATCTCATTTTCAAGAGCTCTTGCTATTGTTTTTTCTGTAATGCCCTGTCTGAGAAGATGTTTAATCCGTAAAAAAGCTTCTTCAGCTATTTTAACTGCTACTTTTATATTTTCAATCTCTTCTTCATCCTTAACTGCTCTAATATGCTCAACAACATAATACTCGGGAACCAGGTCAATTTTGCCACTGAGTTTTAAAAAAGTTTCCACACTGCAGGTGACTTCAAAAGAAACTTTTTTTATGTTCAAGTCATTCATAAATTTTATTAAAGCATTGATCCAGGAATCTTTAAAAAAAACAATTTCACCAAAAGCTTCCTTTTTTGCCTGTTGCACATAACGGAAATCAACAAAAAGAAAAAGCCCCTTATGAGTTAAAAGAACAACGGCAAAGGAGCCTTTAAAGCCCGTTAAATATCTGATATTTTTAAGATTCGTTATTAAAAATGCTGGAGAAGTAATTTTATCAAGAACTTTTTTAAATCTCTTTTCATATTTATTTGCCAACTTTTAACTCCTTGATTTTAGAAAGAATCAGGCTGGCTATTTCTTCTTTTGGTAGTAATTCAGTTTTTTCTTCAAAAAATTTATTTCCCTTTTTGTATAGCATTATTATCTGGTTAGTATCGGACTGCATTCCTGTATTTTTTTGTATAATGTCATTCAGAACAATCATATCAAGAGATTTTTCCCTGAGCTTCCTCTTTGCTCTTTCTGTATTGAGTCCTGCTTCAGCAGAAAAGCCTACAGTAAAGGGCTTTTTCTTGAGCTTTGAAACTTCTTTAAGGATATCAGGACATAGCTTGAGGGATATGGAATTTATTGAGTTTTTATCAATTTTTGTATTGTAGAATTTCTCAGGCTCAAAGTCAATTGGTGCTGCTGCCATTAAAAGAATTGTGGCAGAATCTATACTTTCCATGACTTTTTCAAGCATTTCCTCAGTTGTTTCAACCCTGAAAAATTTATCCACCTCTGGAGGTTCAATATTTGAAGGACCACTTATAAGGGTTACTTTTGCACCTCTTCTTTTTGCAATTTTTGCCAGGGCATAACCCATCTTACCTGATGATCTGTTCGTTATAAATCTTATGGCATCAATGTATCCCCGTGTAGGTCCTGCTGTTACAAGAACATGCTGTCCTTTTAAATCCTTTTCAGTTAAAGCTGAAACTACTGCTTCAAAAATCTTTTCAGCACCTACAAGCCTTCCTATCCCTTCTTCACCACAGGCAAGACAACCTTCTTCAGGTCCTACAAATTCAACTCCTATGTTTTTTAAGTAATCTATGCTTTTTTGAACCTGTGAAGCCTTATACATTCTCCAGTTCATGGCAGGAGCTATGATTACCGGACCACGAAAGGCAAGAAGAGTTGTTGTAAGAAGATCATCAGCAATTCCACAGGCATATTTATTGATTAAATTTGCAGTGGCTGGCACGATTAAAAAGAGATCGCATTTTTTTGCAAGCTCAATATGAGAGAGAGGTTCCTGAAACATATCAATCAAAACCTTGTTGCCACAGGATATTTCAATACTTAGAGGTGTAACAAAATAAGTTGCTTTTTCAGTCATAACAGGAAAGATCTCAGCACCAGATTCTTTTAAAAGTTTGATTATCTCTAATACTTTATAAGCTGCAATGCTTCCTGTTATGCCTATCAGAATTTTTCTATTTTTTAAAAAATCCTTCACTGTTAATTATTCTTGTTCATCAGAATGCTGTTCTGGTTGTTCTGAAAACAATTCTTCAAGCAATTTTTCAGCAGATTCCTTACCGTGTAAGTAAACTTTAAGATCTTTTTCAAGTTCGCTGAGGTCAGGAATTGCTCTTCTTTTATCTTCAAGAAGTTTTTTAACATCAACCTGGTCAATCTTTTCTTTTGCTTTCAGCGCTTCTTCACCTGTAATATAATCTATTTTGTTTGATAAAACCTCAAGAATTGCTGTGGTCGTAACTTTTTTTGCCTTTTTTTCTAATTTTGATGTGGCACCGAGAGAAAGTTCAGCAGCTCTTTGAGCTGCTATAAGCACAAGACGATATCTTGAATCAATTTTAGTTCTGTCAATTTCTATTGGTAGAGAGATAATATCAAGGGTTTGTTCTTTTCTTTCCATTTTATTTTCCTCCTTATTTTTTGAAGATTTTTTCTATTTCATCATGTTTTATTCTTTTTGTTTTAAGTCTTTCAGCACAGACTATGCAAAGCAGGTCATTTAATGCTTCTTCAATATTATCATTTATTACAATGTAGTCATAAAATTTATACTGTGAGATTTCCTCTTCTGCTTTGCTCAATCTCTTTTTTATTGTATCCTTATCTTCATTTCTCTGTAAAAGTCTTCTCTCAAGTTCTTCCATAGAAGGTGGAAGAATAAAAATCAAAATACTCTCAGGATAAAGTTTTTTTATGCTTTTTGCTCCCTGCGCGTCAATATCAAGCAGTATGTCGTATCCCTGTTTCATTAGTTGAGATATAACATTTTTTGATGTTCCATAAAAATTTCCATAAACCTCTGCCCATTCAATAAACTCTTCATTGGATATCATTTTTTCAAAGGTTTCTTTATCCACAAAAAAATAATCAACTCCGTCTGTCTCTCCAGGTCTTGGCTTTCTTGTTGTATGAGAAATGCTCATTTTTAAATCAGTCAGTGCTTTGAGCAGTCTATCGCACAATGTTGTTTTACCAGTGCCTGAAGGAGCAGAAATAACAAAAATATTTCCTCTTTTATAAAGTTCCATCATTCACCATGTTTGCTTCATTAATCCTTTGTAAGATTGTTTCAACCTGTAAAGCACTAAGTATTATATGGTCACTATCCGTAATTATAATTGAACGGGTTTTTCTTCCTTCAGTTACATCAATAAGTTTTCCTCTTTTTTTTGCTTCCTCTTTCATTCTTTTCATGGGCGAAGAGCCAGGATTCACTACAGCAACAATCCTTGATAGAGACACTATATTGCCAAAACCGATGTTTATGAAACTCATTGGATATTCTGAATCTGTTCTTTAAGTCTTTCAATCTTTGTTTTTATCTCAATCGCAAGGGTTTTGATCTGAAAATCCTCTGTTTTCGCCAGCACTGTATTTATTTCTCTGTTCATTTCCTGAAGTAAAAAATCAAGTTTTTTCCCCACACTGCCACCTTTCATGATGTTTTCCTTAAACTGAATAATATGACTCTTAAGTCTATCAACTTCCTCCTTAATGTCTGTCTTCTGAGCATATAAAATAATCTGCTCTAAGATCCTTTTTTCATCAAGGTTGTTTTCAGTTATCAACTGTTTTACTCTATTTTTTAAAGAGTTAATATAGTTATTATAACTTAAATCAACAAAACTCTCTAAAGTTGCTATGTCTTTTTCAAGATTATCAGTAATTTCTGTTAAAGTTTGCTGAATTATCTGTCCTTCTTTTTTTCTCATCTCATGAAGTAATTCAAGAGCCTCTGATACGGCAAGCATAAGAGTATTTACATCAGGCTGTTCTTCCTCATATATGAAGAGTTCTCTGAAGTTTGAAAACATTGAAATATCAATGGAGCCGAGAATACTTAACTCTTTTTTTAAATCAATAAATGCTTCATAAAGCTGCTTTGCAAGATTTTTATTGAGATAAACCCTGCCTGTTTTTTCTTTCTGATTTATCGTTACAGTAAGATCTATTTTGCCTCTTTGAAAATTTTTTCTTATAAGATTTCTGATTTCAATCTCATGTTTTGAGAGTATTGCAGGCAGTTTTAAATTTATCTCAAGAAATCTGTGATTTAGAGATTTTGCCTCAACTCTGAATGTTCCTTTTTCAGAAAATCCATAACCTGTAAGGCTTTCTATCAATCTAATTCTCCTTTATTTTAATAACTTTATGTCTTGAAGTTTTACCCTTTATTATTTCAACCTTTGATTTTGGAACATTCAATATCTCAGAAAGTATTTCAACAAGCTCTTTATTTGCCAATCCATCGTGGGGTTGAGATTTAAGTTTAAGTTTTAATACATCTCCTTCAATTCCTTCTATACCAGCAGTTCTGGCTCCTGTTTTCACTATTACTTTTAATGTATAACCATCTTTACCTTTTGATAACGGTATTTCCATTTTTTGATAACCAAAAATTATAGTATAAATTACCTGCAAGCAAAGTTACAACTGTGAGGAAAACTCCTCCTAAAACATCTGTAAAGTAGTGATATCTGCAGTAGATTGTGGAGAGTATCAAAAACATCACAGGAATAAAACTCAGCAGAAATAGCTTTTTTGAATATTTTAACATTAAAAATAATACAACCAGTGACACAGCCACATGTCCGCTTGGAAAGGCATCTCTTTTTATTCCTTCAAGGTAGTTCAGAAAATCTTTAATTTTATGAGCCAGAAATAATCCATTTAATTCATTTTGAAACATATAAGGAATGCTATATCTTGGACCAACTGCTGGAAATAGCATATATCCAATGTAGGAAAGATAATAACATAAAAGCACAAGAAAGAGGGTTCTATAAAATTCCTGTTTATTTCCATTCTTAATGAGATAAATACCAATCATAAAAGGCATAATATAATAAAAACAGTAGGAAAGCTGCATTAATTCGGTTAATACAGGATTTGCTATTCTATCAAAATACAGATAGGGATAGAATCCTAAGATTGAATAATCAAGTTTGAGCAATGCTATATCAATGTCTTTTGGATTTATGTAAGCAATAAGCTCGCCAATTGTATCAAAGGCTATTAAAACAGAAAAAACGGGCAATCCAATATTTTTTATAAAAGAGATAAAGACATTTTCTGGAACTTTACAAAGAAAAATCTGGAATACAACTATGGAGGCATAAAGTATAAAAAAATTTAAAGAAGGCAGTCTGTCTAAAAAAATGAGTAAGATCAGGCAAAGAAGTGTAAAAAAAACAATGTTTAGTTGAAATGCCGGCTGGAGCCTGAACAATCTCTTTATCATTAGAGTTTTGATATTGCCCTTAGTATTGCCTTTTGCTTTTTTGATAAACTCATACCTTTTTTCTGCTCAAAATAAAACTCTTCACCATTAAGAATATCAAAAAAAACTGAAGAATCAACGGCAACGCAGTTTTCCTTCCATGCTGTCCTTTCTATTTCTTTATCAGAGGTTATCACAATCCAGAAAAACTTTTCAGTGCTAAGTATTCTTTTTATTATATCATCAGCCTTTTCATTAGCTCCAGAGTAAATTATTCTCAGTCCTCCACGATACTGCACAGTTTCTTTTCCAGGTCCTTCTTTGTATCCGTCAAAGACAACAGTAATGTCATGTCCTTTTTTGTTACGATATTTGATAAGCTTTTCTATTAGTTCCTGCCTTGCTTTTTTTAAATCTTTATGAAAAATTCCGATAAGATTATATCCGTCAATTAAAAGTTTACTCATCTGTCATTAATCTTTCTAAAAGCTTCTCTGCCATAATTAAAAATTCATAAGCCTTGTTTAAAGAATCATCAGCCCTTTCCTTATCAACAATCTCAAAATCTCCATAGTCCACATCTGTTCTTCTACCAAGAAGGGTTTTAAAATATTCAACATATTTACTGTGTTAAAATCTCCCCTTACCCTTGAGCCAAAAGCCACAACAGCTTTAAGCCTGTAAGAAAATGTACTCTTTAATGTTTCTGTAACTCTTTTCAGTGAGCTTTTTTCGTATTCAAGCATGATTGAATTATAACACTTTTTTATTTACCAAATCTCAATCTCCACACCATGATTGCTGCTTCTCTGACAATCTTTTTACTCATCTTTGAGGAACCACTGTTTCTCTCATAAAAAATTATGGGGATTTCGGCAATTTTAAATCCCAGTTTATAGGCTCTATAAACCATCTCTATCTGAAAGGCATAGCCATTTGATTTTATACTGTCAAGGTTTATAGCTTCAAGCACTCTCCTCTGGTAACAGCGATATCCGCTTGTTACATCGGTGAGAAATCTGAGTCCCAGTATTGTTGTAGCATACTTATTGGCAAATTTTGAAAGTAGCAACCTCCGAAAATCCCATCCAACAACACTTATTGTGCCACGAGTGTATCTTGAGCCAATTACAAGGTCATATCCTTCATTGCATTTTTCTATGAATTTTGGAATATCATTAGGGTCATGAGATAGGTCTGCATCCATTTCAAATATACAGTCATAATGCCTGTTTAAAGCCCACTTAAAGCCTGTTACATAGGCTGTTCCAAGCCCGAGTTTTGTAGGTCTCTGTATTAAGTTCACTCTTTTAGACTCCTTCATCCACTTTTTTATTTTTTCCGCTGTATTATCATTAGATGCATCGTCAATAAAAAGAAGGTCCACTTCATGCTCAAGCAGTCTTGGAATTATTTTTTCTACATTTTCCGCTTCATTGTACGTTGGCAGAATTACAAGGATATGCATTTTAACTCCTTTTTAAAACTCAAAAAATATAATAAAACAAAAAAGGCATTTATGCAAAAAATGTAGGCTAAATAATCAGAAATGCTTCTCAAGGGAAAAATAAGAAATCCTGCGTAAAATAGAAAAAGATGCGCATAAATCATGCAAAAATATCGCTCTAAGGCTACTGCCATACTGATAAAAACTATGTTAAAAAGAAGAGGCAGTAAAGCAAGAAGGTAAAGGGGGAGAAATTTTAAAGCTGATTCAAACTTCGCTCCAAAAAGCAGTAAAAATAAGGGTTTGCCAATTAAAAGACAGGCTATTTGAGCCATTACTTCAGATAGAACTACTATTGCTAACAGATGAAATACCAGTTTTCTAAAAGATGCTGAATCTTTTGCCTCTACAAATTTCGGGAAATAAACACTAAGGATTGTTAAAATAAACCATACAAGCACTTTTCCAACAATTGATACTGCCGAGTAAATTCCTGCAGCATGCTCATCAAGTATTCTTTTTATAAATATGTTATCTGCATAAACAAAAAAACCAATAGGAGAAGCATAAAGAGCTACAGTTAACATTTTCTTTATATTTAGTTGTGCTCTTTTGGCTTTAAAATTTCCATTGATTATAAGAAGAATTATTAATACAGCAAATGCTCCAATAGCTGTAGAAAAAAGGACTCCACCCACTTTTAATCCTGCATAAATTGCTACTAATGCTGCAATCAATCTAACTGTTAGCTCTATTGCTGTAGAAAAGGCAAAGAGAGGGAATTTACCAGTTGCCTGAAGAAAGCTTCTTTCCACAGCGACCAAAGACATTCCAAGCCATGCCAGTGCAACTATAAAGAAGTAGTAGTATTCAGTTACATGTAAAAATTCTCTAAGATAAGATGATAAAGCACAGACTGTAAGAGCAAATACTGCCCCAATCATGAGTCCCGTTAATCTTAAGGAGCTTAAAAAATTAAATCTACTTTGATAGTTTTCAATTATAGTTTTAATGCTTACAGTTCCAAGAAGCACTGTAATATTTCCCACTGTTAACATAAAAGAATACAAAACCATAAACTCTCCGTAAACAGCGGGACCAAGACTTTGGCTTACAGCAGAATGAAAAACATATCCAAGAATATTCACATAAACAAAGGCAAGCGTGACAGAAGATATGTCTTTAAACATAAATTAATAATGAATTTTTAACTTTCAAGGTTTCTTCAGAATACAATAAATACTTTTTCTAAAAAATACTTCATACATTACTATGAAGCATTCTGAACCAAAAATCAGGCTTAAAATAGGCGCAAATGGAATAAGAAGAAAATACTCCACTGGTCTAAAGTGACCAATTTTTACTACTTTAAACCCTGATATCTCAGCAAGAGCTTTTAAACTTTTCTTTGTCCAGGGTCTTACATGGGTTGGATCAGAGAAAAAATTGAATCTACCTGGTAAAAAAACTGAAGTGTAATTTTCAGTAACACAGTAGAAATACCCTTCCTTTTTTAAAACTCTATTAGTTTCAAGGAAAAATTGCTGAGGATTTTGTAAATGCTCTAATACAAATGTAGAAATAACTGTATCAAAATATTCATCTTCAAAGGGAAGTTTTTGCTCTTCTATATCAACTTCATAAAATTTAACAAAAGAAGGCAGATTCTTGTTTTTTTCTAAATCCACTCCGTAAAGCTCAGCATCAGAGTTCATATATTCTCTTATAAATTTTAAGGTTTCTGCCTCACCACATCCAATATCTAAAATTTTCTTTGCAGATTTAATATTAGGAATTAGCTTCAGATTAACGATTCTGACTTTTATTCCATGATAAAACTTTTGAATTCTGTTGAATTTTATTTTGCTTTTAAGAAAGCTTTCAACTACTCTGTGTTCACTTACAATATGATCCTGATACCCTTTGTGCTTTTTATTCATTTGTGTAGCAATATAGCAAATTCCATCAAATATTTGCAAATTTATTAAAAAATTGAGAGACAATATTGTAACCACATAAAAATTTATTGAAAAATATGCAAACAATGAGTAAAATATTTAAGCTATGATAAAAATAGGCGTAATGGAAGAGCTTCTTGAAATCGTTGATAAGGATGGTAGGATTATATCAATAGCTCCAAGAAGTCTTATTCACGGTAATCCATCCATGCTTCATAAAGTTGTTCATGTTCTGGTTTTTAATTCAAAGGGTGAGTTACTTCTTCAAAAAAGAGCATCTCATAAAGATGTTGCACCGGGTAAGTGGGATACTTCTGTTGGTGGCCACATAAAGCCTGGAGAAGATATTTTAACTGCAGCAAAAAGAGAAATGCTTGAAGAGCTTGGAGTTGTTCCTGAAAATCTTAGGTTTCTTTACACATATATTCATTCAAACGAATATGAGAGTGAGCTTGTTTATACTTACTGGACAGTTCATGAAGGACCTTTTGATTTCAATAAAAATGAAGTTGAAGAGGTTGCCTTCTGGAGTATAGAAAACATACAGAAATCCTTATTTTTTGATTTTTTCAGTGATAATTTCAAACAAGAGTTTTTAAGATATCTTTCAATTTATGCGTTTATACCTTTCAGTTTTGCTTACTCTCTGCATGAATTAAATGGGTCTCCATATTTATCAGGAGACCCGAATTTCTTAAAGAATTTCTATCGCTGAGAAAAAATACGGAATTTCATAGGCTGCAGACTGAGGTGAATCAGAACCATGCACAGCATTTCTTTCAATGTTTTCAGCAAAATCTCTTCTTATTGTGCCTTCCTCTGCCTGAGCCGGATTTGTTGCTCCCATAATTTTTCTTGCCCTTGCTATTGCATCCTCACCCTCTAACACCATTACAACAATGGGACCTTCAGACATGAAGTCAGTAAGGGAATCATAAAATGGCCTGTCCTTGTGAACAATATAAAAGCCCTTTGCCTCATCCTTTGTCATCTTGATTTTTTTCAGGGCAGCAACCCTCAGCCCCTGCTTTTCAAATCTTGAAATTATCTCTCCAATGAGATTTTTCTTAACAGCATCTGGCTTAATTATGACAAGAGTTTTTTCCATTATATCTTTCCCTCCTCTTTGAGAATTCTTATCATGCTTCTTACTTCCTCTGTGGAGTTTGCAAAAGCTGTTCTTTCTTCCTCTGTAAGTTCAAGCTCAACTATTTTTTCCAATCCCTGTTTACCAAGCACAACAGGAACTCCATTAAATACATCCTTTGCACCATATTCACCATCAAGATAAACTGAGCATGGCAAAACTCTTTTTTCATCAAGAATTATCGCCTTTACCATCTCAAAGGTTGATTGAGCTGGAGCATAGTAGGCAGAGCCTGTTTTAAGAAGAGATACAATCTCAGCTCCACCTTCACGGGTTCTATGCACAAGGGCTTCAATTCTGTCCTGTGAAAGCCATTTTGAAAGAGGAATACCCTTTACAGTTGTAAATCTTACAAGCGGAACCATGTAAAGACCGTGTCCACCAAGAACAAGGGTTTCTATATCTTGTGGAGAGACTCCGAGTTCCATTGAGATGAATGTTTTAAACCTTGAGGAGTCAAGAATTCCTCCCATGCCAATAACCCTCTGTCTTTGCACACCTGAAATTGCAAGGGTTACATAAGCCATTACATCCATTGGATTTGTAACCACTATGTATATTGCCTGAGGACAGATTGGTGCAAGTTTATTTACAATTCCTCCAACAATTTCAGCGTTTGCCATGAGAAGGTCTTTTCTTCTCATCCCGGGTTTTCTTGCCAGTCCTGCTGTTATTACAACTATATCAGAGTCTGCAAGTTCATTAAGATTGTTTGTTCCTGTAATAGATGCCTTTATACCCAATACAGCAGTATTCTGGAGAATATCAAGAGCTTTGCCCTGAGGCATTCCTTCAACGATGTCATAGAGCACCACATCGCATAATCCACTGTTTACAGCAAATAAAGCAACAGTTGCACCTACATTTCCTGCTCCAACAACTCCGAGTTTTTTTCTCATTTTAACTCCTCCTTTTTAATGCTTGTTAAATCGTTCAAATTTTCTATGTTGTAAACTTTAACTGAAGGGTCAATTCTCTTTATGAGTCCGGAAAGAACTTTTCCAGGACCAATCTCTATGAATGTATCAACTGCCTTGGAAATCATGTATTTTACACAATCCTGCCATCTTACAGGACTGTATAACTGTTTTATTAAAGCATTCAGGATAGCTTCTGCATCCTGCACTGCCTCTGCATCCACATTGCTTACTATTGGAAATTTGGAATTTTTAAAATTGAAATTTTGCAAGTATTTTTCAAACTCCTGAGCCACCTCTCTCATAAGCATGCAATGAGATGGAATACTTACCTGAAGAGGAACAACCTTTTTTGCGCCCTTTTGTTTCGCAAGCTCAGAGGCTTTTTTGACTGCTTCAGCCTCTCCAGATATTACAATCTGTCCGGGACAGTTTAAATTTGCCAGATCAACATAAAAATCTGTAATGCTCTCACATATCTGTTTCAGCGTAATTGCGTCAAGCCCTAAAACAGCAGCCATTGCACCTTTGCCTTCTGGTTGAGCTTTTTGCATAAGCTCACCTCTTTTTCTTGTAATCTTCACAGCATCCTCAAAAGAGAAAACTCCTCCACAAACTGCTGCGGTGTATTCTCCAAGTGAATGTCCAGCCACAAAAACAGGTGATATTCCTGAAGCTAAAACCTCTCTCAGTAAGGCATAAGATACAGTAAGTATAGCTGGCTGAGTATTTTCTGTTTTATTTAAATCTGAGTCAGGTCCATCAAAACACAGCTTTGCAAGATCAAAACCAAGAACATCACTGGCTATTTCAAATAAATCCTTTGCAGTTTCAGATAAATCTTTACCCATGCCAACATATTGAGAACCCTGTCCGGGAAAAACAAAGGCTATCATTCAGAAACTCCTTCCTTAAGTTTTTTTATCATTAAAGGCACTATCTCTTTTACATCACCAACAATTCCATAGGTTGCCACATTAAATATGGGTGCATTGGCGTCTTTGTTAATTGCAACAATTATATCGCTGGATTGCATTCCCACAAGATGCTGCACTGCACCTGAAATTCCGCAGGCTATGTAAAGCTTTGGGCATACTGTTTTCCCTGTCTGTCCTACTTGATGAGCATAGGGAATCCATCCTTCGTCAACTGCTGCACGGGAAGCTCCAACTGTGCCACCTAAAAGAGAGGCAAGTTCCCAGAGCATTTTGAAGCCTTCAGGACCGCCAATTCCTCTACCACCTGAAACAATGACCTTTGCATCCTGAAGATTTACTTTGCAGAAAGATGTATCTTCAACCCTTTCAAGAACTTTAATCTTTCCTGTTGGCTCAAGAGGTTCAATCTTTATTATTTCACCTTTTTTATCTGGATTGTATTCACCTCTTTTCATTACTCTGGGTCTTACTGTAGCAATCTGGGGCCTGCTCGTTGGGGAGACAATTGTTGCCATAATATTTCCTCCAAAGGCAGGACGAATCTGAAGAAGATTGCCTGTTTCTTTGTCAATTTCAAGTCCTGTGCAATCTGCTGTTAAACCAACCCTTAGTCTGGCAGCTACTCTTGGGATAAAAGAGCGACCTATAGCAGTAGCACCGGCAAGCAGTATCGCTGGTTTGTGCTGATTTATCAGCTTTACAAGAGTTTTAGCGTATAATTCATCATCTAAGAAAGCATACTGAGGAGCATCAACGTAATAAACCTTGTCAGCTCCCCAGCGAATAAGCTCTTCTGTTTCTGGAGACTCTCCAAAGAGGACTGCAGAAAGCTCTGTTTGGAGCTCATCGGCAAGTTTTCTTCCAATTCCAAGCAGTTCATAGGCTACAGAGGCAATTCTGCCCTGTGATTGCTCTGCAAATATCCATACTCCTTTAAAATCTTCCTGCCTTATTTCTTCTCTTTGCCTTTCGTCAATTATTGCAGATTCTGGACATGACTCAACACATGCACCGCAAAGTGTGCAGGATTCTGTTATAACTGCTTTAAAACTTCTCAATTCAATTGCTCCAAAAGGACATACATTAACACATGTTCCGCATCCTGTGCATTTTTCTATGTTAATTCTTATAAGCATCCCAACCTCCTTAGTTCTTTAACAAGCGTGTTAACCTGCTCCTCAGGTGTGCCTTCAAGAATTCTTCTTTCTCCTCTTGGTGGAGGTGCAAATATGTTTTTAACCATTGTGGGAGAACCTTTAAGTCCTATCCTGTCTTGTTCTGCTTCAATGTCATCAGCATTCCACCTTGGAATTGATGCCTTTTTGGCTGCCATTTTACCTCTTATTGAAGGTGGGCGGGGATTATTTAATTCTTTTACCACTGTTATCAATGCTGGCAGCTTTATCCATATCTTTTCATAACAGTCATCCATAAGTCTTTCAACAATCATTTCTGAAGAGCCAATTTTATCAATTTTTCTTACATATGCAACATGAGGAATCTCAAGAAACTCAGCCATTTCAGGTCCTACCTGAGCAGTATCACCATCAATTGCCTGTTTTCCACAGATTATTAAATCAAAGCCAATTTTTCTTGCAGCCCGTGAAAGGGTATAGGCAGTTGCCCATGTGTCTGCTCCTGCGAATCGCCTGTCTGTAAGTAAGACCGCATCATCCACGCCCATTGATATAGCTTCCCTTAACACCTCTTCAGCCTGAGGTGGACCCATTGTAACAGCTGTAACTTTGCCCGATGTAGCCTCTTTAATCTGCAGGGCAGCTTCAATGGCGTGCAAATCATAGGGATTCATGATGCTTGGAACACCATCTCTTATAAGAGTGTTTGTTTTTGGATCAATTTTTACTTCTGTAACATCCGGAACCTGCTTAATGCAGACAATAATTCTCATTAGCTCCTCCAGCAAATTTTTTATAGAGAAAACTCTGCACAAGGCTTAAATTAAAATTATACTTTACAATTAAAACCTCTTTCAAATTTATGCCGTGTTTTTTTCTTCATGATGCTCTGGAAGACTGAAAAAAGCTATTGCAAGCAGTATCCATCCTACCAAGATTGCAATCGCGCCCAAACCAAAGACTATAACTCCAACAGCACCCCAGAACATGAAAGCACCTGCAAGCCTGAAAAGATTTATCTGGGTATAATGATGTAAAAGATTAAAACATTGGCGATAGAAATACATACCCACAATGCTTAAGGCATAAACAATAAGGAATATAAAAATCAACATGAAACCTGAAAATGGTAAGTTCATGCCATGGTAAGAATTACCCATCATCAGTGGTATCATTGAAAACATTCCAAAAATAATTCCTGTGAGTATTCCTGCTGTGCTAACTAAAAAACCGGTTAAAAACTTGTTAAAGATGTTCTTATCTGAAAAAGCCTGAGCCAGTTTATTCATCGCAATAAATAACAAAACAATACCTGCTATACTAAGTAGCCAGCCTATCCAGGGGACAAAACCAAAAATAATAAAAATAGACCCGAGACCTCCTAAAATTTTTTCATTACCTGCCTGTGCCATTTTTTTCCTCCTAAATAAATTTTTTATACATTATACACGATTTTTTGTTTTATATAAGATTGTCAGGATTAAGCTGAATTGAGTAGGTTTAGCGTTTTTGGGGTACATCTCTTAATGAGTTAAAAGTGGAGGAGATTCCTAGCTTGCGCTCGGAATGACACCTCTTTTCTGTCATTGCGAGCCCGACGGAGTCGGGCGTGGCAATCTCTATTACAAGGAGAAGATTCCTCACGGAGTTTACCCTGAGCGTAGCCGAAGGATTTGGAATGACACCTCGGGTTATTATCCCGAAGCGAAGCCGAGGGATCTCTCTCCCAGTCCTTTTTTTGTCATTGCGAAGGGCTCAAAGCCAGAGACAATCTCTGCTGTTTAATTCAATTTCAGGAAAATCCTTTCAATGGCATCTGCTGTGTTATAATAGTTTCAATAAATGGATTTTTTAAGAATTAAAAAAACCTATTATTCAGCAAAAAGGTTTCAGGAAATAATCAATGTCTTTATAAAACATGGATTCGGTCAGATAGTTGATCAGATTCATCTCGGAAGATTCGTAGCTTTAAAGAAAAGAATAAAAAGTTTTGGAAGATGGCCCTATTATAAAGCCCCTACTGTTGCTGAAAGATTGAGAATTGCCTTTGAGGAGCTTGGTCCTACTTTTATAAAACTTGGACAACTTCTTTCATCACGACCAGACCTTATAAGCATTGCCTATGCAAAGGAATTTAAGAAACTTCAGGATAGGGTTCCTCCATTTGAAACAGAAAAAGTTTACGAAATCATTGAAAAAGAACTTGGAGTGAGCATTAAAAAAATTTTTGAAACTATTAATCCTGAGCCTCTTGGTTCTGCCTCAATTGCTCAGGTTCATGAAGCAGTGTTAAAAGATGGTAAAGAGGTCATTGTAAAGGTGCGACGGCCGGGTATAAAACAACAGATTATGCTTGACCTTACAATACTTCACAGTCTTGCTAAACTTATTGAAAAACATGTTCCTGAAAGTAAAATTTTTGATCCTGTTGGAATTGTTGAACAGTTTTCGCGATCTATTACAAAAGAGCTTGATTTCAAAAGAGAAGCATCCAGTGCAATAGTTTTCAGGGAAAATTTTAAAGATGACCCAAAGGTTTATATTCCCTATGTCTTCAGAGAGTTGACCACTGAAAAAATTCTTGTTATGGAAAAAGTTAATGGAATCAGAATAGATGAGGTAGAATTACTTCAAGCAAAAGGATTTGACATTGAAACGCTTTTAAATACCTTAATTGAGATGTATTTTAAGCAGATTTTTGATTATGGCTTTTTCCACGGTGACCCACATCCTGGTAATATTCTTGTAATGGATAACTCCCGTATAGCGCTCGTTGATTTTGGGATAGTTGAAAGAATTGATGAAGAATTCAAAGAAGCTTATGCAAATGTAGCACTGGCAATAATAAATCAGAACACTGACAGATTAATAACAGAGTATCTAAAACTTGGTATTATTCCTGAGGAGATTGATAAAGAAAAACTCAAAAAAGAACTCAAGGAAGATATAGAAGAAATACTTTTCCCAATTTATACTTACAGAATTGAGGAGATTAAAATATCAGAACTTATTGAAGCAATCATGAAAGTAGCATTAAAGCACAGACTGAGATTTCTTCCTGAACTACTATTGATTGACAAAGTTTTAATAATGCTTGAAGGATTAACAAGACAGCTTTGTCCAAAAATATCTATTATTGAACTACTGAAGCCCTATGCAAAAAAAATCATATCTAAGAGACTGCATCCTGATTTCTATCTGAACAAAACTCTTAAAGCATTGAATGAATTTAAAGAAGCTGCTCTGAATATCCCTTTTCAGCTTAAAACACTTCTCAAGAAGGCTGTTAAGGATGAGATAACTGTTCGCATGTATCATGTTAATCTTCCTGAATTTATCAAAGATATTGATAAAGCAAGCAATAAGATTGCCTTTGCTCTTATTGTAAGTGCCATGATACTTAGTTCAGCAATAATGCACGCCGCTGAAGTAAAACCTTTAATATATGGAATCTCTCTTTTTGGGCTTATTACAGGAGTATTTGCCTTTTTTCTTGGTTTGTGGCTGATTATATCAATAATCAGATCGGGAAAGTTGTAATGCAGGAAGTTGTTTTGCTGTTAGAAGAATTTTTTGATATAATTTAACATGTTTATAGTTCTGCAAATAGTGGCATTTTTAATATTTTTAACCTGTAATGCCTTTGCTGATAGAATTTGTGTTAAGATAATTGACGGTGAAAAGGTATACACAAATATATGTGAGAAAAAAATATCTTTGAAAAAATCATACAAACCTCAAAAATTCTCTTCATCAAACAATGTTTCATCAATATCAAAACAGGAGCTTGAAAAGATTGTTGAGGAAAGATCCATATTTTACGGAATAGACCCCAAGTTAATAAAAGAGATGATAAGGGAGGAAAGCGGTTGGAATCCTAATGCAGTTTCACCAAAGGGTGCAATGGGAGTAATGCAGCTTATGCCAGGCACAGCAGTTCTTATGGGAGTAAAAGATCCCTTTGATCCCGTGCAAAATATAGATGGTGGAATAAGATATATGAAATATCTCCTTGAAAAATTTAATGGCAACTTTCAACTTGCACTTGCTGCTTATAATGCCGGACCTAGTCTTGTTGAGGCTCTTGGAAGAATTCCCAATATTGCAGAAACACAGAACTATGTAAGAAAAATCTCTTTGAGATACTCTGGAAGTTCTTCACACTATAAAATTAAAAAACCAATTAAAGCTGTTGTGCTTTCCGACGGAACTGTTATATACACAAACAGGGAGGATCTCTACATATGGACAACGCAATAGTAGAAGAAATAAAAAGGCTAAAAAAACAGAGGAATGCCATAATTCTTGCCCATAATTATCAGCGGGAAGAGATACAGGATATTGCCGATTTTGTTGGAGATTCTCTTGAATTAAGCAGACAGGCAGCTCAGGTTCAATGTGATGTTATTGTTTTCTGCGGAGTTCATTTTATGGCTGAAACTGCTGCAATACTTAATCCTGACAAAACAGTTCTGCTTCCTGAAATTGAGGCTGGATGTCCTATGGCAGATACGGTAAATGTCAAAGAACTCAAAGAATGGATAAGAAAATATCCTTCATCACCTGTTGTTTCCTATGTTAACACCACTGCTGAAGTTAAAGCATTAAGTTACGCATGCTGCACCTCTGCCAATGCTCCTCAGATTGTAAAAGCAGTTCCCTTTGACTCAATTATCTTTGTTCCTGATAAAAACCTGGCAGACTGGGTAAAGAAACAGGTTCCATATAAGGAAATTATTGCATGGAATGGATTCTGTCCAACTCATCAAATGATAAAAAAGGAAGATGTCATTCAGGCTAAAAAGGCTCATCAAGATGCTCTGGTAGTTGTTCATCCTGAATGTCGTCCTGAAGTTATTGAGCTTGCTGATCATGTTGCCTCTACGAGTGGAATGGTAAGGTTTGCAAAGGCATCTCAGGCTAAGGAATTTATAATTGGCACAGAAGTTGGACTTCTTTACAGACTGAAAAAAGAAAATCCTGATAAAAAATTTTATCCTCTTAAAAGCACAATGATATGCCCAAATATGAAACTCACAACCCTTGAGAGCGTTCTTGCAGCACTAAAAGAAAACAGGTATGTAATTAAAGTTCCTGAAGATATAAGAATAAAAGCCTATGAAGCAGTTCAGAGAATGTTCACTCTTATGTCTTGATGCTTAAAGAAATAATAATTGAGAAAATAAAAAAACATGGGCCAATTCCTTTTGATGAATTCATGGAAATGGCTCTTTATTATCCAGATGTCGGCTATTATACCAGGGCTGATATAAAAATTGGAAAAGAGGGAGACTTTTTTACAGCATCCCATCTTGGTTCAGTATTCGGCTTTTTATTGAGTAAAGACGTAGAAAACATTTATCAAAAACTTAATTGTCCTCAGGATTTTACAGTGACTGAATTAGGTCCTGGAATGGGATATCTTGCTAAGGACATTCTTGATGAAGTCTCTATTCCTCTGAAATACAATCTCGTAGAAATAAATCCGTCATTAAGAGATTTACAGCAACAAAATCTTAAACAACACTTTGATAAAACTCACTGGGTTAACTCAATTGATGATTTAGACCCATTTACTGGAGTATTTATATGTAACGAAGTTTTCGATGCTTTACCTGTAAGAGTTTTTGAGATAGATGAATCAAAAGAGGTTATGGAGGTTTATGTAGATTTTAAAGATGATGAATTCATTGAAACTCTTTTGCCTTGCAGGAAAGATACTCTACAGTATATTAAAGAGTTTGCTCCAGGGGTTTTGAAAATAAAAGGATATCGCTCTGAAGTAAATTTAAAAATGAAATCTCTCATTGATGCTCTGAGTAAAAAACTGCAAAAAGGCTATCTCCTGATCTTTGATTACGGATACAACTCTCAGGAATACTATCATCCAGACAGGAAAGGAACATTGCTATGCTATCATAAGCATACAATTAACGAAAATCCCTATATAAACATCGGAAGGCAAGACATAACAGCTCATGTAAATTTTACTGCATTAAAAAAATGGGCAGAAGAGGCAGGATTTAATTGTGAAGGATATTTTTCCCAGAGTAAATATCTTATTTCCCTATGTAATGAAGCGGTTTTAAAGGAGATTTATCAAAAAAATTTAATACAGCTTTTTAAAAGAGTTGTGCTCCCCCAGGGAATGGGGGAGTCACATAAAGTAATAATTTTATCAAAAAATTTAGATTCCCATTTTCGTTAACTCTTTTATGATTGCCTGTCCTATAACATTTCTCTGAATCTGATTTGTTCCTTCATATATCTGAAGAATTTTTGCATCGCGCATCATCTTTTCAACAGGATAGTCCTTCATATATCCTGAGCCACCCATAACCTGAACAGCATCAACTGTCACTTTCATAGCCACATCAGTTGCGAAAGTCTTTGCCATTGCAGAGGCTTTTGTAATATCCTTTGCTCCGCTGTCAATGTATCTTGCCACAGAGTAAACAAGAGCTCTTGCAGCTTCAATCTGAATTGCCATATCTGCCAGCATGTGCTGGACTGCCTGAAAACTTATAACAGGCTGACCGAACTGTATTCTCTGCTTAGCAAACTTTGCAGCTTCTTCAAAAGCACCCTGAGCAACACCAACTCCCTGTGCGCCCACACCAACTCGGCTCTGATCAAGTGTTTTCATAGCAACAATAAATCCCATACCTTCTCTACCGAGCATATTTTCTTTCGGGACTCTGCAATCCTCAAATATCAACTCTCTTGTTGCTGATGCTCTTATTCCCATTTTATTTTCTTTTTTCCCAAAGCTAAATCCCGGAGTTCCTTTTTCAACTATAAATGCTGATGCACCTCTTGGACCTTTAGCTTTATCTGTAAGAGCAATAACTGTATAGATTTCTGCCTCTCCACCGTTAGTTATCCACTGTTTTCTACCATTTAGAATGTAGTAATCTCCATCCCTTGTCGCAGTTGTCTGAATTCCTCCTGCATCGCTTCCAGCATTTGGTTCTGTCAGTGCAAAAGCAACAAGGCGCTTGCCATCTGCTATATCTGGTAAATATTTCTTCTTTTGTTCTTCAGTTCCAAAAAGAAGAATTGGATAAGTTCCAAGAGCATTTGCAGCATAGGTAGTTGAAACTCCAAGACAGACACGGGATAGTTCTTCCACTACAAGACAGAGCTCAAGAGCTCCTGTTCCCAATCCTCCGTATTCAGCTGGAATAAATACCCTGAACATATCAGCCTGAGCTAAAATCTTCATAATCTCCCATGGAAATTCACCAGTTTCATCAAGCTCTGCTCTTACAGGTTTAACATGCTCCTCTGCAATTTGCCTTGCCAGGTCTTTTATCATTCTTTGTTCTTCAGTTAAAAAATAATCCACCGCTGACCTCCTTTAACCGGATATATCTGCACCCTCAACAAGGAGGGTTGGAGAACCGATGTTTCCAAAGAAATTCAAATCATCTCCTGCTGCTTTAATGTTTTTAAAAAGCTCCTGAACATTACCGGAATATACTGCTTCCTTTACAGGGTGTTTTAACTCTCCATTTTCTACGTAAATTCCAGAAATACCAACGGAAAAATCTCCACTAACAGGATTTGCTGTGTGCATGCCCATAACTTCTACAATATAGATGCCTCTGTCAACCTGTTTTATTAAATTCTCTACACGAGTTCCTGCTGTTTCAATATAAAGATTCGTTGGACCTACTGATACTCCTCTTTCTGTTCTCACAGCATTGCCAGTAGATGTGGTTCCTGCACGCTGTGCTGTATATGTATTGTGCAAGAGTGATACTAAAACACCATTTTTCACAAGAAATTTTTCTGTAGTTGGAGAGCCTTCACCATCAAAGGGTGTAGAACCAAATCTTTCAGGAAGCAATCCGTTGTCAATAATATTAAGTTTTTCATTTATAACCATCTGTCCGAGTTTTTCTGTGAATAAAGACCTACCCATTTGATAGTTTTCTGCAGAAAGAGAATGACTTATAAGTTCAAGAAATTCGGAAGCAACAAAGGGATCTAAAACTGCAAAACCATTAAAAGATTTAATTTTTTTTGGATTAAGAAGCATCAAAGCTTTTTCTCCTGCTTCCTTTGCAACTTCTTCAAACTTAATGTTTTTTAAAAATCTCTCTGCCCTGTAAGCCCAGCCCATCTGTGAGTCATGCTCCTCAGCAATGGCAATTATATGTGCTGTAACAGTGGTAAAAGGCTCATAAACAGACAGTCCTTTTGAATTTATTATGCCCTTTTCCTCTATCGTAATATTTATCTCTGCGTTTCTGAGTTTTTTAATTCTTCTGTTAAAAAAAGCAGATTTTTGCATATCTATCAGTATCTGAGGCAGGTTTTCTCTTATGGTTATTAATTCTTCGTCAAAGACTTTTATTTTCTTTATTTGTTGTGGTTCTGGAAGATTTAAGAATTCGTCCGGTTCAGATATTCTGGCAATTTCAGTTGCCTGCTGCATTGCCTCTGGAATTTTATCCAATGTAGCGCAACTTGACATTCCAGCTTTTTTATCTTTTATTACTCTTATTGAGAAAAGCTCTTTTATGGCATTCTTTTTTTTATCAATATCTAAATCCTTGCCTTCCACTGAATAAATCTTTCTTCTTAAAAAATAAACTTCCCAATCAGCATGAATGTGAGGAATTTTATTTAAAATTGCATTCAATATATGTTGCTGAAGCATGATCGGACTCCCATACAGTAACACTGTAGAGTTTTACAGGAAGTGTGTTTAATTTGTCTTTCAAAGACATGTATATCCATCTTGCTATATTTTCACTTGAAGGATTTATCTCAGTAAATGGAGGAATCTGATTTATAAAAGAATGGTCAAGCCTTGAGATTACCTCTTCAGTAACTCCTTTTAATTCTTTAAAATCAATGGCAATGCCGATTTCATTAAGATTTTCAGCAATTACTTCTACTTCAACCTTCCAGTTGTGCCCGTGAATATTCTCACATTTTCCTTTATAGCCTCTTAACTGATGAGCAGCATCAAATTCTGTGATGATTTTTAGCTTATACATTATTTAACTGCTTTCTTAAATACTGTTATGTAAGGAAGATTTCTGAACATCTCTTGATAATCAAGCCCGTAACCCACAATGAATTTATTGGGAACTTTAAAGCCAATGTAGTCCACAGCAACATCAACAACTCTTCTTTCTGTTTTATCAAGCAAAACGCATATTTTTAAGGAAGATGGATTCTTTGAAAGAATTTTTTCTCTTATGGTTTTTAAAGAAATTCCCGTATCAATAATATCATCAACAAGAAGTATATCTTTGCCCTGAATCTCCTCTCTTGGAAAATAATGGATTTTTACTTCACCGGAGGATTTATCTTTAATATAACTTGATGCAATAATGAAATCCACCTTAAGAGGTGTTTGAATATATCTTATCAAATCTGAAAAAAACATGAATGAGCCTTTTAAAATACCTATTACAACCAAGTCTTTATTGGCATAGTCTAAGGATATTTTATAGGCGAGTTCCTTAACTTTTTTTTGAATCTGCTCTTCTGTAATAAGCGGCGTTCCTATAAACATAGTTAGACATTATAACAAAAAATAAAAGTTTTATTCTTCTTTTTTGTCACCTGTTTATTGAGATAGGAACTTATCTCGTAAATACCTGAGAATCTCATCATATGCAGAGGGAACAACAATGAAGATTTCTATATCCTTTGGAAGTGAAAGTTTAATCCTGTCCTGATCTCTTAATATCAAAACTGCTGATTCTCCTTCCTGAAGTTTATCTGAAATTTTATTGCTTATTTCTTTTATTCGCCTCTCAGTTACTTGATTAAAATAATCAAAAACTTTCTGGATCACAGCATTGGTTTTAACAACTCTCAGGCAATTCCCCCAATCAATAAACTCTCCAAATATTTCAGGATCTTCAATCCCTATAACAGTAGCTCCTTCAGAAACTTTTTTCTCTATGAATGGATAAAGATAAGGATTTGTCTCTCTTATGACATCAACTGCTTCCTGTCCTTCAATGAATATTGTTTCCACAAATATCTTGGTAACAAAGCCTAATTTTTCAAGCTTTTCAACATGAAAACCTGCTTCCTGCCAGTATCTCTCAATTAAATTTTTAAGTTTTTCATCTTCCTCATCAACAACAAAAATATTGGGAACGCAAAAAAGTCTTTTTTTGCCTTTGAATTCATCTACGCTGAGTCTCTGTATTTTACCTAATTCAACCATGTTTAACTTGGATTAGAAAACTTTTTAAATTCCTCAAATTTTCTGTAAGCCCTGCCGCTGTAAATTGATTCTCTGGCTATCTCAACTCCTTCTTTAAAATCTGATGCCAGACTGCTCAGCTGAAGTGCTCCAGAAGCATTAATTAAAACCATATCCAGACATGTAGATTTTTCACCTTTAAGAATACTCAAAAATATTTCTGCGCTTTGTTTTTTATTTCTAATCTTTATGTCCTGAAGGGATGCTCTTTTAAAGCCTGCATCTTCAGGAGAAATCATGGTTGATTTTACTTCTCCGTTTTTAGCTCTTACAATGTATGTCTTCTCTGTTACTGTTATCTCATCAAGCCCGTCATTGCTATGGACAACCATTACATCCTCGGAGCCAAGTTTTTGTAAAACCCTTGCAATTGTTTCCATGTATTGCCTTGAAAAAACACCTAAAAGCTGACGCTTAACCTGTGCAGGATTAAGCATCGGACCAAGAATATTAAACATCGTCCTTATTTTAAGCTCTTTTCTTACCGGAGCAACTCTCTTCATTGCAGGATGATAAAGAGGAGCAAAAAGAACAGTAATTCCACACTCAAAAAGACATCTCTCAGCAGTCTCAGGAGGCATATTAACTTTTACACCAAGCTCCTCAAGAACGTCAATGCTCCCACACTGGCTTGAAGCAGAGCGATTGCCATGCTTTGCAACAGGAATACCAGCTGCAGCAACAACAAAGCTTGTTACAGTAGAAACATTGAATGTTCCTGAATGGTCTCCACCTGTTCCAACAATATCAATAGCATTCTCAGGAGCTTTAATCTTTATTGCATATTCTCTAAAAAGCTTTACTGCTTCAAGAATTTCTTCTTCTGTCTCACCTTTTATAGAAAGCCCCATAAGAAAAGCTGCAATCTGAGCCTCTGATGCCTTACCTTCAATAATTTCAATAAAGCTTTCTCTTAAAAGTTCAGGCTCCAGATTTTCTTTTTTGCTTAATTTAACTATTGCCTCAGATATCATAGTGTTAAGAAGTTCTTTAATAAATCCTTTCCAACTTTTGTAAGAATACTTTCAGGATGAAACTGAACACCCTCAATTATGTATTCTTTATGCCTTATACCCATAATTATACCATTTGAGGTCCATGCTGTGATAGCAAGACAGTCTGGTAAACTCTCCTTATCAATAATGAGTGAATGATATCTCGTTGCCTCAAATGGATTGGGAAGACCTTTAAAAATCGTTTTCCCATCATGATAAATGAGAGAGGTCTTACCATGCATTATCTCTGCAGAGCGAACTATTTTTGCACCAAAGGCTGCACCAATTGCCTGATGACCAAGACATACTCCAAGAATTGGTATTTTACCTGCAAAATGCCTTATTACATCACATGAAACTCCAGCTTCTTTCGGAGTACAAGGACCTGGCGATATTATTATTTTTTCAGGATTAAGCTCTTCAATTTCTTCTATGGTGATCTGATCATTCCTGTAAACGACAATATCTGGATTGATTTCTCCAATGTATTGATAAAGATTGTATGTAAATGAGTCATAGTTGTCAATTAAAAGAATCATTTCTGCTCCTTAAACTCCAAAAAACTCACTGCTTTAAGCATGGCAGTTGCCTTATTAACTGTTTCAGTATACTCCTTTTCAGGAACTGAATCTGCCACGATACCAGCACCTGCCTGAACGAATACTTTTTTATCCTTAATCACAAGCATTCTTATGCCTATGCACATATCCATATTTCCACTAAAACCAAAATAGCCAACTGCTCCAGCATAGGGACCTCTTCGGGTTGGCTCAAGCTCTTCAATAATCTGCATTGCTCTTATCTTCGGTGCTCCTGTTACGGTTCCTGCAGGGAAACAGGACATAAAAACATCAAAAATATCAAGCCCTCCTCTGAGCCTGCCTTCAACATTGCTCACAATATGCATAACATGACTGTATCTTTCAATTGTCATAAGCTCTGTAACCATAACACTGCCTATTTCTGCAACCCTGCCAACATCGTTTCTTCCAAGATCAACAAGCATAATATGTTCAGCCTTTTCTTTTTCATCACTGAGAAGCTCTTTTTCAAGAGATAGATCTTCCTCTTCAGTTCTTCCTCTCGGACGGGTTCCTGCAATGGGTCTTAAAGTAATCTTTTCATCTTCCACTCTTACAAGGATTTCAGGAGATGAGCCAACAAGATATCCTTCCTCTGTATCAATATAAAACATGTATGGTGAAGGATTTATTATTCGTAAAGCCCTGTAAATGTCAAAGGGATGAACCTCTGAACAGGTTTCAAATCTTTGAGAGATAACAACCTGAACAACATCACCTGAAAGAACATAATCTCTTGCTTTTTTTACAGCATTGATAAAATCTTCCTTTTTAAAGTTTGAAGTAAATCCGAGTAATGGTTCTTTAAACTGGTTTTCTGAAACATATAAATAGGACCTGAATCTTTCATCCTTATGATTTTTCAGCTCTCTTATTATTGTGTCTATTTTATCCTGAGCTTTTTCGTAAGCCTCTGAAGCAACTTCAGAATTAAGGAAAGCATTGTAGACGATTTTTATTGACTGTTTGAGATTATCAAAGATTAAAAGGGTTTCTGGAATCATGAGAAATATATCAGGCATATCAAGATCGGAGCGAGCAAGGTCTGGAACTTTTTCAAAAAGTTTTACAGTATCATAAGATATGTAGCCGACCATGCCTCCGAAAAATCTTGGAAGTGAGGGTTCTATGTATGCTTTAAATTTTCTGAAAAAATCTTTTAAAAAATCAAAGGGATTTACATTCTCAAAGCGGGCTTGGTTTGAACCTTCCAGAGCTATGCTTCTTCCATTTGATTTTATTATAAAAGCAGGATCAAATCCAATAAAAGAATACCTTCCCCATTTCTCACCTCCCACAACACTTTCAAGGAGGAAAGAGGGTTTTTTATTGAGTTTTAAAAAAGCACCCACGGGAGTATCAAGATCAGCAATTATCTCCCTGTAAATGGGAATAACATTGTAGTGTTCGGCTAAAGAAAGAAACTCCTCACGCCCGAGATTCATAGAGATAGTTTAAATAATCAACTTCAAAAAAGGCAAACTAAGCAACCAATTTTGCTGATAAAATGATAAAACTACCGTTTCACTGGTCATTGTGAGCAACCGTAGGATAAGTGACAGAATCACGGGTGTTTTTGCATTAGGAAGAAAACTCCTCGCCTTCGGCTCGGAATTGTCACCCAATCTCTTAGAATGACAGAAAGAGAAGTTCTGGATGACAGTAAGAGAGGCTCGCAATGACAGATTCGGATAGCGGATGAGATTGCCACGCCCGACTCCGTCGGGCTCGCAATGACAGAAAAAAGGTGTCATTCCGAGCTTTTTCCTTTGTCATTCAGAGCATTAGCGAGGAATCTCCTTCCGCTTTTTCTGTATTGAAAGATTCAGAGATTCCTCAGGGCATTGAGCACCTCGGAAAGCGAAAAACAGCTTTTCCCATTCGCAATTTAGTTATAAAAAATTTGCAAAAAAATTGGTATAATTTAAAAAAAGCAGGAGGTGTATTATGCCTTACTATGTTATTTTAAGCACTCTTACAGATGAAGGAAGGGAGACATTAAAGGAAAGACCTGAAAGAATTATTGAAGTCAACAAAGAGATTGAGAGGATGGGAGTAAAGATAGTTGCACAGTATGCTGTTCTTGGTCCTTATGATTTTGTAAACATCGTAGAAGCTCCGGATAACATCACTGTGATGAAGATGTCTGTTGAACTTGGTTCAAGAGGCACAGTTCAACTTATGACAATGCCTGCTATTGCTGTGGAGGAGTTGATTCAAAATTTAAAAGCGTAAGATGAAAAAGGAGACTGAAATTACAGAAACATTAAAAGAACAGAAAGAATATCCTGAGCCTGTTAAAAAGGCTATATTTACTGCCAGACAGGCACTTGAAAAAGCTCCAGAAATACAAGGAGTCTCAACAGGAATTGAAGGGCTTGATGAGCTTTTTTATATAGTTGCTTCAAAGGATGGCAGGCTTATTAATCAGCCTCTTGGAGGAATTCCAGCCTACTCTGTCTTTAATATCACAGGAGTTTCGGACACAGGAAAATCATTAATGGTTGAACAGTTTGCTGTAGAACAGGCAAGAAAGGGATATAAAGTAGCCTTTATAACCGTTGAGGCTCCTGCTAACTTTCTTGTTGCAGGGCTTAAACTCAGAGCACAGGCAATGGGTTATAATTTTGAGAAATTTGAAGACAACATAATTTTGATTGATGCTGCTTCCTATGGAAGCTTAAGAGAGAATATTCCAGAACTTCTTTCCACACTCGTCTATGTAATTCAGAACTATAAAGTTAAATTTACAGTAATTGATTCTGTTACAGGGCTTTTTGAAAACAAAGAAATGCTTGCAAGAGTTGTGGTAAGACAGATCTTCAATTTTCTAAAAAAATGGTATCAAACAGCACTTCTTGTATCACAAAAAAGAAGCGGACATGAAGAACTCACTGCAGAAGCTGCCGGAGGATATGCTGTGGGACACATTGTTGATGGAACAATGGTTTTGGCTAAAGAACTGGTTGATTCTGCATACAAAGTGAAACTTTATAAAAAAGAGATTGGTGATATCGTGAGACTTTTCAGAATTGATGGTTGCAGACTTTCAGGGCATGATACAAAAACGCATTTTCTTGAAATAACAGAAACAGGACTTGTAAAAATCCTTGAACCTATTGGGAGGTAAAAAATGGTTATTGAAGTTAAGCCTCAAAAAGATGAGTCTTCTGATGTTGAGCAGATTACACAAAAGGTTTTTTTCAAAACAATTGAGCTTCTTGGGGGAATTAGAAAACTTGCTGAATACAGAAGCCTTACATGGCTTCCTGCTTTAGCAAGAGCTTCTTATGCAGTAGTGCTTAAAGAAAAATTTTTAAAAACCGAAGAAGAGATAGCCAGCCTGGTGGGAATCACGAAAAATACAGTAAGAATGATACTTCGCGCAGACCCCGAGATAGCATTAAAGAAGATTAAAGAATTACAAGAAGCTTCAGTTGAAACTAAAAAGGAGCTTAAAGTTCATACTGCAGGAGCAATTGCCCGTCTTGCCTATAATGAAATAAAAGATACGACTTCAGGACAGTAAAGAATTTCTATTTTAGAATTTTTAGGAATACGAACTTTTTTCTCTGAGACTTCAATAAACTTATCAAAAGAAAAATAACATCCTTTTTTAATTTTAAGCCAGCAATCATCATCTGTATAGTCTCTTTTCAATCTCTCAATATCAACAAGTCTTCCATCCCAGCATCCCCACAGTCTGCTTTTTCCTTTTTCATTGAGAATGTGGGAAGTGTTTTTTATCACCATCTCATGTTCTGGAAAACTATCTTTTATGTTTATCCCATCTTTTCTTAAAACTACATAGCTAAATTTAAGATAGTTTACCTGCAATCCCACCGCGCTTAAAAATGAAAGATATTCCGGAGGAATCCATCTCCTTTCTTCATAACACCAGTTGTTTGCTCTAAGAGCAGAACAGGGAAGGTTATTCAGACAGGGGCTGTAAGGATAAAGTTTAAGCTCATCAATGAGACTATCTCTGAGTTTATGAAGCCTCGTAGAGCTCCTTTTAGTTGCCGGTTCAATAATAATCAGGGTAAAATTTTCATTCCGATAAATAAAATACCTTATGAATTTTATAAACTCCTCCTGGCTTATTCTCTGTTTATCAAATATTTCTCCCATAGAATTTGAAAAAATTATTATGTCAGGTTTTAATTCTTTCAATTCAACATATGTTTTTACATCCGATGCATCAGCCTTTAAAAATTCATAATTTACAGGCAAATTATATGGTTTAAATCTCTCAATCATTTCTCTTGCAAAATTTATAGCCTGCTCTTCAAATTCAACACCAACATATCTAATATAGCCTGCTGAAATTATTCCCTCCTCAAATAGCTTAAAGACTGGCAGAACTGCTGGACAAGGACCACAACCAATGTCAACTATTTTTAAATCTTTTTTATGAGAAATTGAAGGATGTCTGAAAAGCTCTTTCAGAATGCCATATAGCTTTGACAAATTTACGGGAACAAAATAGGCAAGATAACCTTTTAAAAAATCTTGATTTTTCATGTAATCTATGGGTCTTTTAAAATCTGAAAAAGTAAAAAGTTCAGAAGCTTTTAGAATCAAGTTTTTAAGTTGCTGTTTCGGAGGAATTTTTTCCTTGAAAATGTGTTTTAAAAGAAACTCAGACCAATTTTTCACTTTTAAAAATATTTAGGGAGGGAGATCCCCCCCTAAATAAATTTGTAGATTACTTTACTGCCTCTTTCAGGGCTTTTCCTGCTGTAAATTTGGGGACTTTTGTTGCAGGAATCTTAATCTCCTGTCCTGTTCTTGGATTTCTTCCCTTTCTTGCCTTTCTCTTTGAAACATAGAAGCTGCCAAATCCTACTAATGTAACTTTGTCACCCTTTTTTAGAGCTTCCTTAATAGCTTCAATTGTGGCATCCAGTGCCTTCGCTGCCTCAGCCTTTGTAAGCTCTGCCTTCCCTGCAATTTTGCTTACCAACTCTGCCTTTGTCATACTTCATACCTCCTTTTTTATTGATAGATTAAGGATTTGATGTAAACAATACCAAATTTTTCATATAATGTCAAGTATTTTTTATAATAAAGAATGAAGTTTAAATTTTTGCATGTTTCAGACCTTCATTTAGGCTTAAAAATCAAGGAAATAGACAGACTTAAATACTGTCAACAGGCTCTATTAAAAGCGTTTAAAATCATTAAAGAAAAACAGCTTGATGCCATGATAGTGGCAGGAGATTTTTTTGAAAACGATAAAATTTACAGGGAAGACATAGAGTTTTTAAACGAAGTTTTTGAATTAATCTATCCAAAACCTGTTATTATTTCACCTGGAAATCATGACTTTTTAGCACCTGATTGTCCCTATGATGAGAAACTTCTTAATATACTCAGATTTAAAGGATGGCAGGAAAATGTAAAAGTGTTTAAAAAACCAGAATTTTCATTTTTCCCACTTGACAATGTCAATATTTATGGAAAGCCCTGTATTAACAGGCAGGCAAGAGCTTTTGATAAATCTATCAATATTAATCCAGCAAAAATTAATATAGCAGTTATTCACGCATCAAGAGTTAACTTTAACCCTGAAAGCAAAGAAGTCTGGCATCCCTTTGAAGACAGCGATATTTTAAAATCAGGCTTTGATTATATTGCTTTAGGACACTATCATAATTACTCAGAAATCTCTGATGACTCAGGAATAAAAGCAGCCTATTCAGGCAGTATGGTACCAGCTTCAATCTATGAGTATGGTAAAAGGGGTGGACTGATTGTTGAAATTGTAAAGGAGGGTGGTAAAACAAAAATTGAAACAGAATTCGTAGGGTTAAGTGATTTTTCAATCAAAAAAATTGAGATTTCAGCATCTCAAAATATGGAAAAAGTTAAAAATATTATATCCAATGAGATCACAGAGAGTGACGCTCCTCAGGATACCCTTTTTATTGTGAAAATAAAAGGAATGGGCGATTTAAATATAAACTATTTGAAAGAGCTTTTTTCTGGACATAAAATTTTATTTGATATTTCTGAATTCACAAAATTTGATATTGAAAGATTAAGAGAAGTCTCACCACAAACGACAATTGGTATCTTTATTAATGAAATGCTCAAAATGATAGAGCAGTCAGATGATGAGGAAAAACAAATTCTTGAAGATGCTTTAATATACGGACTTGATGCTTTTGCCGGTAAACAGATAACACCAAAATTTTATGATTAAGATAAAAAGAATACTCATAGAAAATGTAGGTATTTACAGGCAGAGGGAATTTATTTTTGAACACCCCTGCTGTCTGATTGTGGACAGAAATGAAGCTGGCAAATCCCTTCTTGCAAATTCTATACTTGAAGCCCTATATCCCCTAAAAAGCAGTCATCTTTTAAACAACGGCAACATTACAATTGAGATTGAATCAGAGAATGATTTCTATCAGATTATTAGAGGCTCCAACGGATACAGAATATTAAAAAATGGAAATCCCTTAAAATTTGAAACTAAAAATAAAGGAAGGATTGTAAAAAAATCGCCGGGAGAGATTATCTTCAATCTTTCACGGGAAGTTTTTATCAATACTTCTTTTTTAACTCAAAAGGCAGGAGTAAATACCAAGGAGCTTTATTCAATTACATCTTTTTTAGAGAGAGCTATTGATACCGGTTTTCAGGATACATCAGCATCGGTAGCTTTAGCGAAAATAAAAGAGGCACTACATGAAAGCATTCATGCGGGATCACTGTTTCCCTTTGCCACAAAGGGAAAGCTGGATACAGCAATAAAATCATGGAAAGAAAAACTGGCTCAGTACCAGGAAAAAAAGTCACATTTAAAAAGTTTGACAGAATTGCAAGCGGATATTATTGAAAAATATGCTCAGACAATGCATGAACTGGAAAAAATCAATAATAAACTAACAAAGATTGAAAGTAATTATGCTACATGGAAAATCCAGAGAGATAATCTTTACAGGAGGGAGCTTGAAAAACTTGAAAGAAGAAACCAGGAATTAAAGGAGTTTGAAAAACTCGTTGATTTTTACAAGAATTTTGAAAATCTAAAATCTGAGGAGCAGCAATTTATAATTCTTTATGAAAATGAAATTCAGACATTGCTACAGAGTTTAAAATCAAAACAGCAGAGGCAAAAGGAGATAAAAATTTTATCAAAAAAACTATACTTGCTCGTTCTCATAATAGCCTTATTAAGCATCATAGCAGGATTTATAAACAAAATATTTTACTCTGGAATTCTCCTTAGTATTCCTCTGCTTTTTTATCAACTTAAACTTTACAGTGAAAATAAAAAATTAACCAACGAAATAAAAGAGTTACAACTGAAAAATACCAGTCTTTCTGAACATGCGCAGCAGCTTATTTCCAAATTTTCTATAAATGACGCATCGGAATTCTTCAGTATTTTTAAAAAAATGAACATGCACAAAGCAGAAATTAAAGAATTTATAGAAAACGCTAAAAAGACTGAAGACTACAAAAAAAATCTTCTGTCAGAGGAGGAAATAAAGTTTTATGAATCAAGAATTCTCACCGATGGGGAAATAAATTATGAAGATATTGAAAAATATGAACAAAAAAAAGATGAATTGCTTAGAACCAAAGAAGAGTTAAAGGACAAAATCCATCAACTCCAGAGGGATTATGAAAAAATTATTCAGCGCAGAAAAGAGATTGAAGAGTTAGATGAAAAGATAGAGGCTTCAGAAAAATACTTAAAAACCCTGGAGAGATTTAAAAAAGCCTTACAAAAGTCTTTTGAAGTAATTGAAACTATTACGGAGAAACATCATGAAGTCTGGGCTGAAAGATTAAATGTATCAGCTTCAGAGCTTTTAAGTAAAATAACAGGTAAAACAGTAAACATATCTTTTAGCAAAGACCTTTCCTTTAATATAAAAGTGCCAGAAATTGAATATGATTTATCGGAAAAAGAAATTGAAACTAAACTCAGCGGAGGAATGGTGGAACAGATATACCTTACTGTGAGACTCATTCTTGCTCAGGCTTTAAGTAAAAATATAAAAATTCCTTTAATACTGGATGAACCCTTTGCTCATTCAGATGATGAGAGATTTATCAGGGGTATGAAATACTTAATACAGGAAATTGCAAAATCAAATCAAGTAATTATACTGAGCTGTCATCAGAATAGATTAAACCTTCTTAAGGAATTAGAAGGTGATTTTAAGCTTATTTCAGTAAATACCTAAGCCTGAAACTTTACTAAATCTTTAATTTTATGTTAATTTTTAAAGTTAATCCCTTTAGGAAAGGTGGTGAAAGTATGGGAATTTCTCCAGAAAGAAAAAAAGAGATTATTGAAAGTTTTAAAATGCATCCAACTGATACAGGTTCACCAGAGGTGCAGATTGCCTTAATGACTGAAAGAATTAATTATTTAACTGAACACTTTAAAATTCACAAGAAGGATCATCACTCAAGAAGAGGACTCATTAAATTGGTAGCTCAAAGAAGAAAACTTTTAAACTATCTCAAAAAAATTGACAGAGAAAGATATAACAGAGTCATTGAAAGGCTTAGCATCAGAAAATAAATTAAAGATGAGGTAGAATGTGGAAGTAGAAATTGAAGTTAAAGGGAAAAAACTTATTTTTGAAACGGGAATCTTTGCAAAACAAACAAATGGCTCAGTTTTAGTAAAATATGGTGATACATATGTATTATGCACTGTAGTTGCTGAAAAAACTCCTAAGGAAGGGCTGGATTTTGTTCCGCTAACCATTGACTATCAGGAAAAAGCCTACTCTGCAGGCAAAATTCCAGGAGGTTTTTTTAAAAGAGAAGGTAAACCAACGGACAGAGAAATTCTGGTTTCCCGTCTGATTGACAGACCAATAAGGCCCCTTTTTCCTGAGGGATTTAATTATGAAACTCAGGGAATTGCCTCTGTTCTTTCCTATGGAGATGAAAACATTGCCGATATCTTAAGTATAATCGGAATTTCAGCAAGCCTTACCATCTCTGATATACCATTTAATGGACCTGTGGGGGCTGTAAGAGTTGGTCTGATTGGAGATGATTTCATTTTGAATCCTGACAATGAAGAATCTGAAAAGAGCAGCCTTAATCTTGTGGTCGCAGGCACAGAGGAAGCTGTTACCATGGTTGAAGGTGGGGCTCAAGAGTGCTCTGAAGACACGCTTGTAGAAGCTTTAAAGTTTGCTCACACTCACATTAAAGAAATAATAGCTATCCAGAAAAAACTTGCTCTTTTAGCAGGAAAACCAAAAAGAGAAATTAAAGTCCAGGAAGATGAAACTCTCAAAGAAGCTATTTTAAATATCATTTCAGGAAAAATTGAAAATGCCTTATTTATACAAAAAAAGCTTGAAAGACAGCAGGCACTTGAAGAACTACTTAATGAATGCATACAAAATTTAAGCACAGAAGAAGTAGACTCCCTAAAAATTAGCAATGCCTTTGATAAAGTAGTGAAAAAATTTATTCGACAGACAGTTGTAAAAAAGGGATTGAGAGTGGATGGTAGAAAACCTGATGAAATAAGACCAATTACATGTCTGGTAGGAATACTGCCAAGAGTTCATGGTTCTGCTTTATTTACAAGAGGAGAGACACAGGCACTCGTTGCAACAACTCTTGGGACTTCAGAAGATGAACAAAAGGTTGATTCTCTTGAAGGAGAAATATTCAAAACATTCATGCTTCATTATAATTTTTTACCATTCAGTGTAGGAGAAGTTAAGCCCTTGCGAGCACCTGGAAGAAGAGAAATCGGTCATGGATATCTTGCAGAGAGAGCTATACAGTATGTAATTCCTTCCAAAGATGAATTTCCATATACCATAAGAGTTGTATCAGATATTCTTGAATCCAATGGTTCATCATCAATGGCAACAGTATGCGGAGCAAGTCTTTCTTTGATGGATGCAGGAGTTCCAATAAAAGCTCATGTAGCAGGGGTTGCCATGGGACTCATTAAAGAGGACGATGAAGTTGTAATACTTACTGATATACTCGGGATGGAAGACCATTATGGTGATATGGATTTTAAAGTAGCAGGAACTGAAAAAGGTATAACAGCCTTTCAGATGGACGTAAAAATTTCTGGCATAGATTATGAAATATTTAAAAAAGCTTTAAAACAGGCAAAGCAGGCAAGATTATCTATCCTCAAAAAAATGTACGAAACCATCAGTCAGCCAAAGGAGCTTTCCTCATATGCTCCAAGAATATATAAAATACAGGTCAAACCCGAAAAAATTAGAGACATCATTGGCACAGGAGGAAGGGTAATTAAAAGCATTATAGAAGAAACAGGGGTAAAAATAGACATTGAAGATAAAGAGGGAATTATCAAAATTGCATCTTCACGAGAAGCTTCAGCTTTACGAGCTATTGAAATCATTAAAGGAATTACGCAGGAGGCAGAACTGGGAAGAATTTACATGGGTAAAGTAACAAGAATAGCAGATTTTGGAGCTTTTGTTGAAATAATGCCAGGAGTGGAAGGATTACTTCATATATCTCAAATTGCTGATAAAAGAATTCACAAAGTTTCAGAAGTCTTAAAAGTGGGAGATCAGATTCCTGTAAAAGTAATTGAGATTGATGAACTTGGAAGGGTTCGCCTGAGCAGAAAAGAAGCTTTAAGAGAGATTGAAGGCAGAAGCATAGCAAAAAAATAATCTTGATGATTAAAAAGACCTATCTGTCATCCAACATCCCTGTATTAATGAATGAAATGAAAGGCTACAGATCTTTTGTGCTTGGAGTATGGATAAAACATGGCTCCAGGCATGAGCCTTCTTCAAAAAATGGATTATCCCATTTCATAGAGCATCTATTTTTTCAGGGAACTCCAAAGAGGGATGCTCACAGAATATCACTTGAGATTGATACTCTGGGAGGAGATATAAATGCCTTTACTTCAAGAGAGTTTACTTCAATTTATATAAAAGTTCTTGATACTTACATGCTTCAGGCAATAGAACTTATTGGGGACATTTATTCAAATCCCCTTTTCCCTGAGCAAGAAATAGAAAAAGAACGTTCTGTTATTCTTGATGAAATCAGAACAATAAATGATACGCCAGATGAGCTTGTTCATGATCTTTTTATGGAAAACTCATTTCCTGATGGGCTTGGACAACCCATTATTGGCAGAGAGGAAGCAGTATTAACAATAACAAGAAAAGATATTGTTGACCGTTATAATGAGTTTTATGGAAACTCTATTATAAGCTGCGCAGGAAGTTTTGATGAAGAAAAATTAATTGAAAGCCTTGAAAAAAACATAAAACCCAGGATTCCTAAAAAAGTCGTGATAAATAGTAACGCCCTTTTTTCTCCATCTCTTAAACTCCATGAAAAAGACTTAAATGAAATCCATTTATGTATGGGAACAGAGACTTTCCCTTTCAACAGTTCTCACAGGTATGCTCTAATTCTGCTTAACTGTATTATTGGTGGAAGCGTCAGCTCAAGATTGTTTCAGGAAATAAGAGAAAAAAGAGGCTGGGTTTATAATATTTATTCTTTTACTTCCTTTTATCACGATACAGGTTTATTTGGAGTTTATACTGCTTGTGAACCTAAAAAAATAAACAAAATAGTGGAATCAATCTTTAAAATATTAAAAAAGATTCCTGAAAACTTGAAAAAGGAAGAATTTGAAAGGGCAAAAACTCAGACAATATCGCAAATTATTTTTTCTCAGGAATCTCCAAGCTCAGTAATGCACAATTTAGCCTATCAGGAATTATATCTTGGACAGTGTTATACTCTTCAGCAGCAGATAAGACAGATTGAAGCAGTCTCATTTAATGAAGTGAAGGATATGGCATCAATTTTAAAAGAAAAGGATTTTTCAATAACTCTTCTTGGACCTGTTACTGAAAAACTTGTTTTTTGAAAAATAAAAATTTAAGGGCGGCTTAAGCCGCCCTTTCTCTATGCTGCTTCTTCCTGCTTGATTGCAGCTTCCTCTCTCAATGAGGCTTTTGCAAAAACCATTGCGGTTGCTCTATAAACCATGTGTGCCATCTTTGAATGAGGAGCATATGCAAAAAGAGCAAACACAAATACAAGATGAGCAATGTATGAGGCATATCCAAGTGTTTCTACTTCAGCAAGTCTTAGAATTTCAGCAAGAAATCCTGTAACTCCAACTGCAGCAATTATGGTAATAAGTAGCCAGTCAAAGTAACTTCCAATTCCCTGTTTTGCCGAATTCTTACTTCTATTTACAATAACAAGGAACATTCCGATAATAAGCGCAATTCCACTTATATTTCCGATAATCTTCACAATGTTTGTCTGTGGATATGGAGATTCCCATCTCAGTACCCATTCATAAAATGCAGCTATAGCAGTTGTTATAGCAAGTCCGATAAAGGCATAAAGAACAAGAATATGAGCTGTATATCTTCCTTTATTTACGCCGCAGAGCTGAAATTTCTTATGAAGAAGTATGTCTTTTATGGTTTCCCATATGCATCCATATATATCCTTGCGCTTAATCTCCGTTCCTTGTGCAAGGTCAAGCCAGTATCGCTTAACGCCATTGTAAAAGCAAATTATTGCAAAAGCTGCCAATGCCATAAAGGGAACATCAATCCACGGAACTGCAGGTAGAAACGCCACATATGACATCTCTCCATTTTCACCCCTTGGAATCTCTACTCCACTGAAGTAACCCAAAACTGCCATCTCACCAAGGAAGAACAGCAGCGGAATAAGAAAGATAAGCAATATGTATCTGGGATCTGCTACCCATCTGGCAAGGAATTTAGGCGGTGAATAGTTCTGTATCATGAGCTTTCTCACAGCACCTAAAACTTCACCTGGCTTTGCTCCTCTTGGGCAGTAGGCTGTGCAATCACCACAATGATGACATAGCCATATATCAGGATTCTGGAAAAGTTTTTCCTTAATTCCCCACTGAGCATAAAGCATTTCTTTTCTTGGAAAAGGTGCTTTATCAGGTGAGAGCTGGCATACAACAGTACATGTGGAGCACTGATAACACTTTTTTAAAGATTCTCCACCAGCTTTTATAATCTCTTTTGCAAACTGTAAATCTGGTTTTACAGGTTTCTCCATATCTTTCCTCCTTAGAAGCCCTTAAATGGATTAGGACCGATTTGTCTAATTTTCTCCATAAACTCATTTACTATATCAGGAATTCTCCAGTACTCATCAATTGCTACCTCATACATCTGAACTCTGTCTGATTCAAGTTGAAGTCTGTCAAGGGTTTCCTGAACCTTACCAAGTCTGTATTTAGCAAGCTCACTGCCTTTTGCAAAATGACATTGATAGTTTTCACCAAATTTGCATCCAAGTAGCAGCATTCCATCAACACCTCTTGAGAGAGCATCAGCAATCCAGACAAGGTTCATAGAACCAAGGCATCTCAATTGAATAAATCTCAATGCAGGATCAAGTTTAAGTCTGTGAAAAGCTGCTGTTTCTGTTGCAGGAAATGCATCATTTTCGCAGCAAAGCACTATAATACGAGGTCTTTCATCTTCGCTCGGTACAGAAACATTCTTCAACATTGAACCAATCATATCTACGCTGTAGTCCTTGAATGAAACAATTCTTTCTGGACATGCACCCATACAGGTTCCACATCTACGACATCTGTTAGGTTTATAAAATGGGATACCCTTTTCGTCTTCATCAATTGCACCAAAGGGACATTCTTCTGTGCATCGCTTGCATGCTGTACATTTTGAAAGATTTGGTTCAGGATAAGAAGTATCCCATGCTCTTGGATGAACAGCCATTCCCTTTGCAACATGTTCAATGCACTGAATTGCCTTTAATGCTGCGCCACGAGCATCTTCCTGTGATTCAGTCATGTTCATTGGTTGACGCACCGGTCCAACCGCATATATACCTGTTCTACGGGTTTCATACTGAAAGCATATAAAGTTAGAATCAACAAAGCCGAATCCACCTTCAAGGAAAGGAAGTTCAGGTCCCTGACGATATCCAAGGTTAAGAATAAATTCTGGTTTTTTGGTTGTCTCAATATATTTTGCCTTTGCTTCATCACCTTTTGCTGCAGCTTCTGCGAGACCAATAAGATAATCCTGTGGTTCTTTTGTTGTCGGAACCATACCAGTGGCAAGAACTACCATCTCTGCTTCTATCTCAACTTTTTCACCAAGTAAAGAGTCTTCCACAGTAACAATCAATTTATCCCATTCTTCTTTGATTCCTGTAACTTCCCCTTTAGCAAGCATAACTCCAGGTGTGTTCTGAGCTTCTTTGTAATAGTATTCAAGCTTTCCTGGGGTGCGAATATCCTTGTAAATAACCATTGCAGTGGCATCAGGATTACCATCTGTAACATATCTTGCCTGTTTAAGTGTTGTAGCACAGCACATTCCTGAACAATAGGGAATATGCTCAGGATCTCTCTGCCCTGCACACTGAACAAAAAGAACAGACTTAACAACTCTGTGATCAGAAGGTCTCTTGATTACACCATTGTTATTTTTTGCAATCTCTTCAAACTCAAAATTAGTAACCACATCCTTGAACTTGCCGTATCCATACTTCTTTGCAAGTTTTTTAGCATCATAGGGTTTCCATCCTGTTGCCTGAATTATTGCACCGATTTTAATAGTTTCAGTGGAGCCTTCTTTAGCAATGGTTACATCAAAATCACCGGGTTGTCCATCAATTCTCTCAATCTTTGATGATGTATAAACCTTTATTTTTGGGTTTGATGTAACTTCATTTATAAGTGGCTCAAGATTAACTTCTCCGAGAACTCCCTTTGTAAAATCATCTGTTGGCACTCTTTTGTAAAGTTTTCTCGCAAAACCACCAAGCTCTGGCTCTTTTTCAACAACAACAACATCATATCCAGCACGAGCTGCCTCCAGAGCAGCTGTCATACCTGAGATTCCACCACCTACTACAAGAATTGATTTAGCAATTTCAATAATGTAGGGTTCGGGGATATCAGCTTTCTGAGCCTTTATTACGCCCATTTTAATGTAGTCTTCTGCTGCAAGCTGTTTTTCAGATGCATCCTCAATACTCCATATGGCAAGCTCTCTTACAGGGACTCTTTCAACAAAGCAACCAGGAAAAGTAAATTCATAGGTTTTAACTCTTGGTGAACATCCTGCTATAACTATGCTATTTACTCCCTGCTCAGCAATGTCCTTTTTAATTAATTCAACACCTTGGCTGCTACATAAAACATCACTGACTGCTACCACTGGAACTCTTAATGCATTTTTTGCTATGTTCTGAATCTTTTCAACATCAACTGCTTCACCTATACCACAGCCTTTGCAGATATATAGTCCAATTTTCTTTTCCATAGATTACCTCCTTACTCCAGTCTGAATTGCCTTGAGGGCTGCAGCTGTGGCATCCTTTCCACAACCTGCTACATCCATTGGAGCTTTTGCACAACCCGCAGAATACACACCTTCAGAGTCAACTACAAATCCATCTATTGCGTACTTGAGCCCTGGAACTTTTATTTCAAAGCCCTCTGGCTGCATTCCTGTGGCGAGAACTACCATATCTACTTTCTTTCTAATTTTTTCTCCACTGAGCATATCTTCTGCAGTTACCACAACATCATCTGAATCCTTATCCTGCTGGACTTCAGCAACCTTGCCTTTGACAAGATTGACTCCTGTTTGTTCTTTAACCTGATTGAAAAACTTCTCATATCTGCCAGGAGTTCTTATATCAATGTAAAAGATTGTAACCTCAGCATCAGGATTCTGCTCTTTTATATACAGCGTGTGCTTTAATGAAGCAAGACAGCAGATGTATGAGCAGAAGGGAAGATGATTTTCATCTCTGCTTCCTGCACACTGAACAAAAGCAACACTCTCAACAGGTTTTCCATCTGATGGTCTTAAAATCTGCCCCTGGGTTGGACCATTCTTAGAGGCAAGTCTTTCAAGCATCATATTTGTTATTACGTTTTTAACCTTTCCAAATCCGAGATTGTCTATCTTTGAAGCATCATAAGGCTTCCAGCCTGTTGCAACAATTATTGAGTTAACTTTAACCTCAACTGTTTCGGGTTGCATATTAAGGTCTATTGCATTGTATTTACAGGCATCCACACATGGAGCTGGACAATCCTTTGGACAGCTTCCTCTGTCAACAACGTATCTTAGAGGAAAAGCCTGTTCAAATGGCAGATAAATAGCTTTAGTTTTGTTTAAGCCAAAGTTGAAATCATTATCTCTTTCCTGAGGACAGGCTTCTGCACAGGCATTGCAGGCTGTACAGTTTTCATTTACGTAACGAGGGTTCAACTTTATTGTTGCTGTATAATCTCCTGGTCCACCACTAATTGATGTAACCTCTGCCATGGTGTAGAATGTTACTGCTGGATTAACTTTTATACGCCTGAAATTAATCTCAAGACCACACATTGGTGGACAGATTTTTGGAAAGTATTTATTCAACTGGGCAACTCTTCCGCCGAGATAAGGATTTTTCTCAACAATTATAACTTCTGCTCCTGTCTCGGCAGCCTCAATCCCTGCAGTTAAGCCACTGAATCCTCCACCAATTACCAAGATGCGGTTTGTTTCAGCACTCATCGGTAGCCTCCTTTAAATAAATTCTTAAACACAAAAATTCGTAATACAGCTTTGACTGCATTACGAATTTTTATAGTCATCTCTTTTCAATGTTTAAAATTAAAGGGAGGGGAAATACCCCTCCCGAACCTGACTCTGTATTAGTCTGGGAATATCTGGACGTATGGGACTTTCTTAAGTGTAAATGTATCGGTAGCTGGATCATAAACTGAGTTGACAAAGGCACGCCAGTTATTGTCATCAACAAAGTCAAAGTCTCCTCTGTAGTAGTAGCCAGGATATCTGGACTCTTCTCTGAAGAGAATGTGTCTTGCATGAGCTTCAAGTGAGAGTGTTCTATGTACATTCTCCCAGCAACGTAGAAGCTCATGGAGATTGGATGCTGCCAGTCTTGCTGCATCTTCTTTAAGAACCTGAAGTTTCCTGAGACCTTCTTCAATCATTGTCTTTGATGTCATGTACCATGTACCGACTCCACCAAAGTACTCGTCAGCAATCTTCTGGAGTCTTGCCTGATACATATCGGGTTTGATATAGTATGGATTGACCTTAGGATCTGTTGAATAAGTCTTATATTTCTCGTAAAGCTCAAATGGCAGATACAGCTCTGCTGCCAGAGCATTTGGATCTTCTGCTATTGTTGGTGTGTATGCTGAATTATCAAGTATGAAGGCAATTGCTGCTTTTGCAGCAATTCTTCCCTCTGCGTGTGAACCTGAGGAGAATTTATGTCCTGATGCACCAACAATATCACCAGCCATGAAGAGGCCATTAACTGTGCTCATTCTGTTATAGCCCCAGAACCACTCTGCTGGTGTACCGGGGATGTCACCAGGTCCGCTTACCCAGAAGCCTGCACAGCCAGCATGTGAGCCAAGGAGATAAGGCTCTGTTGGCATAATCTCGGATGGAACTTTATCAGGCTCTACATTATAGGCTGCCCACAGTCCTGCCTGACCAATACACATGTCAAGAAAGTCTTCCCATGCTTCTGCTTCAAGGTGTTTGAGTCTCTTTGCATCCATCTGCTTTGCAAGTTCCTGCATTGCAGTGTGTGTATTCATAAGAATAGGTCCTCTACCCTGCTTCATAGCCTGCATCATAAGATGGTTTCTGATGGCAGTTCCTAAAGCCTCAGCCCATTTTCCATATTTCTTTACAGCATCCTGAAATTCTGGAGTATCCTTGGCGCAGTAATCATTTCCAAGAGAATCGCTTGCTTTTGCTTTAAAGAAGAGGAACCATGCACCAACAGGACCATATCCATCTTTGAATCTTGCAGGAACAAATCTATTTTCCATCATTGTCAATTCTGCACCAACAGTAATACCGAGATAATATCCAGAACCAGAATTCCATACTGGATACCAAGCTCTTCCCATTCCTTCTCTGGTTGATCTTGGTCTGAAGACATTAACTGCACCACCGCAGGCTGCAAGAATTGCCTTTGCTTTGAAGAGATAAATCTTATTTTCTCTTACACTGAAGCCTATTGCACCTGCTACTCTGTTAGGCTCTTTTGCATCCTTAAGGAGTTTAACTATAAATACTCTCTCATAAATATTCTGAGCCTGTCCAGTTGCCTTTCTATTGAACTCAAGAGCAGCCTTTGCAGCCTCTGCAACTATTACCTTATATGATTCACCATTGATCATGATCTGCCACTTTCCAGAACGGCATGGAACTCCACCATCTTTGAGCTTTGGTTTGCCCTGGTCTCTTGCCTGGAATCCATCAAGTGACCAACCATCATCGCTCTTTTTCCATATTGGAAGACCCCATTCCTCAAACATATGAACAGAATCATCAACATGTCTTCCAAGGTCATAAACAAGGTCTTCTCTGATAATTCCCATCAGGTCTGCACGGACATATTTTACATAGTCAACAACCTTGTTTTCGCCAATGTAGGTATTAATGGCGCTGAGACCCATTGCAACAGCACCGGAACGATCCATTGCTGCTTTGTCAACGAGTGTTACCTTAATTCCCTTTGGCGTTGCCCATCTGCAACCTTCAAATGCAGCACCGCATGCAGCCATTCCACCACCAATGATTAGAAAATCAGTCTCAACCTCTACAACATCAGGTCTCTGACAGTATGAAAATGTGCAAGTCTCTTTTTCCATGTTATCCCTCCTTACTTTATTTTTTTACTCTTTTCTGGCTTCATAATTAAAGTAGCCAGGCTGTTTAATCTTTGAATAATCAGGCTCAGGTAATCCTGCATAAATGTTGTCTGCATTCCAGTAACCTTCTGGTGTAAGTCTGATTGGGAATTTGAATCTCTTGATTGAGCCATTTCTGAATTTAATTGTCCACATAATTGCATCCTGACCTCTCATTGGAATAACGCTTGCACCGAGAGGACAGAAGTCTGCGTAACCTCTTACCTCAATTGCCTGCTGAGGGCAAATTTTTACGCAGTTATAGCACTCCCAGCACTGGTCAGGCTCCTGATTGTAAGCCTTCATCTTTTCTCTGTCAAGCACCATAAGGTCGTTGGGACAGATGTACTGACATGCAGTTTTGTCCTGTGCTTTGCAGCCGTCACACTTTTCCTGAATTACAAAACTTGGCATAGCTTAACCTCCTTTTTTGTTTTTTATTATGCTGGTTTTTGCACTGGATTTTTTTGTAATTCCAGTACATCACTTATATCAATATCAGGGACTGGAAGCTCTCTGTCTTCCTTTGCGATTTCTTCTTTAATTGAATGAATCTCAGCAACAGCAGCCTCTATTACCTCTGGACCTAAAGATTTTTTCTCTACAATTTTCTTAAATACCAATCTTTTGAATGCAGCAGGAGTTTCCTCAATAAATCCTCTTGCATCAAATCTTGCCTTTGAGAACTGTTCAATAACTTTCTGACCAAGCTCATCAGAAACCTCAATTACAAGACGCTTTAATGCTCCACCAAAAATTGGCTCAACCTTTTCCTCTAAGGGAGTTCCCTTTATAGCTGCCAATCTTTTTTCATCAATTATTACGCCAAAATACTTAGCCATTATTCACCTCCTCTTTTATTTTTTTAAGTGAGCTGGAAGTTCCATGTGAGGGAGATCAACCTCTAATCTCTCCTCTCTCTCTTTCAGATACTTCTCATTGTTAAATGGATATCCAAACTTCTGCCACCATTTTACAACAACTTTATAAACTTCTGGTCTGTAAATCTGTGGTGGTGGTGTTACGCCTTCGTTTATAAGTCCTCTTATAAAGCTTCCAGAGTATCTTGAATATATACCTTTATGATTACAATTACCAGAGTATGCAAACTCAAGGCATTTTGGACAATACCAGAACTCTGCAATATTCTGAGGCCTTATATAGAATCCGCCTTCCACTGCATATGGTGGAGCATCAAAACCAAAGCTCGGGATTCCCTTTGACCAGAGTATCTGAGTTGCATAAATATCATAGTACTCGCCAAGTGCTGCATGATCTCTTCCAAACATATGGAAGGAAATTCCCATGTTCTGTCTGATTACTGCATGGATGAGAGATTCAATGGGGTTTCCGTATCTCATATCCCAGAGTGTAAATGTTACAAGATGGCGCTCAGGCTTTATGTAACCAGCAAGATGAAGCATTTCGTGCCCTTCTACAATTGCTTCATCTGGGAAGTCTCCTATTCTCTTTGCACCAACTATAGCATTAACAACTATACCATGAGAAGGCTCTATATCACCTATATATGCTGCATTCTTCATTAATGCTTCATGACCCGTGTGAGGAACATTTCTTGTCTGATGAGCTATAACAGTGGTCCAGCCTCTTTTTTCAAACTCTTCTCTTGATCTCTTTGGTGGATACCAGAATCTGTCAAAAGGTGGTCTGATTTTTGGCTCATTTATTATTGTGTATTTTCCAGCAAGTATTATTGGATTCAATGAGCAGTAAATGTTATATCCTGTATGCTTCTGATCAAATGGGGCTTTAACCACTTCCGGATTTTTCTCTGGTGTTCCAAAGGTTCTTACCGCAACGTCACCAGGCACGATCTCATAAACTTCTTCAATCTCAAGAATTGCAAAAGGTTCACCCTTGAGTCTTAGAAGAAGCCAGTCACCTGCTCCAACTTTAAGTTTTTTGAAATCTTCTTCTGAGATGTCAAAGAGAATTGGATAGGGAAAAACCCATCCGCTCAAAAGCCTTCTTTTTTCAAGAACACTTTCAAGCTCAGCCTTTGTCATTGAGCCTTCAACAGGGCTGAAAAAGCCATAACATACTGACATTATTTCCCTGTAAACATTTCTTACAGGATTACCCTTAAAAAGGGTTGGCTTGATGTCATAAACTGCAGAGCATTTTTCCATTAATTTTCTTGCCATCTCAGGGTCACGAACAACCCTCTCAACAAGTTTTCCACCATGAGGTGGGGGCAGTGTTTTAATTCTTACATCTGGCATACCTTTCCCTCCTTATTTAATTTTTTCTAATATTGCACAGATACTGTTAAATATTTCATCTATGCTACCTGTGCCTGAAACGCTTTTAAGAATTCCTTTTTTTGAATAATAATCAATCAATGGTTCTGTTTGAGCCCTGTAAACTTCAAGCCTTTTTCTGATTGTTTCTTCTTTGTCGTCATCCCTCTGGAAAAGCTCACCTCCACATTTGTCACACTTACCTTCCACTTTTGAAGGAGAATAATAAATATTGTACATTTGACCGCAGACTTTACAAGTTCTTCTTCCTGTAAGTCTTTTCATAAGGTCATCAAAGGGAACATCAAGATTAAGTGCAAGGTCTAAAGGCATATTCATCTCAGAAAGCATTTTATCAAGAGCCTCAGCTTGAGCAACATTTCTTGGAAAACCATCAAGAATAAAACCTTTTTTACAGTCATCCTGAGACAGTCTTTCTTTGACCATTCCAAGAACAACGCTATCAGGAACCAGTTCTCCTCTGTCCATGTATGACTTTGCTTCTTTGCCAAGCGGAGTTCCTGCTGCAACTGCTGCTCTGAGGAGATCACCTGTAGAAATCTGAGGGATACCATATTTTTCTACCAATCTTTTTGCCTGAGTTCCCTTGCCTGCTCCTGGAGCACCTAAGAATACTAATCTCACTGTTTCCTCCTTTTAGGTTTAAAATTAACTTTTGGTTTATAATTTAACTTATTATTGATTAAAAAGCAACTTAAATTTTATAATTTTGTAATAAGTTTTGCTTATAAATTTGTCGTTAGTTTTATCAAAAATTCTCTTAATTTGTCAAGTGCTTCTTTGCGATGACTTATCCTGTCCTTTTCATGAGGTAGCATCTGAGCAAATGTAGTTGAAAACCCTTCAGGTATAAATACAGGATCGTATCCAAAACCATAGCTTCCTCTTGGAGTTTCTGTAATTTTACCTCTCACATAACCCCAGAATAAATATTCCTTATGTCCTGGAAAAACTAATGCAATGCAGCATACGAATCTTGCAGTTCTTCTATCTAAAGGAACTCCTTCTAAATCTTTCAAAAGCTTTTTTATATTGTCCTCATCAGTGGCATTATCTCCTGCATATCTTGCTGACCTTACACCTGGAGCACCTTCCAATGCATCAACTTCCAGTCCTGAATCATCAGCCAGAGCAGGCAGTCCTGTTTGTTTACATACATATCTTGCTTTTTTTAAGGCATTTTCTTGAAAAGTCTCACCATCTTCAACAACTTCTCCGAGATGGGGAAAATTATTGACAGAAAGCAGTTCAATGCTGAGCCCTTCAAGAATCCTTTTTAACTCTTCTATCTTTTTTTTGTTTCTTGAAGCAATTACAATCTGCATTTGACAAATCCTGTTTCTTTAAGGTATATTGAATTTATCGCGGGGTGGAGCAGTCTGGTAGCTCGTCGGGCTCATAACCCGAAGGTCAGAGGTTCAAATCCTCTCCCCGCAATTTAATCAAACAAAGCTTCAACAAATTCTTTAGGATTGAACTCCTTTAAATCATCAATTCCTTCGCCAATGCCGATTAATTTAACAGGAATGCCTATCTCTTTTTTTATTCCGAAAATAACTCCACCCTTTGCTGTTCCATCAAGCTTTGTAACAACCACACCTGTTAATCCTAAGGCTTCATTAAACAGACAAGCCTGTCTTATTGCATTCTGCCCTGTTGTAGCATCTAAAATCAGCAAAGTCTCATGGGGAGCTTCTGGAATTGATTTTTTTATAACTCTGTTGATTTTTTTTAACTCTTCCATTAATGGTTGCTTTGTGTGAAGTCTGCCTGCTGTATCTATAATTACTATATCCTTTTTTTTTGCTCTAGCATGCTCCACTGCATCAAAAACAACAGCAGCTGGATCAGCTCCACTCTTATGTTTGATAATATCAGCTCCTACCCTTTTTGCCCATATTTCAAGTTGTTCTATAGCTGCAGCTCTAAAGGTATCAGCAGCAGCAAAAACAACAGATTTACCTTCACTTATAAATTTATAACCCAGTTTTCCAATGGTTGTAGTTTTTCCAACTCCATTTACTCCAACCACCAGAATTACTGCAGGTTTTGAGGATAAATTTAAATTTGTTGCATTTTCAAGAATTTTATAAAGCTCATCTTTGAGTATAGATTTAAAATCACTATAGTCCTTTAATGCGCCTTCTTTTACTCTTTTTCTTAGAATAGATGTAATCTGTTCTGTTGCATGTATACCAAAATCAGAGGATATTAAAATCTCCTCTATTTCTTCTATTGTAGTTTCATCAATTTTTCTGCCTACTGGAACAACAGCTTCAATTTTTTCAACAATATGTTGTTTTGTCTTGCTTAACTTTTCCTTGAGCTTGTCAAATAAACCCATTAAGGTCTCCTGAACTCTACAAGGAGTTCATCTTTTTTCTTTGTAACACGATACTTAAGAGGCTTCTTAAGGGTTATATTGAGTATAACTTTATTTTCTTTTTCAGATATAGAAACCTCTCTTATAAAATCGGATTCAATTTTTATCGGTGCTTCTAACTTATTTTTAACAGGATAAACTTCTAATGCAACTGACATAGATTTTCCTTCTTTTTTTGTTTTTGGATAATATCCACCGTATTTATCCACATTTGGAATAAAAAGAGTCAAGGAAGAACTTTTTTTTGTTTCAACAAGAGAAATATTTTTAAGTTCTAAAACCTGCCCTTTGGTGACAATTCTTTTTTTAGTTTTTGCTTTTTTTGCTTCTCTTTTTTCAACTATTTTTTTCTTTGTTTTTTCTACTCTCTTTTCTTCAGCAATTTTAATTTCCTTTGAAGGAATCTCTTTTTCTTCTGTTGTTGCAAAAATATTAAATTTTTCTGCCCTGTCATACATAACTTCAACAGTAGCAACTCCATTAATAAATTCTGATGGAGGAACTCTATTTGGAGTAAGACTGCCTGAACCTGACGATTTTAATATAACTGTACTGCCATACAAGTTGTAATTGGACATAACTTTGTCAAGATGATTATAGGCAATAATCTTTATTTTGAATCTCTGCCCTGCAATAATTGTCTCAGGTGAAATAATTTCAAATCTTTTTACTTTCGGTGGAACAATTTTTACAACACCGCTTTCTCCTCTTATTGAATTATTATTGGCAACTTTAACTACTATTTTTATATCTTCAGGCATATCATAGCGAAGACTTATTTTTGCTTTGCCGTCTGAAAAGGCATAAGATGATAACTCAGAAGGAAAGATATAACCTTTGCCCTGTGCTTCTATTATTATTTTTTCCTTTTGTATAGCAAAGTCTTTAACAAAATTATTGAATCTATCAATAGCCAATATGGTTATATCAAAAGGTTCATCAACAACAGCGGTTTCAGGTGCATTAACAATAAAAGAATTTACAGGACCATTTAAAACCGCTATTTTTTCACTTTTACCTGTGATTTTTTTATTCAATAAGTCTGCTTCAATGTGGAAATTTCCAATTTTTTCTGATAAAAGTTTCACTCTCACACTACAGCTTTCAGGTATATACTGAATTTCTTTTATCTGAGGAGAAACATCACCTTTAAAAAATAAGTTCAAATCCTTAGGTTCAAAATCCTTACAAACCACATTACCAAAACGATCTTTTCCTGAAATCCATACTTCAAAATCACTACCAGCTTTTACTGAAGCAGGAACTTTTATACTAAGATCAGATATCTCTGCTGGCAGAATTTTTATCTTTTTTTCAATAATGGGGAAAGGACTATTAATTTCATAAAGGGAGATCACAACTTCTTCTGCTTTCTCATCCTTAAACTTAATAGTCAGACCTGACTGAGTTATTTCACTTGACTTAAACTGAGAAGGTGATACCATAGCTGAGCCTGTTACGGTTAATTTATATTCTTTAAAGCTTTCAGCAGGCATGCTTACAGGATTACCAAAGGCATCAACTGCTATAATAAATATTTTATATTCATTGCCAGCTGTCAATACATCCGGGGTATCAAACTGAAAATGATCAAAAGTTCCTGGTTTAGCAATAATTTCTGCATGAGTTAATGATATACAGTAAAAAAATAACAAAAAAACAACAAAATTCAACCAACAACTCATCCTTAAAATTTTATTACCCATTTTACCCTCCTCTGTAATTTCTATTTTTACATTTTGCTTTATCAACAAATTTTATTGTATCCTATCATAATTGTTTATATTAAAAAGAGGCAAGTGCTAATATATTATAGAATATTTAAAATAATAATAAAACAATAAAAATGATTAATAATCAATCAAAATATGGCAATATTTTCTTCAGAGGAATTGCTAAATTAATTGATTTGCTTCTTATTTTAGTCCTTTGGAAATTTTTTCATGAAGGAGGATTTTTTACTGGAATTTTTTATCTGTTGATAAGTGATGGTTTATTCAAAGGTTGCAGTATTGGAAAAAAATTCTTAAGACTAAAGGTTATTAACATAGAGAGACAGAGCAAGGCTGATTTTAGAGACTCCATAATCAGAAATTTACCTTTAGCTTTAGCAGCATTTTTTTTACTGATACCCATTCTTGGCTGGCTAATTTGTATTGCATTGTTTGCCTTTGAATTTACACTCATTGTAGGTGATCCAGACGCGAGAAGATTGGGTGATTACCTGGCTAAAACTTCAGTCATAGAAGAATAAATCTGAAATATTTTAAAATAATTAATTAAATCTATATCAGGGAGGACAATGGTGTTTCTTCAAAAATTAGTGGGAAAATTTTCTAATGATCTGGCAATTGACCTTGGAACAGCAAACACTCTTGTTTATGTAAAAGGTAAAGGTATTGTATGCGACGAACCTTCAGTTGTTGTTGTAAGAAGAGATAATAAAAAAGTTATTGCTGTCGGCACAGAGGCAAAAGAAATGATGGGTAAAACTCCAGCCAATATCAGTGCAATAAAACCTCTTAAAGATGGTGTTATAGCAGATTTTGATGCAACAGGAGAGATGCTTAAGTATTTCATCACAAAAGCTCATAATAGAAAATGTTTTATCTCTCCAAGAATTATTATTGGAGTGCCTTCAGGAATAACTCAGGTTGAACAGAGAGCTGTTAAAGATGCTGCAATTGCTTCAGGTGCCAGGGAAGTTTATCTTATAGAAGAGCCCATGGCTGCAGCAATAGGAGTCGGGCTTCCTGTAGGAGAACCTTCTGGTAATATGATAGTTGACATTGGTGGAGGAACTACAGATGTTGCTGTGATTTCTCTTGATGGAATTGTATGTTCAAAGGCAGTAAAAGTTGGCGGAGATAAAATGGATGAGGCAATAATAGCTTACATTAAAAGAAAATACAACCTGATGATAGGAGAAAGAACTGCTGAACTAATAAAAATAAACATTGGTAGCGCTTATCCTATGAATTCTGACAGAACAATGGAAATTAAGGGAAGAGACTTAATAACAGGAATTCCAAAAGCAATAACAGTCACTGAAGAAGAAATCAGAGAAGCTTTACAGGAACCTGTAACAATCATTCTTGATACAATAAAAGTTACCCTGGAAAATACACCTCCTGAGCTTGCCTCTGATATAGCAGATAAAGGAATAGTTCTAGCAGGTGGAGGAGCTTTATTGAGAGGATTAGATATTCTTATAAGAGAACACACTGGAGTCCCTGTGATAATTCCCGATGACCCTCTTAGAGCAGTTGTTAAAGGATGTGGTGCGATGCTTGACAAGCTTGACCTTCTCAGAAGAGTCTCTCTTAATGTTAATTTATGATAAAAAAAATCACTGTTTTAATTGTAACTGTTATATGTTTGGTTTCTTTTTTTATCATAAGTTACCAATCCAGGGGAATTATAAGCTTTAATAAGTTTGATCTTTCACCTTTAGTATTACCTGGAGAATATTTAAAAAACTTTTTTTCTGAATTTTTCTATTTTAAAGAAGAAAACAGAAAATTAAAAGCACAGCTATATCAAATGATTTTAGAACAAAAATCGTCTTATGAACTTATAGAAGAAAATAAAAGATTAAAGGAACTTTTAAACTTAAAGGAAAAAAAGAAAGAAGTTGTAACAATAGCAAAGGTAATTCGTACTGGATCAAATAAGTTTCTGAAGACTCTGTGGATAGATAAAGGAAGTGCCCAGGGGATAAAAACGGGAATGCCAGCAATAACACTTAATGGATTAGCAGGAAAAGTTATCTCTACATCTTCAAACTTCTCAGAAATACTTCTATTGACTGATCCTAATTTTTCTGTTGCTGTAAGAGTTGAAAGAACACGCACAGAAGGTATAGTAAGTGGGACAGGAACAAACTTTTGTATTCTCAAATATATTCCCTTAGAAGAAGATATAATGGTTGGAGACAGATTAATTACCTCTGGAACAGATGGTATTTTTCCTGAAGGAATTAAAGTGGGAGTTGTAAAAAAAATAGAAAGAAAAAAAGGATTCTTTCAGAGTATAGAAGTTATTCCATATCAATTAGATTCAAAAATTGAAGAAGTCGCAATAATTAAAAGCCTGATATGAAACATGTAATTAAATGGGGCATATTCATATTTTTCACTTTTTTTATTGAACAGATTTTTACAATTGACAGTATAAGTTTTGATTTCTCTTTTTTACTAATTTATCTCTTTGTTATACATTACTTTTTCCCTGAAATAGAACAAAAAAAAATCGCACCTTCAGAAACCTTACCTGTTTTATTTTTTGTAACAGTTGGGGTGGTAGAAGACTTTTTTCAAGGAATAATCGGTCCTGCAATCATATCTAAAACAATTACAGGTGTTATGTTAATAATCCTGGTCAGGCAGCTCTTTTTTCACTGGACAGAATTTTTCAAAGCTCTGGTTATATTTATTTTCACCATAATGGATGAGATTATTTACAGTTTAATTATGGTATATTTTTTTAATTTTAGTTTGAGTACGCAACTTTTTAAAATCTTTTTCATAAGGGGACTTATTAATATTCCTTTTGGCTTGATTTTAAGCTGGAGAAAACCATGAAAAAAAAAGACCAAATATTTGCAGGTATAATTTTTTTAATATTCATTATAATTCTACTAAGACTCTGGCAACTTCAGATACTTAACACAGAGAAATATAAAAAACTTGCTGAACAAAACAGAATCAGAATAATAAAAATTCCTGCTCCACGGGGAATTATTTATGATAGAAATGGGATTCCTCTTGTTGAAAATATTCCTTCTTTTGCTGCTTTGATTTCTCCTGAATATGCAGATAAAGTGGATATAAATTTATTATCAAAGATTTTAAACATTCCTCCAGATGAGCTACAAAACAGGCTTAAAACAAAGATTGAAAGTATTTATATGCCTATAAAAATAAAAGATGACCTCACATTTAAAGAAATTGCCATGCTTGAAGCAAGACGTTCAGAAATCCCGGGATTGATAATACAAACAGAGTTAAAAAGACATTATCCCTTTGGCCCTGCCACAGCTCATTTACTGGGATATCTCGGTAAAATCACGGAACAACAAATAAAAAATAATCCGCAATATCAGAGTTTGCCATCTTATTTTCTGGTCGGACAGACAGGACTGGAAAAATTATTTGATGAAAGACTTATGGGTATTCCTGGAGAAAAAATTGTAGAAGTGGATGCTCTTGGCAGAGAACTAAGACTAATAAAGGAGTCACCACCTGTAAAAGGCGAAGATATTTATTTAACAATTGATGCTCTACTGCAGGAGGCAGCTTACAAATCTTTTGATACTCTAACAGGAGCTTTTGTTGCAATAAAACCTGATACTGGAGAACTATTAGCTTTATTAAGCTCTCCATCCTTTGATCCAAATAAATTTGTAGAAGGTGTTACAGAAGCCTACTGGAATGAATTAATAAGTAATCCAAAAAATCCTTTACTTAATAGAGCAGTTCAGGGTTTGTATGCACCAGGCTCAACATTCAAGATCATCACTGCACTGGCTGGGCTTGAGGAAGGAGTCATAACTCCAGATAAAGTCCTCGTAAACTGTAATGGTGGTATAAGTGTTGGACAATGGACATTTGGTTGCTGGAAAAAAGAAGGACACGGACCTGTTAATCTTAGAAAAGCTCTCGTTGAGTCCTGCGATGTTTATTTTTATGAACTTGGTAGAATTCTTGGAATCAAAAAAATACATAAATACGCTACTTTGTTGGGATTGGGTAGTTCTACAGGATTTAATTCAGATGAAAAATCAGGGTTAGTTCCTGATGATGAATGGAAAAAAAAAGTAAAGAAATCTTCCTGGTTTTTAGGTGATACCTTTAACACCGCCATTGGACAGGGATTTCTGAAAGTCACACCATTACAGATGGCTCGCGTTATGGCTATAGTAGTAAATGGAGGACTCAAGGTTACTCCTTACATAATCAGAGGTGATGAGCCCAGAAAAGAAAATCTAAATCTTAATCCTAAAAATCTTGATATAATTAAAGAAGCATTATCAGGAGTGGTAAATGAACCATCAGGAACAGCTTCAGGTGCTCGTTCTTATATTATAAAGTTTGGCGGCAAGACAGGAACAGTGCAGGTAATTAGCAAAAAATTGAAAGAGAAAGTATCATATAAAAATATTGAACATCATGCGTGGTTTATTGGATTTGCTCCAGTGGAAAATCCTGAGATGGCTTTCTCTGTAATTGTTGAACATGGAGGAAGCGGAGGAGCAGTAGCAGCACCTGTGGCAAGAAATATTCTTGAAGGATATATTCTTAAAAAGAGGCAACTGAATGTTAAAAATTGATAGAAGACTGATTAGCTATTTTGACTGGATTACTTTTGCTGTAGTTCTTTTCATATGTATCCTCGGGATACTAACAATTTACAGTGCCACAAGACCACCCCTTGATGAGGGAGAACAACCTCCTTTTTATGTTAAACAATTGATATGGCTTGCAATAGCTATATCAACTTTGATTGCTTTTGTAACTTTTGACTATATTAAGCTAAAAAATTTCTGGCTAATCTTTTACATAATAGGAATTTTACTTCTTATTATTGTTCTTTTTACAGGTAAAACAGCAATGGGTGCAAAAAGGTGGATAAATTTTGGATTTTTTTCATTTCAGCCCTCAGAAATATTTAAAATAATTTTTATCATAAGTATTTCAGCCTTTCTGGAAGACAAACAGTCTCCTCTATCAATAAAGGATACCCTGAAGACATTACTCATTTTTGGAGTAATACCATTTTTGCTTATTATTAAACAGCCTGACCTTGGAACAGCAGTGTTGCTTTTTATAATTACATTTATAATGATTATTTATAAAGGGCTTCCTGTAAGATTGTTAATACTGCTTCTTTCCTTATTGATTATTTCCATATTCTTTTTATGGGAGATTCTGTGGGAAGGACTGAAGGAATATCAGAAAAATAGATTAATTGCTTTTATTGATCCGAGCATAGATCCGAAAGGAATTGGTTACAATATCATGCAATCAGTAATAACTGTAGGTTCTGGTGGGCTTTTTGGCAAAGGCTTTCTTGAAGGCACACAGGGACCTTTAAAATTTCTTCCGGAAAGACATACTGACTTTATTTTCCCCATTTTTGCAGAAGAATGGGGATTTATAGGCTGTTTTATGCTTTTAGCACTCTATTTTACACTTTTTATCCGATGCTGGAAAGTCTCTATAGTTGCCAAAGACAGCTTTGGAAAACTTCTTTCAATAGGTTTTACTTCAATTTTTGTCTTATACTTTTTTATAAATGTTGGCATGACTCTTGGAATCATGCCAGTAGTAGGAATTCCCTTACCATTTATGAGTTATGGAGGGACAACTCTTGTTGCTAATTTTGTAGGAATTGCTTTAGTAATAAATGTTAGAATGAGAAGATTTGAATTATTCTATCCATAGGAGGTCAGTCATGAAAATCATTGAAGGAAAACTTGATGCTCAGGGACTAAAATTTGGAATTGTTGTAAGCAGATTCAATGAATTTATTACTTCGCGCCTTCTTGAAGGTGCTATTGATGCTCTGATAAGGCACGGAGCATACGACACAGACATTGAGATTGTGAAAGTTCCTGGTTCATTTGAAATTCCATTAATTGCAAAAAAATTAGCTCAATCAGGCAAGTTCCATGCAATTATCTGTCTTGGCAGTTTAATTAGAGGTGCGACTCCTCACTTTGACTACATCGCTGCCGAAGTCTCAAAGGGAATTGCCCTTATCGGATTAGAAACAGGCATACCCGTTTCATTTGGAATAATTACAGCAGATACCATTGAACAGGCAATAGAAAGGGCTGGTTCGAAATCAGGAAACAAAGGCTGGGATGCAGCCATGGTAGCCATTGAAATGGCAAGAGTTATGGAAGAGTTGAAATAGCCTTAGAAATCGGGTAAAAATGAAGAGAAGAAAAGCAAGGGAATATGTTTTACAATTTCTTTATGCCTGTGAAATGAATGAAAATACAAGAAAAATGTGTGATTACAATCTATTGCAGGAAGAAATTGAAAAATTCTGGGAAAGAAATAATGAGGAGCAGGATCATGATATAAAAACATTTGCGAATCAATTGATAGAAGGAACGATTGCAAATATTGATGTTATTGATAAAACAATTCAAAAATACACTGAAAAATGGCATTTAGAAAGAATTATCCCGATTGATAAAAATATTTTAAGATTTTCAATTTATGAAATATTATTTCGTCATGATATTCCCTATCAGGTCACAATAAATGAAGCAGTGGAGATTGCAAAAAAATTTTCTACAAAAGAAAGTGCTGCCTTTATTAATGGAATTCTTGATAGAGTAGCAAAAAAAGAACTTTCTCGTTCTGAATCTGCTTATAACCCTATTGACAAAATTAATTTTGAAAAACTATAATTGACTACTTTTGTTTTTTTTGGGCAGAAAGTGAAAGTTGAACAATATAAAATACTTGAAAAATCAAAAATTAATGATTTTATAAACTCTTTAATTTCTTTTTCCAAAGTAGCTGCTCCTGTCTACAAAGGCTATAACAACTATGCATTTCAGGAAATAAAATCCGCTGATGAAGTAAGTCTGAAATATATCCCAACAATAATTCCACCGAAGAAATACTTTATGCCGCAGAAAGAAACTTTGCTAAAGTTTGATGTAAATGAGGACTTAAAAATTGAACCTGTTGTTGAATATGAAAATTTAGTCCTTTTTGGTGTCCATACCTGTGACATAGCTGGAATAAAATGCCTGAATATGGTTCTTTCAGACAAACCAAAGGATACTGGCTATTTAATAAGAAAAAAACATATAACAATAATCGGGCTTGAGTGTAATGACTACTGCGATGAGTATGCAAGTTGCTCATTTGTAGGTGCTCATATTCCAACAACAGGATATGACTTGATGTTTACAGAACTCAGTGATTACTTTATCGTTCATATTCATTCATCAAAGGGCTCTGATATTATTGAAAAAACTGGGTTATTTAAACCTGCTGAAACAGTTCACATTGAAGAACTCAAAGCATTGCGAAATAATAAACTGAAAATATTTAATAACGAAGTTCCAACAGAAAGAAGATATCTTCCAGACCTTTTTGACCGTTCCTTTAATGCATCTGTATGGAAAGAGCTTGAAACTAAGTGTCTTAGTTGCGGTAACTGCACAGCAGTCTGTCCCACATGTTACTGTTTTGATATAAAAGAAGAAGTGGATTTAACTCTTAAGGCAGGTGAAAGATACAGAGTGTGGTTTTCCTGTCAGCTTGATCCCTTTGCAAAGGTAGCTGGTGGAATAGATTTCCGAAGAGAGCGATCAGCAAGGCAGAGACATAGATTTTACAGAAAGTTTAGATATCACATAGACAGGTATGGTATGATTTTCTGTACAGGCTGTGGAAGATGCTCCAGAACATGCATGGCAAAAATTAATCTTAAAGAAGTTTTGACATCTCTCATAAAGGAGTCAGAGGCAAAAATATGGCGCAAGTGGTTATAAAGGATTCACCCTATAATCTAAAAAAAGCAAGAATTCTTGATATAAAATCTCTAACAGAAAAGGAAAAGCTTTTCAAAATAGCTTTTGAAAATAGCAGTTGGCTTGATTTTGAACCAGGCCAGTTCATAATGGTTTCACTTATGGGTATTGGTGAAATCCCGGTTTCTATATGTTCCTCTCCTTTAAACAGGCACTATTTTGAAATATGCGTAAGAGCAGTTGGAAAAGTTACAAACTCTCTTCATAAACTAAATGCTGGAGACATTATCGGAGTTAGAGGTCCTTATGGGAATGGATTTCCAATTAAAATGATTGAAGGACATGATTTGTTAATAATTGCAGGAGGATTGGGTCTTGCACCTCTTAGGTCATTGATACTCTATGCTATTGATAACAGAAGAGATTTTGGTGAAATACACATACTTTTTGGATGCAAAACCCCTGGAGAGCTTCTTTTTGCCGATGAAATTGAAGAGTGGAGTAAAAGACTTGATATACACTTTGCCTGCACAGTTGACAGAGCAGACCCTGACTGGAAGGGAAATGTGGGATTGATTACCTCTCTAATTCCTGGAGTTGATATAGACCCTGCGAGGACCTATGCTGCTGTAGTAGGACCTCCTGTTATGTATAAGTTCGTGATAAAAGAGCTTCTTGCAAAGGGATTGCCTGTGGACCAGATTCTTCTTAGCTTTGAAAGACACATGAAATGCGGGATGGGTAAATGTGGAAGATGTCAGATTCAAAATCTTTATTGCTGTAAAGATGGTCCTGTTTTCACATTTAAAGAAATAATGGATATGGCAGAGGCACTGTGATGAGTAAACCAAAGGTTGCATTTTTTGATTTTGCCTGCTGTGAAGGATGCCAGCTTCAAGTGGCAAACATTGGTGAGCCACTGATTGATGTTCTTGATATTGTTCAGGTTGTTGAATTCAGAGAGGTAATGTCTGAAAAGTGGGATGGAGAGTTTGATGTAGCCTTTGTTGAAGGAAGTATTACAGATGAGCATGCTGTGGAGAGAGTTAAAAAAATAAGAGAAAGAAGCAAAATCCTTGTTGCTCTTGGCTCCTGTGCCACAATTGGTGGTGTTAATGGAATGAAAAACTCCTTTCAGCTTGAAGAAGTGGGCAAATATGTTTATGGAGAATCATATAAATTTTTCCCGACAATTCATACAAAAGCAGTGCATCAGGTTGTGAAGGTGGATTATTTTGTAAATGGCTGTCCCATATATCAGTCTGAATTTCTTACTGTTCTTAAATGCATACTTCAGGGAATACCCTATTATGTGCCAGAGTATCCTGTTTGCGTTGAATGCAAACTAAATGAAAATGTCTGCATGTATGACAGAGGACTTACATGCATGGGACCTGTTACAAAGGCAGGATGTAATTCATGGTGCATTAATAATGGAAACATCTGCTATGGTTGTAGAGGTCTCACAATCAATCCCAATACTGAGGGATTTAAGGAAGTTCTTAAAAAATATAACATTCCTGAAGACTTTTTAATGAAAAAAATAGAGATGTATAACAAGTGTAAGGAGCTTGATAGGTCGTGAGTAAAAACATCAGCATTAATGTTAATTATCTAACAAGAGTTGAAGGGCACGGCAATATTGTGGTGGAAGTTAAAGATGGAAAGCTTGAAGTTTGCAGACTTGAAATTGTTGAGTCTCCACGATTTTTTGAAGCATTCCTGAGAGGCCGTTCCATTTATGAAGCCCCTCATATAACCTGTAGAATCTGTGGAATCTGTTCATGTGGACATACTCTTGCATCAATTCAGGCAGCTGAGGACGCATTGGAAATAAAGCCAACTGAGCAGACAACTCTTTTAAGAAAGCTTCTACTTCACTATGAACAGCTTGACAGCCACATTCTTCATATATATCTTCTCGTTGCACCAGACCTTGTTGGCGTTCCAAGCTTTGTTCCTCTTATAAAATCTAACCCTGATGTTGTGAGACGTGCACTTAGAATGAAAAGGCTCTGCAATGAGCTTTGTGATATACTTGTTGGAAGGCATGTTCATCCAATCAGTGCAGTTATCGGTGGATTTACAAAACTTCCAAATCTAAGTGATCTTGAAGAGATGCATAAAAGGCTTCTGGAGCTAAAGCACGATGTGGAGGTTACTGTTGAACTTTTCAGTAAACTCACTTTCCCTGAGTTTGAAAGAGATACAGAGTATTTAGCACTGGTTAACGATGAAGATGAGTATCCACTGCTTTACGGAGATATTGGTTCAACAGATGGATACAGAGTAAGCAAATATGAATATAAAAATGTTGTCAATGAATTCGTTGTTCCCTACGCCTCTGCTAAAAGAACAAAGTGGCACAGAGACTCATATGCTGTGGGCGCACTTGCAAGATTTAATCTCAATCATGAAAAACTTCATCCAAAAGCAAAACAAGCAGCCAATGTTCTGAATCTCAAACCAAAATGCATAAATCCATATTTTAATACCGTTGCTCAGATTGTCGAGTGTGTTCATTGCGTTGAAGACGCCATAAGAATTGTGGAACTTCTCTGGCAAAGAGGAATAAACTACGATGAGATAGTTATTCCTGATATAAATGAACTGGGTAAACTTCCCCAGCGTGCTGGAGAGGGAGTTGGTGCAGTTGAAGTTCCCCGTGGCTTGTTGATTCATCATTATGAGTGCGATGAAAGAGGAATTCTGAGAAATGCAAACTGTGTAATTCCAACAAACCAGAATACCCACAACATAGAGCTTGATATGTTAAAGCTCGTTCCAGAGATTATAACTCAGTCTCAGGAAGAGATAACCCTTGCCCTTGAAATGCTTGTAAGAGCCTATGACCCTTGTATATCTTGCTCAGTTCACATGGTTAAGATTAATTTTAAGTAATTTTACCTATCAGTTCCTCAATTTCCTTCGTTAAACTGTTTTTTGTAAACTCTAAAAAAGGCTTGCCTGCTTTCACTGAAGCTAAAATATCTTCTGAGAATGGAATTTTCCCACAAACTTCAATTCCTGAACTCTCAACCGCCTTTACAATCTGTGAGCTCATCTCCGTATTCAGGTCATGCTTGTTTATCACAACTTTTACAGGTATATTGAAATGTTTTGAAAGCTCAATAACCCTCATGAGGTCATGCATTCCTGAAAGGGTTGGCTCTGTTACTGCAACAACAAGGTCAACACCTGTCATGGAAGCCATAACAGGGCATCCAACCCCTGGAGGTCCATCAATCACTACATATTCACAGCCCTTTTCCTGAGCAGTCTCCTTTGCAAGCTCTCTCAGCTTTGTAACAAGCTTTCCTGAGTTTTCTTGTGCAATGCCAAGCCTTGCATGAATCAGTGTTCCATATCTGGTTTCAGAGATAAAATACTGCCCTGAAATTCTGTCATTGAGAGTTATGGCTTCCTCAGGACATACATAGCTACATATTGTACAGCCTTCACAGGACAGTTCATCAACCTGAAAAACTGAGGAGGAGATTCTTCGCTGACGCTCGGAATGACAAAGTATGGGCAGGCTCGGAATGACAGAACGGGAATGTTTTAAAGTTTCTATTTGAAATGATTGAAAAATTTCATTTATAGCATTAAATTTGCAAACTTCTTTACATGCTCCACATTGAATGCATTTAGCCTCATCTATTGATGCAATCTTGCCTCCTGTAAAATCGTGTGTTTCTTTTATCTCTGGATGTAAAAGCAGATGAAGGTTTGCAGCATCAACATCGCAGTCAACAAGAACCTTATTATTTAATGCGGTGGCAAGACATCCTGTAAAAAATGTCTTCCCTGTTCCGCCTTTTCCACTTATTATCAAAATCTGTTTCATATGATTTCCCTTATCTCTTTATAAATCTTCTGAAAAATCTCTTTATATTCAGGCATTGCTTTTACAAGGGGAATGCCTTTTGAATAAGCTTCTGCTATTTTCCTGTGAAATGGAATTTTCAGGAAAACAGGGATTTTATTTTTTCTGCAAAACCCCTCTATGAGCCAATCATCTCCACTTTTGTTTATAATAACGCCTGATTTAATCTTTAAAGCTTGGGTTACCTCATAGGCAAGCTCAAGATCATGAAGTCCAAAAGGAGTTGGCTCTGTAACAAGAATGCAAAAATCAGAGTCTTTAATCGCAGCCACAGCAGGGCATGATGTTCCCGGAGGTGCATCAACTATTGTAATTTTATCCTTTTTTGCGTAAGCCTTTGCTTTTTCAATAACCTTTGGAGCAAGCACTTCTGAAATATTAAGCCTTCCCTCAATGAATTCAAGGCTATCAAAACTACCGATTTTTATCATTCCAATGCCTCTATGAGCAGGCTTCATTGCTTTTTCAGGACATAGCAAAATACATCCCTCACATCCATGACATAGATGGGGAAATAAAATAACATCGCCTGAGCTGTCAAGTTTAATCACACTTAAAGCATTGTAAGCACAGACCTTGCTACAGTAACCACAAAGATTACATTTTTCTTTATCAACCTCAGGAACAACAGAGGTTACCTCAATCTCTTGTTTTATTTCAGGATTTAAAAAAAGATGAACATTTGGCTCTTCCACATCACAGTCAATTATCTGAGAGTTTTCAATGCTTAATGCCAAAGATACAGCAACTGTTGTCTTTCCTGTTCCACCTTTTCCACTTGCCACTGAGATTACCATTTTTTTATCTCCATGCACACAAAACCAGGCAATTCTTTAAAATTTTTTTCAATTTCCTCAGGTTCTTCAGGCTCAGGACTCTGAAATGAAATATTTTTCAGTGTTCCAAAGACTTTTTCAGTTTTTAAACCGCATTGAGAGAGTATTTTCTGAAACTCAGTGAAATGATAAAATTTTGCAAATCTGTAAAAGGGATGCCCCTGTTTTTTCTTTTCTTCATATAGCTTTCCAAGATAGGAATCAAGAAAGATATCTCCAACAATTATGCTGCCATTGTCCTTCAAGACCCTTTTTGCTTCATTCAGTGCAAGGGAAATATCATCAACAAAAGGAAGAGTTACAATAAACACTACACAGGAAAAGGTCTTATCCCTGAAAGGCAAAACCTCTGCCTTTGCTCTTACTACTGGAACTCCTCTTAGTTTTGCCATTTTAAGTGGAGAGAATGCTTTATCAACTCCTGTAACATTTTTGGCTAAAACAGCAAATCTTCCTGTTCCAGTGCCTACTTCAAGAATCCTATCTTCACAGCTGCAAAGAAGCTTTTTAATACATTTTGCTTCGTTTTCATATATAATCTTTCCCTTTTCTGAGTCATACCACTCATCATATTCAGTAAAATAAGATTCAAAAGGATCAGACATAATCACAGGAGCCTCCAATGTAAATATGGCTTCCCGCACCTGCTTCTATAAAACTTTTACCAAATGCTTGTTTAAACATCGCTCTTGCAAGGTCTCCTGTGCAGTGTGAAGGAGCAATGTATTTTACTCCTTCATTTTTCAGAAACTCTATCAGATGAGCTATTTCATTCTCCTTTTTATCTTTAAGATGTAGCCCTCCTACAACGGCAAATATTTTATCGTTTGCTATTTTATGAGCTTTATCTATGATTTCTTTTATTCCCGGATGAGCACAGCCTGTTACAACTACCAGACCTCCGCCTGTATCCATAATAAGAGAGATTTCTTTTATTTGCTCACCAAGTTCACCTGTAAGATAAACTCCATTCATTATCTCAAGAGGCTCAGAGTCTACCTGATGAATTCTTGATGAAGGGAGAAAGTTTTTTATTTCCTCATACTGGGATGCACCGACATAGATTTCAGCTTTGTTGTTAATTGCTGCAATCTCTTTTAAGCCACCTGAATGATCCTTATGAGAATGAGATATAACAACTCTTAAAATCCTGTCTGGTTTTATCTCAGCTTTCTTGAGATTTCTGAGTAGTTTCCCTCCATCTGCTCCTGTATCAAAAAGAATTCCACCATAGCCTTTTTTTACAAAGCAGCTATATCCCCAGCCTGTTTCAAAGCCTTCCTCTGCAGGATAGTTGTCAAAAAGAACAGTCAGGTCAATAATCATAGTTTTAAGGTTTCCGTAATTTTGTTGATTATATTTGAGAAAGCTTCTGCTGGTTTGCTATTGGGATAATAAATCATTACAGGTTTTCCATCATCTCCAGCCTGAACAATTGCTGGATCAATGGGAATTCTGCCGAGGAAGGGAACCTTATATTCCTGTGCAAGCCTTTCTGCTCCACCTGTTTTAAATATTTCAACAGTATTTCCACAGTGGGGACATACAAAGCCGCTCATATTTTCAACTATTCCAAGCACAGGGATTGAGCCTTCAATACAAAATTTAATACTTCTGCGAACATCAGCTAAAGCAACATCCTGTGGCGTAGCAACTATCACTGCTCCATCAACCTTATCAAGAAGCTGAACAATTGATATTATTTCATCTCCTGTTCCGGGAGGAGAGTCAACAACTAAATAATCAAGATCTCCCCAGCGAACATCACTCAAGAATTGCTCAATCATCCTATGTTTCAAAGGTCCACGCCATACAACAGGAGTGTCCCTTTCTTCAAGAAAAAAGCCAATTGAAATCACCTGAAGATTATCATACATTTTTATGGGGAAAAGCCCCATATCAGTTATCAGTGGAGGAAATCCCTGCAATCCAAGCATGTTTGGAATATTCGGTCCATGAATGTCAATGTCAAGGAGTCCAACATGATATCCCTTTTGAGATAATCCTACCGCAAGATTTGTTGAAACCGTGCTTTTACCAACTCCACCTTTACCTGATAAAACAAGAATTTTTTTCTTGATTGCTGAAACAGTTGCTTTTAAAGCGATTTCTTTTTTAATCGCCTGTCTCTCATCGCACTGGCAGCTTTCCTTTTTCTCTGTCATCTGACCTCCTCCTGAAGTTTATTTATTACATCTATTATTTTACCATGAGCTTCAAAAACTTTTATTCCTGCTGCTTTTATAACCCGCTCTGCACCAGGTCCAATTTTCCCGGTTATTAGAGTCTTCACGCCTTTTGACGCTACAAACTGTCCTGCCTGTGTGCCTGCTCCCTGCTGAGCATCTCTCCAAGGATTCTCAACTGCTTCATACTGCATTGTATCTGTATCAAAAAAAATAAAATACTTACAACGGCCAAATCTTGGGTCAATCTCTGAGTTTAAATCATTACCCTGCGATGTAATGCATATTTTCACGATTTTTTCCTCCTTTAATGTTCACAGTGTCCATGACCATGTTCACAAAGGCTTTCTCCTCCACTCAGTGTGCCGCTCAGAAATTGAGCAATAACATCCTCCACTTTCCCTGTAACTCCAACAATTACCTTTATTCCAGAGGACTGAAGATTCATTACAGCATTTGGGCCCATTCCACCTGATATAACACAATCAACATTCTGATTTCTCAAAAACATTGGAACAGCACCTGGCTGGTGGGCTTTATAACCTGGATTTTCAATCAAATTTTTACTGATAACCTTTCCATCTTCAATATCTACTATTGTGAAGCCAGGGCATCTACCAAAATGTTGAGCTACATATCCATCTTCTGTTGCTATTGCTAATCTCATTTTAACCTCCTATTTACCAAAAATTGTTGGTGGTGCATATTTATGTGTTCCTTCAATTACTTCTACACCCGCCTTTTCTTTTATAGCTGATATGATATCTTCTTTTCTCGGACAAAACTTCATAATACATGTTCCGATATGTAAAACATCAACATTTTCACCAAGAGCTGTAAGTTGTAACTTTAAAAGAAGAAGGCTACATATTGCTCTTGTTTTATTGCCTTCACAGCCACCGCAATCCATAATTCCAACAATAGCAGCGTCCTCATTTTTATAACGCTCAAACTCTCCTTCTTTACGCATAAAAGCAACGAGACATTTTGCATCACCAGGACATAAATTTTTCTCCCCAATCATTGCACATTTAAGTATAGCTAACTTTTTCATATAAAAACCTCCAAAAAATTTTTAACCGGAGGCAAAACCTCCGGTTTACTTTGTTTCACCTTTTTCAAGCTCACTCAGACGCTTCTGAACTGCTTCAAGATTTTTTCTAAGTATTTCTGCTTCTTCTCTGAGTAAATCCACCTCTTCTCTTGAAGAAATTCCGAAAAAAGGTGCTCTCCAGAACCATCTAAATCTCCTTGCCAAACCTCCAAAGCATCTCCATCCTCTGCCTCTTCCAAAGCCTCTACCTGGTGCAGGATTCATATATCCTGGAGTTGCAAATCCACCACAAAATCCCAAGCCTCTGCCTGTTCTTGGACCTGCTCCAAGAGGTCCTGTTCTGTCACCCCATGGCATAGTTATCACCTCCTCAGATTTATTTCTGATTTTATATTAATGAAAATCATTCTCATTTGTCAAGAAAAAATTTCATAAAATTTTATCAATTTCTATTACAAGCTCAGAAACTTTCTTGACATCGCGTTATATTTTATTGTATATTTCCATGTGAAAAAAAGAGGGAGAAAAAAATTAAAAGATCTACATCAGTTTTGTATTACTGGCAGTGGAAAACAGGGAGACTATGAGCTTAAAGGTAAAATCTGGATTGAAGGAAAAGAGGGAACTTTTCTTGGCTATGGAAGAATTGCACTGCTTGAGAAAATCAAGCAGTATGGCTCAATTTCAAAGGCAGCTAAAGCCCTTAACATGTCATACAGACAGGCATGGAGGCTTATAAATTCTATGAACAGGCAGGCAGGAACGCCTTTTGTGGAGACACAGGTTGGTGGTCAAAGCGGTGGCGGAACAAAGATTACAGAGGCTGCTGAAAAAGCAATTGAGCAGTTCTTGAGAATTCAGGAAGATTTTAAAAAATTTCTTGAAGAAGGTATTAAAAATTTCAGAATTTAATTTTTTGTAACCAGTGTTATATTTAAATAAACATATTGGAGGTGTCAAATGAAAATTATAGTAGCTCTGATGTTTTCATTTTTACTTATGGTAAACACTGCAGTAGCTCAGGACAGTGTAATTGTCCTTGCAACAACCACTTCTGTGGAAAACTCAGGATTGCTAAGTCACATCCTGCCTGTTTTTGAGAAAAAAACAGGGATTAAGGTCAAGGTTGTTGCAAGAGGAACAGGTGCAGCAATTGAAATGGGTAAAAGAGGAGATGCTGATGCTGTGCTTGTCCATGCAAAGGAGCTTGAACTTGAAGGTGTAAGAGAGGGTTGGTTTGTAAACAGACACGATGTTTGCTACAATGATTTTATTATTGTGGGTCCAAAAAATGATCCTGCAAAAATAAGAGAAGTTAAAAAAGCAGTGGATGCCTTTAAAAGAATTGCCTCTTCACAGAGCCTTTTTATTTCAAGAGGAGACAAATCAGGCACTCATGTAAAGGAATTACAGATATGGCAGAGGGCAGGAATTGAACCTAAAGGACAGAGGTGGTATCTTGAAGTAGGACAGGGAATGGAAAAGACTTTAAGAATTGCAAATGAAAAACAGGCATACACACTTACTGACAGGGGAACATGGCTTGCAATAAAAGACAAGCTTGAGTTAGCAATACTTTTTCAGGGAGACCCTGTTTTATTTAATCAATACGGCGTTATGGCAGTTAACCCTGAAAAACATAAACATGTAAAATATAAAGAGGCAATGAAGTTTATAAACTGGATAATATCAAAGGAAGGGCAAGAGGCTATAGCATCATTTAAGGATAAGTTCGGGAATCAACTTTTTATTCCAAATGCAAAATGAACTTTATCGTAGAGTCCTTTAAACAGGCATTTTATCTTATTTTACACCTTGATAAAGAGCTGATGGAGATAATTCTTATGTCTCTGAGGGTTTCTCTTACAGCTCTTTTTATAGCAACAATTTCAGGGATACCTTTTGGTGCTTTTCTTGGATTAAAGAGTTTTTCAGGCAGGAACGCATTAATAACACTGGTTAATACATTCATGGGGCTTCCTCCTGTTGTTGTTGGATTGTTTCTCTATCTAATGCTATCGCGTAGTGGACCACTTGGTTTTTTAAGTCTTCTTTATACTCCTACTGCAATGATTATTGCCCAGAGCATTCTCGCATTCCCAATTGTTGCAGCCATTACCCATTCATCAATTGTTAAAGTGGACCCTGCAGTGAAACTCGCTGCAAAAACTCTTGGAGCCACTTCCTTTCAGATAGCAGTTACAGTAATAAAAGAAGCAAGATATGGAATAATGGCTGGAGTCTGTGCCGCTCTTGGAAGGGTTATGGCTGAAGTTGGAGCAATACTTATTGTTGGAGGAAATATTGCAGGATATACCAGAGTAATGACAACAACAATCGCCCTTGAAACGGACAAAGGTAACTTTGAGCTTGCAATGGCACTTGGAATAATACTTCTACTAATTTCCTTTACAATAAACATTGTTTTATTTTCAATTCAGAAAAAAGGCATAAGGGAGTCAATCCAGTGGCTTTAAGCCTTAGTATCTCCAATATTCATAAATCTTATAATGGCAGGATTATCCTTGATGAGTGTTCCTTTTCATTTGAAAAAAGCGGAGTCTATGTTTTAATGGGACCAAATGGCTCAGGAAAATCAACTCTTTTAAGAATATGTGCACTCTTAGAAAGCCCTGATAAGGGTGAAGTTATCTATTCTGATGAAGGAAAAGTTATTGAAAATGATCTAAATCTTAGAAGAAGGATTACTTTGGTTTTACCAAACATTGGAGTTTTTAATGCAACGGTTTTTAAAAATGTTGCCTATGGCTTAGAAGTAAGAGGAATGAACAAAGAAGAAATAAAGGAAAGGGTTGAAAAAGCTCTTGATTTTGTTGGATTGTTACACAAGAAAAGTCAGAATGCCCTCAGTCTTTCAAGTGGAGAAGTAAAAAGAATGGGGATTGCCCGTGCAATTGTTTTAGAACCAGAGGTTTTGTTTCTTGATGAACCAACAGCGTCAGTGGATCACGAAAATACCAAAATAATTGAAGAAATTATTGTTCAGTTAAAACAAAGGCTTAACTCAGTAATTATCATGGCAACCCATGATTATCAATCAGCAAAAAAAGCTGGGGACATCTTTCTTTTTCTTGAAAAAGGAAAACTTACTGTTTCCTTTCCCTAAAAATAGTTTAAACTTTTCCCGTTTTTCTTACAGGAATATATTCTACTGATTGTCTTACAGGTTGAGGATAAAGATTCATAAGAAACATAATTTCTTTTGGCATATCAGTGCTTACAGGAAGTCCTATCTGTTTTGCCTCTTCAGTGCTTATTGGATAATCATGGGTCCACTTTCCTGAAACAAGCTTTTCTGCAATATCCTGAGCTTTTTCAATTGTGTGCTTATGGGAGAGAATCTCTATTATTGTTTCTTTCATCTGTCTTATTGCTTTTTCAGCCTGATCAGCTAAAATTAGAGTATTATCATCAATCTCGCTTAAGGGTTTTTTCTGAAGAACACTTAAAACCGAAACAGCAGGTTGTCCTCCAATCTGGGGGTCAAGCGGACCAAGCACTGCATGTTCACACATTACAATCTCATCTGCTGAAAGGGCAATCAAAGTTCCACCGGACATCGCATAATGAGGGACAAAAACTGTAACTTTACCTTTCTGTCTTGAAAGAGCTCTTGCAATCTGTGTTGCAGCAATAGCAAGACCTCCAGGTGTATGAACGACAAGGTCAATCGGAGTTTCATCATCAGTTAGATGTATTGCTCTTAAGACTTCTTCAGAGTCATTAATGTCTATATATCTCATTATCGGAAAACCAAGAAAACTCATGGTTTCCTGCCTGTGAACAAGAAGTATTACCCGGCTACCCCGTTGTTTTTCAATTTCTGCTATGAGTCTCATCCTCGCATTTTCAAGAAGCTTTTGTCGGATAATTGGCTGAATTGCAATTATTATGAGAAAAATCCAGAAAAATATTGTTGGATCAAGATGCATATTCTACCTCCTCTATTAGCTCTTTGAGCAACCGCCATTTGGGCGATTCAAGTTCAAGGCTCAAAGCTTATCACCTTTTCCCCAGATTATTTCTACTGCTGAGTATTTTATTGCCTTTTTTATGATTTCTTCAAGATTAATTGAATTTTTCCCCTTCACGGCAATGGCATATTGAAAATTACCAAGCAGCCGAGAGTTTAGATAAAGAGGTTTTAAAGTTTCTAAGACGATTGCTTTCGTTAAATTTGTATCAATATTTATAGTCTTTCCATCAGGAAGTTTAAGATTAACACTAAAAGGATTTACTCCTTCAAGAACTGTTCCTGGGATCAAAGGCTCTGTAAATAAATGCACCTCATCAAATCCAGCTTTCTTAAGCGAATAATGAAGTGTCCATGGCTTCCATCGTGTTACATGATGGGGTGGATAATCATTATACCACCATTTGTATTTTCTGTATCCCTTAGCTGTGTTTTCAAATTTATAAAATGGCGGACAGCTTAGAATAAAAATGCCTTCTTGTTTGAGAAGAAAGTATATATCAGTTAAAAATTTCATGGGTTCATGAACATGCTCTAAAACCTCAAAGGCTGTGATAATGTCATAGGGATTTTTAACCTCCTCAGAAAGTTCATCAAGAGTTAAAGCCTGAACAACATTCAATTTAAATTTATCCTTTGCGATTTTTACTGCCTTCTCTGAAGCCTCCATCCCGTAAACTTCAAACCCGAGTTTTTTTGCTATGAGCATAAAAAATCCAGTGGAACAACCAATATCAAGCAGTCTTCCCTTTGGAAGCAGTGACAGAATTGGAATTAATATATTAAATCTCGGTAGTCTGCTCCAGTTCTCTATCTCTACTTTTTCGTCTTTCAAATTCTGATAAAACTCATAAGACAATTCACCAAACTTAAGTAGATTATCATATTCTTTATCGTATGCCTCATCATAATCCATAACCTTCATGGGATAGGTAAACTGCAAACCACAGGAAGGGCATTCAAACACTCTTGCACTATTTATTACTTCAAAGAGAGGTATATCTCCGTTAAAATCACATACAATACATCTTTCAGGCTTTTCATATTCTTTCTGAAGCAGCAATTCAGCATCTTTAAGGGCAAGATAAATGACTTTTGGTGGAATACTGTCTATGCAGGGGCTGTAAAACTGCCTTTTTACCTGAGCTTCAATGCAAGGCTCTGTAGTGGCATGCTGCATGCAGGGAGAAATACATGTCTGCCCTTTATAGTTCGGTGAAACAGGTATAACTGTGGAATAATTTGACGCTCTTAATTCTGCATCAATTGGTCCTGAAATAAGCACAGTAGGCTTACCCAAGCCTGCAGCTATATGAAGCGTTGCTGTATCAGCTGTAATAACAGCATCTGAGAGCGCCACAGAAGCAATCAGATACTTAATATCCTTCATGAAAACTGAAAAGTTTGCAGCCCTTATCCCGTATACATCAAGAGCTGTCTCAACAGTTATGTCTTCATCTGGAAGTGCACATATTACAGGCACATATTCATCCCAGATTAAATCTTCTATTTCTTTTAAAAGTCTTGGAGGTAATGTTCTATGAACAGATGAGGCAAGGTAATGAAAAAGCAAAACTTTTTTACCACCCGAGGCCTCCCTTATTCTGTCAAATCGCTCCTTCATCTCATGTAAAATTGCTTCATCCACAAGTACATCTGGAGTCTCTTTTTCTGCCTTATAAATGTAAAGTTTCCATAAATAGTAATCAATCAAAGAGAGGTTGTCAAACTGTGGTGTATTAACCATCTCTACAACTTTAACAATGTAATCAGCCCTTGCTACCTCTTTAAATGGAATGGGCATAGGAAGTAAATTATCAATATAGGGCAAACCTTCAAGCACAGGCTTTGCTCTTCCAGAGATGCTTACATTAAGAGTCATATCCGGATACTTCTTTTTAATCTCCCTTAATGCAGGCGTCATACAAAGAGCATCACCAATTGCTGCCTGAGCTATGACGAGGAGAGTTTTACCTCTGAGAGGTTCACCTTTGTAAAAAGGTGGAAGCACGCTGTGTGCCTGCTCAAAGGCTGATTTTGCCTGTTCTGGAAGAAGGTTGAACACATCATCAGCAAAGAGAAACTTATCTCCTGGTTTAATATGAAAATCATAACCATTAAAATTCAGCTCAATTCTACCTTTTGCCTTCCAGACTTTCACTTTCTTATTGGCTCCTTAAAGCTGTATCTTTCATCTTCAAGGAGAATCTGGACCCCAATTTTTTTATTCCTGTTAATTACAAAAGGAGACTTAAGATTGGCTGCTACTCCATCGTTGTATTTTAACAGTGCTACATAAACCTCTATATCCTCTTGCTTTTCTGCTTCAAGTACTGATGCAATCTCCTCACTGAGTTCAAATCCATAGGTAGGGAAATAGTTAAATGGAGAGACAACAAGCATTGCCACATCAGGGTCATCCACGGCAATAAGCCATTTTACAGGATCAATAAGCTCCTTTAGAATAAATCTCTCAAAGGGAACTCCAGGGATTCCGTAGGGAAAGTTAATTATTTCATTTTCATCAATCTGAAGTTCACCAAATCTTTCTGTATTAATCTTTATCACTTTATCAAATCCTCCGCTTTTAATTCCTTTGAAGCCTTCAATGCCTCTATGTTACTCTCTTTGAGTTTTTCATATAATTCTTCTCTAAAAATGGGAACACCCTTTGGTGCTTCAATGCCGATTTTTACCTGAGAGCCATCAACATCAACGATTTTAATCAGAATATCATCGCCCACTCTTATTGATTGACCTTGTTTTCTTGTAAGTATTAACAAAGCTACCTCAGAAAATCAAAAAGATTACTACGGAAAAAGTCCGTTAATGTAACCCTTAATGCCTGCAGTACTGTCATCCTCTGATTAAGCTCTGAAATAACCTGAACAGCATCTACATCACGATCATTTGAAAGAGACTGTTTAGTGTTTGTTTCCACATCAAGGTTATAGTCTGAAATATTTTCAATTTTGCTAAGCCTTGCTCCAATTTGAGACTGCTGTGAGTAAAGTTTGTCTGCAATTTTGTCAAGATATCCTACTGCTTTCTGAATTCTTCCTTGATCATTGTTTTCAAGGGCTACCTTAAGAAAATAAAGAGCTCTGAGATAGTAGTTTTCATTGAGATAGTTGTTATTGAAGCTGTAGTAGTCAGGATCAGCGGGATCGGTTATGTAGTTGTATCCATTTATGTTTTCCTGAAAACTCATTGAAACATTGCCAGATTCAGGATTATAAGCTAAAAGATTGAGATTATCTGCTGATGGAGCATTTACATCAATTCTTATTTTGTCTGCTTTTCCATTGGGAATGCTTGAAATAACCAGTCGGTAGTCAGGAGAGGCTGAAGTTCCTGTATTTACAACCCATGCTTTCACATATCTGGAAACCTGTGGATCATTGTTTATTGCATCTCTAATGTCATTCAAAGAAGCATTAGCTGAAATATTAACAGTTACAGCCTGATTATCTGCAAACTTGACTGTTAAAGTTCCTCCATTGCTGGTGAAAGATGATGAAGGATCAGTTATAGGACCACCTGAAGGCTGTGGCATTAGCAAAGCTCCAAGAGGATCTGCATCATAAGGAGCATTAGGGTCTAAAGTAAAGTTGTAATTATAGGGAGTAAAAACTTTCAAACTTCTGTTAGGATCTAACGGATCTACTGTATAGGTAAAAAACTCTGTTGCTGGAAGATTCACAGCTACATCAAGGAAAAAGCTTATATCAAGATACTGAAAATTGGTGTCTGCCTGATAAAGCCCTGTTTGAGCATTAACTGGAGCAGTATCTGCCTTAAATCCAGCAAAAATATATCTTCCTGCTACCTTTGTATTTATTGTTTCAATACTTCTCTGAATTAATGTATCCACTTCTCTTGCCAGTGCCAGTCTATCAATAGCTGAAAGGGTATCTGTTGAACCCTGAACAGCGTAAGTTTTTGCCTTTATCAGCATGTTTTTAAGATCATCAATTGCTGTTTCAATGGAAGAGTTGTAGTTTTTTGCCGTATCCATCACTCTCTTGTACTCATCAAGAGCAGAAATTTCAGAGTTATATTTGACAATTCTTGATACAGCTACAGGATCATCCCCTGGTGAAAGGACCCTTTTGCCTGTGGCAAGTTGCTGTTGAGCTTTATACATTGCATCAAGCTGTTTGTTAAGGTCATTCAAAAATGTTTTGTAAAAAAAGCCTGTTGTAACTTTCATGGTTACCTCACCATATCAAAGAGGGTTGAAAGTATTTCATCGGCAACTCTTATCACTCTTGCTGAGGCTTCGTACATCTTCTGATATTTAACGAGGTTTACAGCTTCTTCATCAAGACTTACACCTGAAATATCCTGCCTTCGCTTTTGCATCTCCTGAACCAAAGCATCCTGAAAGTTTTTTTGAGTCTGAGCACTTGAAGAGTAAACTCCAATTTCTGAGACAATTGACCTGTAGAAATCTATTGGCTTTGCATTTCCGATTATTTGCCCATCAAGCAATCCATATACTGCCCTTGCATTTTCATTATCCATTGGACCACTTGTGGAACCTGTTGGATCACTCTTAGCAGCAGCGATCTTGTTTGTATCTGTAATGGCAACTCCAAAATAAAAGGATGTGTTTGGTTTTATCTGGAAGGTGAAATCAAGATTGTTTGATGGATTTTTTAATGTTATCTCAATGTCATTAAAGCTTAACTTATAGTAAGTGTCCGTTCCTTCTGTCCATGAAGTTACTGTGGGAGTAACAGAAGAAGAAGTTGTGTTGTCTGTTACTGTCCAGTTAGTTCCGTCAAACTGAATTCTGTATTCATCATAAGTGTTTGTATTCATGCTATTTATTTTGAATGTAATATCGTTATATGAACCCGCTGTTAAATTTAAATCGTAAACTGGCTTAAAAAAATTATTCCCCGTGCTTCCATCAAGTCCATACCCTAATCTATGCTGGGCATTTACTGCTTCTGTTAAATCAAAAACAAACATGTTAAGCTTATTCATATACTCAGGAATTACATTATCTCTTAAATCAATCTCTGCTTTCAGCTTTCCACCCTGAATTAATTGGGTTGCATCAATGCTTCCTGAAGCTGTCTCAACTGTAAAACGCATGTTCTGATTGCTGTCCAATCCAACACTCATATGGTAAACCTTTCCACCGTCAACAAGAGGCATTCCACCAAGTAAAATTGAGTATCTTCCTGCATTATCCTCAAAATATGTTATCTGAACAATGTCATTGAGCTGTTTTACAAGATTATCTCTCTGATCCTTTGCATCAAGAGAACCCGGGCTTGCAGCAATCTTTTCATTCAATTCATTTATCTGGTCAAGATATTGGTTTACCTGATTAACGAGATTCTGACTGTCCTGATATATTTCGTATCTTTCATCAATTAGTGACTTGTATGAAACATTCATTCTCTGAGCAAGATAATTTGCTTTGTCAAGAAGTAGGGAGCGCTCTGTTGTTCCCTGTGGATTCTGGCTTAGTTCCTGCCATGCATTAAAAAAGTCATTTATTACATTGCTGAGTGCTACATCTGAAGCATCATTGAATATGTTTTCAAGTCTGAGCATTCCATTCTGAAGAACATCCCAGTAGGCAGAACGAGAACTTTCTGTTTTAAGCTGAAGATCTATAAAAGAATCATACATTCTTCGTATATCAGAAAGCTTTACTCCTCTACCTGAAACTCCCTGAGCACTTATCACTCCTGATGGCATATTTTCAAATATAACATCCTGCCTTGTATAACCCTCTGTTGCTGCATTGGCAATATTATGAGAGACAACTTCAAGAGCCTTCTGATATGTTAAAACACCTGTTTTACCGATATCAAAAAGAGCAGTCAGTGCCATTTATGCCTCCTTTGAAAGGCTCTGCTTTGGTGCGATGCCGAAGGTTTCAAGAAATTTTATTGCTGTTTTAATGTGAATTATTGAGCGATCAATAAGCTGCTCATTTATTTTCTGAATTTCTCCAATAGCACTTAAAAGAGTCTTCATTGCCGAATATATTTCTCTGAGTCTTTGAGCATCCTCTGAGTTTTCAATCTGAGAGATTATCTCAGAGAGAGATTTATCAGATAAATCATGCTTTCCAAGAAGCTTTTGTCTTTCCTGCTCCCATAAAGACAGTTTCATTATAACTGTTTCTTTGTCTCTTAGTATTCTTTCAAGTTCATCAGCCCTTAATGCAACAATAGCATCTCTTTCTTCTGAGACAATTTTATAAAGAACTTCAAGCAGTTTTTTTTCTTCATGAAGAATTTTTAAAAGCTCTTCATGCAAGCTTATCAATTAAAGCCTCCTTAATCATCTTTCCCGCTATTTCACTTCCTTTAACTTCATAGGTGCCTGAGTTTATTGCATTTTTAAGCTCATCCACTTTGTCAGCTCTTATATCTGGAATATTGCTTACTTCTACCATAAGCCTTGCGATATTCTTTGCTGCCTCGGATAGAGTAACTTGATCTTTTGTAAGAACCTCTTCTCCTCTTTCTGGAGTCTTACCCTGTGATTTTTCAGGTGCGATCTGAGCATTCGGTGCTATTCCATCTATTCTTATTGGTCCTCCTATCATTTAAAACACCTCCTTTGTTTCATGCATTGTTTTTTTAAATCGTCGGTTTTTCAGAATTATTTATCATAGCCAGAGGATTAACCGCTACTCCATCTTTGCGAACCTCAAAGTGAAGATGAGGACCAGTTGTTCTTCCTGTTGAACCTGAAAGAGCAATAATACTCTGAGATGTAACAACATCTCCAGTTTTAACAAGGTTTTTTGAGTTATGAGCATAAACTGTCTGAATTCCATTTTCATGTTCCACAATGACACAGTTTCCATATCCACCCATCCAGCCGGAGTAAACAACCTTCCCGGATAAAACAGGTTTAACAGGTGTACCTTCAGGAACTGCTATGTCTACTCCATTATGATGTCTTAGCTTTCCATCTATTGGATCAATTCTTAATCCAAAGGATGATGTTATTCTGCCTGAAACTGGTAGAGAGAGCTTATTAGACAGATTATTTTGTGGTTCCTGTTTTTCTGAAGGAGGTTTCAGTTCAATTTTCTGGTTTTTTGAAATGCTGTTTAAAAAATTGGGATTTTCAGTTAAAAATCTACCAATTCCTACATTACCAGCCATCATTTCTGCTATCTGAGGAATAATAACTGTCATATAGGTGGAAGTCGTTCCGTTAGAAAAAGAGGTGCTTTCAAACATAACCTTTAATAACTCTGTAAGAAAAACTGTTTCAATTTTTTTTGAGAGTTCTTTTGTATCATTAAAAGAATTCAATGTCTGTGTATCAACTCTGCTTATCACAGCTACCTCACATTATTACTAAATCTGCCTTTAATGCACCAGAGGTTTTCAATGCCTGAAGTATTGATATTAAATCCTTGGGTGTTACTCCCAGTGCATTTAATGCTTTTACGAGTTCTCCAACTGTGGAACCCTGTACTTCTAACAAAGATGCCTGTTTTTCTTCAGCTTTTACTTCAGTTCTTGGAACTGTTACTGTCTCTGCTCCTCTTGGAGCTAAAGGAGGCGGTTGAATAACCTGAGGAGTCTCTTTAATTGTAATTGTTAAACCACCATGAGCCAGTGCTACAGGAGTTATCTTTACATGAGAACCAATAACCACAGTGCCTGTTCTCTCATTTATGACAACGCGGGCTGGTAAATCAGTGGAGACTTCAACTTTTTCAACTTCAGCCATGAAATCTAATACATCTCCTCTGTAGTTTGGTGGAACATTCACTGCTACTGTTCCCGGATCCAGCGCTTTTGCAATACCTGCTTTAAAAGTCTCATTTATTTTTTCAGCAATGTTTCTTGCAGTAGTTATATCTGGAAATTGAAGAAGAAGCTGAAGTTCACTCTTTGCATTTAAATTAACTGCAACAGCTTTCTCCACAATAGCTCCTTCTGGAATGTATCCCACGTTTTGATGATTTTTTGTAGTCTGAGCAGCTCTTCCTGCTGCAATAAAACCACCTATTGAAATAGGTCCCTGTGCCAGTGCATAAACCTCTCCATCAGGACCTGTAAGAGGAGTCATGAGAAGTGTTCCACCCTGAAGAGACTTTGCATCCCCAATGGAGGATACCTGAACATCTATCTTTGCACCTGGCTTAACATTTGTTGGCAATTTTGCAGTAACCATTACTGCTGCAACATTTTTAACCTTACCTTTCAAATCCTTTACATTTATTGTAATTCCCATTCTGCTGAGCATATTGGCAATAGGCTGATAAAGATATGTTCCATCTTTGTCTCCTGTGCCGTTTAATCCAACAACAAGACCATAGCCAACAAGCTGATTTTCCCTCACTCCAGCCCAATTGGCTATATCCTTTATTCTTTCAGCAAAGGAAGTGGATACAAGAAAAAGAATTAAGAAAATAATGCACAGACTCCGCATGGCTAAAGCTTCTCGTGATGAGATTTTAGATTCTCTCATGCCTTTCCTCCTTTAAAAGGGCCAGATTTTATCAAGTAATCTTACAAGCCAGCCCTGAGACTGTTTGTCTCCCAGTGTGCCTTCTCCTACAAGATATATCTGAGCATCTGCTACATACTGACTGAGAATTGTGTTATTCTGGCTTATATCGTCAGGTCTTATAATACCTCTTAATACAAGAATTTCCTTTTCATTGTTAACGATGATTTCTTTTCTTGATTCAATAACAAGATTGCCATTGGGCAAAACCTCCACCACCTTTGCGGTAATTGTTCCAGTAATACTGCCTGCTCTTTCCGTATCTCCATTTCCTTTAAAATCGCTCGTTGCAGAGCCTTTAACAGACGGAGAGAAAACTTTCCCTGCCTTGTAAAATCCATTTATAAGTGGAAGATTCTGGATGTTAAAATCCGTGTTCATACCGAAGAATGTGTCAACTCCATAGTTCGTTGACGAGTCTCTTGATGCAGTGGTTGAAGCTTTTTTCTGTGCTGATGTTGATTCATTTATTAAGATTGTTACAAGGTCATTTACTCTTCTTGCTTTTCTATCTTCATAAAGTGAAGCCCTGTTTTTCCATAAAGAGCCTTCAGTTGTTGTCTGAGCCTGCGGAGGTTCTGGATAATACTTTGGAGGCATTCCAGCGTTTTTAATATCTCTTACTTCTTTAAGCTCTGAACAGGATGTAAGAAAAACTATAAAAAGGCTTACTAAAATTATTTTTTTCATAATGATACCCTCACTTTGTCTTTATCTATAAGTTTGCCTACAATTTCCTTGCCAGTTTGAATACAGATAATACGGGCATTCCCTCCAACTACAGCGTCAGATTTTAAGACACCTTCTGTCATTATGATAACCTTTCCAGCATTTACTATTACATTTACTTTGCTTCCTTTTTTAACCGGCGTGTTAGGATAAAGATATTCTTCTTTAATAATTAAACCTCTGGCGAGGGTTCTTTTTACAACCTTTCCTACTATTAAGTCACGCTCTGTAATGGCTCCAGCAGGAATTCTGCTTAAAGGTTGTTTTATTTCCATGATGTCTTCTTCTGTAACAGATTCACCTCTTTTTATTGACCTCTGAGTAACATAAACAGTGGTTAAAATTTCATAATTTGCCAGAGCTCTATGCTGTCTCTTTCCACAATTAAATGTGAACTCTACAGAGTTTGGTCTTTTTATTTCCCGAATTTTTAAATTCTCTGGAATACAACCTTTCTCAGGTTCAAATCCTATAAATCTTATCTGTCCAATCTGAACTTCTTTGTTAAATGATAATTTTTTCATCTCCTTTGCAAGAAGTTGAGCTAAAACGCCCGCTTCAAAGGCAAAGCCTGAAGAGCTCAGTAAAAAAGAGATAAAAATTATCACTAAGGTTAAAAGCTTACGCATTTTTACCTCTTAAGGGCAGCCACTGTCTGTAACATTTCATCAGATGCCTGCACTGCCTTGGAGTTGATATCAAATGCTCTCTGAGCAATTATCATATTTGCAAGCTCTTCAACAATGTTTACATTTGACATCTCAAGAAAACCCTGAACAATTCTTCCTCTTCCTTCTGTTCCAGGAGCTCCAGTTACAGGAGTTCCAGAGGCATCTGTTTCAATAAAAAGATTTTTTCCAATTGCCTGTAACCCTCCTGGATTTATAAATCTTGCAAGTTCTATGGTTCCTATCTGGACAGGTGCAACTGTTCCAGGCTGTAGCACAGTAACAGTGCCATCTGCTCCAACTGTTATTTTTAATGCATCAGCGGGAACTGTAATTCCCGGTTCAATTGGATATCCATCGTTTGTCACAATCCTTCCATCTTTATCAATTCTGAAATTGCCTGCTCTTGTGTAGGCAATTGTTCCATCAGGAAGAGTCACCTGAAAAAATCCATCTCCATCAATTGCCAGATCAAGGTCATTACCTGTGTTTACAAGATCTCCGGGAGTAAAAAACTTTGCTACAGCAACAGGCCTTACGCCAAGACCAATCTGAATTCCAGTAGGATACTGGGTTCCATCATCAGAAGGTGCACCGGGATTGATAATGTTTTGATAAAGCAGGTCCTGAAACTCTGCTCTTCCTTTTTTGAATCCTGTTGTATTAACATTGGCAAGATTATGGGATATTACATCTAAATTTAACTGCTGGGCTGTCAGCCCTGTTGCTGCTGTAAAAAGAGACCTTAACATGGTTTACCTCCTTTTAGATTCTTGCAATTTCACTTACTGCTCTCTGTGCAAGCTGATCAAAATTTAAGGTAACTCTCTGAGTGAGGTCAAAGTTCCTTATAGCCTGAATCATCTGAACCATCTCACTCATTGGATTTACATTTGAAGACTCTATCCAGCCCTGTAAAATCTGACCATGAGCCTCACCAGCTTCTGTTCCTTCATAAAGGGATTGCCCAATATGTCTAAGATTATTTAATTTTACAAGTTTAATGCGTCCAGCAGGATTTCCATCAATGAAGATACTACCATCCTTTGCAATCTCTATTTTTGTTCCATCTATTACTATCGGATTGTTATTTTCATCAAGAACCCTTAATCCTGCCTGTGTAACAAGATAGTTTTCCCTGTCTCTTGTAAATGAGCCTCCACGGGTGTATAAAATCTTATTGCTCTGTCTTACAGCAAAGAATCCATCTCCCTGTATGGCAAGGTCAAAGGGATTTTGTGTTTGTTTTAAAACACCCTGAGATGTATCAATATACTGAGTTCCAAAATATGTTTGCACCCTCGCATCCTGATAAATAGAATTGGGCTCAACGGGTCTTCCTGAAAGCAATGGATAAAGCCTGCTTGCAAACTGCTGTCTTTTATATCCTGTGGTATTAATGTTGGCAAGATTATTTGCTACAGCATCAACTTCATACTGCCTCATGCTCATTCCAGTCATTGTTATGTAAATTCCTTTATACATCCTTACCTCCTCTTGAAAACAATAAAGCAATAACTATGCCAATGCGATTTTCTTAAAAACTATTGCTTTACATAGAAGTGAAGTTTGCTTTAATGGGAAATTTTTTCCTGAATGGAATTTTATGCTTCAATATCTATTTTATGTTCTGAAGATTCTTTAGGTGCAGTTTTTTCCTCAGGCTGTTCTTCCTTCTTTTTAAACTTTTTTCTCAGTTTATATTTTGCAAAAACAGAACCCTCCCTTACAGGTTTTATGGCTCTGTAAGGGTTCAGAGGGTCTATTCTGTCTTCAGGGCTCATTTTTTTTAGCTCAATAAATAGTCTTTTTGTTGTTCAAACTTAATTTTAAAGAGTCCTATAAGTTCATTTATAGCATCTTTTGTCATACCAAGAGATTCAAAGTCTATTTGAGTTGTAAAAGGCTCTTTTAATCCTATTCCGAGATTGAGACATATCTGGTCTGCAACCCTTACAATATTGCAGATATCGGCAAATGCCTGATCTTCGTAATCTGGATAGGGATATGTATGATGATAGGTTATTACCATTTCAAGTTTTTCAGGAAGCCTCCACTTCTTTGCGATGAGACTACCTATAACAGCATGATTAAATCCCAGTATTTCATCTTCAATTTCTATTACTGGACGATTTTCCTTATACATTCTTTCATAAATTTGAATGTACATTTCTGGCATTGCGTTGTTTATAACTGTTTTACCAACATCATGGATTAATCCACATACAAGAGCCTCATCTGAAGTTACCATATGAGTTACCATGGCAAGCAAACTTGAACACAAAGCTACTCCAAGAGCATGTTCCCAGAGTCTTTGCTCAAACACTCCGAAATTTCTGTGTAAATCTTTTAATGAAGTTGCAATAACGAGTGATTTAAGAGTTTCAAACCCAATGAGAAGTATTGCCTGTGGGATATCCTCAATTTTTCTGTCGCGGCCATAGTAGGGAGAGTTTGCTATTCTCAAAAGTCTTGTGGCAAATCCCTGATCGCGGGAGATTATTTCTTCAAGAGTCTTTAAAGAAGCATAATCATCATGAATAAGGCTCATAACTTTCATGGCAATTGGTGGTAAAGAAGGTATATCAACTGTCTTAAGAATTATTCTTTCTATAATTTCTTCCTGCAAAATTGCCTCCTATACAGCATTTATTATTTCACCTGCCATTTCTTCAAGAGACACCACTTTATCAGCAATGCCAGCTTCCACAACTGCTTTTGGCATACCATATACTACACAGGTTTCCTCATTTTGTGCAAATACTCTTCCGCCTGTTTCCTTAATTTTCTTACATCCTTTTGCTCCGTCATTACCCATTCCTGTTAGTATTACTCCAAGACTTCTGCCAGGAAAACACTCTGCCACAGATAACATTAAAACATCAACGCTCGGACGATATATGAACTCTTCTTTATCTTCTGAAATGGACACAAAGGTTTCAATTCCTCTTCTTTTAAGTCTCATATGTCCTCGGCCCGGAGCAATGTATACGATACCTGGTTTTATAGGTTCTCCTTCTTCAGCTTCTTTTACTGAAAGCTGGCTCAACTGGTCAAGTCTTTCTGCAAAGGGCTTTGTAAAATTAGGTGGCATGTGCTGGGCAATAACTACAGGAACAGGAAAGTCTTTTGGTAGCTTTGGAATAATCTCCTGAAGTGCTTTAGGACCTCCTGTGGAAGTTCCAATGGATACTATTCCGATCTTTCTTTCCGTAGTTACTCTCACTTTAGGAACTTCAACCTTGGGGATTTCTATTTTGGGCTCTGTGGCTTTGACTACTGGTCTTCTTTTTACAATCCCTCGTTTGCCAATTGTTTTAATCTTTTCAATCAACATTCCCTTAATCTTAACGATATTTACAGAAAGTTCGGCAAGATTTTTGGGTATAAAATCTATTGCACCAAGCTCCAGTGCTTCAAGGGTTACCTTTGCTCCTTCTGTTGTAAGAGAGCTAACCATAATAACAGGAACAGGGTATTTTTGCATTATCTCCTTTAATGCAGTTATACCATCCATTCTTGGCATTTCCACATCCATTGTTACTACATCAGGCTTGAGTTCCTGAACCATCTGAACAGCTTCAACTCCATCCCTTGCTGTTCCAATTACCTTAATTTCAGGGTCTTCCTGCAACATGGCTGTTATTGCCTTTCTCATAAAGGCTGAATCATCAACAACAAGAACCTTAATCATAGCTGAATCTCCTTAAAAACCAAATTCTTTAAGAAGCTCATCAACATCTTCCTGTGAAACTTTTTCAACTTCCTTTTTAGCTGCTTCCTTTTCTTCAATTTTCAACCCAAAAGTGGTTATAAGACGAAGAAGCTCTATCTCAAGGTCTCCTACAAGAGTAATCACCTTTTTAAGAACCTGTCCTGTCAGATCCTGAAAAGACTGAGTTGTAAGAATCTCTGTTAAATCATCTTCAAGAGAATTTTTAAACTCTCTAAGAAATTCTACACTTTCTGAGGGTCCTTGAAGCCCTCTTATGTGATTTGCAAGGTCATCCATTTTTAAAATATATTTTTCAACAATCTCCATTGTTTTATTTGCTGCTTCCTCTGTTTTATCAATGACCATCTGAAGCTGATCAACTGCTCTTGGCATCTGTTGAGTAGCAATTTCCCTAAGTCTTGGATCAAGGGCTTCTCTAAAGCTTTTTAAAGAATCATGAAGTTTCCGTGCAACTTTTCCCACTTCTTTAAATAAATCACTCTGGCTTTTTTGAATTATGTTATTCATTATTCTGTCTGCCTGCTCATAGTCTCCCTGTGTTACTGCGTTCATAAAATTGGTTATTTCTTCCAGCAAAACATATTTTGGATCATCCTTTGCTATACCTTTCTTTTCGTAAAATTTTACAGGATCTATGACTTCAGTAACTGTTACTTCTCCACCAATTCCACTGACTTTTTTCACAACCTCAACCCTGTCTCCCTCATCATGAACCTCTACTATTTCTTCTTCAAAAAGACTCTGGTCTTCTGACGGAATTAATTTTTTTGTATCCAGCAAAATAAGCAGTCTATCATCTAAACGGGCAACACCTTCTATCTGGGTCTGACCATGCTGCATAAACTCATCAGCAGGTTCAACACTTGTTTCATCTATGTTTACCACTCCAGTAATATCATCTACCAGTGCACCAAAAGTTATCTTTCCTGAGGAAACAACAATTACTTTTCCTCCATTGTTTTCTTCTGGAATACCAAGAATTCTTTTTAGATTTACAATTGGAATTACTCTACCACGAAGATTTGTAACTCCCTCAACATAAAAGGGTACCCCTGGCATTTTTGTAATTTGAGGAAGTTTAATAATTTCCTGAACTTTAAGAATGGGAACAGTATATTCGTTTTTTTCCAGAATAAAACCAATGTACTGTTTCATTTTCTCTCTCCCTTAAATTTATTTTACAGTCAAAACTTTTCTTGAGAGCACGGCAAGGTCAAGAATCAACACAACCTTACCATCACCTGTTATAGTTGCTCCCATTATTCCACATTCTTCAGAATCCACACCATTTATGGTTTTTATAACAATTTCTTCCTGTCCCAGAACAGAGTCCACAGATATGCAGAATCTCCTGTCTCCCACACTTGCTACAAGAACATACTTTCTATCAGTTTCTGCATCACCTGTTGCACCCAGAATTTCATTTAACATGAAAAGGGGCAAAACCCTGTTTCTAATTGTAAGAACCCTCTGTCCTGTTACCTCTTTGATTTCATTGATGTTTATTCTTAATGTTTCTTCAATCATGGATTGAGGTATGGCATATGTTTCGTCTCCAACTTGAACCATCATAGCCTGAATTATTGCCAGCGTAAGGGGTAAGCTTATCCTGAAAGTTGTTCCTTTATCTTTTTCAGTAAATATCTCTACATATCCGTTGAGTTTTGCCACATTGGATTTAACAACATCCATTCCTACTCCTCTACCACTCAGTTCTGTTGAGACATCCTTTGTGGAAAAACCTGGCAGAAAGATTAAATTGATTAATGCCTCTTCAGACATTTTTTCAGCTTCTTCAAGGGTAATAAGCCCCTTTGTAATTGCCTTTGCTTTAACAGCTTCAACATTTATTCCTTTACCATCATCTGAGATGTCTATGACAATCTGAGTTCCCTTCTGATATGCATTTATAACAATCTTACCCTTTGATGGTTTGCCCTTTGAGATTCTCTCTTCAGGGGACTCTATTCCATGGTCTATTGAATTTCTTATGATATGAACAAGGGGGTCTCCAATATGCTCAATGACTGATTTGTCAACCTCTGTATCTTCACCAATAATCTCAAGATCAACTTCCTTTCCAAGTGTTCTTGCAAGGTCTCTTACCATTCTCGGGAATTTTACAAATACCTTTTGAAGAGGCTGCATCCTCATCTTCATTACAGCAAGCTGAAGATCTGAAGTAACTCTGTCAAGAAATGCAGTTGTTTCAATAAGTCCTTCTATGTGTTCGTCGCCTGCATACTTTGCTTCAAGTTTGTTGGAAAGATTAAGAAGCCTGTTACGAGCAAGAACTATCTCTCCTGCAAGATCCATAACCTTGTCTATTCTTTCGACATCAACCCTGAGAGTGGAGACTTCTTTTTCCTTTTCTTTTGGAGCCTGTGCAGTGGGTTCTCTGTGCTCTGGAGTGCTAACCTCCTGAGATTCAATTTTTTCAACCTTTTCAATAGCTTCAGTGGTTTCTGAAACCTCTTTCTCAGAAGCTTTCTGAAGAGCACTGTCAAGTAAATCAAGAACTGGCTTAATATCTTCTTTGGGTTCTTCTTTTGCTTTAATATGAGAAATCAAGATTTTTAATGTATCTACTGCTTTAAGTATTGCATCGGTAAGTTCTGGCGAAATTGAGATCTCCCCTTCCCTGACTTTCTTCAGAATTGTCTCAGCTCTGTGAGCAACATCCACAACATTCTGAAATCCAAGAAATCCAGCAGCTCCTTTGAGAGTATGCATTCCTCTGAATATTTCGTTTATAATTTCAGGATCCTCACCCTTACTTTCAAGCTCCACAAAAAGAGGATCAATCTGTTCAAGAATTTCCTCAGCTTCCACTATAAATTCATTTATTATCTCATCCATCTCATCAGCCATCATTGCCCTCCTTTAAGAGACGGTTTTTTCTGGGCGATTTTTTCAAGCTTTTCTTTAAGAACCTCTCCTGTAAAGGGTTTTACTATGTAGTTGTCAACGCCTGCTTTAATTGCCTCAATGACCCTCTCCTTTTCTGCCTCTGCCGTAACCATGAGAAATGGTATATCCTTAAGTTGAGGGTCACTTCTTATGTGTTTTAAAAGTTCTATCCCTTCCATTACAGGCATGTTCCAGTCCGAAACCACAAGACCATAATCACCACTTTTTAACTTTCTTAAAGCATCTTCTCCATTTTCTGCCTCTTCTATGTTTTCAAATCCAAGCTGTTTTAAAAGATTTTTTATAATTCTTCTCATGGTTGGGAAATCATCCACTACCAGAACTTTTATTTTAAAGTTAAACATCTCAAGCCCTCCTCACTTACTAAAAATTTTTTTTACTATTTTTTTCATGCTCTCTGTAATCTGTTCAGCATTTGTGGGCTTTACAAGATAGTCATCCACGCCTGCTTCAAAGGCTCTCTTTTTTTCATCTTCATCAGCTTCTGTTGTTATCATAACCACAGGAATATAAGAAAAATCAGGATTTGCTTTTACCTGTTTTGTTAGCTCTATTCCATCCATATATGGCATATTCATATCTGTAAGAATTAAATTTATTTTCTCAAGTCCGAGTTTCTGTAATGCCTCAAGGCCATTTTCAGCAGTAACCACTTCATATCCTTTGCTTTTCAGTATTAAAGAAATCATTTTCCTTGTTGTTTTATCGTCATCCACTACAAGAATCTTCATAAAGCCCTCCTTACTAAACTTTTTGATATACAACAACTTTACTAATAACAACAGGACGAAATGCTCTTGTTATGTTGTGTAGACTCTCTGAGGTTCCAACAAAAAGATAGCCCTTTGGACGCAAAACATCATAAATAAGAGAAACTGCTTTCTTTTTTGCTTTGTCATCAAAATATATTAAAACATTTCTGCAAAATACCACATCCATGCCTTTAAGCTGCTTGACTTCTCTTTCTTCTATAAGATTAATGTTCATAAATTTTACAATTGACTTTACTGTTTCAGAAAGAACATAAATACCACCTGAGTCTTTAAAATACTTTGCCATATACTGTGGTGGAACATTTCTTACAGAATAAGAGCCATACATACCTTTTCTTGCAGAGATTAAAACTGACTCACTTATATCAGATGCATATATCTCTTTTCTGAAAGAGACTAACTCAGGTTTGTCAAGCAGTATCATTGCAATTGTATATGGTTCTTCTCCTGTTGAACATGCAGCAGACCATATTTTTATATCCCTTCTTCCCATCTGAGTATTCTCTTTAATGATCTGGGGAATAAGATTATTTGAAAATACTTCAAACTGTTGAGGTTCTCTGAAGAAAAAAGTCTCATTTGTTGTGACCGCATCAAAAAGCCTTGCTATCTCATGTTTATTTGCGCTGTATTTTAAGAAATAAAGATAGTCTTCAAAATTACGCAGATTTTTTTCCTTTAAAATTCTGCTCAGCCTGTTTTCAAGAAAGTATTTTTTATTATCAGGCACATATATTCCTGTCTTTTCATAAATAAAATCCCTCAGTTGTTTAAAAACTTCATCATTTATTGTTGTAGAAGAGGAAGTAGTCTGAGTTATCATATTTTCTGCAAAACCTCCTCTATTTTTTCTTTAACTTCCCTGTCAGGATGCTCTCTTTTAGAGGCAAGAATGTCATAAACCTGAGCACCACCTATTTCTCCTAAAGCCTCAACTGCAGCAATTACAACAGGAGGGAATGGATCGTCCAAGCATGGGATTAGTTTTTCCATTAAAATTTCTGGGTCACAGGCTTTACTGATTGATTTTACAGCATAGTATCTTATCCATGGGTCTTCATCTTCAAGACATTGAAACAATACATCAGAACAGAAGCTGGCTTCTCCAAGAGCTAAAATAGCTGCTTTTTTTAGCTCCTTATCATCAGACCTAATAAATTCAAGAATTTTGGCTATAGCTTCTTCTGTAGCAACTCTGCCAAGTCCATATATGGCTGCTTTTTGCACTTCCCTGTCTTCACACTTAGAAAGCATATCTAAAATATCTATTGAATAAGTCATTCCTGCCAGAGCCTGCTTTACTTCTTTTTTATAAGACTTTAAATTTTTTAAAAATCTCTCCTGATCAATTGATATAAGAGCTGAGACAATTGCTTCAATAATGTCTGGATATGCTTCTCTTTCAAGCAAATGATAAAGAGGCTCATAGGCTTCTGGAACTCTTATCATTCCAAGAGCTTCTATCGCTGCCTTTCTCACATTTGCGTCCTGATCTTCATTGATTTTTTTAATAAGAGGCTTAATTGCTTGTGTGCTTCCAATTTCGCCAAGTGCCTTTGCAGATGCTATTCTTATATCCCTTTTTATGTCTTCAAGAAGTCTTATGAGAATCGGGACAGCTTTTTTACTCCTTAATTTACCAAGCAGTTTTATAACAAAAGCTTTTGCTCTATACTTAAGTTTGTTTTTTTCAATCATTGAGATGAGTTCATCTTCTGAGTCTATTGAAAGCAAAGCTTCCCCTAAAGCCTCTATTTTTTCTTCATAATCAAAACATCCTGGGTCAAGAGCTCCAGCTTCTTCCACAATTAATGGAACAGCCTCTACAAGATTTAGTAGTTTCACTCCTTTCAGAGCTATAAGCCTATCCTCCCATTCTTCTTCTTTAAAAATTGAAAGAACTTCTTCTTTTATTTCCTGTCCATCAGGAATTATTCCTATTCTTATTAAAGCTTTTACAATCTCTTTCTTTTCATCTTTTGTGGCAACAGGAAAATACTTTAAAAGAGGCTGTGAAACCTTTTCAGTTCCTATTTTCCCGAGAGTATCAATTGCTTCTGATTTAATTAAGAGTGAGTCTGTACTTAAAAGAAGCTCACCAATTTTATCCACAGCCTCTTCTGCCTTGAGTTGAGCAAGAGCCTGTAAAACATAAAAGACAACCCATTCTTCATCCTGCAGATTTTCTATTAATGCAGAAATAGCCTCTTTATATCCGAGTTCTCCCAGTGCATGGGCAGCTGCAGCCCTAACATTTCCATTAGGATCTTTAAGCAGAGGAATAATTTTTTCACCATCAAATCCTTTTTTTATGTCTGAAATCAAATCAAGAGCAAACTTTCTTATGTCAGGGTCTTTATCCTTAAGAAGTTTGTAAATAAGCTGTGGTGCTCTGTGCCCAATTTCTTTAATTATTAAAATAGCAGTATTCCTTAAATATGCCTCTTCTTCTCTTAATAAAGGAATGACCATGTAAGTAACAACTTCTCCTGAATTTATTAAGAATCTGTTTCCACTACCAAGAGAGATTAGAGACTGAGTTGCTGCTTCCTGAACTGCTGTATTTTCATCTTTTAATGCCTTGATTAATGGATAAACTGCTCTCTCATCTGCACTGCCAAGCTCTTCTGCTGCCTGTCTGCGAACTGATGGTTCAGGATCATTGAGTAGTTTAAAAACTATCTGCTTTATATTTTTCATTATTAACCCTCCAGAAACAATTGATAATATTATACAAAATTTTTATCTTTAATCAACTTATTTTTCAAGAAAATTTTTCAATTTTAACAGTGACTTTCCGTGAATCTGACTCACTCTTGACAGAGAAACTCCAAGAATCTGTGCAATTTCTTTCATGTTTAATTCTTCATAATAATAAAGGGAGATAACAAGTTTTTCAATTTCTGACAGACTCTCAATAGCAGCAGAAAGCCTTTCTTTAACTTCACGAAGATTTATCTCTTCAAAAATATCCTTTTCATCAGATATAACTTCAAGAAGATTTAATCTGTCTCCGTTTTGACTGATTAAAGAATTATCCAGACTTATCACATCAGAAGCTGTTATACTCTGATAAATCTCCTGTAACTGCTGAGGAGTAATATCTAAAGAAGCTGCAATTTCTTCATCTGTTGGTTCTCTGCCAGATTGTCTAAGATTTTTCCATGTTTTTTTTACATCTTCTACTTTTTTCCGAAATTCCTTTGAAAAAACATCAAGAGAGCGAATTTCATCAAGGATAGCTCCTCTTATTCTATATTCTATAAAAGAAGAAAGGGGGACATTTAAGGAAGGATCGTATTTATTTAACGCCTCAAGCAATCCCTTTACTCCAGCAGAGATTAAATCATCCAGTTCAAGAACAGACTGAACAATATGATGGTATCTTAAAGCAAGGTGCTTTATTTTTGGCAAAAACTGTTTAATAAGTTTTTCTTTTTCATCGTCAGAATAAAACATAAATTTATTTAATTAAAGCCTTTTTAAGGAAAAACTGCATTCCACCTTTTAGTAGGTCAACCTCTCTTTTCAGAAACTGCTTTGCAATTTCTGTAAGTTTTTTTGAAAAATCAGATGTTGGGTAAAGGGTTATGTAAGGTTTCTGTGCAACTACAGCTTCTCTTATTTTCTCATCATAGGGAAGTTCTCCAAGCCAGTCAATGGATATACCAAGAAATCTTTCAGTAACCATGGATAGTTTTCTGAATGTTTCCTTTGCCTCCCTATGATTTTTAGTATTATTCACAACTATACGAAAATTCATCTCTCCATGTTCCCTATAAAGCACCTTAATTAATGCATAGGCATCGGCAATTGAAGTTGGCTCAGCAGTAACAATTACAATTGTGTCATGAGCAGCAGAACAGAAAAAAGTTACATTATCTGAAATTCCTGCTCCCGTATCAATAAGAAAGATATCATAGTCTTTATCAATATTTTCAAGCTCTTCAATAATTCTCATCTTATGACCATACGTAAGCTGAGTAAGCTCTCTTATTCCGGAACTGGCAGGAATAATATCAATTCCTTCAGGAGTTTTCACAATTATATCTTTCATTGATTTTTCTCCTGAGAGTAGATGTTTGATATTATATTTTGGTGCTATTCCAAACATTATATCAATGTTGCTTAACCCAACATCTGCATCCATAAGAAGCACTCTCTTTTGCATGCTTCTGAAAACCAGAGCAATGTTTGTTACAAAGTTGGTTTTCCCCACACCTCCTTTACCGCTTGAAACAGCCACAATTCTTGGGATATTAGGTTTCACAGACTCCTCCTATAATAAGATTTGGTATTGTATATGGAGGAAATACCCGAGCCTGAGGCTCTCCGTAAGCTCCTGATGTAATAAAACTGACAGGTTTACCTGATAAAACTGAGAGGTTATATAAAGAACCATAGTTCTGCGCTAAATCAATTTTGCTGAAGCCTATACAATCCACTGAAGCAGTATCCATTGTTTTTAACACTCTTATATTTGATTGGGTTGCCATTGATGCATCCATAACAAGACATTTTTTTACTGGCATATCCTTTAATATATCTCTAATTTCTCCTGCTATGCTTATGTTTGCATCTCCGGGAGTATCAACAAGTATTTTTTTTCTGTCAATCTCTTTGTGCATTATTTTATAAAGTTCTCCTGGTTCATTCACGAATTTTGTTTCACATTTTAACTTTAATGCCATTTCTTTTACATAAGCAACAGAGGAAATTCTTGAATCAAGAGAAAGAATTATAAATTTCTGATTATTTGCTCTTAAAATCTGCCCCAATTTAAAAATTGTTGTTGTTTTGCCAACACCTGGTAATCCATAAAAAACAAATCCTCTTTCTTCATCAAAATTATTTTTACAGATTTTGAGATCCCTTTCAATTGCCATCCTTAACTCATTCATATCATTAGCTTTTTCTATGAGCATCAAAGCAAGATATGGTTCCACACTATTTTTTATGAGAAAATTGTACAGTCCTCTTTTTGAGAGGTCATCAAGACAAGGAAATAGTTTTATAACACTTTCTCTTAAAAGGCTTACTTCAGCTTTAAGCCTTTCTATTTCCTTAAACACTCCCAAGTCAAATTGACTCTGGAGTCTGTTACCCAGAGCATCCTCGACAGAATCTGTGCCATTATCTATTGCAGCAGTAACCTCTATATATGAATTATTTGAAAGAGGCTCTTTTTTAGAAGAACTTGATAGAATCACCGCATCTGGACCCATTTCTTTTTTAACTACTTCTAAAACCTCCTTAAAGCTCTTACCCTGAAATTTTCTTATTTTCATAGTTTCCTCCTGATTAGTCAGGCTTTACAGTAGCAAGCATAAGTATTTTTACTCCTGAAGATATCTCCTGCGGCGATACTACAGGTAAAGAAGGAGCAACTCTTTCCATCGCCCTTTTTAAAAATCTTCTTATTGCCTGTGAACATATTAAGACTGGTTGATATCCCTTAATTGTTGCTTCGTCAGCCAATGCCTTTACTTTTTCAATCGTTTTTTCCACTAACACCGGATCAGGAGCAAAAATTGTGCCTTGAGGCGTTGTTTGCAAAGACTCAATAAATGTTCTTTCCAGGGAAGGATCAAGTAAAATTGCAGTTATTGTGCCGTCAGGATTCTGAACACTTTTTGTTATTCTTCTTGACAGTGCCTGTCTAACATATTCTGTTAAAATATCTGGATCCTTTGTTACACTGGCGTATTCTGCGAGGCTTTCAAGTATAGTCTGTAAATCTTTTATTGAAACTCTCTCTCTTAAAAGGTTCTGAAGAACTTTCTGAACCTGCGAAAGAGTTAAAAGATTAGGAACGAGGTCATCAACCACTCTTGGATGGGTTTTTGCAAGATTATCAAGAAGTCTCTGAGTTTCCTGTTTTCCAAGAAGTTCATAACCATAGTTTTTAAGAATTTCTCTAAGATGAGTAACAATAACAGATGATGCATCAACAACTGTAAATCCAAGCATCTGTGCCTTTGAAACATCCTTTTGTTCAATCCATAGAGCATCCACTCCAAAAGCTGGGTCCTTTGTTGGAATTCCTTCAAGTTCCGCAGAGGGTCTGGCACCGATTGCAAGAAATCTTCCAGGAATTATCTCTGATGTGGCTATTTCAACTCCTTTTATGAGAATACTGTATTGAGAAGGCTTAAGCATTAAATTGTCTTTTATATGGATGGATGGAACTATGTAACCCATCTCCATGGCAATCTGTTTTCTCAGAGAGCGAATCCTTTCAACAAGAGAGCTTTCTCCCTCAACAAGTGGAATAAGATTGTATCCTATTTCAAGAGAAATTGGATCAACTCTGAGAAGACTTTCAAGCTGAGCTTCCATTGTAGGAGGTTTTTCCTCTGGTGGAGCTGCTGGAAGTACCTCTTTTTCTTTCCTCTCTCTGGTTATCATCAGATACGCAATTGCACCAGAAACAACTGCAATAATTATAAAAGGAAGATGGGGAAGACCTGGAATTAATCCAAGCAAAAGAAGCACTCCTGATGCTGTGGCAAGAGTTTTTGGATTTTTAAAAAGTTGATTCAGGATATCCTGCCCGAGATTTGACTCAGTAGCTGCTCTACTTACCACAATGCCTGCTGCAGTTGATGTAATAAGTGCGGGGACCTGAGCTGCCAGTCCATCACCAATTGTAAGAATCACATATGTTTGAACAGCATCTCCTATTGCCATTCCCTTCTGTAGCACTCCAATTAAAATTCCACCAATGATGTTTATAATCATAATAATTATCGCTGCAATAGCATCGCCACGAATAAATTTACTTGCACCATCCATCGCTCCATAAAAGTCTGCTTCTCTACTTATCTCTTCTCTTCTACGCCTTGCCTCCTTTTCGTCAATAAGTCCAGCATTAAGGTCCGCATCTATGCTCATCTGTTTACCAGGCATTGCATCAAGGGTAAAACGGGCTGAAACCTCTGCAATTCTTCCAGCACCTTTTGTAATCACGATGAAGTTAATGATTACGAGAATTAAAAAGACAATTAATCCAACCACAAAGTTTCCGCTTACAACGAACTCTCCAAAGGCTTTAATAACCTTTCCTGCTGCTTCTGTTCCGAGTTCACCCCTTGTAAGAATAAGCCTGGTTGATGCAATATTCAGAGAAAGCCTCATTAAGGTAGCAATCAGCAAAACAGAGGGAAATACTGAAAAATCAAGTGGTCTTCTCACATAGGATGCCACAAGAATAATAAGGATTGAAAGGGTTATGCTCATTGTAAGAGAAAGATCAAGCATAAACGGAGGAATTGGCACAATCATGAAAATAAGTATTAAAATTATGCCTACTGCCACTAAAACATCACTTCTTATGTAATTCATTACCTTCATGCAATCTTTCTTCCTTTAAGCTTATAAACTGTCGCTAAAATGGTAGCAACTGCCTTATAAAGCGCTTCAGGAATTTCTTCTCCCACGGAAATTTTATACAATGCTCTTGCCAGCGGTTTATTCTCATAAATTGGTACACCTGCTGCTCTTGCAATCTCTTTTATTCTTTCGGCAAGAATGTTTGCTCCCTTTGCGACAACTTTTGGAGCATCCATGCTTTGAGAGTCATACTTTATGCATACAGCAATATGAAGAGGGTTTGTTATTACCACATCTGCCTTTGGAACTTCCTGCATCATTCTTCTTCTTGCAATTTCTCTCTGCAGACTTCTTATTCTTGCTCTTACCATTGGTGAACCCTCTGTTTCCTTAAACTCTTCCTTTATTTCCTGCTTGGTCATTCTCAGATTTCTCTCATACTGCCATCTTTGATAAGCAAAATCTATACCTGCAAAAACTGTAAGCATTATAAGGCATGCAAGCAAAAGCTGATAAATCTTCTGGAATGAGACTCCTGCAATACCTTTTACATCCATATCTATTAAGAGTGGCAGGATATTGACATCTTTTTTTAAAACAAAGTATATTACAGCACCAAGAGCTATCAGTTTTAAAACACCCTTTATTGTTTCAAATAAAGCAGTAAAGGAAAACATTCTTTTTATGCCCTTCAAGGGGCTTATTCTTGAAATGTCAGGAACTAATGGAGCAGCAGTAAAAAGAAAGCCTGTTTGAACAAAGTGAACGAGCAAAACACCGAAAAGAACAAATCCTCCAACAGGAGTAAACTGAAGGAAAAACCATTTTATCTCGTCTTTTATTATGATAAGGATAGCACTGCTCGTAAAATCAGGATTCAGTCTTGTAAATGCCAGTTTCAGGTGTTCTTCTGCTGCTATTAAAAAACTACCGAAGAAGACAAAATAAAGAAAAATCATCCAGGGGCTCACTATACCTGTAAGTTCCCTGCTTCTGGGAACTTCACCTTTCTGACGAGCCTTTTCTCTCCTTCGTGGAGTAGCCTGCTCTGTTCGTTCTTGAAGCTCCTCTGGCATTTCTTACCTCAATAAGTTAACTAAAGCATCTTTAAGATTAATAAATGCCTTTGATAAAACCATTGTAAAAATAGGAATACTGAGCCAGACAACCGCAATTCCTGTGGCAAGTAAAAGTGGAAATCCAACGAAAAAAACATTTGCCTGAGGCATAATCCTTGATAAAAATCCGAGCCCCATATTCATCAAAACCTGAACAAGCAGTACAGGTGCTGAAAGCTTCAGTGCCAGAGGGAATAAAAGATAGGAAAACTCTATTATATTTTTTGCAAAGGAAAAATTTGCTGGTGCTTCAAAGCTTTTAACAATAATTTCCACCATACTTAGATGCAGATCAAGAGAAAAAAATAGAGCTATCATAAACATTTCATAAAAAACACTGAGCGGTCCCATAAGTTCACCAAACTGGGGATTAAAGATGTTTGCTACTGCAAAACCTATCTGCATGCTCATCCATTGAGATGCTGTCTCAACTGCTGCAATTATAACTCTTACCATCAAACCAATGGCTAATCCAAAAAGCACAGCATTAAAGAGAGAGATTAAAAAATTCTCTTCCCTCTGAGGCATAAAAGGCATTATTGCAAAAGATACTGAAAGGGCAAAAAAGAATCTAAAAATTAAAGGAACTGTTCTACTTCCAATGTATGGCAGAAAAAACAGAATTACAGAGACTCTGATAAAAACAGGAATAAATTTATAAATCTGCGTTGTAAGCAATTCTAAGTAGTTCATTTCACATACAATGGAAGATTTTCAAAAATTCCTCTCGTAAACTTAGTCATTATATTGACAATCCATGGAATTGTAAGAAGAAGTGTTAAAAACACAGCAATAACCTTTGGAACAAAGCTTATAGTCATCTCCTGTAGTTGAGTTATTGCCTGAAATAATCCAATAAGAAGACCCACAAGAAGGCTTACAAGAAGAACAGGACCTCCAACCAGAAGTATAGTTTCAAAGGTCTGCTTTGATATGTAATTTAAAAATTCTACTGTCATTTAAATCCTCCTGCAAGTGAACCAATTATTAACTGCCAGCCATCAACTAAAACAAAGAGCAAAAGCTTAAAAGGCATTGATATCATAACTGGCGGCACCATAAACATACCCATTGACAGCAAAATACTTGCCACAACAATGTCAATAACAAGAAAAGGCAAAAAAATTAAAAATCCTATCTCAAAAGCTCTTTTTAACTCTCCAAGAGCAAAGGCAGGGACAACAATCTTCATTGGCAGATCCATAGGAGTTGCAGGTTTTACCTCAGTTTTTGAAAGTTTAAGAAACAACGCAAGATCCTTTTCCCTTGTCTGCTTTAACATGAATTCTTTAAATGGAACTGAGGCTCTGTTTATTGCCTCTTGCATTGTAATCTCTTTTTTTGAAAAAGGAACATAAGCTTCATTGTAAACTCTATCAATGGTTGGAGACATAATAAAAAGGGTAAGAAACAATGCAAGTCCTATTATCACCTGATTTGGTGGAACAGCAGGAGTTCCAAGAGCCTGTCTTAGAAGGGATAAAACTATCACAATTCTTGTGAAAGAAGTCATCATAATCAAAATTGCAGGTAAAAAGCTAAGCAGTGTGATAAATACAAGGATATCAACTGCAGAGGAAAATCCAAAAAGTCCACCTCCTGCATTTACCTGAGGAGCTGCAAAGCAAAGGGCAGGAATCATGATAAAACCAAAACAGAACAATCCACCTTTGAATATTTTTTGCCATACAGATTTTCTTTCCTCTTGTTGTGTCTCAAAAATTGCCTTAATCTTTGAAGTATCCAGTTTACTTAATAGATTGATTCCGTTGTCTGATATTCCCACCAAGAGATATTCATCAAAGGCTTTTACAACTCCTATACCCTTTTTATAACCTATTGGTTGATAGTAAACAATTTGAATAAATCCTTTGCCTGGATTTATCTTGTTTTTCATCAATCTAAGAACAATGTAAAGGGCTGCAATAATGAAAATTAAGGATGCTATGAGTTTAAAATACTCCACCACACACCTCACCCAAGCTGTTTTACTCTTTCCTGCGGACTTATGATATCAGTAATTCTAATTCCAAACTTTTCATTAACTACAACCACTTCTCCTCTTCCAATAAGCTTTCCATTAACATAGACCTCCATTGGCTCTCCTGCAAGTTTGTCAAGTGCTACCACAGACCCCTGGGTTAACTGAAGAAGTTCCTGGACAAGAATTCTTGTTGAACCAATAATGACTGTTAATTCAAGCGGAATGTCAAGAATGAATTCTATGTCTCTTATCTTTGGTTTTTCTGCAGTTGGAGTAAATTCATCTATCTGTGGAGTTTGCACCGTCTGCTGCTTCATTGCTTTCTCCATCTCAAGAGCCTTTGTCATATCAAGCTCTTCTTCCAGGTTTTCCTGTATGTCCTGTTGTTTAACTTCTTTCTCTTCCATTCTATGCCTCCCCTAATATTTTTATTGCATAGTTTCCCTTATAAGTGCCAAGCTTTCCCTTAAACTTTGGCACACCTTCTACAAGCACATCCATATCCTCATCTATTCTTCTATGAAGAGTTATAATGTCACCTACTTTAAGATCCAATAAAGTTTTAAAATCTATTGTTACCCTGCCTAAAACTGCTTCTACCTTGACAGGAGACTGTTTCAGTTGTGCCTTAAGTCTTCCTATCCATTTCATGTCTATTTCATCCCTGTCAGCAAGAAATGCACTGTAAAGTTTTTCCTTTATGGGTTCTACAGAAGAATAGGGGATACATACCATGACTTTACACTCTCTTGTCTCAATCTCAAGTGTGAATTCTGTTTCTATAACCACATCTACAGGTGTAACAATCGTAACGAACTGCGGATTCATCTCACTGCGGATGTATTGAGGTTTTACAGGGAATACAGGTTTCCATGCTTCTTCCATAGATTCAAGAAACATCATTACAACTTTATGAATAATCCTCTGCTCAATTGGAGTAAACTCTCTTCCTTCAGGTTTATAATATCCCTTACCAGAGCCTCCAAAATAAAACTCTATAAGAGAGAAAATCATTGGCGCATCAAAAACAACAAGACTGAAGCCTCTTAAAGGCTCAAGTTTTATGATATTTAAACTTGAAGGGAAAGGAACAGAACGTAAAAAGTCATAGAATTTTGTTATGTTAACATTTACATTGACAATCTCCACAATTTTTCTTATATCTGAGGAAAGTGCTATTCTAAAATTCCTTGCCAGTCGTTCATTGATGATATCAAGAGAAGGCATTCTACCACGAACAATCTTCTCTTGAGATGTAAAATCATAGGGTCTTATTCCAGAAGGAGCTTCTGCTGTCTCAGTTTCAACTTCTCCTCCTGAAATACCTTTAAGTAAAGCATCAATTTCTTCTTGAGATAAAATTTCGTCGTCTGGCATGGCTACTGCATTACAAAATCTGTAAGATAAACATTTGTAACAGTATTTTCACCGAGAATCTGGTTCACTCTCTGCTTTATCTCGTCCTTAAGAAGTAGTTTTCCCTCTGGAGTAATAAGCTCATCGGAGGTTTTATTTGTTAAAAGCGTTATAATAGCATCTCTTATCTGAGGCGTTTTACTTTTTGCCTCTTCAGCAAGTTTTGCCTGGGAAAGCTCAAGCTGAACAGTAACTTTAAGATACTTTGTTCCACCCTGATCCATTAAATTTACCACAAAAGGTTCAAGGGCAAAGTTTACACCCTGAGATTCCTTTGAAGTGGCGCTTTTAGTATGCTGATCGCCTTTACCGAGAATGAAAAAATAAGCTGCTGCTGCGCCAGCTATAAGGACTAAAGCAGCAATAATAATTAATGGAAGTTTGCTTTTTTTCTTCGGTTTTTCTGGTTGTTCCTTTGACTCAGCTTCATCATTCTGTAGTTTTGTTTCTTTTGGCATAGCTTAACCTCCTAAGGTTCTTTTCTAAATTTAAAACATTTAGCATAATTTATGCCAGATACGGAGAATGATATTCTATTTTGTCGTCTCTAAAGGGAATCTCCAGGCAAAATCATGGCAGTAGCAAACCAGATTATGCCAAATTTTTGACATTTTAGAGTCTCTTTCTGACAACACTACCTTAAAAACCACTTCTTAATTTCATCAATTGAAAAATACTTTTTTACCGGTCTTCCGTGAGGACAGTGTTCAGGATCAGTGGTTTTTTCAAGCTCCTGTAATAAGATCTTTATCTCAACATAATTAATTTTATCATTTGCCCTGAGAGAGGTGTGACAGGCAACCTGAGCTGCGATCTTTCTTTTTATCTCAATTAAATCTGGTTTGCTAATTTCCTCTTTAAGAGTCTGAGCAATGCTTTCAACTATTCCTGCCACATCACCATTTTGGATAAATTCAGGCAATGCTCTTATTATTATTGAGTTTTTACCGAAATCCTCAGCTTCAATGCCAAGCTCGTGAAGAATCGGCAGATTCTCTTTTATTACAATATAATTATCGGAACTTAGATTTACAATTACAGGAAAGACAAGCTTTACAACCACAGGATTCTTATTTAAAATTTTTTCAAAATTTACTCTCTCATGGGCAGCATGATAGTCAAGAAATACCACGCCGTGAGGCTCCTTGACAACCACAATGGAATCACCAAGAACAAAAAACTCTCTACTAAAAACCGGCTCTGCATGAAATATAGCAATTTGCTCTGCAGATACACTGTTAAACTCCCACTGAGATGGCTTTTCTGCAACCATGTTTTCTCTGGCTGCAGACGATAAGGAGCTCGGCTCTGCTTCTGCCATTCTAAAAATAAGCTGGTGAATTTTCTGTGGATTACAGAATCTAACCTGAGTTTTAGCTGGATGAACATTGAAATCTGCTTCTTCTGGAGGAACAGTGATAAAAACAATAAACTGTGGCTGCATAAGCTGAAAAGCTTTACATATGTTACCTACAATGGATTGCTCTTTCACAGGTCTTCGGTTTAAAAAAACTTTAGATTTTCCTTTAAGTCCATCACCTAAAAAAAGCTCTACTCTGTAATCATCCTTTGAAATTGTTTTAATCTTAAGGTTTTCAGCCAGTTCCACACCAAAAACCTGCCATATCCTTTTATAAATGCTGTCTGTCTCAGGAATGTTTAATATCTCTTCATCGTCAATAAACAGGGAAAAAGAAATCTCAGGATAGGCAAGACAATAGTTCTGAAAAGTTTCAATGATATGTGCTTTTTCAGTATATGGAGATTTGAGAAACTTTCTTCTTACAGGAGTATTAAAAAAGAGCTCTGAAACCTCTATTGTTGTTCCTCTGGTAACTGCTGGTTTTTGCCATTTTAAACTACCAGCAACAAAATAAGTTTCTGTGCCTGTATTTTCTGTTATGTGCTGAGTAATTATTTTTATTTTGCTTACCTGTGCAATAGAATAAAGAGCTTCACCTCTGAAACCAAGTGAGGAGATTCTGATAAGATCTCTGTCGTCTTTTATCTTGCTTGTGGCATGTCTTTGAAAGGCAGTCAAAACGTCCTCAGAAGCAATGCCTTCTCCATCATCAATTACCTTTATTTCAGCAATTCCTGATTTTTTTATGTATACAGAGATTGAGTTTGCGCCCGCATCTATTGAGTTTTCAATAAGTTCTTTTACAACACTGGCAGGTCTTTCAACAACTTCTCCTGCTGCGATCTTCCCTACAATGCTTTCAGGAAGTATTTGAATTTTTCCCATTATTTTGTAAGTTTACCACCATCCAGGTCCATATTCAAAATACCATGGAGGATATCCATACCAGAACCATAAAGAAGGATGCCAGTAGTATTCCCTGTGTCTTTTCTTCCATAGATATGTTGCCTGAGATTCAATAAGAGGGAAACTATAAGGCATTGTATCAATTTTTCCTTCTTTTAATCCTTTAAATTTTCCAACAACTGTTAGAAGCCTTCCTTTTGAATAAACTGCACAATCAAGAAAATTTTTTGAAATTACGATAAATCTTCCTTCTGAATCATCCCGCTCCTCTGGATAACCTTCTCTGTCAAGAGGCAAATAAAGAACTTCAAAAACTGTGCCATCCTGAGTATTTGTGCAGTTTGTAATTCGTCCACCCCATAACAAAGAAAGATTAATGTATTTATCAGGATTTTCTTTAACAGCTTTAAATGACACATCTCTTAATGCCGAAGCCTCCTGTAATGGTTTTGGCAGACTCGCACAACCCAGCAGGAATAAAAAGATTAATAGCAAAAGCTTAGTAAAACAACTTTGAAAGAGTCTCTTTAAAAAGTTTGTATGTTTTCTGGTGTTCCACATATGCTCTTTTAAAAATTGCTGGAAAATTATTTATATCTTTAACATTCACAATAAAATCAACACCCTTTGCAAAGGCAGAAAGTCTGTCCATTGTTGGAATTGATGTAGACAACAAAATAACAATGATATCTCTTCTCTGATACATTGGCAAGGAAGATATGATTTCAATTATCTCATTAAATTGTTCTGCTGTTACCACTAAAGATGCATCTTCAATTGCATTTAAAACTTCTTTAGAATTGGAAAAAATAAAACATTCAAATCCTGCTGATTTTAAATAATCAACTAAAAATTTCTGAACCTCCTCATTTGTTTCACATATAATAGCTTTTGGCATGCTTCATCCTTTTATTTTTTTACCATAATCAATATCAAGCCTAAGTCCCTCTATATCTGTTGTTTTTTCTCCCTTTGCTGCCTTCATTTTGTCAATCTCCATAGTTACATAGGAGCGCCTTGATGCAAAGGCTACTGCAGTTTCCTCTGTAATTAATCCCTGCTTATAAAGTTCAAGTATGGACTGATCAAAAGTGTGCATACCAACTGCTCCACTTGTGGCAATAACATCATAAAAGGTTTTCTCAGCAGTCTCTCCATTTATAATCAAGTCTCTTATTCTGAGATTTTTCCTCATAACTTCTGTGGCTACTATTCTTCCTCCGCCAATTTTCGGTAAAAGTCTCTGGCTAACAACCCACTTAAGGGTGTCAGAAACTCTGAGTCTTATGTAATTTTCATCCTGTGGTGGAAACATTCCAATCATTCTTCCAATTGTTTGTCCTGCATCAGTTGTATGAAGTGTGCCGAGAACAAGATGACCTGTTTCTGCTGCCTGCATTGCAATTTCAAGAGTTTCCCTGTCTCTTATTTCTCCCACAAGTATTACGTGAGGAGCCTGCCTCAATGCAGCTCTGAGTCCATCTGCAAAGTTGTGAAAATCTATGCCAAATTCTCTCTGGTTAAATGTAGATTTTTTATGCTGATGAATGAATTCAACAGGATCTTCAAGAGTTATAATGTGACATGACCTTGTTTCATTAATAATATTTAAAATTGCTGCAAGGGTAGAAGATTTACCAGAACCTGTTGCTCCTGTAACCAGAACAAGCCCCATTCTTTCATTGGCTATTTCTTGAATAATCGGAGGGAGCCTGAGTTCCTCAACTGTTGGTATCTTCATTGGAAGCTTTCTTAAAACCGCTGAATAGTTTCCTCTTTGAGAAAAAATATTTACCCTGAATCTTGCTTTTTGTATAACATAACTTGTATCGCAATATCCTTCTTTTATAAGATTTTCAATAAGCCTTTTTTGATTATTCATTAATGCTAAAGCTATTCTTTCTGTATGAAATGGAGTTAATAACTGAATAGGTATATTTTGCAGATAAACTGATTTTAACTCGCCCCACATAAGCACCTGAAAGGGTCTTCCCACTGTAAAGACAATATCTGACAGCTCAGGATAGGTTTCACAGATTTTGTCAAGTATGTAGTCAAGTTCCTGTTTTCTCATCCAATGCCTTCTTGAGGAACTTCTTTAAGAAATTTAGCGAATTTTTGCTTATCTGTTGCCCTTTCATAAGCATCCTCTGGAGTGATTTTCCCCTCCTGAAGAAGTTGTAAAAGTGTGTCATCCATTGTCTGCATGCCGATTTTTTTACTTGTCTGCATTATTGAAAGTATCTGATGAGTTTTTCCTTCTCTTATAAGGTTTGCAACAGCATAGGTGTTAATCAGAATCTCGCAGGCTGCAACCCTTCCTTTACCATCTGCTCTTCTTAAAAGTGTCTGAGCAATAACTGCTTGTAAAGACTCACTCAGTGAGGTTCTCACCTGTGCCTGCTGTTCAGGAGGAAAGACATCAATAATTCTATCAACTGTTTTAATTGCGGATGATGTATGAAGGGTGCTGAAAACAAGATGCCCTGTTGCAGCTGCCTCCAGAGCAAGCTGAATTGTCTCAATGTCACGCATTTCACCAACGAGAATTATGTCAGGGTCCTCTCTTAAAGCTGCTCTCAAGGCTTTTGCAAAGGACTCTGTGTGAGTTCCAACTTCTCTGTAAGATATAACACATCCTTTATTGGGGTGAACAAACTCAATTGGGTCTTCAATGGTGATTATTCTTTCTTTTCTGTGGGTATTTGCATAATCAATAATTGCGGCAAGAGTTGTTGATTTTCCAGAACCAGTAGGTCCTGTAACGAGAACAATTCCCTTTTTAAGCATTGCAAAACGCTTCAGCACCTGAGGCAGTCCGAGCTGATCAATTGTTTTTATTTCATTGGGAATGTGTCTGAATGCTGCACCAATTCCTTCCTTATGCATAAAATAGTTAACACGAAAACGGGCGACACCAGGAATTTCATGAGCAAAATCAAGATCACCGGTTTCTTCAAATATTTTGATTTTTTCCTCCGGAGTGATTTCATAGAGAAGTGCCCTCAGTTCCTGATTGTCAAGAACCTTATACTGAACCCTTACAAGCTCCCCATGAATTCTTAAAACAGGCTGACTTCCAGCAACAAGATGAAGGTCACTTGCTTTATTTTCAAGCATTAGTTTAAAAAAGGCATCTATCCGAGCCATGTTTAAATTATAGCACGATTTTATAAAGAAGTGAAGTCATGTTATACTAAAAAACTGCTATGATTGAGCTTATTATTTTTGACCTGGATGGCACACTGGTTGATTCCTGTGAGGACATAACGCAGGCATTGAATTACTGTCTTGAAAAATCAGGAATTTCGGGTTTCTCAAAGGATGAAGTGAAAAAAATGGTTGGAGAAGGTGTTAATCGTCTCATAGAAAAAGCTTTGCAGGCAAGAGGTGTTAATTTTCCATCTCAAAAACTTATTGACTGCTTTGTAAACTATTACAGGGAACACATAACAGATTTCTCAAGAGCTTACCCTGAAGTAAAAGAAACGCTTGAAGAATTAAAGAACATTAAAAAAGTGGTAATTTCCAATAAACTTACTGAGTTGAGCTTTAAAACTCTTGAAAATCTCGGTCTTTTAAAATACTTTGACTTTGTAGCTGGAAGTGATCTTTTCTCAGAAAGAAAACCTTCAGCTGTTCCGATTATTGAAACAGTTAAAAGATTTTATACTACGCCGGATAAAACATTAGTTGTTGGAGACAGCGAGCTTGACATTATAGCAGGCAAACAGGCAGAAGTGAAAACAGTTGCGGTTACATACGGATACAGGGAAAGAGAAGTTTTAAAAGAGGCTGATTTTATAATTGATAAATTCAGTGAGTTATTAAAAATTGTGAGAGAGCTATGAGTTATTTTATAGTCTTTGCTGGAAAAGGAGGGACAGGGAAAAGCACTCTTGCTGCCTTCACAGTAAAGTATCTTTCTGAGAGGAAACTTGGACCTGTTTTAGTCGTTGATGCGGATCCTAACTACTGTCTCCCAGAGCTTTTAGGAGTGGAGATTAAGGAGACAGTTGCATCAGTAAGGGATAATGCTTTGAAAGAAAAGCCTGAGGGAATGAGTCTTGATGAATGGCTTGAGATTCAAATAAACAGAGTTGTTGAAGAAGCTGAAGGATTTGACCTTATTGTGATGGGAAGACCTGAAGGAAGTGGATGTTACTGTGCTGTAAACAATGTTTTAAAAAGAATTTTACAGGAGATTGCAGAGCATTACAGATATATCGTTGTTGATAACGAGGCTGGCATGGAACACATAAGCAGAGGCATTCTTAACAAAGTTGACCTTTTATTCATAGTAAGCACCTTTACTAAAACCGGTATTCAGGCTGCTTTAAGAATAAATGAATTGATTAAAGAGCTTAACATAAATCCTGAAAAGAAGCTTTTGATTATAAACATGGCATTCAGAGAGTTTGAAGATTCTGAGGAAGAAGAGCTTCTAAAACACTTTGACAGCATCTACTATGTTTTCTTTGATAAAGATTTCCTCAAGCTCAGTGAAAAAGGCAGAAATGTATTCAGTCTTCCAAAGGGAGAGGCAATATGGGTAAACTTTAAATGGATTCTGGAGGAGACAGTTGAGCAAAAAATTTGATGACCTTGTCAAAATAATGGAAACCCTTCGCTCTGAAAAAGGATGTCCCTGGGATAGAGTTCAAACCCACGATACTCTTAAAAGATACCTTCTTGAAGAGGCTTATGAACTTATTGAAGCCATAGAAAATAAAAAGCCAGAAGCAATTAAAGAAGAACTTGGAGATTTGCTTCTTCAGATTGTTTTTCACAGTCAGATAGCAAAGGAAGAAGGAAATTTTGATATTGATGATGTGATACAGACAATCATTCAGAAAATGATCGGAAGGCATCCTCATGTATTTGGAGAAGCTGATTTTAAGACACCTGAAGAAGTTTTAAATCAATGGGATGAAAGGAAAAAGGAAGAAGGTAAGTTTGGTAGTTCAATTCTTGAAGGAATTCCACTGGCATTGCCGGCTTTGCTCAAAGCTTATAAAATTCAGTCAAGAGTCTCAAAAGTGGGATTTGACTGGGAAACTCCTCAAGGAGTTATTGAAAAAATAAAAGAAGAGCTTAGAGAGGTTGAAGAAGCGATTAAGACTGGAGAGAAAGATAGAATAGAAGAAGAGATCGGAGACTTACTCTTCAGTATTGTGAATCTTTCTCGTTTTCTCAAAATTGATCCAGAGACTGCTTTGAGAAAAACAAACAGGAAATTTGAAAAAAGATTTAAAAAACTTGAAAAACTTGCTGGACAAAAGGGTAAAACTCTCAAAGATTTGAGTCTTCAGGAAATGGATAGCCTTTGGAATGAGATAAAGAAAACTACTTAAAAAATAAAGCAAGTATTGACACAAGAGCACCAATCTGATCAGCCCAGAAAATAAACATCCATCTTATAAGCTCTGCCCGAACTTGTTCTATCTTTACTTCTAAATTTGCAATGTCTTGCTTAATGGCGAGAATATCAATAAACTCAAGAAGAGTTTTTACAGAGTTTTCTCCAACCTGCTGTTTAAGAGCTTCATAAACTTCTATCTCTGTAACAGGCATGAAAAATTATGGCATAAAAATTTTAATAATAACAATTAACTGAATTTGCCGATTGCAAATGTCATTCCAAGCCTTTTTCCTTTGTCATTCCGACCTTTCAATTTGTCATTCCGAGCCTGCGTAAGCAGGCGAGGAATCTCCTCAGTTTCTTTCAGCATTGGAAGGAGTCAGAGATTCCTCGGGGCATTGAACCCCTCGGAATGACAAAAAGAGAAGTTCTGGATGACAGATTCGGGTAGCGTAGGGGATTGCCACGCCCTCGGCTCGCAATGACAGAGTAAGTGTCATTCCGACATTTTTGTCATTCCTCGCCTGCCAGAGGCAGGCGAGGAATCTCCTTACCTTACAATCCCAGATGCTGTTCCTGAAAAACTACCACTTCCGTAAGTTCCTGCAGCAGCACCCTGCATGTTTACAGAACCTGTATATGAACCACCTGAAAGCTGGACTGGATAGGCAGTATCATTTGCCACTGTTGCCGCCCATGCTCCACCTGACCAATATGTGGGAGTAAACTGAACAGAACCTGAAGCTCCCGATGTAGCATTGAGAGTGACA